>NZ_JAKUMF010000001.1:0-178166 GCF_029991385.1 Cobetia sp. BMC6
GTGAAACCGCTTAGCGCCGATGGTAGTGTGGAGTTTCTCCATGTGAGAGTAGGTCATCGTCAGGCACTTATACTGAACCGCCCCTGTAGCCTTGCTGCAGGGGCGGTTCTCTTTGTGCGCAGGAAAAATTGGCGCAAAAGAAAAGCCGTGAGCAGAAAGACGTGCATGGAAAAGTGGTGCGAGAGAAAAGCCTTCCCAGGCTGCGCAAGAAGAAAGTCTTTTGCTCATCATCATGCTGTGATGGTTCTGTCATTGACGGAAAATGATGTGCGCTCTTTCTTTATCCCCGGTCTTGCCAAGAACCTCTCCTTGAGCCTTTACTGTGAGGGTGTATTTTTATACGGCTTGAAGCGCCTGGTATGGAGCTCTTAGCGGTGGGTCCATCATATTGATATTCATTTGGTAGTGTAGAGTTTCTTCATGTGAAAGTAGCGGATGGCCGCCCCGGTCCTCGTCAGGCACTTATCCCGAACCGCCCCTGTAGCCTTGCTGCAGGGGCGGTTCTCTTTCTGCTCAGGAAAAGTTGGGCTCTATCGAGGGTGATTCCCACCGGCAGGCATTCCACGCTATCGAGAGATATCTTTGCTGTTGCAGCACCTGCTCGGTGTCTGCGCTGTCATTGAATATCACTCATTGAAGCTATCCGTGAACAGGCGCAAGGAGGCGACATGTCGAGGGGCTTTTCGTGTTCTTCATCAAGACTTCTATTGGCAGGAATGATGGCTCTTTTGGTGGGGCTGATGTCATCAGAAATGGCATCTGCCGGGGAGCGAGAGAGGAAGATAGAGCGCTGTCAGTTCATCAAGGACAAGATCGAATATTATACCGATAGGCGTCGCGGCGGCGGATCGTCGGGCCAGATGCGAAGTTGGCAGTCACAGCGTAATGACTACAAACAACGCTATCGAGATGAAAACTGCACGCGTGTCAGGGCAGCGCTGAAGTGACCCTCGTAATGCCGAAATAATGGTGAATAGCAGTGCGCTACTCTCAGCGCTGTAGATTGTAGGTTGTAGATAGACGCAGCCAAAATGACAATGCCCCTCCTGAGAATGTCTCAGGAGGGGCATTGTTGTTCAGGACGATTCGCTCAGAGCGATTCGTTCAGGGGCGTTTTCGCAGGCGGGTCAGGCCTTCCTGGGCGCTGGATGCTACCAGCTCGCCGTACCGGTTATACAGACTGCCGCGAGCGAAGCTGCGTGCGCCTCCTGCCCATGGGCTGTCCATCTCGTAGAGCAGCCAATCATTGACGCGTACATCACGGTGGAACCATAGCGAGTGATCCAAGCTCGCCATTTGCAGTTCGGGCGAACCGAACCGCACACCATGTCCGCCGAGGCCGGTCGCCAGCAGGTTGAAGTCGGAGCTGTATGTCAGCAGGTAGCGATGCAGGGCATCATCTTCCGGCAGCTCGCCTGCCAGTCGGAACCATAGCCGCTGGCGTGGTGGTGGGCAGGCGTCATCATCACTCGCCGTGATCGGCGCCTTCAGGCGCAGGAACTCGATGGGGTGGCCTTCGTAGCGCTCGATGCGTGCCCCCTGCTCGATCAACCGCTCTGGCGATTCGATGTCGGGCATGGCGAGTTGATGCTCGAAGCCTGCCTCCTTGCCATGGAAGGAGGCGCTGCAGAAGAAGATGGTCTTGCCATTCTGGATGGCACTGATGCGGCGGGTCGTGAAACTGCCGCCATCGCGGACGCCATCAACCTGATAGATGACAGGCTTGTGGGCATCGCCCGGGCGCAGGAAGTAGCCATGCAGAGAGTGGACCTGGCGTTCGACCGGTACCGTGCGTGTCGCTGCGGACAGCGCTTGTCCGAGTACCTGCCCGCCAAACAGCTGAGGGAAGCCGAGGTCCTGACTGTGCCCCCTGAACAGGTTCTCTTCCAGGGTCTCAAGACCCAGCAGGGTGACCAGAGCCTCAAGAGGCGCAGTAGCTGTTTGGGTCATGAATCTATCCTTGTGCTGAGGGGCAGGCGCTCGGAGCAGTGCCATCCCGCGCGGGGCGGCAATGCAGGAGGAAGCGCGAGCGCCAAGCCGTTATCATGGTGAGTGAAACAATGGCCTCAGGATACCGGAGAACAACGGTGAGTGACGAGTTGGTGATAGCGCCTCAGGCCCGGAGTGGGCCACGTGGGGATCATTACTATATGCATCGGGCGCTGGACCAGGCGCGGCTGGCATTCGAGGCTGGCGAGGTGCCTGTCGGCGCGGTGGTGGTCAATCCCCAGGGCGACATCATCGGCACTGGCTACAATGCACCGGTCAGCACCCCGGACCCGACGGCACATGCCGAGGTGCAGGCCTTGCGCGCGGCGGCGGCCCGACTGGGCAACTATCGTCTCGACGATTGCACGCTGTATGTGACGCTGGAGCCCTGCATGATGTGCAGTGGCGCCTTGATCCACGCGCGGGTGAAGCGGGTCGTCTACGGGGCGGCAGAGCCGAAGACCGGCATGGTGGTATCGCGTGCCAATCTGTTTGCACAGCCTTGGCATAACCATCACGTCGAGGTGGAAGGGGGACTGTTGGCCGCTCACGCCAAGCGCTTGCTCAAGTCGTTCTTCGCTGAGCGGCGCGGTGAGCTTCCGCGCTGAACCTTTCATGTTGAACCTTTCGCTCAGATCCGCCCGCGATGAGCCTCCCGCACAGATCTCTCCGCGTTGCGAACGTGTTGGCCGTCAGGCAGCGACCTGAACCTGATTGCGACCACTGGACTTGGCACGATACAGCGCCTCATCCGCCGCCTGCAGCAGTGCATCCAGCCGCAACGGAGCGCGTGCCACACATGCCATGCCCACGGATACCGTGACGACGCTGTCCGTGGCAGGCTGCGGCAGTCCTGCAGCCTGAACGGCGCGCCGCAACTCTTCCGCCAGAGTGCGGCCGACCGCGCGCGGGCATTCCGGAATGCACACCACGAACTCCTCGCCACCGAAGCGCGCCAGTATGCCGCCGGCAGACTCCACGGGCGCTCGTGAGACGGCGGCAATCTTCTGCAGGTAGCGATCTCCCTCCAAGTGTCCCAGCTTGTCGTTTATCGTCTTGAAGAAGTCGATGTCCAGAATCATGACCGTCAGGGGCATCTTGCCGCTGAAGCTCTGCACCTGCTCGAGGAAATAGCGACGATTGGGCAGCTGTGTCAGCTCGTCGTGACGCGCCAGCCACTGGATCTCGTTCTGCAGTCGCTCCCGCCGTACCATCTCTTCGCGAAGTGCATCATTGGCATTCTTGACGATGCCGTGCTCCTGCGAGACGCGGCGATACATGTAGATCACGAGAAAGAGCAGGTAAGCCAACAGAATCCCCGTCAGCAATGTCACTTCCGGCAGACGGCCACGAGTGGCCGCCAGGAACTGCTGTGTCGGCTGCAGGCCCAGTGTCAGGTCGGTGGCGGGTAGCTCGATGGGAATGCGATGCCCCCAGGGCGCCAGACGGCTCTCCGGCCCGACATGGATATAGATGTTGCCGCGCTCTGACAGGGTGACCGCAAATGCCTCATTGCGTGCCGTGTCCATGGCGCTGTCGAGCAAAGGGGCCAGGTCCACCACCATGGCGATCGCCCCCAGGATGGTGCCATCACGAGGATCGCGCACCGGCAGGTAGGACACCATGCCCTTGCCGCCCTGAATCAGGTCGATGATGCCGGTATGACCCTCGATGCCGAGCTCCAGCGGATTGCGCAGCGGCGTGTCCGGCTGGGCATCCAGCAGTCGTATGCCCAGCACGTCATGATTGCGGCCCTTGTCCGGGAAGACGCGCGTTATCACGCTGTCCGAGTCGATGAAGGCAATGTTCTGGAAGTAATCGAAATCCTTGTAATAGCTTCGCGCCAGGCGTTGCCACTCTCCGCGTGACGGTGTCTGCCCCATCAGGCTCCAGAAACCGGCGAAGCGCCGCATCGCATTGAGCTGATCGTTGATCTCGCGAGACAGCTCCGTGGCGATCTTGTCGCCCAATACGTAGGTCGCCTGATTGATGCGATTGTTCTCGTCCTGGCTCTGCTGTTGCCAGGCGAGCAGGCATATCAGGGTGATCGTGGAGGAGATGACCAATGGCACGACAGTGCGGCGCCACATATGCATGAGTGCCGGCTGCACATCGATCCATTGTGCGATCAACAGCAGACTGACAAAGCTGGTCAGCGTGATGCGCTCCGGACCTGCCAGTACCATGCTGGCGACGGAAAGGCTGGCGTCTGTCGTCATGGCAAACAGCAGCAACAGCGTGACTTGCGTCAGCTGGATGGCAGAGCCGAAACCCAGTCGCATGCGCAGCAGGGCGCAGGTCGTGAGGCCAAAACAGGTGAACAGGATCAAAATGGGTGGCCGGATATTGGCGATATGCCAGTCGCCCGGCAGATTGATCAGCAGATCTCCCCAGTGATCCACCCCCACCCAGCTTTCCGGTAGCAGGAAGGTACAGATCAGCAGGATGTTGAGGATCAATGACGCGCCGAGGAACAGCTGACTGAGGAAGGTATTTCGCCAGTGCCAGGCCGCCTGGCCGGCGGCTTGCAGGGTCAGCATCATCAGCAGCAGCGCATTGGCTTCATTGCCGGCAGACGGCCAGAGCCCCAGCAAGGCGATGCCGAACGCGATCAGGCTTAGCGACATCAAGACGAGTCTGCGTGTCATTCCCTGTCCTTAGAGGCTCTTGATGTGTGGTGAAGATGCGTGCACTTGAGGCACCGGAGTGCTGACGGTCCGAACTCCATCCTCAGAGAATCGGAGGCACTGTATCGAAGGGGTTGCTGTCGCCTTCGTCGTCGGTAATCGGACGCTCGTCCAGCTGATAGAACTGCTGCTGGCTACGGTAAACATAATTCAGTATTTCATAATAACGACGGATATTGCGGACATAGATGACAGGTTCTCCGCCGCGTGCATAACCATAACGGACTTTCTGGTACCACTCACGATTCTGAAGCAAGGGCAGGGCCTCGCGGACATCCTTCCAGCGATTCGGGTCGCCGCCCTTCATCTTCACGATCCGTCTGGCGTCAAACAGATGACCCAGGCCGACATTGTAGGCTGCCAGCGTCATCCAGGTGCGATCCGGTTCCTTGATCTCGTCCGGCAAGCGTCCCTTTATACTCACAAGATAGCGTGAGCCACCATCGATGCTCTGAACGGGGTCCAAACGGTTGGCGATCTTCATTTCGCGCGCCGTCACATTGGTCAGCATCATCAGGCCGCGCACCCCTGTAGGAGAGGTGGCCTTGGGCTGCCAGTGCGATTCCTGATAGCCCGTGGCGGCCAGCAGTTTCCAGTCGATACCGGTTTCGCGTGCGGCTTCCTTGAAGGTATCGATATAGCGCGGCAGGCGATCGCGTGCCTGGCGGATGAAGGTACGGGCGCCGACGTACTCGAGATAGTCATCATGGCCGAAATAGCGCTCGACCAGTCGATCGAGGGTGCCATCCTGGCGGCGTGTCTCGAGAAAATCATTGGCGGCGGTCAGCAATGAGATGTCGCCATGCGCGGGGAAGGCCCAGGCCAGCGTCAGAGGGTCGCCCACGTCGAAGCCGTTCTCCACATTGGGGAAGAACAGGCGGTTGAGCTTGAATTGATGGGCATAGACGACCGCCGCATCCAGCTTGTCTTCCTCGATGCGTTGCAGCAGGTCCGCCACCTCAAGCTCGCCGGTTTCCTTCCAGCTGAGCTCGGGGATGTCCTGCTGGACTTCCCGCAGTACCAGGCTGGTGCCGGCGCCCTTGATGACACCGATGCGCTTGCCGACCAGATCCTTCAATTCCTTGGGCGGGTGCATGCCGCGTCGATAGACCACCATCGCCTGCAATTCGAGGATGGGGCGCGAGAAGCGCAGGTCCTGTTCGGAGAGGTCCAGCGGCAGGGTCGCGGCCGCGAGGTCGGCCTGATCATTGAGCACGCTCTGGGTCAGGCTCTCGATATTGTGCTCGGAATCCATCGACAGACTCACGCCAAGATAATCTGCGAAGTCCCGTGCCAGTTCGTATTCGAAACCGGTAGGCCCCTGACGGCCACGATAGAAGGTCGTGGGGGTGTTGCGTGTGGCGACCTGAATGAAATCGCGCGCGCGGACATCGTCCAGCCGCGTGGGCATCTCGATGAGAGTGCGCTCGGGCAGTGTCAGCAAGGCGAGGGCCAGTGCCGTGACGAGGAAACGCCGCGCGTGGCGCAGCAGCTGTCTCACGGGCTGAATGAGAGAAGAGGGCGAAGTCTTGAGCATGCGTCAGCATCATTCACGGCAGGGCTTCCACCATACCGGCAGCTCAACACACTGTCATCCAACGCATGTCGCCTGCGGGCTTCGTTAAGGCTCGGCTTTCACGTATGATATGCGCTTGCTGCCGCCGTTTGGCGGTTGTCCGTTCACGCTGCTTCAGAGGCTTTCCCTGACCATGCTCGAACTGCGAGGCGCGCCTGCCCTTTCCGCCTTCCGTCACACCCGTCTACTGGCTTCGTTACGCGAGCTGGTGCCGGAGGTGGAATCTCTTCATGCCGAGTACCTTCATCTGGCCGAGGTCGATGGTGAACTGAGCAGTTCCGATCGGACAACACTGGAGCGCCTGCTGGACTACGGCCCCAGTCGTGACGAGAGCGCTCCGGAAGGACATCTCTTCCTCGTCATCCCCCGCCTCGGCACGCTGTCCCCCTGGTCTTCCAAGGCCACTGATATCGCCGCCAACTGCGGCCTGCCGCAAGTCCGCCGCCTCGAGCGTGGCATCGCCTACCGCATCAAGCTGAACGCGCCCCTCAGCGAAGAGCTCTTCGCCACGCTGTCCTCCCGACTGCACGACCGCATGACCGAGACGGTCTTGACCCGTACTCAGGACGCGGCACGTCTATTCCAGCATCAGGCACCTGCCAGGCTTGCCCATGTCGACATCCTCGGCGGTGGCCGCGAAGCTCTGGCCAAGGCCAACGATAGCCTGGGGCTGGCGCTGGCCGATGACGAGATCGATTATCTGGTCGAGTCCTTCAAGACACTGGGCCGCAATCCTGCCGACATCGAACTGATGATGTTCGCTCAGGCGAACTCGGAGCATTGTCGCCACAAGATCTTCAATGCGGACTGGACCATCGACGGCGAAGCGCAGCCGCACTCGCTGTTCAAGATGATCAAGAACACCTACCAGCATCATCCGGATGGCGTGCTGTCCGCCTACAGTGACAACGCCGCCGTGATGGAAGGTCCGACTGCCGGGCGTTACTTCCCGACAGGCGAAGGCCACATCTATACCTACCATCAGGAACCGATCAACATCCTGATGAAGGTCGAGACCCACAACCACCCGACCGCCATCGCCCCCTATCCGGGCGCCGCGACCGGTGCCGGTGGCGAGATTCGTGATGAAGGCGCGACCGGTGTCGGTTCCAAGCCGAAAGCGGGTCTGACCGGCTTCAGCGTTTCCAATCTGCGTATCCCGGGCTTCGAACAGCCGTGGGAGCACGACTACGGCAAGCCGGAGCGCATCAAGACCGCCTACGACATCATGCTCGAAGGCCCGATCGGTGGCGCTGCGTTCAACAACGAATTCGGCCGTCCCAACCTCAACGGCTACTTCCGTACCTACGAGCAGGATGCCTTCGGTGCCGGCGGCATCGAGCGTCGCGGTTATCACAAGCCGATCATGCTCGCCGGCGGTTACGGCAACATCCGCAGTCAGCACGTCGAGAAGGGCGATATTCCGGTCGGCGCCAAGCTGATCGTGATGGGCGGCCCGGCGATGCTGATCGGTCTGGGCGGCGGTGCTGCCTCTTCCATGGCCTCCGGCAGCTCCAGCGAAGACCTCGATTTCGCCTCCGTGCAGCGTGACAACGCCGAGATGGAGCGTCGCGTGCAGGAAGTCATCGATCGCTGCTGGGCGCTGGATGACAAGAACCCGATCTGCTTCATCCATGACGTCGGCGCGGGCGGTCTGTCCAACGCACTGCCGGAGCTGGTCAAGGATGGTGGCCGCGGCGGTCTGTTCGATCTGCGCGCCGTACCGAGCGCCGAATCCGGCATGAGCCCGCTGGAAATCTGGTGCAACGAATCCCAGGAGCGTTACGTGCTGGCGGTGGCACCGGAGAATCTGGCCACCTTCGAAGCCCTGTGCAAGCGCGAGCGTTGCCTGTACGCCGTGGTCGGTGAAGCCCTCGAGGAGCACGAGCTGATCGTCAAGGATGGTCACTTCAATACGCGTCCAGTCGATCTGCCGATGGACGTGCTGTTCGGCAAGCCGCCCAGGATGTCACGCAGCTTCGAGCGCCAGACGCTGGAGCTGCCGGCGCTGGGTCTCGACAACCTCGACCCGCGCGAAGCGATGACCCGTGTGCTGCAGCTGCCCACCGTCGCCTCCAAGAAATTCCTGATCACCATCGGCGACCGCTCGATCACCGGCATGGTCGCGCGCGACCAGATGGTCGGTCCGTGGCAGGTGCCGGTGGCCGATTGCGCCGTCACCACCAGCTCCCTCGACAGCCATGTCGGTGAAGCGATGGCGATGGGCGAGCGCACGCCGGTCGCACTGATCTCGCCGGCGGCGTCCGCGCGTCTTGCCGTGGCTGAGGTGATCACCAACCTGGCTGCCGCGCCGATCGCCAAGCTGTCTGACATCAAGCTGTCCGCCAACTGGATGAGCGCCGCCGATCACACCGGTGAGAATCAGGCGCTGTTCGATGCCGTCCATGCCGTCGGCATGGAACTGTGCCCGGCGCTGGACCTGACCATCCCGGTCGGCAAGGACTCCATGTCCATGCGTACCGCCTGGCAGGACGAGAACGGCGAAGACAAGTCGATCACCGCGCCGCTGTCGCTGGTGATGACAGGCTTCGCGCCGGTCACCGATGCCATGCGTACCCTCACGCCGCAGCTGCGTCGCACGCTGAATGGCGAGGCCGTGGAGACAGACCTGATCCTGATCGATCTCGGCCATGGCGCTCACCGCCTCGGTGGCTCCGCGTTGGCGCAGGTCTATGGTCAGGTCGGCAACGAAGCGCCGGATCTCGCCAAGCCTGAAGACCTCAAGCACTTCTTCGCGGCCATCCAGCGCTTCAACCTCGAAGGCAAGCTGCTGGCCTATCACGACCGCAGCGATGGTGGTCTGTTGACCACCCTGATGGAAATGTCCTTCGCGGGACGTGTCGGTCTCGACATCTCCCTCGACTGGACCGCCGCCGAGCCGGGTCAGGCTACCGGCGCGCTGTTCGCGGAAGAGCTGGGTGCCGTGGTGCAGGTGCGCCGCGAGCATACCGAGTCCATCCTCGCCGAGCTCAAGGCCGTGGGCCTCGAGCACAGTGGCGTGATCGCCACGCCGCGTGCCGATGAGCAGATCAACATCACGCTGCTGGGACAGAACCTGCTCTCCACGACTCGCGCCAGCGCCGAGCGCCTGTGGGCCGAGACCAGCTATCGCATGCAGGCCGCGCGTGACAACGCCGATTGCGCCAAGAGCGAATTCGAGTCCATCAACGACGTGCGTGACCCGGGCCTCACCGCCCAGGCCACCTTCGACGTCAACGAGGACATCGCGGCACCGTACCTGAACGCCGGTGCACGTCCGCGCATGGCGATCCTGCGTGAGCAGGGCGTCAATGGTCAGCTCGAGATGGCGGCAAGCTTCGACCGTGCCGGTTTCGAGGCCGTCGATGTCCACATGAGCGACATCCTCGAAGGGCGTGTCGATCTGGACACCATGCGCGGACTGGTCGCCTGTGGCGGCTTCTCCTACGGTGACGTGCTGGGTGCCGGCGGTGGCTGGGCCAAGTCGGTGCTGTTCAATGCGCGTGCGCGTGACCAGTTCGAGCGCTTCTTCAACCGTGACGACAGCTTCGCGCTGGGCGTCTGCAACGGCTGCCAGATGCTCTCCCAGCTCAAGGAGCTGATCCCGGGTGCCGAGGCCTGGCCGCGCTTCGTGCGCAACGAGTCCGAGCAGTTCGAGGCCCGTGTCGCGATGGTCGAAGTCGAGAAGAGTGCCTCGCTGTTCCTCGATGGCATGGAAGGCTCGCGCCTGCCGATCGCCATCGCGCATGGCGAAGGGCGTGCCGAGTTCCGCGACAGCGCTCACCTGCGCAAGATGCAGAGCAGCGGCCAGGTCGCACTGCGTTACGTCGACAACTACGGCCAGACCACCACGCGCTATCCGGCCAACCCGAACGGCTCGCCGTCCGGTATCACCGGTCTGACCACCGATGATGGTCGCGTGACCATCATGATGCCGCACCCGGAGCGCGTGGCGCGTGCCGTCACCAATTCCTGGCGTCCGGATGACTGGGAGCAGGACGGTGCCTGGTTGCGCATGTTCCGCAATGCCCGTCGTTGGGTCGATTGATCCCTCGGTCGGTCATCACGGGATGACAGCATGAGAGACGCCCCCATGGCAAAGGCCATGGGGGCGTCTTGCGTTGGGGCTGAAGCAAGGCGAGTGATACGGGAGTCGCGTCTGGCTTGCTCAACGTGGCGTTCCATGGTGGGAGCTGGGTGACGGACGCCGGGTAGCTTAAGGTGGAGGCCAGGCCTCATGTCCGAGGTCGTGAATCCCTGCCTGACACATTACAAGGATGTCGTGATGAAGCTGAAATGGTCGCTGTTGCCTCGTTATTCCGTCTTTCTGCTCTGTCTCCTGGGGGCGCTCATCTGCCTACCACTGGCGATGCAGAATGCATGGCTGTGGCCGTTGGCCGTCCTCTTTCTGCTGCTGGTCGCGGTTGGTCTCAATGACTTGCGGCAAGCGGATTACGCCGTGCGTCGCAACTATCCGGTGATCGGCAACATGCGCTATCTGTTCAAGGCGCTGCGTCCGGAGATGCGTCAGTACCTGATCGAGTCGGACACCGATCAGCTGCCGTTTTCCCACAAGCAGCGCGAGCTGGTCTACGCGCGTGGCCGTCAGCACAATTCCTCTCAGCCGTTCGGCACCTTGCTCGATGTCTATTCCGACAGCTACGAGTTCATCGGTCACTCCATGCAGACTTCGAGCGTGCCGGACCCCAAGGGCTTTCGTCTCAACGTCGGCAACTCCCAGTGCTCGCATCCTTACAATACCTCGCTGTTCAACATCTCGGCGATGAGCTTCGGCTCCTTGAGTGCCAATGCCATCCGCGCCCTGAACAAGGGGGCCAGGCTGGGCAACTTTGCCCATGACACCGGCGAAGGCAGCATCAGTCCCTACCACCGCGAATTCGGGGGCGATCTGATCTGGGAGCTGGGCAGTGGCTACTTCGGCTGTCGCGACGAGGAAGGGCGCTTCGATGGCGAGAAGTTCGCCCGTCAGGCGGCCAGCGAGCAGGTCAAGATGATCGAGATCAAGCTCAGTCAAGGTGCCAAGCCCGGCCATGGGGGCGTCTTGCCGGCCAGCAAGATCAGCGAGGAGATCGCCGAGACGCGCGGGATCCCGATGGGCAAGGACTGCATCTCGCCCTCCAACCACGGTGAGTTCTCCACACCCCTTGAGCTGTTGAGCTTCATCCAGCGCCTGCGCGGGCTCTCGGGTGGCAAGCCGGTGGGCTTCAAGTTGTGCCTCGGTCAGCCGTGGGAGTTCATGGCCATCGTCAAGGCGATGCTCGAGACGGGAATCGTGCCCGATTTCATCGTCGTCGATGGCAGTGAGGGCGGTACGGGCGCCGCACCGACCGAATTCACCGACCACCTCGGCACCCCGCTGCGTGAGGGGCTGCAATTCGTCCATAACACGCTGGTGGGTGCAGGGCTGCGTGATGAGGTGCGCATCGGGGTCAGCGGCAAGATCATCAGTGCCTTCGATATCGCCTGCGTGATGGCGCTGGGGGCGGACTGGGTCAATGCCGCGCGTGGTTACATGTTCGCACTGGGCTGTATCCAGTCACTGAGCTGTCACACCAACAGGTGCCCGACGGGGATCGCTACCCAGGACGATCTGCGCCAGAAATCGCTGGTCGTGGAAGACAAGGCCGATCAGGTGCGTCACTTCCACCACAACACCTTGCATGCGCTGGCCGAGATCCTGTCGGCGGCGGGCCTGCATACGCCCTGGCAGATTACCCCGGACCACCTGGTGCATCGTGTCTCCGAGAATGAGGTCAAGCTGTTCTCGCACCTGCATCCCTTCCTGACCAATGGCGCACTGCTGACGCAAGGGGACGACTACCCCTTCTATCGTCGTGTCTGGGCCATGGCTCAGGCCGAGAGCTTCCAGCCACGATCGCTGTCAGAGGTGTCGGGGGCCAAGCGCGAGTAGACAATCGTCGCCTCTGCGACCAAACGACCGTTCAACAACTTGGCGCAGGCAGTCACACTAAGACGTCGCGAGTCATGTCTGCGGGCAGCTCGACGAACGCAGTGTGGTTGCCTGCGCCTTTTGGGTTTATCACTGGATGAGTGCCATCGCTCGGCACTGTCGTGAAATCGTTCGAGCGCGTGCTTGCTCGTTATCCGTCGCAGGGAGACCGCCATGTCTGACGCTACCCACCTCACGACTGAACGTTGTGTGACCCTCTCGATCAGTGAGCATGTCGCCGACGTGCGCCTCAATCGTCCTGACAAGCACAACGGCATCGACTGGAAGATGATCGATGCCCTGCTGGCGGTGCAGCAGGAGCTGCATGCCCGCGCCCGGGAATCGGGCCTGCGCGCCATCGTGCTATCGGGCGAGGGGCCCAGTTTCTGTGCGGGGCTTGATATCGCCGCCATCATGGGCGACGCCGCCCGCGTGCCGCAGTTGCTGGTCGCGGGGGCCAATGGCTGTGCACCGCAGCGCAATACCGTGCAGCAGCTGGCGCTGGGCTGGCGAGATGTCGGGGCGCCGGTCATCGCCGCCTTGCATGGCAACGTCTTCGGTGGCGGCCTGCAGATCGCGCTGGGGACGGACATTCGCCTGTGTGATCCTGATGCGCGCCTGGCGGTGCTCGAGATCGACTGGGGCATCATTCCGGACATGGGCATCAGCGTCACTGCGCGTGGCGTACGACCGGACTGGCTGCACGAGTTGACGTGGAGCGGGCGCAAGGTCGAGGCCAACGAGGCGCAGAGCGCCGGTCTGGTCACGCGCATCATCTCCAGCCCGCAGGAGGAGGCGCTGGCCTTGGCGCGCCAGATTGCCGGGCGCTCTCCCAGCGCCGTTCGCGCGATCACGCGTCTCTACGACGAGGCCCTTGATGCGCCGGAAGCCGAGGCACTGGCGCTTGAGGCAGAGCTGCAGTCCTCGCTGCTGGGACGCGCGGAGCAGACCGAATGTATCAAGGCCAAGCTTGAGGGGCGCGCGCCGCGCTTCTGATCCTGACGGGCCGGGAGAGATGGGCTTGGCTTGACGGGCGAAGGTTGGCGGACTCTGGTTATCCACACCCACTTTGCCGCTGCAGTCGCTGATGCGGATAATGGGGACATTGTCCCTTCCTGCGATTCGGCGGCCCTTTGATGTCAATTTCCCTGTCAGCCCTCACTCCACTGTCAGCCATCACTCCCCTGGGCCTGCCTGCCGGCAGCGCCCCCACTCGCGTGTCTCGCTGGGCGGCGCTGAATGTTTGAGCTGCGCCCGTATCAGCAGGAGGCCGTGCGGCGTACCGTCGAGCACTTTCGCCGCAGTGATGAGGCGGCGGTGATCGTGCTGCCCACCGGCAGCGGCAAGTCATTGGTGATCGCGGAGCTTGCGCGTATCGCGCGTGGGCGTGTGCTGGTGCTGGCGCATGTGCGCGAGCTGGTCGAGCAGAATCACGCCAAGTACGAATCCTATGGCAAGGACGCTGACATCTTCAGTGCCGGCCTCAAGCGCAAGCAGGCTTCGCGTCAGGTGGTGTTCGGCTCGGTGCAGTCAGTGGTGCGCAATCTTGATGCCTTCACGCCGGAGGAGCTGTCGGCTGGGGGGCAGGCGGCGCCCTTCACGCTGCTGGTGATCGATGAGTGTCACCGGATCTCGCTGGAGAAGGACGCCAGCTATCGCAAGGTCATCAACCATCTGCGCGGACACAATCCGCGCCTCAAGGTGCTGGGGCTGACGGCGACGCCGTATCGTCTCGGTCAGGGCTTCATTTTCCACCGTCATTATCACGGCATGGTGCGCGGGGATGATGACTGCTTCTTCCGTGATTGCGTCTTCGAGCAGCCGCTGCGCCTGATGGTGCGCCAGGGCTTTCTGAGTGAGCCGCGGCGCGTCGATGTCGCGGTGGCGCGCTATGACTTCTCGCAGCTGGCGCCTGGCATCGGCGGCAGCTTCCAGGAGGCGGAGCTCAACGAGGTGGTGCAGGGCTCGCGCGCGACGCCGGGCATCGTGCTGGATATCGTCGCCCAGGCGCGCGAGCGGCGCGGCGTGATGGTGTTCTGTTCCACCGTCGAGCACGCCGAGGAAGTCACCGCACTCCTGCCTGAAGGCGAGGCGGCGCTGATCACTGGCGAGACGCCCGGCGAGGAGCGTGAGCGGCTGATCAATGCCTTCAAGGCCCAGCAGCTCAAGTATCTGGTCAATGTCGCGGTGCTCACCACCGGCTTCGATGCGCCGCATGTCGACCTGATCGCCATCCTGCGACCCACGGAATCCGTCAGTCTCTATCAGCAGATCGTCGGACGTGGCCTGCGTCTGAGCCCCGGCAAGACGGACTGTCTGATTCTCGATTACGCCGGCAATCCCTGGGACCTCTACGCGCCGGAGGTGGCGACGCCGAAACCGGCCGGCGACACCGAGATCGTCCAGGTCGAGTGCCCGGTATGCGGCAATGCCAATCTGTTCTGGGGGCGCAAGGATGGCGAGCTGGTGGTCGAGCACTTCGGGCGCCGGTGTCAGGGACTGGTCGAGTCGCCGGAAGGCGCGGGCAGGCCGCTGGTGCAGTGCGACTTCCGCTATCGTGCCAAGGCCTGCCCGCAGTGTGGCGAGGCCAACGACATCGCCGCACGCCATTGCCACGCCTGTCAGGCGCGACTGGTCGACCCGGATGACAAGCTGCGCGATGCGCTCAAGCTGCGCGATGCGCGGGTGCTTCGCGTCAGCGGCTGGCAGCTGGAGGAGGCGCGCAACGGGCGCGGTCTGCCACGCTTGAAGGTGACCTATTACGACGAGGATGGCACCGATTTGTCCGAGTGGTTCGCGCTCGAGACCCCCGCCCAGCGCCATGCCTTCCGCTTGAGCTTTCTCGCGCGCCATATGCGCGCGCCGGGGAGTGACTGGGCACCGAAGGACATCGCCGAGGTGCTGGCAGGCGAGGAGCGTCTCAAGGCGCCGGACTTCGTCATCGGGCGAAAGAGCGGCCGTTACTGGCAGATCCGCGACAAGCTGTTCGACTACGCCGGGCGCTATCGCACCGGTATCGCCGCCGGCTGAGCGGCGTGCTGGCCGCTGCGTGATCCGGTCGCGTGGCGCATGTTGTCAGGGACACGACGTCGCGGGGATGCTGAGCGGGGCCTCGGGTTGCTAGACTGGCGGCTTCATACGCCTCAGGGAGAACTCACAAGGTGAGTGCCACCGATACCTCGGCCAGGCTGGTGTCCGGCTTACGCCCCACCGGACACCTGCAACTCGGACACTATCAATCAGTGATCCGGCGCTGGACCGAGCTGCAATACCATCACGATGCCTATTTTCTGGTCGCCGACTGGAACGCGCTGGCGGTCAGCGGTCACGCGCCTCATGAGATCGAGCAATACAGCTGGGCGATGGTGATCGACTGTCTCGCCTGTGGGGTCAATCCCAAGGTCGCTACCCTGTTCATCCAGTCCTGGGTGCCGGAGCTGACCGATGTGCACATGATCCTGGCCAGCGTCACGCCCAAGGCCTGGCTGGAGCGTCTGCCCAGCTACCGCGAGATGGTCGCCGGGCTCGGTGAGCAGCAGGGCGCCAGTCTGGCCATGCTCGGTGCGCCCCTGATGCAGGCGGCCGACATCCTGGCGCTGCGGGGGGAGGTGGTGCCAGCCGGGCCCGAGCAGCGTGCGCATATCGAGTTCACCCGTGAGGTCGCCCGGCGGTTCAATCATCGCTATGGCCGCGACGCCGGCTTCGAGGAGCAGGCTGAGCGCGCCATCGCGCGCCTGGGCAAGAAGAGCGGTCGCCTGTATCGTGAATGGTTGAGCGCCTATCAGGAAGAGGGCGATCTCGAGGCCTTCGAGCGTGCGCGCGGTCTGCTGGCCGAGACCAGCAAGCTCAACCGCAACCAGCAGGAGCGACTGCTCGGCTATCTGGAAGGTGGCGGGCGGCGCATCCTCGGCGAGCCGGAACACTGGCAGGGGGAGGTCGAGCCGCTGCTGGGCATGGAGCTCAAGACGCACAAGGCCGCGCGTGAAGATGCCATCTTCCTGCGTAGCGGACGCGACGATATCGCGGCCTGCGTGCGCGAGATGCCCACCGACCCTGCGCGCGTGCGTCGCAAGGACCCCGGCGACCCGCAGCGTTGCCCGCTGTGGACGCTGCATGAAAGCTTCACGCCCGCCTCGGACCGCCAATGGGCGGAGGAGGGCTGCCGCGATGCCAGCATTGGCTGCCTGGACTGCAAGGGCTGTCTGATCGAGCATGTCGATGCGGAGCTGGCGCCGATTCGTGAGCGTGCCGAGGTGCTGGAAGGGGAGCATGGCAAGGTGCGCACCATGATGACAGAAGGGGCCGAGCGGGCCCGCGACACCGTGCGTGACACCCTGGATGAGCTGCGGCGCGTGATCGGCCTGACCTATCGCTAGACGCGGGCGGCGTCGAGCGCGGCCCCGGCGTCTCACCGGCGGCGTAAAGACTTGGGGGATGGGGCGCGAGCCGCTAGAATGCCCGTCCCCCAGACCCACCTTCACCCGCCTCCTGCAGGAGATGTCATGAGCGACCTGCTCGATGGCGCCAGTTTTGCCCTCACTGATGGGCATCAGCCCGCACCTCTCGTCACGCCCCCGACGGCGGCGTCGACGGTGCTGGCGCGCGTCAATGACACCGCGCTCACCGAGATGCCGCAGGACCTGTACATCCCGCCGGAGGCGCTGCGCGTCTTTCTCGAGACCTTCGAGGGCCCGCTGGATCTGCTGCTCTACCTCATCCGTCGCCAGAACCTCGATATCCTCGCCATCAATGTCGCGGCCATCACCCATCAGTACATCGAGTATGTCGAGCTGATGCATGCCATGCAGATCGATCTGGCAGGGGAATACCTGCTGATGGCCGCGATGCTGGCGGAGATCAAGTCGCGCAGCCTGCTGCCGCGTCAGCCGAAGGAGAGTGATGACGACGAGGAAGAGGATCCGCGCGCCGAGCTGATTCGTCGTCTGCAGGAATACGAGCAGACCAAGCTGGCTGCCGAAGGGCTGGATGAGATGCCGCGCCAGGGCCGCGACTGGTTCGTGGCCACGGCAGACCTCCCCGAACTCGAGACGCGCGTGGTGCACCCTGATGTCGACCTGTCGGAATTGCTCGGCGCGCTGTCCGGCCTCTTGCGTCAGGCGGACCTCGTCCAGGCGCACACCATCTCGCGTGAGGTGATGTCGACCCGCGAGCGCATGCTGGCGATCATGAATCTGTTGACCCATGAGCACTTCACGCCCTTCGAGAAGCTGTTCACGCTCGAGGAAGGGCGTGCCGGTGTGGTGGTCAGTTTCATGGCGATTCTGGAGCTGGCCAAGGAATCGATGATCGAGATCGTCCAGAACGCGCCGCTGTCACCGATTCACGTGCGCGCCCGCACGCCGGAACCGGACCCCGAGGATGACGAGGACTGGCTGGCGCTGGAATTCGCCGACGAAGACGAGGTGGCGGCCGATCAGGGGGCGTTCGATGACGCAACGTACGATGACGCAGCGTCCGATGATGCGCAGACGTCACCTTCCTTACCCCCATCCGACGAGCAGGAGAACGCGGCGTCATGAGTTTGCGCGATGTCCCGCTGGACCAGATCATCGAAGCGGCCCTGCTGGCTGCTGGCGAGCCGCTGACGCTAGAGCGCCTGGCCGGTCTGTTCGATGAGTATTCAAGCCCGACCAAGCCCGCGCTGCGTGAGGCCTTGAGCAAGCTGGAGGCGCGTCACCCGGCCGACAAGAGCGCGCTGGAGCTGATCGAGACCGCCAGTGGCTGGCGGCTGCGCGTTCGCCAGCAGTACTCCCCCTGGGTATCGCGGCTGTGGGAAGAGCGTCCGCAACGTTATTCACGCGCCTTGCTGGAGACCCTGGCGCTGGTGGCCTATCGTCAACCGGTGACCCGCGGCGATATCGAGCAGGTGCGTGGCGTGACGGTCAGTTCCTCGATCATGCGCACCCTGGTCGAACGCGGCTGGGTGAGAGTGGTCGGCCATCGTGATGTGCCGGGGCGTCCGGCGGTATTCGCCACCACGCGTCAGTTCCTCGATGACTTCGGGCTCAAGACGCTGGAAGAGCTGCCGCCAGTGCATGAACTGAAAGGCTTCGAAGGACTCGAACAGCTCGAGGCAGACCTGTATGATGTGCCGCCCTCTCAGACCTTGTCGCTGCCGGATGACCCGGACGGCGAGACGAAGAAGGCGTCGGTAGACAGCGCTGATGCGGTAGCCGACACGGGGACTGATCCAGAACATGAATCAGCACCTGAGGCAAAGACCGGGACAGGCGCTGAGAAAGGTCTCGAGTCAGGTCTTGAGTCAGGGGGTGAGAATGACACTGGCAGCCCGGTGCCCGACGACTGGCAACCGCCGGACGTCACCGCCGAGCAGCTGGAAGAGGCGCTGAAGATGCGTGCACTCGATACCTCCGGCGTCTCGGATGAAACACAGGACACAGCAGTATCCTCCGCCTCACAGGCGGAAGATGATCACGCCGGGATGGCGTCCACCGGCTCGGGGTTCGACTTCGCCACACTCGAAGCGCGCCTCAGCCAACGTTTGCGCGGTGCAGACGAGGATGACGACGCTGCCGATGCGCAGCCGCACGACTCCTCCACTGCCGGGACCGTCGATGATGACGACCCTGCGTAGGCGAAACTCCTATAGATGAAATGGTTATTGTCATGAGCAAGACTGACTCTGATAAGCGCAAGACCTCTCTCCCCGGCAGCAGCCAGGCAGGCAACAAGCACGCCGGTGGCAAGGCCGCGACCGGCAAGTCCACGCGCGGCAGCAAGGCCAATGTCGGCAAGAAGCCGGCTGCCGGCGATGCGCCGGAGCTGCGTCCGCTGCCGCCGCAGGCCAAGGGCGACAAGCTGGCCGAGGACGAGAAGCTGCAGAAGGTGCTGGCACGCTCCGGTCTCGGCTCCCGCCGTGAGATGGAAGTCGCCATCAGCGCCGGCCGCGTCAAGGTCAACGGCAAGGTCGCCCAGCTGGGTGACCGCGTCGGCCCGCGTGACCAGGTCAGCCTCGATGATCGCCCGCAGAGCCTGAAGGGCGCCGAAGAGACTGCACGTCGTGTCATCATGTACAACAAGCCGGAAGGTGAACTGTGCACGCGCAAGGACCCGGAAGGTCGCCGCACCGTATTCGAGCGTCTGCCGCGTCTGAAGGGCGAGCGCTGGATCGCGATCGGTCGTCTCGATATCAACACCAGCGGTCTGTTGCTGTTCACCACCGATGGTGAGCTGGCCAACCGTCTGATGCACCCGTCGACCCAGATCGAGCGCGAGTACGCCGTGCGTGTCATGGGTGAGGTCAAGCGCGAGCATGTCGTCAACATGGTCAATGGCGTGATGCTTGAAGATGGCCCGGCACGTTTCACCGATGTGCAGGAATTCGGTGGCGAAGGTATCAACAGCTGGTTCCACGTCGTGATCATGGAAGGCCGCAACCGTGAGGTTCGCCGTCTGTGGGATTCCCAGGGGCTGACCGTCAGCCGCCTGAAGCGCGTGCGCTACGGCAACATCTTCCTCGACAAGCGCGCTCGCGCCGGAGAGTGGGTGGAGATGGAGCAGAGCGAGATCGATGAACTGTCCACACTGGCAGGTCTCGAGCATCGCAAGGCGCCGGCCCTGACGCCGGATGAGCAGAACCGCTGGAGCCGCGACAAGCAGAAGCGTCGTCCGGTGCGCGCCATGAAGAAGCCGCCGCAGCGTACGCGCAAGCCGCGCTGATGGCGCAGTCGGTGAGGGCGGCGATGTGCCGTCATTCACTGACATGGCATGAGATCGTGGACATGCCACAAGCTCGTGCGACCTAAGTCGTAGCCCGCAAGCCCGCGCCCATCGCGGGCTTGCGTGTCTTTGTCACAGGGGCTGGTCCATGCGCTGGCGCGGGCGTTTCACGAGGCGCCAGCGGACAAGCTGGTCATTTACTTGAAGTTTTTTTGCAAAAGACTTGCGTCGAAACGGGATCGGCGGTATCTTACGTCCCGCTTCGCAAGGGTCGTTAGCTCAGTGGTAGAGCAGTTGGCTTTTAACCAATTGGTCGAAGGTTCGAATCCCTCACGACCCACCATTCTCTGGAATGGTCTCTTGCAAAGCACCCGGCGGCGGGTCGTTAGCTCAGTGGTAGAGCAGTTGGCTTTTAACCAATTGGTCGAAGGTTCGAATCCCTCACGACCCACCATCCGCCACCCAGTTTTGGGTCGTTAGCTCAGTGGTAGAGCAGTTGGCTTTTAACCAATTGGTCGAAGGTTCGAATCCCTCACGACCCACCAGATCTTGCCCCGTGCCTTCATTGGCGCGGGGCAATTTTTGTTACGCGAAAGGAAAGGGTCCGTTGCCCCCAAGTCGACTGGAGCCGCGATCGCACCAGGCGTATCCTTGTGGGCGAGCCGAGGCTCATGTCCGCCCAGTGCGGACGACGCTGCGGGCGATAGACGCCCAAGGCTCACGCCGCAGTCTGGGGAGCCCAGCTGCAGCGCTGGCAGGGCCGCCACGGGCCGTTCGTGTCCGGGCCGAGTCCTGACCCACTCAGCACAGGGGGAGCCCCTGTGGGCTAGGTGAGAGACACATGAACAGCCTGACTAATGCCATGCCGGGTCGTGAGGCCCACAATGCCGTCCGTGAGCAGGTGCGCGAGCATCTGGCCCGCGCTTACTGCCCGACACGCCCCGCCGCCGAAGACGCCGCGCTGATCGACGAGATCAAGCAGCTGCTCATCGAGCGTGATGCCGCACTGGTCGCGCATTACTACTGTGACGATGCTATCCAGCAGCTGGCCGAGGAAACCGGCGGCTGCGTGGCCGACTCGCTCGAGATGGCGCGCTTCGGTGCCCGCCATGAGGCCTCGACACTGATCGTCGCCGGGGTGCGCTTCATGGGCGAGACCTCCAAGATCCTGTCGCCGGAGAAGCGCGTGCTGATGCCGACGCTGGAGGCGACCTGCTCGCTGGACCTCGGTTGCCCGGAAGACGAGTTCGCGGCCTTCTGTGATGCCCATCCCGACCGCACCGTGGTGGTGTACGCCAATACCTCGGCGGCCGTGAAGGCGCGTGCCGACTGGGTAGTGACTTCCTCGATCGCCGTCGATGTCATCGAGCACCTGCATGCCCGGGGCGAGAAGCTGATCTGGGCGCCGGACAAGCATTTGGGCGCTTACGTGCAGAAGCAGACCGGTGCCGACATGCTGCTGTGGGACGGCGCCTGTATCGTGCATGACGAGTTCCGCGCCCAGGGGGTCAGCGATCTACTCAAGGTCTACCCGGACGCCGCAGTGCTGGTGCACCCGGAATCACCGCAGTCGGTGGTCGAGCTGGCCGATGTCGTCGGTTCCACCTCGCAGCTGATCAAGGCTGCCGTCGAGCTCGAGAATCAGCAGCTGATCGTCGCGACCGATCGTGGCATCTTCTTCAAGATGCAGCAGGCCGCGCCGCACAAGCAGCTCTTCGAGGCGCCGACTGCCGGCAATGGCGCGACCTGCAAGAGCTGTGCGCACTGCCCGTGGATGGCGATGAACGGCCTGGAGAATCTGGCCGCCGTGCTGCGTCGCGATCCGTCGGAAGCCAATGCCGAGGAAGTCTTCGTCGATGATGACCTGCGTGAGCGCGCCCTGAAGCCGTTGACGCGGATGCTGGAATTCAATCGTGGCTGAGCGCTGACGCTGATCGCCACCGATTGCTGCCTGCATGAACCAGGACCGCCGCTCCCGATTCCCCGGGGCGGCGGTTTTTGTTTGTCTGGTGCAGTGAGAGGGAGGGTGCCTCAGAACTCCTCGATGGCATTGCGATAGCGCTTGAAGTCCTCCCGGCGTGAACTGATACGGTTGGCCATGCTGAAGTCGCCGTTCTTGCGCGCGGCCTCGTCGGCCAGCTTGAGCTGAGCGAAGGCCTTGTCCATGCGGCCCTCCAGCTGGTCGAATTCGGCGCGATACAGGAAGGCCTCGGCGGTGTGGCCGCTGCGTCCACTGGCCTCGGAGGCCAGACTCCAGACCTTGGGGTCATCGGGATGATCGCGGCGCATGTCCTCCAGCTGCTGGCGCGCAGCGGCGGGGTCCTGTTGCAGCGCGACTTCCGCCATGGCCAGGCGGGTCGGCAAGTAGTCGGGTTGCAGGCGCAGCAGGCGTCTGGCGCGGCGGGTCGCTTCCTCGTAGCGCCGGGCATCCCGTGCGACCTCGACCGCACTGGCGCTGATCAGGGTCAGGTCAGGATGCTTGTCATGCAGGCGGTCCAGTGCGGCCAGTGCCTTGTCGACCTGGTTGTGCTCCGCCGCGGCCAGCGCCTGATAGTAGGCAATCGCGTCGGGGTCGGGGTTGTCTTCGCGCAGTGTCGTCAGTCCCTGCTCAGGCTGGCGCAGATTTAGCGCCAGCAGGGCGCGGGCACGGATCATCGCGTAGGCGAGCTGCGCAAGCGGGTCGGGTGTCACCTTCTGCATGGCGTCGGCACGGGCCTGGGTGTCGCCGATACGCGCCTCCGTCACCGGGTGCGTGAGCAGAAATTCCGGCGCATTGCCGCCCTGCAGGCTGGCCATGCGTTGCATGGCGCGGAACATGCGCGGCATGGCCTCGGGGTCGAAGCCGGCGCGTGCCAGCGCATCGACGCCGACGCGGTCGGCCTCCTGCTCGAAGCGCCGTGAATAGGCCAGCTGATCGGAAATGGCAGCGGCCTGGGTGCCGGCCATGGTCGCGATGCCCGCTGAACCGCCTCCGCCCGCCGCGATCACCATGCCGGCGAGGAAGCCGGCCAGTGTCGGCAGGCGTGTCTCGGCCTGGCGCTCCATGTTGCGCGCGAAGTGATGCTGGGATAGGTGGCCCAGCTCGTGGGCGAGCACCGAGGCAAAGGCATCGCGGTCCGGCGCGAAGGTGAACAGCCCCGTATTGACGCCGACCACGCCGCCGGGCACGGCGAAGGCATTCAGCTGGCTGCTGGCGACCAGCGTGATGATGAAATTGCGGTCATCCAGCTCGCTCCACGGCGCCAGTTGACGCACGATGCTACCGATCCAGTCCAGAGTGATGGGATCATCCCATTCACGCACATGGGCACGGAACTGACGTAGCCAGGCGCGACCGATACGATATTCATCGTTGCTGGAGATGCCGCCACTCGCACTCCCCAGGTCAGGCAGTCCATAGTCGTTGTGGGATGCGGCCGGCGCACTGGCGACCGGCGCGCCCATCAGCAACAGGCCGAGCAGGGCGCTCGACAGGGTGGCAAGCCCGCGGCGACCGATGCGGACACGTCCGCTCAAGGGGGGCAGCAACGACATGCAGGCAATCCTCTTCGATATGGCGCAAGGTGCGGGCGGCTCGCAGGATTGCCGGGCGCCGCACTGGCATTGACGGCCCTGCGTGAGTCCGGGCAAGACGCAGCCGCGCAGGGCGGAAAGTTGCTTTGTCAGGCAAGGTGCCCTTAAATCGGGGCGTTTTCAAGCTGCACCCTCCATGGTGTGCGGCAGAACATCATAACGAGAACGGAAGGGCAGATGGCATTCGAACGACCTGGCGCTGAGACTGCGAATCCGATGGCTGACTCCACGGCCGATACCCACCTGCAGACGCTGGATGCGCGCGGCCTGCACTGTCCGTTGCCGCTGCTGCGCACCAAGCTCAAATTGGCTGGCATGAGTGCCGGCGAGCAACTCGAGGTCCTCGCCAGCGACGCCGGCGCCTGGGGCGACATCCCTGCCTATCTGGCGCTGAGCGATCACGCGCTGGTCTCGCGTGAAGAAACGTCAGAGGGCGATTACCGCTTCGTGATCAAGGCGCTGTGCGAGGAAGATCCGTCATGACCATGAAGACGTTGTTGCGTGGCTGGATCGAGCGCTATTTCTCCGACGAAGAAGCGGTGGTGCTGTTTCTGGTGCTGGTGCTGGTGTTCGCCGCCGTCATCTGGCTGGGCAGCATGCTGGCGCCATTCTTCACCGCCCTGATCGTCGCCTTCCTGCTGCAGAGCGGCGTGAGCTGGATGGAGCGCCGTGGCCTGCCACGTCTGGCGGCGGTCAGTCTGATGACGCTGGTGTTCATGGGCATCATGCTGGCCAGTGCGCTGATCCTGCTGCCGCTGGTCTGGCATCAGCTGGCCAATCTGATCCAGGAGATTCCCGGCATGTTCGCCTCCGGGCAGCGCTGGCTGGGCGAGCTGCAGGAGCGCTTCCCCGGCCTGATCACCCCGGAGCAGGTCCAGCAGTGGGTCGGCGCCGCCGGGCGAGAGCTGACCCAGTTCGGGCAGCGCGCGGTATCGCTGTCGCTGGCGTCACTGGGCAACCTGATGGGCGTGGTGATCTACCTGGTGCTGGTGCCGATCCTGGTGTTCTTCATGCTCAAGGACCGAGAGCGGCTGGTGGACTTCACGCTGGCGCTGCTGCCACGCAAGCGCCTGCTGATGAGCCGGGTCTGGAACGAGATGGATGACCAGATCGCCAACTTCGTGCGTGGCAAGGTGATCGAGATCGTCATCGTCGGTGGCGTCAGCTACGTCACCTTCGTCGCCTTCGGGCTGCCGTATTCGGCGCTGCTGGCGATCGTGGTCGGCTTCTCGGTGCTGATTCCCTACATCGGCGCGGCAGGGGCGACCTTGCCGGTCGCCGCCGTCGCCGGTTTCCATTACGGGCTGGGCGATACCTTCATGTACGTGATGATCGCCTACGGCATCATCCAGGCGCTGGATGGCAACGTGCTGGTGCCGCTGCTGTTCTCGGAGGCGGTCAATCTGCATCCGGTGGCGATCATCCTCGCGGTGCTGTTCTTCGGTGGCATCTGGGGCTTCTGGGGGGTGTTCTTCGCCATCCCGCTGGCGACCCTGATGAAGTCGCTGCTCTACGCCTGGCCGCGCCGGGCGCGCGTCGAGGAGAATCGGGTCGCGGACAAGAGCGCCTGATCGAAAAAAGCCCCGCCAATCGGCGGGGCTTTTTTCATGGCTGAGGCGGCTGGCGCACAGGCGCTCTCCGCTCAGCTGTTTCTCCACGAGCTGCTGTCACGCGGGCTGCTGCCACTCGAGCTGCTGCCACTCGACACTAGCGGTCAGCGTTGAGCTCGCGAGCGGCTTCCAGCACTTCCTCGACATGGCCCTTGACCTTCACGCCACGCCATTCGCGCGCCAGATTGCCGTCGGCGTCGATCAGGAAGGTGGAGCGCACCACGCCGAGACTTTCCTTGCCCATGAATTTCTTCATGTGAATGACGTCAAAGATCTTGCACAGGGTCTCGTCCGGGTCGCTGATCAGCTCGAACGGGTAGCCCTGTTTCGCGCGGAAGTTCTCGTGGGTGCGCAGGCTGTCGCGGGAAACGCCGAGAATCACGGTGTTGGCCGCTTCGAATGCCTCGAGGTTGTCGCGGAAGTCACCGCCTTCGGTGGTACAGCCCGGCGTGTGGTCCTTCGGGTAGAAATAGATGACGGCTTGCTTGCCCTTGAGGCTGGCCGGAGTGACTTCGGTGTCACTGGTGGCCTGGGCGGTAAAGTCGGGAATTGGCTGACCGAGGCTGACGCTCATCGTGCTCTCCTGGCGATGACTGACGGCCATGTGGCGGCTGACAGTGCTGAATGATGAAAAAAACCGGCAGTGATGGGCATCGCGCTTGCCCGCTTCTGCGGTGTGTCCTGCATTACACGCAGGGCGTCCTGACTTGTCAAAGACGGGGCAGAACTCTTGTGTTTCACCGTCTTGGCGACCGGTGCCATCGCGCCCATCCACCGTGCATCCGCCCCTTGAACAGGCGAGGGAATCCACCGCTTTGCACAACCGGTGCAGATGGCGTCTGTACAGGCTTCGATGGTCTTTGTAACATCATCACCCTTGACGCGACTCGCGTGTCGGCGTGCCCACGCAATCAGAGTCCTGCGTCAACCAAATCTATGTCAGATGTCTGTCCCGGGATCCGTTGTTTCAACAGCGCAGGGGCACGCCTGGCGCATCAGGCACCAGAGGAGAATTCGAGGGATGATCACAGGTAGCATTGTCGCACTGGCGACCCCGATGAAGGCCACCGGCGAGATCGACTGGGACGCCCTGCGCCAGCTGGTCGCCTTCCACCTCGAAAATGGCACCGATGCCATCGTCGCCGCCGGCACTACCGGCGAGCCGACCACCATGTCCTTCGCGGAGCACTTCGATGTCATCCGCTGTGTGGTCGAGACGGTCGCCGGCAAGATTCCGGTCATCGCCGGCACGGGCGCCAACGCCACCTCCGAAGCGGTCGAGCTGGCTCGCTACGCCAAGGAAGTCGGTGCGGATTACTGCCTCTCCGTGGCGCCGTACTACAACAAGCCGACCCAGGAAGGGCTCTACCAGCACTTCAAGGCCGTCGCCGAGCAGGCCGGTATTCCGGTCATTCTCTACAACGTGCCGGGTCGTACCTGCTCTGATATCTACAACGAGACGGTCTTCCGCCTCGCCGAGCTCGACAACATCGTCGGCTTGAAGGATGCCACCGGCAACCTGGAGCGTGGTCAGGAACTGATCGACCGCCTCAAGGGCACTGACTTCGCGCTCTACTCCGGCGATGACCCCACGGCCTGCGACTTCATCCTGATGGGCGGCCACGGCGATATCTCCGTGACGGCCAACGTCGCGCCGCGCCTGATGCACGAGATGTGTGAAGCCGCCGTGGCCGGCGATGCCGAGCGTGCCCACCAGATCAACACGCGCCTGATGCCGCTGCACTCCGCGATGGGCGTCGAGTCCAACCCGATTCCGGTCAAGTTCGCCATGCATCGCATGGGCCTGTCGCCGGAATCCGGCGTGCGTCTGCCGCTGACCTGGCTGTCCGAGCAGTATCACTCCACGGTCGAGGAAGCACTGCAACTGGCCGAGGTGCTCAACTGATGAGTCAGCGTTTCGTGCCACTGGCCCTGCTGACGGCGCTCGCGGTCGCAGGCTGTTCCAGTGATGGCTACTACTACGATCGCAACAGCGAGTATGCCGATGCCAGCATCGCACCGCCGCTGGAGCTGCCGGACACGATCAATCGTGGTGATTACCAGGATTCCATGCCGGTACCTCAGGCCAGCAGTGACTTCCTGGCCAGCGACGACTTCGAGGCACCGCGTCCCCAGCCGCTGGCGACCAGCGAGCAGGGCGGGCGAGAGTTCGTCGCCATGCGTCAGAGCGGCGATGCCCGCTGGCTGGCCGTGAACGCCGCGCCGGCAGCGGTGTGGACACGCCTGCAGTCCTTCGTGCGCGACCAGGGCCTCGATGTGCAGAGCATCGATGCCGGCAAGGGCGAGATCACCACGGCCCAGGGCATCATCAGCGTCAGCCAGGGGCTGCGTGCCGATGCCTCCGAAGTGCGTTGTCAGCAGGGCGGCGATGTCGCCGGCAGCTGCCTGAACGCGCTGAGCGGCTATCTGGCCGCGTCTTCCGCCGATAGCGGTGTCTCGCTGGCAGCCCAGTCGCTCAGTCGTGATGACCGCGTGCGCCTGGAAGGCCGCGATGGCACCTGGCAGGTCGATCTGGCGCTGGACATCGAGCGCAGCTGGGCCGAGCTGCTCTATCAGCTGCAGAAGAACTTCAACACCGACTACCAGACGCTGACCGATCAGGACCGCTCGCGTGGCGAGTTCATGGTCGATTACATCCCGCGTGAAGAGCGTGATGGCGGCTGGTTGGGTATCGGGGGCGATGGTGATCCGGTGCCGATGATACTCAAGCTGCGCGCCGAGAATGACCACACCCTGGTCACGGCGACCCGTGCCGATGGTGAAGAGACCACGCCGGCACTGGCGCGTGAGCTGCTCGACGCCGTGGCGTCGACACTGCGCTGAGCATGTGGCTCGATACGCCTTGCGCCGCCTCATCTGACGACTCGTCGGGTGAGGCGGCTGCGTCGTTTCAGATCTCCCTCCCGGTAGCAGGCACTGGGGCGCTGGCGGATGGCCTGACGGCCGCCCGTGGGCCGAGTGACGATGCTCAAGGCGTGATGGCGATGGCTTCGCTGGGCAGCGGCAGCAAGGGCAACGGCACGTTGATCCGCACCCGCGAGGCATTGGTGCTGGTCGATTGCGGCTTCACCCTCAAGGAGACCGAGGCCCGTCTGGCGCGCCTTGGCGTGCATCCCTCGCAGCTGGACGCCGTGCTGGTCACCCATGAACATGGTGATCATCTGAGCGGCGTGGGGCCGTTGGCGCGTCGCCACGCTGTGCCGGTGCATCTGACCACTGGCACCTGGCTTGCCGGGCGCGCGAAGAAGCTGGGCACGTTGCCGAGTCGCCATCTGATCACGCCGCAGCAGGAATTCGCGATCAAGGATCTCGAGATTCTGCCGGTCACGGTGCCCCACGATGCGCGCGAGCCGGTGCAGTTCGTGTTCAATCGGCGCGGTGAGACGGCCGCGCGTCGCCTCGGCGTGCTGACCGATCTCGGCCATGTCAGTGAGCATGTGCTGCAGTGCTTTGCCGATTGCGATGCGCTGGTGATGGAGTTCAACCACGATCCGCAGATGCTGGCCAGCGGGCCGTATCCGCCCAGCCTCAAGCGGCGGGTCGGAGGTCGGCTCGGCCATCTGGCCAATGCCCAGGCGTGCGCCGCCTTGCCCTATCTGGGGCTGTCGCGCCTGCAGCGGCTGGTGGCCTCGCACCTGTCGGAGAGCAACAATCATCCGTCATTGGCCCGGGAAGCACTGGCCCCCTGGCTTGCGGATGACGATAGTCGCCTGATCATCGCCGCGCAGGACAGCGGCTTTGGCTGGCAGGCCATCGCCTGATTTTCATGACGCCCGGTCGCTTCGCGATCGGGCGTTCGTGATTCTGGATGAGCTGACCAGATGGACAGCTCTCGAATCACGTCATACACCAACGCCACAGTCCCTCTCGACTGGGCATGACAGACTCAAGCGTGATCGATTCATCGTCGACCGCCTCAACACTCGACGCGTCTAGCGTCATCAGGGGGAATCTCATGGAAAAGCGTGAAGAGCTCTACGCTGGCAAGGCCAAATCTGTCTTCGTCACTGACGACCCGGATCTTCTGCTGCTGGAATTCCGCGACGATACCAGCGCCTTCGACGGCAAGCGTATCGAGCAGCTCGACCGCAAGGGCATGGTCAACAACAAGTTCAATGCCTTCATCATGGAGAAACTCAAGGCGGCCGGTATCCCGACCCACTTCGAGCGTCTGGTCAGCGACAACGAGTGCCTGGTCAAGCGTCTCGACATGATGGCGGTGGAGTGCGTGGTGCGTAACATCTCCGCCGGTTCACTGGTGCGTCGTCTGGGTGTCGAGGAAGGCCTCGAGCTCAATCCTCCGACCTTCGAGCTGTTCCTCAAGAACGACGAGAAGGGCGACCCGATGATCAACGAGTCGCTGGTCGAGACCTTCGGCTGGGCAGAGCCCAAGCACCTGGCGCGCGCCAAGGAACTGACCTTCCAGGTCAACGACATCCTCAAGCAGCTGTTCCTCGACGGCGGCATCCTGCTGGTCGACTACAAGCTCGAGTTCGGCGTCTTCAAGGGTGAGGTCGTGCTGGGCGACGAATTCTCGCCGGACGGCTGTCGTCTGTGGGATGCCGAGACGCGCGAGAAGCTCGACAAGGACCGCTTCCGTCAGGGCCTGGGCGGCGTGATCGAAGCCTACGAGGAAGTCGGTCGCCGTATCGGTATCGATTTCTCGGCCTGAGCCTGAGCTTGGGTGACAGACAGGGGCCCTGAGGTTCCGACGTCACGCAGACAGCGCATCAAGGAACGGCCCCCTGCCATCGGCAGGGGGCCGTTCCTGTTGTTCGGGCGTCAATCAGGAAGGCGCCATGAACGGGGGCCGCTTACGACGCGCGCAGGCTGGCCAGATCGATCACCTGGCGTGCGACAGCCGCGAGGGCGTGGTCCTGGCCTTCGTCATCCAGGCTGCCATCCTCGTGGAAGGCGCTGGCGGCACGCGAGACCGCGATCTGCTGGGGCGCGACCAGCATGCCGAGATTGTTCAGGTACAGGCGCACGAAGGGCAGTGCGCGCATGCCGCCCATGGCGCCGGGTGAGGCCGAGACGATGCCGACCGGCATGCCGCGCAGGGCATCCATGCCGCTCTGGCCATCCGCCGCCGGGCGTGACAACCAGTCGAAGGTGTTCTTGAGCAGCGGGCTGAAGAAGCCGTTGTATTCCGGTGTCGCCAGCAACAGCCCCTGATGGCTGGCCAGCATCTCCTGCAGGCGGTCGGCGCTGGCGGGACGGCCATTGGCCTCTTCGCTGTCGCCATCGTAGAGCGGCATCGGGAAGTCGTTGAGATCGAGCAGGCTGACCTCGGCACCTTCCTGCCGGGCGTGGTGCGCCAGGCGCTCGATCAGGCGTCGATTGACGGAGGCCTTGCGGGTACTGGCGGCAAAGGCAAGCAGACGGATACTCATTCGGCGGACTCCCGGTGAAACGAGTGGAGATGAAGGAACGCACGCCCAGTATGGTCGGGTCTCGTGACGGTTCGCCAATCCAATCTGGCATTGTCTTGATCTGGCGCGGGCAATCCTGCGATCCGCACCATGCAAGGCGTTGCCCCCCAGGACAAGGCGCTGCTCTAGTCCGCGCAGGGGGTTGATCAGACGGCCACGATGGCCGCGACCTCCATCGTCAAGGAGCCATCGGGTTGTGTGCGGGCCGTGAAGCGCACATCCACGTCCACCAGCCTCACGCCATACTGGCGCTTGCCATCGGCGGGCCTGGCGGCGTGATAGGCGGGGCGCGGGTCCTGGGCGAGCACTTCCTCGATCAGCGCGCGCAGCGTGGCGCTGTCGGCCCGCGTTGCCAGTGTCTGCTCGGCCTGGGCGCTGAGGACGACGGCGTGGCGCGGCGGTGGCGCAGGCGCGTAGCCGGCGCGCGCCTCGGGCACCGCATCGACCCACGGCAGATACGGCTTGATGTCCATCACCGGCGTGCCATCGAGCAGGTCGTGACCGCGCAGCAGCAGGCGCACGCCGTTGCGCTTGCCCGACTGCCCGCCATCCGGTGTGGTATTGGCCACCGTCTCGACATCTGCCAGTTCGACCACCGATTGTCCCAGTCGGTTGGGGCGATGGGTGCTGCGTGAGGCGAAGACGCCAGTGCGTGCGTTGCCCCCCAGGCGCGGCGGGCGGATCAAGGGCGTCCAGCGTGTGGGGCTGGCGTGGAACAGGAAATGGATCCACAGATGGCTGAAACCCTCGATGTCGCGCACGCAGTCCGGGTCATCGAAGGGTGGCAGCAGGTGCAGGATGGCGGTGGCGTGGCGCGCCAGTCCCGGCTGGCGGGGAATGCCGAACTTGTCCGGGTAGCAGCTTTCGATGATGCCCACCGGCTGCATGGCCTGTTGACCCAGTGCCGTGGCCTGCTCACGCAGATGAGGGGGCAGCAGCGGCAGGCGTCTGGCCAGTGCGGTGTCGCTCATCGGGCGCTCGGCCGTGTCGGCGGTCGGTTGGGGGCTGGCGGGCTGATCGGAAGAGGACATGGCAAGACCGTGGCAGAGGCTGAAGTGATGATGGCGCAGAATGTCGTGTGACATTCCAGGCCGCCATGATGCCATGCCCGTCGTCGCACGGCATGACTGGTCTCACTGGGTCGGCTTGTGTAGTCTGCCGCGAGAGCAGCGCCGCATGGCGCTGAATCGTGATGCTGGCGACGGGGCGTGAAGGCTCCGCGCGACTCTTGAGGGCAACTTTGATCATGTCAGACCCTATCGCCATTGCCGCTGCCGACGGCCTGCCGTCGACACTGGACCTCGACCGCCTTGCACTGGCGAGCCAACAGTTGATCGAGGCCGGTCAGGCGCTGGACGCTGCCGGGCAGGTACCGGCCACCGGTGGCAACTTCTCCTGTCGTCTCAGTGATCGTCTGATGGCGGTCACCGCCTCGGGCTGCCATAAGGGCCGCCTGACCAGTGGCGACATTCTGGTCAGCGATTTTGCCGTCAGGCTGCAGGGCACTTCCCGCAAGGCCTCTGACGAGGCGCGCCTGCATGGCCAGCTCTATGAAGACCTGCCCCACGCGCAGGCGATTCTGCATACCCACTCCAGGGCCGCCACCGTGCTGTCGCTGTGCCATGAGGGCGACACCCTGAGCCTGGAGGGTTTCGAACTCAACAAGGCGCTGGAAGGCGTCAAGAGTCATGAGACGGCGGTACGTCTGGCCGTCTTCGACAATACTCAGGATATCGAGGCGCTGGCGCTGGATGTGCGCGCCCGGCTGGCCGCCGATGCCGGTCTGCACGGCTACCTGATCCGCGGCCATGGCCTTTACACCTGGGCCAGCAGCATGACGGCCTGTCGCCGCCATGTCGAAGCGCTCGATTTCCTGATGGGGTGTGAACTGGAACTGAGGAGACAGCGATGAGCTTTCTGGCCATCTACGCCGAGCAGGACGCCTCGCGTCCGCAGTTGATCACCAATGATGGCGCGCAGATCGCCAGCGAACTCGAGGCCGAAGGCATTCGCTTCGAGCGCTGGACGGCGGGCTGCGAGATGAGTGATCCCACCGACCAGACCCAGGTGCTGGCGGCCTACGCCGACGATGTCGCGCGTCTCAAGTCCGAGAACGGTTTCGTCACCGCCGACGTGATCGGCCTGACGCCGGATCACCCTGACCGCGACGCCCTGCGCGGCAAGTTCCTCGATGAGCACCGCCACGCGGAGCATGAGGTGCGCTTCTTCGTGCGCGGCAGCGGCATCTTCTACTTGCATCTGGGCGAGCGCGTGCTGGCGGTCGGTTGCGAGAAGGATGACCTGATCGCTGTACCGGCCGGTACGCCGCACTGGTTTGACATGGGGCCGACGCCGGACTTCACCGCCATCCGCCTGTTCACCAATCCGGAAGGCTGGATCGCCAACTTCACCAACAATGACATCGCCGCCCGCTTCCCGCGTCATGAAGCGCTGGCCGAGCACTTTACCCAGACCGCAGCCCCGCATTCCCAGGAGTCCGCATGATTCGCGCCATCGTCACCGACATCGAGGGCACGACCGGCTCGATTCGCTTCGTGCATCAGGTGCTGTTCCCCTATGCGCGCGCCAATCTGGGCGATTTCGTGCGTGCCAACGCCGAGCGTGAGGACGTCGCCGAGCAGCTGGCCGCCACCCGCGAGCTGGCCGAGGCACCGAAGGCCGATCTCGAGGCCGTGATCGCCATCCTGGAAGGCTGGATCGATGCCGACCGCAAGGCCACGCCGCTCAAGGCGCTGCAGGGCATGGTCTGGGCACAGGGCTACGCGGACGGTGACTTCACCGGCCATGTCTATCCCGATGCCGTGAAGGGATTGCGTGACTGGAAGGAACGTGGCCTGTCCTTGTATGTCTACTCTTCAGGTTCCATCCAGGCCCAGAAGCTGCTGTTCGGGCATTCCGATGTCGGCGATCTGACTCCGCTGTTTGCCGGCTACTTCGACACCACCACGGGCCCCAAGCAGGAAGCCGAGAGCTATCGCCGCATCGCCGGTCAGCTGGGGATCCCGGGCGCGGAGATCCTGTTCCTGTCGGATGTCGTCGCCGAGCTGGACGCCGCCGCTGCCGCCGGCTTCCATACCTGGCAGCTGGTGCGAGAACCGGACATGGTCACGGGAGATCACCCCCGGGCCAGCCGCTTCGATGAGGTGTCCTTCAGCGGCTGAACAGGACGCTTCAGTGACAGGTGTCAGCCGTGAGCCTGTCAGGTTTTTCATGAATACAGCGTCCTCGTTCGAGGACACAAGGAGGACGAACGATTGCACAGCCAGACCGATAGCCGTGAAGTGGCCAGGGAGCGTGTTCATATCGTGGCGGCGCAGCCGCAGCATGCCGCGGATCAGGCCGAGGTGTTCTACCAGGCCGTCATGCAGGGGGCTGCCGGACACTATGATCTTGAGCAGCGGCAGCAGTGGGCCGCGCGTGTCCCGCGCGACGCCGAACGCTGGGCCGCGCGTCAGCATCGCTTCGAGGTGCTGGTCGCGGAGCGTGATGGCCGCTGTATCGGCTTCTGCGAGTACGCCCCCGAATGGCCGCTGGCGCGAATCGAGATGCTTTACGTCTATCCGAGTCTGATGGGGCAGGGCATCGGCAGCCAGTTGCTGGCGGCGGCCGAGCGCGACCTGCGCGAGCGCAAGGTGCGCGTGATGAGCCTGGAGGCCAGTCTGACACTGTCGCCGGGCCTGGCCCGCCGTGGCTGGCACAGCCTGGGGCTTGAGCACGTCAAGCTCAACGATGTCTGCCTCAAGCGCGAGCGCTTCGAGAAACGCCTCGACGAGTGACGCGTGCGTCATGGTGATATCGGAAATGAAGACGCCCCCGCCGGTCATCCGGCGGGGGCGTCTTGTGTCTGGCATGGTGTCGCGTCTGACATGGTGTCGCGTCTGGCATGGTGTCAGTCATGCCGCGTGATCAGATCGATCACGCCATGGTGTCGACGATACCGCCTTCCACACGCAGGGCAGCGCCGGTGGTGGCGCTGGCCTGCTCGGAGGCAGCGTAGACGCTCATGTTGGCGACTTCCTCGGGGCTTGCCAGGCGCTGCAGGATGGAGGTCGGGCGGGCCTGCTTGACGAAGTCGGCCTCGACTTCCTCAAGCGTCCTGCCTTGCTCCTCGGCATTCTTCTTGAGCATCTCGAGTACGCCTTCGGAGCGGGTCGGCCCCGGCAGGATGGCATTGACGGTCACCTGGGTGCCGGACAGCACCTTGGCGAGCCCGCGCGAGACGGACTGCACCGCCGACTTGGTCATGCCGTAGTGGACCATCTCGCCGGGAATGTTGAGCGCCGATTCGCTGGACAAGAACTGGATGCGGCCCCAGTCACGCTCCTTCATGCCGCGCGCATAGTGGCGGGACAGGCGCACTGCTGACATCACGTTGATCTGGAAGAACTGCTCCCAGGTGTCGTCGTCGGTGTCGAAGAAATCCTGCGGGGCGAAGATGCCGACATTGTTGATCAGGATATCGGTGTCCGGCACGGCGCGGATCAGCGTGTCACAGCCTTCGCGTGTGCCCAGGTCGGCGGCCACGCCTTGTACCTCGCTGCCCGGCGCCTTGTCTCTGAGGCTGGCGACGGCCTCATCGACGCGCGCCTGGGTGCGGCCGGTCAAGGTGACGCTGGCGCCTGCACGGGCAAGCCCTGTGGCGATGGCAAAGCCGATACCGGCAGTGGAACCACTGATGATGGCGCTGCGGCCGTGTAGATCAATCTGCATGCAAACCTCCTTGCAGGGAGCGACGGCGAGGAGAGCCCAGGCCGATGCCATGAGCCTTGTCGCTTTCGTCATCCGGGTGTGCTCATTGCGTGGCGATGCCGGACGCGCAATGCAAGGGGGGAGTGGCGGTGCAGATCAGATCTTGCGCAGGTGCATGTGGCGCAACGCCCCGCCGGGGCCGAGGTCGCGGTCCTCGAGTCGTTGCACCGCATGGCCCTCCAGCAGGTTGTCCAGCGGCACATTGAGATTGGTCGCCACCAGCCGGGCCAGTGGATTGAGCAGGCGCCGCAGCCGCCCGGCCGGGCGATTGCCGCGCAGGCCCTTGTCGAGCAGTGACAGCTCGCCATCACTGGCCAGCACGCGCAGCGCTTCATCGAAGGCGCGCTGGGGTCGGGGCACCACGGCGATGATCAGGTGGGCGATGACGACATCGAAATAGCCATCGGGGAAGTCGAGCGCCATGGCGTCGCCTGGCTTGACGTTGGCATCGAAGCCCAGCGTCTCGGCGCGCTCGCGACAGCGGCGCAGCATGGCGGGGGAGGCGTCGATCACCTCGAGTTCGATGTCGCGGGACAGGAAGGGCAGGTCGAGCCCGGTGCCGCCGCCGAGCAGCAGCACGCGGGAGCCCGCCTGGATATCGAGAGTCGCGATGGCCTCGCGCCGCGCGGAGCGCAGGATGCGGGCGGCCACACGGTCGTAGATCGGCGCGTAGAGATTCCAGCGGCGCGTCTGCCAGCATCCGCCTGATGCCCTGGGGGCTTCAGGCGGATGCTGATGAGGAGATGGCGGGGACATGGGACGCCTCCCTGGCGGCATGGCAATGCGTCGTGACAGATGGATCGCCGTCAGCGGCGACTTCTGCAGGACAGGAGCTGGCCAGCAGGAAGGCATTCACCTGTCGTTGGCTAGCGGGTCTCGACAGTGTAGATGCGCATCGACAGGTCGATTGAGGTCACATCCTTGGTCAGCGCGCCGATCGAGATGCAATCCACGCCCGTGGCGGCGATACCCGGCAGGGTCGCTTCGCTGACGTTGCCGGAGGCTTCCAGCACGGCCGGCTTGGCATGCGCCTTGTTGCGCGCCACGGCCTCGATGAGCTGATCGTTGTCGAAGTTGTCGAGCATGATGACGTCGGCTCCGGCATCCAGCGCCTGGGCCAGTTCCTCGAAATTCTCGACTTCCACTTCACAGGTGACGTCGGAAGCGATGTCGCGCGCCTCACGTACCGCCGCCGCGATGCTGCCACAGGCAGCGATATGGTTTTCCTTGATCAGGAAGGCGTCATAGAGGCCGATGCGATGATTGTGGCCGCCGCCGCAGCTGACGGCGTACTTCTGGGCGACCCGCATGCCCGGCAGGGTCTTGCGGGTATCGAGCAGGCGCACGCCACTGCCCTCGACCAGCGAGGCATAGTGGTTGGCGCGGGTCGCGGTGCCGGAGAGTGTCTGCAGCAGGTTGAGCGCCGCACGCTCGCCGGTCAGCAGCGAGCGTGCCGGGCCTTCCAGCTCCAGGAAGGGCGCGTCGGCCTCGAGGCGATCGCCGTCGCTGGCCAGCCACTTGAGGCTGACGCGCGGATCGAGGCGACGAAACAGCTCATCGACCCAGGGCACACCGCACAGGATGGCCGGTTCACGGCTGATCACACGCGCCTTGGCCCATTGGCGCTCCGGAATCAATTCGGCGGTGATATCGCCACCGCCGACATCCTCGGCGAGCAGGCGGGCGGCGCTGGTACGGATATCCTCGGCGAGGGCGTCGTGGAAGTTCATGCGCGTCTGATCCTTGTACGAAGAGTGCTGCCGGAGCCGGGGTCTGTCCGTGTGCCAGGACAGTGGCACAGACCCGTGGCTGCCGAGCATGCCATAATGTGCGCCATTATAGGAAAAGCCACGCGAGCGGTCAGTCCCCGCGTGCGACGACCTTCCCGTCTGGAGTCTTCGATGCCCCCCTTGTCCTCTTCCCCGCGGTCGGGCCACCTGACGCGTCTGGCGGTCACCCCCGAGCACTGGCTGGAGAGCGCCCGTCAGGTGCCGTCTCCCAATCACAATGCTCGTCCCGAGGGAGAAGTCTCGGCGCTGGTGCTGCATTCCATCAGCCTGCCGCCCGGACGCTTCGGTGGCCCGGCCATCGAGCAGCTGTTCACTAACCAGCTCGACCCCGGCGCCCATCCCTACTTTGCCGGTATCCATCAGTTGCGTGTCTCGGCGCATGTGCTGATCCAGCGCGACGGTCGCCTGGTACAGTTCGTGCCCTTCGATCGTCGTGCCTGGCACGCCGGTCGCTCGCGCTGGCATGACGGTCAGCGTGAACGTGTCGAGCTCAATGACTTCACCATCGGCATCGAGCTCGAAGGCGATGAGGTGCATCCCTATCGCGATGTCCAGTACCGCACCCTGGCACGCACCGTGGCCGGCCTGATGGCGAGCTATCCCGCGCTGACACGCGAGCGCATCACCTCGCATGCGCGGATTGCGCCGTTGCGCAAGACGGATCCAGGTCCAGCCTTCGATTGGGCTTACTTCGATCGCCTGCTGGGCGGCATTCAGGACTAAGGTCGCAGGCGCCTCGCGATGGTGCGTTGCAGCATCATGCGGCGTCGCCGAGCAGGAAACGCCCAGTGGCGGGGCGCGTTGGTAGTTTTACTACATCACGGCTGTCGAGGGCGGCTCAGTCTGGCGCATGAGTCCCGACCGCAAGGCGCATGAGGCCAGTGCTGCCGCGGGGCAGCCAAGCGTTGCACCTGCCCGATGAGTCTTGCTGCCCTGAATTGGCACGCGGGGGTGTTTGCGGTATCTTTCACGCCAAATGACTGCATCTTGTGCCCTGCTTTGGCGCAGGATGCGCGTCGAGATTGACGGCCGGCAAGACCCGGTCACGACAGGCCTATCGGAGATGCGACCCACTCAGAAGGTCGTGCCCACACTGAAGAGCGCCACTGGTTTCGATATCGCTGTTCGTCGAAACGTTTGACAAAAAATTTCTTCACTCGGAGAGACGTCTATGAGTCTGGAGGCAAGAGAAGATCTCGATCCGATCGAAACCACGGAATGGTTGGACTCCCTGGAATCGGTTCTGGATCGTGAGGGTGAGGATCGTGCCCAGTACCTGATGACACGCCTGGCCGACCGCCTGCGTCGTGATGGCCATCAGGTGCCCTTCTCGGTGACCACGCCCCATCGCAACAGTATCCCCGTGCACCGCGAAGCGCGCATGCCGGGCGACCTGTTCATGGAGCGTCGTATCCGTTCGCTTATCCGTTACAACGCCATCGCTCAGGTGATCCGCAACAACCGTGCCCACAAGGGCCTGGGCGGTCACATCTCGAGCTTCATGTCCAGTGCGACGCTTTACGACGTAGGTTTCAACCACTTCTTCCGTGCACCGGAAGGAGATTTCGAGGGCGATCTGCTCTACATCCAGGGTCACGTGGCGCCGGGCATCTACGCCCGCTCCTTCCTGGAAGGTCGTCTCAGCCAGGAGCAGATGGACAGCTTCCGCCAGGAAGTCGACGGCAACGGCCTGTCTTCCTACCCGCACCCGTGGCTGATGCCGGATTACTGGCAGTTCCCGACCGTCTCCATGGGTCTGGGCCCGATACAGGCGATCTACCAGGCGCACGTCATGAAGTACCTCAACTCGCGTGAGTTGAAGTCCATGTACGACCGCAAGGTGTGGTGCTTCATGGGGGACGGCGAGTGTGACGAGCCGGAATCCCTGGGTGCCATCTCGCTGGCTGGCCGCGAGAATCTCGACAACCTGATCTTCGTCATCAACTGCAACCTGCAGCGTCTTGACGGTCCGGTGCGCGGCAACGGCCGCATCATGGACGAGCTGGAAGGTGTCTTCCGTGGTGCCGACTGGAACGTGCTCAAGGTCACCTGGGGTCGCTTCTGGGATCCGCTCTTCGAACAGGACAAGAAAGGCATCCTGCAGAAGCGCATGGACGAAGCGGTCGATGGCGACTACCAGAACTACAAGGCCAATGGCGGCGCTTACACGCGCGAGCACTTCTTCGGCAAGTACCCGGAGACGGCCGATCTGGTCAAGGACATGTCAGACGACGATATCTGGCGTCTGAACCGTGGTGGCCACGACCCGTACAAGGTCTACGCGGCGTATCACGAGGCGGTCAACAACGCCAACGGTCGTCCGACCGTCATCCTGGCGCACACCGTCAAGGGTTACGGCATGGGCATGGGCGATGGCGAAGCGGCCAACGAAGCCCACCAGGTCAAGACCATGGAACACGAAGCGCTGAAGACATTCCGCGATCGCTTCGGTATCCCGCTGACCGACGAACAGCTCGAGGAAGTGCCGTACTACAAGCCGGCGGACGACAGTCCGGAAATGAAGTACATGCACCTCATGCGCGAACGCCTGAACGGCTACCTGCCGCAGCGTCGCACCGAGTACGAAACGCTGGAAATCCCGCCGCTGGACGACAAGATCTTCGCGTCCCAGCTCAAGGGTTCTAACGGCCGCGAAGTGTCCACCACCATGGCCTTCGTGCGCGTACTCAACGGTCTGGTCAAGCACAAGACCCTCGGCGAGCGTGTCGTGCCGATCATTCCTGACGAAGCGCGTACCTTCGGCATGGAAGGCATGTTCCGTCAGCTGGGTATCTACACCGCGGCAGGCCAGAAGTACGAGCCGGTCGACAAGGGTCAGATCATGTATTACCGCGAGGACCAGAAAGGTCAGGTCCTCGAGGAAGGTATCTCCGAAGCAGGCGCCATGTCTGCGTGGGTGGCGGCGGCGACGTCCTATGCCAACCACAACCTGCCGCTGATGCCGTTCTACGTCTACTACTCGATGTTCGGCTTCCAGCGCATCGGTGATCTGGCGTGGGCCGCAGGCGACCTGCAGGCACGTGGCTTCCTGGTCGGCGGTACTGCCGGTCGTACCACCCTGAACGGTGAAGGTCTGCAGCACCAGGATGGCCACAGCCATATCCTGGCCTCGACCATCCCGAATTGCCGCACCTACGACCCGACCTACGCTCACGAAGTGGCGGTCATCGTGCAGGACGGCATGAAGCGCATGTTCGAGCAGCACGAGCCGGTCTTCTACTACCTGGCGGTGATGAACGAGAACTACGAGCAGCCAGCGCTCGAGACGGTGCCCGCAGAGGACATCATCAAGGGGATGTACCTGCTCAAGGAAGGTGGCAAGGACGGCAAGGCACGCGTTCAGCTGCTGGGTTCCGGCACCATCCTGCGTGAAGTCGAGGCAGCCGCCGAGATGCTCAAGCAGGACTACGGTGTCGATGCCGACATCTGGAGCGTCACCAGCTTCAACGAGCTGCGTCGTGAAGCGCTGGAACTGGATCGTCAGGCCTTCCTCAAGCCGGAAGAGACCCCGGCCAAGCCGCACATCACTCAGTGTCTGGAAGGACGTGACGGCCCGGTCGTGGCTGCCACTGACTACATGAAGCTGTTTGCTGACCAGGTTCGTGCCTGGGTGCCGGCTGACTATCACGTGCTCGGTACCGACGGTTTCGGTCGTTCCGATACCCGCGAGAAGCTGCGTCACTTCTTCGAAGTCGACCGCAACTTCGTCACCGTCCAGGCCCTGAAGGCGCTGGCGGATCGTGGTGAGATCGACCGCAAGGTGGTCGCGGAAGCGATCAAGACCTACGGCATCGACCCCAACAAGCCGAATCCGCTGAACGTCTGAGCGGAGATCGCGGAACAGGCGAGCGGCACTCCCTTTTCGACATCATGATGATGCGAAGGTGATTCGGGTGTCGCTCCCCGTGCACGTTTTGGAAGGAGCACGATCTTGAGCAGCGAAATCATCAAGGTTCCCGACATTGGCGGTAGTTCCGATGTCGAGATCATCGAGATAGCGGTGGCGGTGGGGGATGTCATCTCCGCCGAAGACACCATGATCACTCTTGAGTCCGATAAGGCCAGCATGGATGTGCCGGCTCCGAAGGGCGGCAAGGTGGTGAAGATTCTCGTCAAGGAAGGCGACACCGTCTCCGAAGGCGACGATATCCTGGAGCTGGAAGCCGAGGGCGGTGGTGACACCTCCTCTGACGCTTCTGACGAGCAGGAAGCGCCGAAGGAAGAGGCTCCCAAGCAGGAAGCCTCTGAGCAGCAGGCGCCGAAGGAAGACGCTTCTGCACCGAAGGCAGCTTCCGGTGGCACCCGGACCGTCGACATCGTCGTGCCGGACCTGGGCGACTCCGAGGCCGTGCCGATCATCGAGATGGCCGTCTCCGAGGGCGATGAAGTCGATGCCGAAGATGCGCTGATCACGCTGGAATCCGACAAGGCCAGCATGGACGTCCCGAGCCCGCACAAGGGCAAGATCGTCAAGCTGACCGTCAAGGAGGGCGACAGTGTCTCTTCCGGTGACGTCATCGGTCAGATGGAAATCGCCGGTGAAGGCGGTGACAGCGCGTCTGATTCTGCGCCGGCCGAGCAGGCCTCTGCTTCCGAGTCCGCCTCTGAGGATGCGTCTTCCGAGGCACCGGCTGCTGAAGAAGAGCCGGCCTCCGGTGAGCCGGCCTCCGGTGAGCCGGAGCGCAAGGAATTGCGTGTCCCGGATCTGTCCGGCAGCGACAGCGTGCCGATCATCGAGATGGCCGTGGCCGTCGGTGACGAGGTCAACGAAGAAGACGCGCTGATCACGCTCGAGTCCGACAAGGCGACCATGGACATCCCGAGCCCCTACAAGGGCAAGGTGGTGGAGCTTTCCGTCAAGGAAGGTGACACCGTCTCCGAGGGTGACCTGATCGGTTACATCGAGGTCGCGGGTGCCGCGCCTGCGCCGAAGGCTGCCAAGTCCGAAGCGCCGGCTGCTCCTAAGGCGGGAAAGAGCGAGCAGAAGCCGGCTCCGACACCGGCCGGTGCGCCGAGTCCGGAAGCCCAGATGGCCGCTCACAAGCCGAGCAAGGGTGCCAAGGTCCACGCAGGGCCTGCGGTTCGCCTGCTGGCACGTGAGTTCGGTGTCGACCTGGCGGATGTCTCCGGCAGCGGTCCGAAGGGCCGTGTGGTGAAGGAAGATGTCCAGGCCTACGTCAAGCAGATGATGCAGAAGGCCAAGTCCGCACCGGCAGCCCCTGCCGCGCAGGCCACCGGCGGTGCCGGTATCCCGCAGGTGCCGGATCAGGACTTCAGCCAGTTCGGTGAGATCGAAGAGAAGAAGATGGGCCGCCTGATGAAGGCCGGTGCCACCAATCTGCATCGCAGCTGGCTCAATGTCCCGCACGTGACCCAGTTTGATGAAGCCGACATCACCGAGCTCGAGGCCTTCCGCAAGTCCATGAAGGCCGAGGCGGAAGCGGCAGGTGCCAAGCTCACGCCGCTGCCGTTCATGATCAAGGCGGCGGCTCACGCGCTGGCCAAGTATCCGCAGTTCAACGTCAGCCTCAAGGCCGACGGCGAGACCCTGGTGCACAAGAAGTACGTGCATATCGGTATCGCGGTGGATACGCCGGACGGCCTGATGGTGCCGGTGATCCGCAATGCGGATCAGAAGAGCCTGCTGGAACTGGCCAAGGAATCCGTGGAGCTGGCCAAGAAGGCGCAGACCAAGAAGCTCAAGCGCGAAGAGATGACCGGTGGTTGCTTCACCATCTCGAGCCTTGGCTCCATTGGCGGTACTGCCTTCACACCGATCGTCAACACGCCGGAAGTCGCCATTCTGGGCGTCTCCAAGGCGCAGATGAAGCCGGTGTGGGACGGCGCAGCCTTCCAGCCGCGTCTGATGATGCCGCTGTCACTGTCCTACGATCACCGTGCGGTGAACGGGGCGGATGCCGCGCGCTTCACGGCGTATCTGGCTCAGGTGCTGACCGACGTGCGTCGCATGCTGCTCTGATGACGCCTGTGGCATGAAGCGCGGGTGCCGTGACCTTCCTGGAAGGTGTCGGCATCCGCGTTGACAGGCCTGGCTGACAGGTCTGGCTGAAATAACGGCCTCCTTCGGGAGGCCGTTTTTTTGTGCATGTCCGTTGGCGTGGCAGGGCGGCGACCGCTGTTGCTGCCCTGCTCAACATGCGATGCTTCTCGCCAACCTGCCGCGATCTGCCGCAGCGTGCTGGCACGACCCGGAAAGACGGCCGGTTCTCGCAACACACAAGGAGCAAGACAATGGAATGGTTGATGGACCCTTCGGCATGGGTGGCTCTGGCGACCCTGACCGCGCTCGAGATCGTGCTGGGCATCGACAACATCATCTTCCTGTCGATTCTGGTCGCGCGACTGCCCGAGTCCCAGCGTCAGCGCGGGCGGATGATCGGCTTGGGCCTGGCGATGGGCATGCGTATCGTGCTGTTGATGTCGCTGTCATGGCTGATGTCGCTGACTGCCCCCCTGTTCAGCGTGGCCGACTTCAGCTTCTCTGGACGTGATCTGATTCTGGTCTTCGGGGGCCTGTTCCTGCTCGGCAAGAGCACCCACGAGATCCACGCCAACCTCGAAGGCGAAGACCCCGCCGAAGAGGGGGCGAAGAAGGGCAGCGCCAGCTTCATGGCGATCATGGTCCAGATCGCCTTGATCGATATCGTCTTCTCGCTGGATTCGGTGATCACGGCGGTGGGCATGGTCGATCACCTGATGGTGATGGTCATCGCCATCGTCATCTCGGTGGGCATCATGATGGTGGCTGCCAAGCCCATCGGCGATTTCGTCGATCGTCACCCGACCATCAAGATGCTGGCGCTGTCCTTCCTGATCATGGTCGGCATGATGCTGATGGTCGAAGGCTTCGGTGTTCACGTGCCCAAGGGCTACATCTACGTGGCGATGGCCTTCTCGCTGGCGGTGGAAATGCTCAACATCCGTCTGCGCAGCAAGCGCGCCAAGGCCGTGCGCCTGCGTCGCAGCAGCCAGGAGGAAGACGTGACCGAGTGAGACATTGGCACACCAACGGCTGACATGACTCAGCCTGATCACGCCATGGCGACCGAGCAAGGTGGCCCGGCGTGAGTGGAAAGACGCCCTCTGCGACCGCGTGCCGCAGGGGGCGTTTTCGTGTCATGCCAGCTGTGTATGGCAGGTCGGGAACCGGCGAGGAGGGTGGCAGGCCCTCCCGCGCGCCAAAACAGTGCCAAAGGGCGGCATACGCGCCTTTGGTGTGCTTGTGCCGGCGTCGTGTGAACGGTATCGTCAGCTCTACATTGCATGGCGATGACATAATGAGATCATCCGTGCGCGCCGTCGTTTCGCGCAGCATACATTGATCCGCTGCCCATATTCATCCTGGTCATCGATACGCTCGATGCGTTCGGCCCTCATGAGGTAGTCGAGCGTCTCGACGCCGCGAGTTTCGCCGCTTCACCTCGATCATGTCGACGACCAGAGCGCCTTGGATGGCTATCTGCCGCCGAGGGCAAGGTGCACCAGCGCCAGATGACCCTTTACACCCGTTTGATGCTTTTCATTTGCACACTCAAGGAGCAGTACCGATGCGTTTGATCCTGTTGGGCGCCCCCGGCGCCGGCAAGGGCACCCAGGCCCAGTTCATCTGCGAGCGTTTCAACATCCCGCAGATCTCTACCGGAGATATGCTGCGCGCCGCGGTCAAGGCCGGCAGCGAGCTGGGACTCAAGGTCAAGGAGATCATGAATACCGGCGGACTGGTGTCCGACGAGATCATCATCGCCCTGGTCAAGGAGCGCATCAGCCAGCCCGATTGCGAGAATGGCTTCCTCTTTGACGGCTTCCCGCGCACCATTCCGCAGGCTGACGCCATGAAGGAAGCGGGCGTGAAGCTGGACCACGTGGTCGAGATCGCCGTCGCTGACGAAGAGATCGTCAAGCGTCTGTCCGGTCGTCGTGTGCACCCGGATTCCGGTCGCGTCTACCACATCGAGTACAACCCGCCGCGCGAAGAAGGCAAGGACGACGTCACCGGCGAAGCCCTGATCCAGCGTGAAGACGACCGCGAAGCCACCGTGCGCAATCGTCTGTCCGTCTATCACGAGCAGACGGAACCGCTGGTCGAGTACTACTCCAGCTGGTCTGCCATTGGCGATGCCCAGGCACCGGCCTACCACCGCATCGAAGGCGTCGGCTCCGTCGACGACATTCGTGCCCAGCTGGTCAGCGCGCTGGAGCACTGATTGCCTGGTACGCCTCAGGTGGCTCAGCTGGAACAGACCGGCACGCGCTGGTGAAGCCGGCCGCCTGACGAGAAACGCCCGTAGACATTGTCTGCGGGCGTTTTTTTGTTCTTCGCATACTGGCGCGAATCAGGAATGAGGCGTTGCGGCAGGCCGCTTGACGGCGATGGAGCGGGGGTTGCAGCAGGAGTGACGCCCGCGGCCGACACCAGACGTGGACAGCCTGCGTCTTTTGCTGCCCGCGGGGGACGGGTAGAATCGCGTCACATTTTTCTGACGACGAACCGCCCATGACCACGCTTCTGGCCATTGATGCATCCTCTTCCGCCTGTTCCGTTGCCCTGTGGCAAGACGGCGTTGTTACTGCCGAGCGCTGTGAGGCTCCCCGTCAGCACACCCAGCGCATGATGCCGATGATCGAGACGCTGCTGGCCGCCGCCGATCTGACTCTCAATGACCTCGATGCCCTGGCCTATGGCCACGGACCGGGCTCGTTCACCGGGTTGCGCATCGCCGCCGGCACCATCCAGGGACTCGCCTTCGGTCTCGATGTGCCGGTGATCGGCGTCTCGACGCTGGCGGCCCTGTCACTGCAGGCCCACCGCCTGCATCACGCGCGTTTCGTGCTGCCGATGCTGGATGCACGCATGGGCGAGCTCTACACCGGCGCCTATCGCGTCGTGACGCGCGCTGACGGCGAGATCGCAGTCGAGCAGGTGCTACCCGAGCAGGTCTGTGCTCCGGGCCTGCTGGAGCTGCCTGCGGCGCTGCGCGAACACGACTGGCTGGCGGTCGGCTCGGGGCTGGTGATGCACGACGAGCTGCCCCAGAGCGTGCGTGCCAGCCTGGCACTGCAACTGCCCGAGCCGCAACCGGATGCCGAGGCCATGGTGATGCTGGCCGCCCAGGCGTATGCGCGCGGTGAAGCGGTGTCGGCGGTCGAGGCCCAGCCGGTCTATCTGCGCAACGAGGTGGCATGGCGCTGATGGCACCAGGGATCGCCATCTCGTTGCGTCATCGTGGGTTCAGCCAAGGCTGACATAAGGTTCGCGCATCATCATGTCGCGCCCGACACTCGCGGCGCGGCTTGACGCAAAGCGTTGTTCTGTCACTACGGCACGTGCAGTGCCACAGACGATGTCTGTCGTCCGTGTGGGCCATTGAGGCCCGTCTCTCTTAAAAGGATGTTTCATGGAACTCATGCATGTGGTGGCGTTGGCCGTCATTCAAGGTCTGACGGAATTTCTGCCGATTTCCTCCTCCGCCCACCTGATTCTGCCATCCCAGGTGCTCGGCTGGCCGGACCAGGGGTTGGCATTTGATGTTGCGGTACACGTCGGTACCTTGCTGGCCGTGGTGATGGCCTTCCGCAAGGATGTCGCCAATATTCTCGCTGGCTGGTTTGGCCAGTTCAGTGGCGGCGGCACGCTGGTGGCGCGCCAGACCGAAGACAGCCGTCTGGGCTGGGCAGTGTTGCTGGCGACGCTGCCGGCCGTGATCTTCGGCGGCCTGCTGGGCGATGTGGTGGAAACGGCCGGGCGCTCGATCGCGGTGATCGGTACCACCACCATCGTCTTCGGTCTGCTGCTGTGGTGGGCGGACGTCAAGGGCGCACGCACGCGTGACCTGGCGACGCTGACGCTCAAGGGCGCGCTGATCATCGGCCTGTTCCAGGCACTGGCCCTGATCCCCGGTACCTCGCGTTCGGGCATCACCATCACCGCCGCGCTGCTGCTGGGCTTCGAGCGACAGAGCGCCGCGCGCTTCTCCTTCCTGCTGTCGATTCCGCTGATCGTCGCGGCCGGCCTGCTCAAGGGCCTGGAGCTGATCGAGACCGGCAGTGAAGCCCAGTTGTTCGATGTCACCCTCGGCGTGGTGCTGTCCTTCATCTCCGCGCTGGTGTGCATCAAGCTGTTCCTCAAGGCCATCGACAGCATCGGCATGTTGCCCTTCGTCGTCTACCGTCTGCTGCTGGGCATGATGCTGTTCGGCATGCTGTTGCTGCTGTAAGCCATGCGCGCGATGACGTAAGCTTGTCCCCTGACGGCGTCGCTCTTGCGGCGCCGTCGGCGTTTGTCAGCCTGATCGCATGCCATGCGAGTTTCCCTTTTCCTGCGTTCCCCGTTTATCTTCACCGTTTCTCGTAGAGCCCATCCATGCTGCCACCCGAAGACTCCCTTGCTGCCCATGATGCAGCCGCCGATGCCGCTCCCGTGATCGCCATTGCCCGTTCACGGCTGCAGGCGCGCCCGGAGCTCGCCATGCTGGCGGCACATTTCGGTATCGCGCTGCGGGAAGATGACGAGATGCCGGCGCTCAAGCTTGAGGTGGCGCTGGACGAGCAGGGGGCACCGCGCCTGGTGATCGCCGGAGACGAGCGCGAATACGGCAAGCCGCTGTACGTCGATTTCGTCGCCGGTCGCGCCGATCATCGCCGTCGTTTCGGCGGCGGTCGCAACCAGCTGATCGCACGGGCCTGTGGCCTGAATCGAGGCGCACTGCCAAGCATCGTCGATGCCACCGCAGGACTCGGGCGTGATGCCTTCGTGCTGGCGAGTCTCGGGGCACCGGTATTGATGATCGAGCGCGTGGCGGCCACGGCGGCGATTCTGGTCGATGGCCTGACTCGGGCACAGAGCTGCGCAGATGACGAGATTCGCGAGATCGCGCTGCGCATGCAGGCGCTGCACGGCGATGCCACGCGGGAGCTCGGGGAGCTGGTGACGCAGTGGGACCAGCCGCCTCAGGTGGTGCATCTCGACCCGATGTACCCGCACCGTGACAAGTCGGCACTGGTCAAGAAGGAGATGCGTGTCTTCCGCGCCTTGGCCGGTGATGATGCGGACGCCCCGTCGCTGCTCGAGGCGGCGCTGGAGGTCGCGACGCATCGTGTGGTGGTCAAGCGGCCACGCAAGGCCGAGCCGATCGGCGGGCTCGCGCCGAGTCATGTGGTGGAGGAGAAGACCAGTCGCTACGACGTCTATGTGAAGCAGGCGCTGCGCTGATAGCACTGACGCTTGGCGATGGCGTCAGTGATGTAACTGCCTCCGCCAAACGCACAAGCCCCCGCTCGCGATCTGATCGCGGCGGGGGCTTTTTTGCTCCAGGGACCTCGGCCCATCATCTCATTCGCGCTGAGGGGTGGCGTCGGATGCCTTGCGGTCTGCTGATGCAGTTTCGTCAGCGGTCTCGCTGTCGTCGAGGGCTGGATGCTGCTCCTCGACCATGCCTTCCGCCGGGGCGTCGCTCTCGTTCTCGGTCTCGTTCTCGGCCTCGCTGTCGCGCAGTCGCACATGCTGCAGGCGGTGGCGCAGGGCGGGGTCAAACAGGTCACGGCCGTGCACCTGCAGGTCTTCCAGCGCTTCGCCGAAGCATAGCTGGCCGCTCTCCAGCCAGATGAATTCCAGCTCCAGCAGGGTATCGAGCAGACCACTGAACAGACGCTTGTCGAAGAACTCCGGTGCATTGAGGCCCGACAGCAGGGTCAGGCGTTCGGCCAGGGCGCCGGAATGGCTCTCGAGGGACTCGCGGTCCAGCGTGCCACTGCCGTGCTGCAACAGGGCGGCGATCAACAGATAGCCGCGTTCCAGCGTCGGTTGTACCGGCTGAGCCAGCAGGCGAAGCTGCTCGGAAGGCTCCTGACTGGCCACCGGACGTGACCAGCGCTCCGGGGTGTCGCCAGTCGCCGCTTGATGCTCCAGCAGGCCTTCCTCGCTCATCAGGGTCAGCGTGGCGGCGATATCCGCCTTCAGCTCAGGCGCCTCGGGGACGAACAGCTCGCGCACCAGCAGCGGCCAGGCGGGGCTGATCTGATCTTCCAGTGCCTCGAGGGTGTACTGGGCCGTATTGCGGAAGGCGAAGGCGATCAGCGCCGGCAGCGCCAGCAGGTGCAACACATTGTTGCGATACCAGGTCAGCAGGCTGGCCTGCTCTGGGGTGGCGATCACCAGCTCGCCAAGGCTCTGCGGGCGCAGGGTGACGAGCCCCAGATGCGCGCAGTGGGCGACCCACTCGTCCGGCGTGCCCTCGGGCAGGCTGTGGTCATGGCGGCCCGGCAGCTTGTCGGCGAGGCGCACCAGCATCGCCAGCTGGCGTTGCAGCAGGCTGGCCTCGATGGCGTGGTGGGCGGTGGACAGTAGCACCAGCGCCGTCAGCGAGACCGGGTTGAGCGCCGCGGCGGCATTGATGCGCGTGGCGATTTCATGTCCCAGTTGCGGCACCGCCTGGGTCAGCCATTCTGGGCGGCGCTGATGGCGGCTGGCCTTCCAGTCCGGCGCGGTGTCATCCAGCCATTCGCCCAGCTTGAGCGGCTCGCCGATGTTCAGGTAGACCTTGCCGAAAGGCTGCTTGAGCTGGCCGAGCACGCGGATGAGGTCCAGCGGTGATTCCTTCTTCTTGCTGGCTCCCGACAGCTCGCGCTGATAGCTCAGGCTCTCGAAGACCTTCTCGTAGCCGATATAGACCGGCACGAAGGCCACTTCGCGGCGTGTATCACGCAGGAAGGAGCGCAGGGTCATCGCCAGCATGCCCGGGCGCGGGGGCAGCATGCGGCCGGTGCGTGAGCGGCCACCCTCGATGAAGTACTCCAGTGGATGGCCACGGGTGATCAGCTGGTGCACGTACTCGTCGAAGACGGTGGCGTACAGACGATTGTTGCGGAAGCTTCTGCGCAGGAAGAAGGCGCCGCCACGGCGCAGGATCGGGCCGATGATCGGCATGTCGAGGTTCTTGCCTGCGGCGACGTGGGGCGTCATCAGGCCCTCGTGGAACAGCACGTAGGACAGCAACAGGTAGTCGATATGGCTGCGATGACAGGGCACGTAGATCAGCTCGCAGTCGCCGGCGATGGCCTTGACCTGCGACATGCCGCGTACCTCGACGCCGTCGTAGAGCTTGTGCCACAGCCGCTTGAGGGCATGCGCCAGAAAGCGCTGCACCGGATAGCCCATGTTGGAGGCGATCTCGCGACCATACTGCAGGGCGCGCTTTTCCAGGCGCGCCGGCGCTTGACTCTGCTCGCGTGCCAGCTCGCTGACCACGTCCTGCACGGCGGGTGCCTTCTGCAGGTTGCGAATCATGGTGTGGCGGTGGGAGAGGTCCGGCCCCAGCAGGCGGGTTCGCACGCGACGGAAGTGCACGCGCAACAGGCGCGAGATGCGGCGATGCGCCAGCGCCGAGTCCTGTGGGCCTTCCCTGAGCGCTTCGTGCAGCTTGAGCGGCTGGCCGAAATGCACATCCACCGAGCGCCCATGGACCAGAATCGCGATGGCACGGCGCAGCACGCCCGTCACCCGCCAGCTATCGGCGGAGATGAACTTCCAGAAGCCGAATTCCTTGCCCGGTGCACGCCCCCAGAACACGCTGACCGGCACCAGCTGCACCTCGACATCACTCGGGGCGTCTTCCAGCGCGGCGATCAACTTGGCCAGTCGACGTGACAGCAGGCTCCTGTCGCTGCGCGAGCGCCGTAACAGGCGGAGACGAGAGTGGCTCAGGCGCAGGTCGCCTATGCTCAGAGACAGTGTCGGAGAGGGCAGGCCGCGTGCCTCGCACAGCTGCTCGACCACCAGCTCGTCGGACAATGCCTGGTATGGGAAGACGTAGACCACCGGCAGCGCCGGGTCGAGGTTCAAGGCGCTGTGGTCCAACGCATTGATGTCGGGCTCCACCGCGCGCATTTCCACCCACTTGTCCAGCAGACGGCGACTGACATTGCGCAACGGGCGCAGGACTAAGGTGACTGGCGACATGGTGAGGCTCTCGCAGGTGTGGACAAGGACGGACTACCGGAAACGACAATCTGTCGGCGTTCACGAATAAAGCATCGGGTCGATGAATCAGGGTTGAAGGCGACGTTTTCATGGTCTGGCTGGTAGCGCTCAGCGCGAGCATGATATTGAGCATTATACGCATTCTATCCGCGGACGCCGTGGCAGGGCTCTGTGATGACAGAGCGCACAGTGCCAGCATCTGGCGGTGCATCGTCATGGGCATCGTCATCGGTATCGTGCCGTGCAGGGAAATGACGGGAGGCAAGGCATGCTGGGAATGTGGCGATCAGGCAATCGATTCACCTTGCTGCCGGAAGGCGCGCGTTTTCTGCCCAGCATGCTGGAGGCGGTGGAAACCGCGCGCCATTCCATCCTGCTGGAGCTGTATCTGGCCGAGAGCGGCCACCTCAGTCGTGTACTGATCGATGCTCTGTGTGGTGCGCGCCGCCGCGGCGTGACGGTGCTGGTGCTGCTGGATGGCTTTGGCTCGCTGGGCCTTGAGGAGGCTGACCGTCAGCGCATGATCGAGGCGGATATCCAGCTCAGGATCTACAACCCGCTTTCCTGGTGGCGACTGGGGCGCAACCTGACACGGGACCATCGCAAGCTTTTGGTGGTCGATGGAGAGGTGGGCTTTACCGGCGGCTTCGGGGCGGTGGATGTCTTCGCCGAGGCCTGGTCGGAAGTCGCGATACGCATCGAGGGGCCGTGCATCAGTGACTGGGTGCGCCTGTTCGCACGCGTGTGGGACTCCGCGGCCAGTCGTGGCCATGGCAGTCGGCTGGCGGTACGCAGCATCAATGTGCGTGCGGGCCGGGTCGAGGGCTATCTGGGCATGCGTGGGCGGGTGGTCTGGGGGCATGGTTTCCGCTATCAGGCCATCCGTCATTCCCTGCAGCACCAGGCCAGTAGCTCACGCAAGCGGCTGTGGGTCTGCACGCCATACTTCGTGCCGACCTTCAGCATGCGGCGGCGTCTCAAGCGCGCGGCGCGCCGGGGTGTCGATGTCCGGTTGCTGATCGCCGGTCAGCATCATGATCACCCGGGCGTGCGCTCGGCGGGGCAGCGCTTCTATGCCGGGCTGCTCAAGGCGGGCGTGCGTATCCATGAATTCCAGCCACGCTTTCTGCACGCCAAGTTCTCGCTGGCGGATGACTGGGTGACGCTGGGATCGTGCAACTTCGATCATTGGAGCCTGCAGTGGAATCTGGAGGCCAATCAGGAGGTGCAGGACCATCGCTTCGCCGCCGACGTCGCCACGCTGTTCGAGCATCATTTCGCTCACAGCGTCGAGATCACCCAGGCCGCCTGGCAGCGTCGGCCGCTGATGCAGCGCTGTCGCGAGTGGGGGTATGGCACCCTGGATAGCCTGGTGACGCGGCTACGCTGAGAGGCGCACACGGCCTGGTGAAACGACAACGCCGGATGACCCATGAGGTCGCCCGGCGTTGTCGTTTTCAAGGCTGCATGGCGTTAAGAGCGCCATGGCAGGCTCAGCGCTTCTTGCCGCTGCCCTTGCCGCCGCTCTTGTTGCCACCCTTGCCACTGCCCTTGTTGCCGGCATGCTTGCTGCGCGGAATGCCGGCCGCACCCGGTGCGGCGGACCCCTTGCGACGCGGCGACGGCTTGGGGCTCTCCGGCGGGACACGGTAGAGCAGGTAGAGATCCAGCAGCAGTTCCGGCAGCTGGTTGACGAAGCGCTGGGCACCGATCGGGTCGGCGATCAGCTCACCGATCTCCGGGTCTTCATCCTCGAAGACGCCAGAGATGGCCATGAATGGCAGCAGCAGTTCGGCGGCAGTCTCTTCCTGGGTACCGAACCAGGCCTCCTCGTCCATGAACACGCCTTCCATGAAGCCGGCACACCAGTCTCCGATCGGCGTCTCGACCGGGTCGGCACCGCCCAGCTCCAGCTCGAACAGCAGTTCCGGCAGCACGCCGTGCTCTAGGGCATCGATGGCGTTGGCGCGCATCTGCTCGAACAGGGAGACGACTTCCGCTTCCTGCTGCGGGCTTTCATAGCTTGGCTGCCCCTGGAAGAGTTCCGGCAGCCACAGGCTGGAGGGCACTTCGCGCGGCGCGATGGCCAGTGCCAGCATGAAGCCATGCGCACTGATGATATCGAGAGCTTCCGGGCCGACGATGTCGGACTCGAGGAATTCGTCGAGGATGTCGAGGGATTCATCATCCAGCAGCGGCTGGGTCTGGACAGGCTCGGCCATGGGGGAGTCTCGCGTGCGATAAGGGGAGAAGTCGAACAGTGCCGCCTGGCTACCAGGGTGAATCAAGGGGAACCGGGCAGGCGTGAATGGCGCTAGTGTATCATTTCACGCCCCGAGGAGTGGTACGCTCGCTCATCATCAGCTCATCCGTTCCTTCGCTCTGCTGTCTGGTCTTCGTGTCATGTCATCATCCACTCGTCGTGTCGTCAGTCGTCACCGCTTTCCGCCCGACCATGCTCTGGCCTGCCTGGGGGAGGCCCCCGCCACGCCGCTGCCGCTGGCCGATGCCGCCGCGCTCGAGGCGCTGACGGCACCTGCCCTGCACGCGACGCTGGAGGCGCAGGTGCTGGCATGTCTGGCACGGGCGCGCGCCCTGTTCCCAGAGCTGCGGATGCCGTCAGTCTCCTGCCGCCTCAAGGGGCGCACGGCGGGCACGGCGGATTCGGCGCGCCAGCGGCTGCGCTTCAATTGGCAACTGCTCAGCGAGAATCGCCATCACTTCCTCAGTCAGACCGTCCCTCACGAGGTCGCTCACTGGGTGGTGATGGAGGTGGTCGAGCGCGCCGGCAAGACGCGCGTCAAACCCCATGGCCCCGAGTGGCAGCAGGTGATGACCAATCTCTACGGCGTCCCGCCGGAGGTGACGCATCGCATGGATGTCTCGACTGCCAGCCCGACGCCCTGGGCCTATGGCTGTGGCTGCGATACCGCGCACCATTTCAGCTCGCGACGCCACGCCAATGCCCAGCGCGGACATCGCTATCGCTGTCGGCGCTGTGGCCAGGAGTTGAGCGGGCCCTTGAATGACCCGGCGCGCAATGCGTCGATTGCGCGTTGAGGCGCTTTTCGCTCGCCAGCATGTCATTGCAAAGTGCGAGTCGTGTCAGAAGGTGTCTTTTCAGGCGGTTTCTGTCCTCCGAACGTCGCTGTGACCTTGGTGTAATTTGTTGATAAACAGTTGAAATAATTAGTAAAAATTTATCTACCAAGGTCTAGTGTGTGGCCCCCCCATGCTTGGGTTTAAGCTGAAATGGACTTGCCTCGGCTCGCCTGCGCTTCACGCATGCCGCGTGGGACAGCGAGTCGCCAGCCAATCCGTCAGAGGTCACGCCACATGAGCGAACATGCCAAGGTTCATCCGGTCACTCCCGATGCCGCCGCCCACGCCTGGGCAGACCGCGAGCGCTATCAGGCCATGTATCAGCAGTCCGTCGAGGCACCGGAGACATTCTGGGCCGAGCAGGCCCAGTCACTGGACTGGTTCGATGCGCCCTCGGTGATCCGCAATACCAACTTCGGTCCCGGTGACGTCGATGTGCGCTGGTTCGAGGATGGCAAGCTCAACGTGGCGCACAACTGCCTCGATCGCCACCTCGCCGAACGTGGCGATCAGGTCGCCATCATCTGGGAGGGGGACGACCCGAACGAGTCCCAGTCGATCACCTATCGCGAGCTGCACGCGCGTGTCAGCCAGTTTGCCAATGGCCTCAAGGAGTTGGGAGTCAAGCGGGGCGATGTGGTCACGCTGTACATGCCGATGATTCCCGAAGCCGCGATGGCGATGCTGGCCTGTACGCGCATCGGTGCCGTGCATTCGGTGGTGTTCGGTGGCTTCTCGCCGGACGCACTGGCGGGACGTATCGTCGATTCCAGCTCGCGCATCGTGATCACCGCCGATGAGTCACTGCGGGGTGGCAAGCGCGTACCGCTCAAGGAAAACGTCGATGAGGCGCTGGAGCGTGATGGCACCGACTGTGTCGACCACGTGCTGGTGGTGCGGCGTACCGGCGGTGAGGTGAACTGGGGCAGCCGCGATGCCTGGTTCCATGAGCTGGTAGACCGTCAGTCCAGTGACTGTCCGGCCGAGGCGATGGGCGCGGAAGACCCGCTGTTCATTCTCTACACCTCCGGTTCCACCGGCACGCCCAAGGGCCTGAAGCACACCACGGGCGGCTACCTGCTCTATGCCGCGATGACCCACCGCTACGTGTTCGATTACCACGACGGTGATATCTACTGGTGCACGGCGGATGTCGGCTGGGTGACCGGCCACAGCTACATCGTCTATGGACCGCTGGCCAATGGCGCGACCACGCTGATGTTCGAGGGTGTGCCCAGCTATCCGACCCACGGGCGCATCGGCGAGATCGTCGACAAGCACCAGGTCAACATTCTCTATACCGCCCCGACCGCCGTGCGTGCGCTGATGGCACACGGTGACAGCGTGATGGACTCAAGCTCGCGCACGAGCCTGCGGCTGCTCGGCTCGGTGGGAGAGCCGATCAACCCCGAGGCCTGGGAGTGGTTCCACCGCGTGATCGGCAATGGCAATTGCCCGCTGGTGGACACCTGGTGGCAGACCGAGACCGGCGGCATCATGATCGCGCCGCTGCCGGGCGCGACCGATCTCAAGCCGGGTTCCGCCACGCTGCCGTTCTTCGGTGTGCAGCCGGCGCTGGTCGACAACGAGGGCAACATTCTCGAGGGTGCGACCGAAGGCAATCTGGTGATTCTCGACAGCTGGCCGGGGCAGGCGCGTTCCATCTGGGGCAATCACGAACGCTACGTGCAGACCTACTTCTCCACCTATGCCGGCATGTACTTCACCGGTGACGGCTGTCGTCGCGACGAGGATGGCTACTACTGGATCACCGGGCGCGTCGATGATGTGCTCAACGTCTCTGGCCACCGCATGGGCACCGCCGAGATCGAGTCCTCGCTGGTGGCGCATGAGGCGGTCGCCGAGGCCGCCGTGGTCGGCTATCCCCATGACATCAAGGGTCAGGGCATCTACATCTACGTGACGCTCAATGATGGCATCGAAGCCAGTGATGAGCTCAAGAAGACGCTGACCCAGTGGGTGCGCAAGGACATCGGCCCGATCGCCTCGCCGGACGTCATCCAGTGGGCACCGGGGCTGCCCAAGACGCGTTCCGGCAAGATCATGCGCCGTATCCTCAGGAAGATCGCCGCCAACGAGACCGACGGCCTCGGCGATACCTCGACACTGGCGGACCCGTCAGTGGTGGATGACCTGATCGAGCAGCGCGCCAACCGCTGAACGCGGCGAGTGACGGTCGTCGCGGCCTGACAAGACACGCAGCGACAGCAAAGCGCGGGAGCCTGGCTCCCGCGCTTTTTTGCGTCTGTCTGTGGGCATCTATCGAATCACTTTCCTCTATCGGTTCACTTTCATTGCCCGCGCTTTTGCGCAGTGCGAGACGTGAAAGGTTGGCCATCGAGGAGGTACTGGCTTGATAATGATGTGGCAGCGCATGTGTCAGCGAACTCTGCTCGCACCCTCTGTTTGCGCCTCGCTGCGCATTTCCCCAATCAATTCAAGATCAAGGCCGCCCCCATGTCAGCAGGCAAGTCGGATGCATCCTGCCCCGCCTCTCAGCCAGCCAGTCCCCCTTCCGCGTCGTCGTCCAATGAGGGTGAGAATCGTCCTCGCGCCGTCATCCTGATGTGCCTGTCGGCGATCTCGTTCGCGCTGATGGGGGCGATGGTCAAGCTGAGTGGCGACCTGCCGTTGTTCGAGAAGGTCTTCGTGCGCAACCTGGTCAGTCTCGGCGTGGCGGTGGTAATGGTGCGCATGGCGGGCGCGCGTCTGCTGGGCCACTGGCATCACCAGCCGATGTTGATGGCGCGGTCACTGATCGGGCTTGGCGGCGTGATGAGCTTCTTCTACGCCATCGATCATCTTCTGCTGGCAGATGCGACTATTCTGAATAAGCTATCGCCGTTCTTCGTCAGCCTGTTCGCCGGCCTCTTCCTGGCCGAGCGTCTCGGCGGCTGGCGGCTGGTCGGCATGCTGGTCGCCTTCTCTGGCGCGGCGCTGGTCATCAAGCCGCAACTGGCATTTGCCGAGGGTGGGGTGGAGGCGTTGTTGCCCGCCATGGTCGGGCTGGGTTCGGCAATGCTGGCGGGGGCGGCCTATACGCTCATCCGTGCGATGAGAGGGCGCGAGGCCTCGGCGACCATCGTGCTGCATTTCTCGCTGGTCTCCAGTGTGGTGACATTGGTGCCGATGTTGATGAATCCGGTGATGCCGAGCGGCCCTCAGGCGCTGGCCTTGCTGGGCATCGGCGTCTTTGCGGCCGGCGGTCAGATTCTGATGACCACGGCCTATCGCCTCGCACCGGCGGGGGAAGTGTCGATCTATTCCTATCTGACCATCGTGTTTTCGGCACTGGCGGGCTGGGCCATCTGGGGGGAGGTGCCGGATATCGCCAGTCTGATCGGCTTCGTGCTGATTGCCGGTGTCGCATTGATCGGCTGGCATGCCAGTCGCGTTGCGGGTAGGGTTGTCTGACTCACCATCCCCAGGATGCTGTCAGAATCAGCGCACGGATTGTTCGCTCGCCGGGCATCAATCCGTGCGATACTCGTGTTCCCCGAGCGAAACATCAGTGCATCTTCCGATGGTGGGCTGCTTTGTTAAACGCGCGTTTTATGGGGTAACATGCCAGAAAATAACGGCGATTGTTGACCGGCCAGGAAGGTCGGTGATGATCACCATCGGGGTTTTGGAGGAGACTCAATGGCCTTTGCCCAGAAGTTCATCGTTGCAGACGATCACCCGCTCTTTCGTGCCGCACTGACCCAGGCGCTTAGACAAGTCGCCTCTCAGGCAGAGATCGTCGAGGCTGACAGCATGGAAGCGACCAACGAAGTCGTTGCCCGCCATCCCGATGCCGACCTGATCCTGTTGGACCTGCACATGCCGGGAGCCCACGGCTTCTCCGGTCTGATCCAGTTGCGTGGCCAGACACCGGACATCCCGGTGGCGGTCGTGTCCGGTAGCGAGGAGCCCTACGTGGTGCGCCGCGCCATCGATTATGGCGCCTCCGGCTTCATTCCCAAGTCCGCCAGCCTCGACGTCATCGCCGAAGCCATCGGCGAGATCCTCGAAGGCGAGGTCTGGCTGCCGACGGACATCGCCGAGGCCATGGGCGAGTCTTCCGAGGATGAATCGCGCTTCGCCGAGGCGATCGCGTCACTGACGCCGCAGCAGTTCCGCGTGCTCAACATGCTGACGGAAGGTCTGCTCAACAAGCAGATCGCCTATGAGCTGAATGTGTCCGAGGCCACCATCAAGGCCCACGTGACCGCGATTCTGCGCAAGCTGGGCGTGCATTCGCGCACCCAGGCCGTCATCGCGGCCCAGCGTCTGGAAGTCGAGCCGCCGAAAGTCCGCTCCTGATCCTGCGTCAGCGCTTGAGCTGAGGCTCTCCTCGAGAGTCGCGCCTTCAAGCCACAAAAAGCCCGCCCTGTCGCTGACAGGGCGGGCTTTTTGCTTCTACTAGGTCTAAAGAGCGACAGGCCAGCCCACCTGTTCAGGGGGCTGGGTCATCCGTCGCGGCATCGGGAGCATCGCTCGCGCCACTGGTGTGCTTCTCGGCGCGATTGGCCTGCAGGCTGCGCGTCAGCAGCGCACGCAGCGCGGCGGGTCGCACCGGCTTGAGCAGCAGGTGATAGCCCGCACGGCGCACTTCCTCGGCGACCTCATCGGTGCGGTCAGCGGTGATCACGATGCCCGGTACCGAGCCCGCCAGGCGTTCATCCAGCGCATCCAGCGCCATCAGGCCAGTTACCTCATTGTCGAGGTGGTAGTCGGCGAGGATGGCATCCGGATCACCATCCAGGTTGCGGATCACCGACTTGGCGCCGCCGATCGAGGTCGCCGTGAACACCTCGCAACCCCAGCCGGACAGCATCGCCTTCATGCCCTCGAGAATCAGGCTCTCGTTGTCGATGCACAGGACGCGAGTGCCGGTCAGCTTGTTGCCGGCGCGCTTGCGAGCTGGGACGGCATCGGGCAGCTCGGCTGCCGGCAGCTCCTTGCTGATCGGCACGCTGACGGCGAAGACGGTGCCGATGCCGACCCAGCTGCGCACCGTGATCGGGTGGTCTAGCACCCGGCTCATGCGTTCGGCGATCGACAGCCCCAGGCCGAGGCCCTTCTCGCTCTCCTTGTGGCGCTCGGTCTGATCGAGGCGCCGGAACTCCTGGAAGATCTCGGTCAGCTTCGACTCGGGAATGCCGGGGCCGGTGTCCCAGACCTCGATGCGAATGCGATCGCCCAGACGGCGGCATCCCAGCAGCACATGGCCCTGGCGGGTATAGCGCACCGCGTTGGAGAGGAAGTTCTGCACGATGCGTCTGAGCATCTGGCCATCGGAATCCACCGCCAGCTGCGTCATCACCACTTTCAGGTCCAATCCGCGATCTTCCGCCATCACCTCGAACTCGGCCTTGAGCGGCTTGAGGATATCGGAGAGGCGGAACACGCTGCGGCGTGGCGCCAGTGCCCCGGCATCCAGCTTGGAGATGTCGAGCAGGGTGCTGAGCAGTTCCTCGGCGGCCTGCAATGAGTTGTCGATGTGATTGGTGGTGGTCTTCATCTCGCCTTCGACCTGCTGGGCGAGGGCGGAGGTGAACAGACGCGCCGCATTCAGTGGCTGCAGCAGGTCGTGGCTGGCCGCGGCCAGAAAGCGTGTCTTGGAGGCATTGGCATCCTCGGCCAGCTGCTTGGCCTGACGCAGTGCCTGCTCGGCCTCGGCGCGCACGCGGTTCTCGGTGCGCAGGGCCTCGTTGACCTGTGACAGCTCCTGGGTACGCACGCGCACGCGCTCTTCCAGGTTCTCGTTGGTCTCCTTGAGGGCGATCTCCGCCAGACGTCGCTCGGTGATGTCCTGATAGAGCGCGAAGAAGCCGAGGATGTTGCCCTTGGTGCTTAAGTGCGGCGTATAGGTGACCAGCATGTAACGCACGCCGCCTTCCGGGGCCTCCAGCGAGATCTCGAAGGAGACGCGCTCACCGGACAGCGCGCGCGTCATCCACGGCGCGCGTTGGCGATAGATGTCTTCCGGCATCGCCTCTTCGGCGGGCTCGCCGATCACGGCGGTACGGTCGATGCCCATCACCGCTTCATAGGCACGGTTGGTGAAGAGGTAGCGACACTCCTTGTCGAAATAGGCGATCAGCGCCGGCACGTTGTCGGTATAGATGCGGATGTTGTTTTCCGAGCGGATCAACGCCTCTTCGGTGCGCTTCTGCTGGGTGATGTCCTGATAGGTGTAGACGAAGCCGCCACCGGGCATCGGATTACCCTGGATCTCCATCACGCTGTCATCCTGGCGATAGCGCACGTAGCGGTGCGGCTCGCCGTTGCGGATGGCATCCAGCAGCTGGTCGACGTGCTCTTCGGGGTCGCCCGGGCCGTATTCGCCGTTGTGGGCGTTGTAGCGGAAGATGCGATCGATGGGCGCACCGACCCGAATCAGGTTGTCGGGGAAGCGGAACATGTCCAGGTAGCGCTGGTTCCACACCACCAGGCGCATGTGCTGGTCGACCACGCTGATTCCCTGGTGAATGTTCTCGATGGTCGCCTGCAGCAGGGCGCGGTTGAATTCGAGCACCTGTGAGGCTTCATCGACGATGGAGATGACATCCGAGATGCCGATGCCGCGACCCTGCAGCGCCGAGTTGACGACGATGCGTGCCGAGGAGGCACCGAGCACCGAGGCCAGGAAGCGTTCGGTGAACTGGATCAGGTCGATGGAGGCGCGTGCATGCAGCTCCAGCGGCTGGCCGCTACGGCGCGCGTAGTCCTCGAAGGCGCGCTCGACCTGCTCATGGCTCAGGAATCGTTCGCATAGGACGCGCAGGTCCGAGACGGAGGTGGAGCCGGTCCAGGGGCGCGAGACGCTGGTCTGGCGGGTCTCGACGCTGTCGACGAACAGCGAGGCCTGGATGCGCTCGACCACGCGCTGCGGTGTCATCTGCGAGACGAAGATGTAGCAGAACAGGTTCAGGCCGAGTGACAGCATCACGCCGTGGGTCAGCGGGTCATTGAAGCGGAAGCCGAAGAGACCATGCGGCGACAGCCAGTCGATACCCAGCGGCCCCTGGTTGACGATCTCGGCCGGCATCAGACCCGCCTGTGCCAGTGCCGGCACGAGCAGGGACCAGGCCCAGACCGCGAAGCCGACATTCAGGCCGACGATGACGCCGAGGCGGTTGCCGCGCTTCCAGTAGAGGCCACCCATCAGTGAGGGCGCGAACTGGGCGACGGCGGCAAACGACAGCAAGCCGATGGCCGAAAGGGTGCTGTATTCGGCGATCAGCAGATAGAAGCCGTAGGCCAGCGCCAGGATCATCACGATGGTCAGACGGCGCGCCAGCAACACGATATGGCTGTAGTCGCGTGCCTCGGTATCGAACCAGCGCAGGCGGAACAACAGCGGAATCACGATCTCGTTGGAGATCATGATCGAGACCGCGACGGCGGCGACGATCACCATGCCGGTGGCGGCGGAGAAGCCGCCGATGAAGGTCAACAGGGTCAGCCAGGTCTGGTCTGCCGCCATCGGCAGCGCCAGCACGAAGCTGTCCGGTGATACCGAACCATCGGGGAACATGGTCAGACCGGCGGCGGCGATCGGCAGTACGAAGAAGGAGATGGCGATCAAGTAGATCGGGAACATCCAGCGCGCACGCCGGGCGTCATCGTGGTGGGTGTTCTCGACTACCGCGACGTGGAACTGACGCGGCAGGCAGAAGATCGCCAGCATCGCCAGCAGAGTCTGGGCCCAGAAGCCGGTGCCGAAGGTCTGAGTCTCCAGCTGCTGTTGCAGCTCCAGATAGGTGTCGGCCTTGGTGAACAGATCGCCCAGGCCATTGAACATGCCCCAGGTGACATAGACGCCCAGGGTCAGGAAGGCGACCAGCTTGACCAGCGATTCGAAGGCGATCGCCTGCAACAGGCCGACATGGTGCTCGGTGGCGTCGGTGTGGCGGGTGCCGAACAGGATGGCGAACAGCGCCATGATCGCCGCCACATAGAAGGCGGTATCGCCCAGCCAGGCGGTTCGCGTGACATCGCTGGTGTCGGTAAGTACCTGATAGGCACTCGAGACGGCCTTCAACTGCAGGGCGATGTAGGGCAGGGTGCCGACCAGGGCCACCAGCGAGGCGAACACCGCCAGCGACTGTGTCTTGCCGTAGCGCGAGGCGATGAAGTCGGCGATCGAGGTGATGTTCTGGCGCTTGGCGACCCGAATCATCTTGAGCAGGATCGGCCAGAATAGCAGGCAGGCCAGAATCGGCCCGATGAAGATGCTCAGATAACTCCAGCCGCTGGTCGCGGCCTGCCCGACGCTGCCGTAGAAGGTCCAGCTGGTGCAGTAGACCGCAAGCCCCAGACTGTAGACCGCTGGGCGCCGATTCGGCGACCCGTGTTTCTTGGCGTTGCGATCACCCCGCCATGCAATCGTGAACAGCACCGCGATATATGCGAGTGCCACTGCGATCAGCCACCAACCCTGGAACATGTCGCTCTCCTCTCTGGAAGCGCCATTCTACGCAGCCCCGCCACGAGTCCCAAGCACTGTGCATGACAGACTCGGCGTCATGAGAGTCGTGAGGGAGATGCTCCGTCATCCATTGATACGCAGACGCCTCGATGATCGGCGTCAAGAAGCCGTAATTGGCGTCTGCACAACGGGCTTATTTTTCGGTATCGGCCAATGTCATGCGCGCAACGCGCGGAAGATTTCGTCAATCATCCTTCGCCCATTTGGCCAATAGACCAAGGGATTGCATCTTTAGGATATGAATCAACTTGTTGATTTTAAATGAATTGCATCGTTCTCAACCTTGCTCCATCAGGGGTGGCTGACATTCTCGACTAAAGTCAGCCTGCAACGTTGCAGGGCCTTGTCTACTGTCAGATTCGAGTCGCCAAGTTTCCTGTCATGCTCTGAAAAGCGCAGGAAATACCCATCAACCGCTGAGAAAGGATCATCCGCTGATGGGTGGTCATCGATCTCTGGATCACCAACCACTCCACTTCGCCAATCACAATAACAATGCGAGAACACCATCATGAAGGAAGCGAATGCCAAGGCGTATTGGTCCGCCAATATCAAACTGATCATGGGCTATCTCGTGGTCTGGTTCGTGGTGTCCTATGGATGCGGGATATTGCTGGTGGACGTGCTGAACAACATCCAGTTCTTCGGTTTCAAACTGGGCTTCTGGTTTGCGCAACAGGGGGCGATCTACTTCTTCCTCGCGCTGATCATTCTGTATGCCCGTTCGATGAACAAGCTCGATGAGCGCTTCGATGTTCACGAGCAATGAGTCAGTGACACGCCGGGCACAGGCCGCTCGTCGTGACGCACCGTAGTGTGAATAAGAACAATATGATCGACATCGCCAAGGACACTGCCAATGGATGTTCAACTGCTGACCTATCTCTTCGTTGGCGCATCATTTGCGCTCTATATCGGGATCGCGGTGTGGTCGCGAGCCGGTTCCACCAAGGAATTCTATGTCGCCGGGGGTGGCGTTCACCCCATCGCCAACGGGGCAGCGACCGCCGCTGACTGGATGTCGGCGGCCTCGTTCATCTCGATGGCGGGTATCATCGCCTACGTGGGCTATGACGCCTCCGTCTATCTGATGGGCTGGACCGGCGGCTACGTGTTGCTGGCCATGCTGCTGGCGCCGTATCTGCGCAAGTTCGGCAAGTTCACGGTGCCGGACTTCGTCGGTGACCGTTACTACTCCAGTGTCGCACGCACCGTGGCGGTGATCTGCGTCATCTTCATTTCCTTCACCTATGTCGCGGGCCAGATGCGTGGTACCGGTATCGTCTTCGCGCGTTTCCTCGAGGTGGACGTGAATGTCGGTGTCGTCATCGGCATGGCAATCGTCTTCTTCTATGCCGTTCTGGGGGGCATGAAGGGCATCACCTACACCCAGGTGGCGCAGTACTGCGTGTTGATCTTCGCTTTCCTGGTACCGGCCGTCTTCCTGTCGATCATGATGACGGGCCATGTGCTGCCGCAGACCGGTTTCGGCGGCACCCTGGTGGACGCACAAGGCAACGATACCGGCGTCTATCTGCTCCAGAAACTGGATCAGGTCGTGACGGATCTCGGCTTCCGCGAATACACCGAGGGTTCCAAGTCCACTATTGATGTGTTCTTCATCACGGCCGCGCTGATGTGCGGTACGGCGGGCCTTCCCCACGTCATCGTGCGCTTCTTCACGGTGCCGACGGTCAAGGATGCGCGTATCTCCGCCGGCTGGGCGCTGTTCTTCATCGCCTTGCTCTACACCACTGCGCCGGCCGTGGGGGCCTTTGCACGGGTCAATCTGGTCGAGACCGTCAACGAGACGGCCTATGAGGAGCTGCCGGGCTGGTTCTACAACTGGGAGAACACCGGGCTGATCGGCTGGGTCGACAAGAATGGCGACGGCATCATCCAGATGCGTGGCGGTGACCCCTTCGCGGGCAAGCCGAGCTACGAAGGCAGTGCCGACAGTCAGGCGGCACGCGGTGAGCACGGGCAGCGCCTGGTGAGCAACACGCCCACCGACAATGAGAGCGAGGTCTACATCGACCGCGACATCATCGTGCTGGCCAACCCTGAGATCGGCAACCTGCCGGCCTGGGTCATCGCACTGGTGGCGGCGGGTGGCGTGGCGGCAGCACTCTCGACGGCGGCCGGTCTGTTGCTGGTCATCTCATCGGCCATCTCGCATGACTTGCTCAAGAAGACCTTCAAGCCAGACATCAGCGAGAAGCAGGAGCTGATCGCGGCGCGCATGGCGGCGGCCGTGGCCATCGTGATCGCCGGTTACTTCGGCATCAATCCGCCAGGCTTCGTGGCGCAGGTAGTGGCCTTTGCCTTCGGGCTTGCGGCATCGAGCTTCTTCCCGGTCATCCTGCTGGGGATCTTCTCCAAGCGCATGAACAAGGAAGGTGCCATCGCGGGCATGCTGGTCGGCCTGGTCTTCACCTTCAGCTACATCGTCTACTTCAAGTTCATCTCGCCGGAACTCAACAGTGCCGAGAACTGGTTGCTGGGCGTGTCGCCGGAGGGGATCGGCTCGCTGGGCATGGTGCTCAACTTCGTCGTCGCGGTCATCGTCTGCAAGATGACCCCGCCGCCGCCCGAGCACATCCAGCATATCGTCGAGGACATCCGTGTTCCGCGCGGGGCTGGAACAGCAGTGGATCACTGATTCAGGCAGCAGGGCCTGTTCGCGCAGCACGCAGCATCGGCGCGAACAGGCCCCCGTTTCCCGAAGCCCCGTCTTGCACCTGCAGGCGGGGCCTCGTGGTTTGAGGGCTCGTGCATCGATCAGCGGTGCACGCGCAGAAGGGAGTCGCTGTCATGCAAGCGTCGCTGGTGGATATCGATTTCGAGGAGCCGCCGTTCAGTCTGCTGGGTGAGCGACTTCGGCAACGACTGGCCGAAGGGGTGGATCTTCACTATTTCGAGGCACTGGCGCAGCCGCTGGTGCCGGGGGCCGTCGGTGAGGCGGTCTACATCATTCACAAGGGCGAGGTGGCGGAACTGGCCGCCGATTCGGCACTGCCGGACGCCGCTACGCTCGACAAGGCGCAGCGCGAGGGGCTGGATGCCTGGGTCAGTCTGCGCATTGGTCATTACACCGCGGGGGACCTGTTCGGGGCGCTGACGCTGCTCAACAGCCATTGCCGTACCCGCTTCGTCTGCGAGCAGGAGACGCTGTGCTACCAGCTGCCCGCACAGCTGTTCTTCTCGCTGTGCGACGAGTGTCCTGCCTTCGGCGAGTACTTCCAGCACAGCCTGAGTGACAAGGCGCGACTGCTGGCGGCTCAGCGTGACACCCGTCAGGGCGCGAGTCGCGACCAGGCGGGTTTCATGCTGGCGCGGGTAATGGACTGCATGCGTCCTCCGCTCAAGCTGGCGGCCAGCGCCAGTATCGAGCAGGGGGTCAAGGCCATGCAGGCGGCGGGGGCGGACAGCCTGATCATCACTGTCGAGGGGCGTCAGGGTGTGGTGACACGTACGGACCTGCTCAATGCGCTGGTGATTCAGGGCTTGGCACCCAGCCATCCGCTCGCCTCGCTGGGCAGTTTCGCGCTGGTGGCGGTCACGGCGGAGGAATATCTGTTCCAGGCGCTGGTGCAGATGACTCGACACCGGGTCGCGCGAGTCGTGGTCAAGGAGCGCCTTCTGCCTGCCGCGGCGGTCGTCGGTGTCATCGAGCTGACCGACGTGCTGGGGTTCTTCTCCAATCGCAGTCAGCTGGTGAGTCTCGAGATCGAGCGCGCCTCTGACATGGCGGCGCTTGAGCAGGCCAGTGCGCGTCTGCCGGAAATGGTCAGAACGCTGGCAATGCAGGGAGTCCACATGCGCCATGCGATGGGGCTGTTGAGTGCGCTCAACGGGCGCCTGATCGAGCGCACCTTCGCCATGCTGGTGGAGGAGGAACACCGCGCCTCGAGTTGTCTGATGCTGATGGGCAGCGAAGGGCGCGGAGAGCAGATCCTCAAGACCGATCAGGACAATGGACTGATCATCGCCGATGGCCACCAGTGGCCCGATAACGAGGACACCCTGCAGCACTTCAGTGACGCCCTGGCGGGCCTCGGCTACCCGCCATGCCCGGGAAATATCATGGTCTCCAATCCGGAGTGGGTCGCCACCGAGTCGCGCTGGCGCGGCAAGATCGCGCGCTGGTGCGCCGGGCGCGATGGAGAGGCGTTGATGAATCTGGCCATCGTCTTCGATGCGCGCGCCAGCGGCGGCAATGAAGCACTGGTCGACAGCTTGCGCGGACACCTTGTGCGCCACGCCACGCGTGATGAACTGCTGCTGTCGCACTTCGCGCGCCCGGCGCTGCATTTCTCGACTCCACTGACGCTGTTCGGCTCCTTGCGTTCGCCGCGACACGGTATCGATATCAAGAAGGGCGGCATCTTCCCCATCGTGCATGGCGTTCGCACCATGGCGCTGGAACGTGGAGTGATGGCCACCGGTACCTTCGCGCGGCTTGAGGCGCTGGTCAGTGATGGGCGTATCGAGGCCAGCGACAGCGCCGACCTTGCCGAGGCGCTGTCGCTGTTTGCCGAGTTGCGTCTGCGCCAGCAGCTGCGCCATCTGGATGAGGCTGAACACGGCACGGGCGGGACTCGCGACTCGCGCAATGATGGCCAGGACACGACCGCGGCGGCGCGTGAGGCGGGGAGTCGCAACCTGATCATCACCCAGTCACTGTCCTCGTTGGAGCGTGATCTATTGCGCGATGCCCTGAGCCGGGTCAAGGACTTCAAGCAGCGACTGTCACATCGTTATCACTTGGAATACTGAGCCGGCCTCAAGGCCGAGGGGAGGTGGCATGTTCGAACAACTGAGGCGCGCCAGTGATCGTCGTCGTCATGCGCAGGGAGAGTTCGCCGAGCTCTTTCGTCCCTGGCATGCCGCCGAACGGGGCGGAGAGCGTGTGGCGCTGGATTGCGAGACCACCAGTCTCGATGTCGGCCACGCCGAGCTGGTCTCGCTGGCGGCGGTACGTTTCGATGCGCGCCATATCCATGCCTCCAGCGCCTTGTCGCTCTACCTGCAATGTCCGCAAGGGCTGCAGGGCGACTCGATCCGCATCCATCGCCTGCGCGGTATCGATCTGCATGGCGGAGAAGCGCTGGGGGATGCACTGCGACAGCTGCTGGAGTTCATCGGCAATCGTCCGCTGGTGGGCTGGTGCATCGACTTCGATGTCGCGGTGATCAATCGCCATCTGCGGCCACGCTTCGGCTTTGATCTGCCCAACCAGCGTCATGATCTGGCGCGCGATTACGCCCGGCGCTGCAAGCATGAGCAGCCGGATGCCGCCCCGGACCTGCGTTTCGAGGCGATGGCAGATGCCCTGGGCGTGCCGGTGATCGGTCGTCACAGCGCGCTGGGGGACGCCGTGACCAGCGCGCTGATGGCGCAGCGCCTGATGCAGGCCCCGCTGTCGCCCTCGCTGGCCAGCCAGGCTTGAGCGGGGCTTATGCCAGGGACTTATGTCAGGGGCCTAGGCAGGCGCTGGATGAGTGTCAGGCCCGGTATCAGACGTCTCGTCAGCCGACATCATCCTCAAGGCTATTATTCCAAGGTCTGTTGCCGGAATGTCCAATGGCCCGGCTCACTGCCTTTGTCCACACTGGCAGCCATACGACACGCCCGCTGTGGCGAGAGGTCGACTCTGATTACACGCCAGTGCACTACCGGCCAGCAGTACGGCCAAGCCATGCAGGATGCAAGACCGAGCAGCTTAGATAACCATAATGAAGCGGCGACAGCGAGCAAAGGCCATGCGTGATACGGACCTGCTGTCAGCCAGCCTCTGTCAGGCCTGAGGACGGAATCATTCTCTTCAGGATCGTCATCACTGCGCCAGGTGATGACTGTCGGGCCTCGGGCATCCGCTCGGGGCCCGGCTTCAGATAAGGCATCCGCCCGCGATTGCCTTCCTTATGACTCAGGGGTACTTGCCCACGAGGTGCGACATGCTGATCGCGACCAATACACTGTTGATTCTTGGCCTGGCCATCGTGCTGCTTGCCTACGGCCTCTATATCCGCCGGACTCAGGACATGCGCGGTGTGCTGATGTTCTGGTCACGCAAGCTTGCGCTCACTGCGCTTGAATTCAGACTGCAACGCTTCGGTATCCTCGTGATGCTGGGCGGGGTGGTGATCCGCTATCTGGAAGTGCTGCGCCTGTTCTAGTCTGCGCGGTCTTCCTGCAAGCGCCGTTGCTCCCCACGGCGCATGCCACACGCCAACGCCCGCTGACTGCGGGCGTTGGCGTATCTTGCGTCGGCGCCACGCCACTTGGTCTGACAGGGGCAGACCCCGCCTGAAGCAAGCTGCCTCTGTGACCGTCTACTAGCCAATGCTAGACTGTGCGCCCTTCCAAACTGCCAGCCTGATGCCCCATGTTCACACCCGATAGCGAGCTTTCGTCCAGCCCCACTGATGCGGCCACTGCCAAGCGCGAACTGAACAAGTTGCAGAAGCGCCTGCGGCGCAATGTCGGTAACGCCATCACCGATTACGGCATGATCCGTGATGGCGACAAGGTGATGGTGTGTCTGTCCGGGGGCAAGGATTCCTACACCATGCTGGATATCCTGATGAACCTGCAGCGCAATGCGCCGGTGCAGTTCACGCTGGTGGCAGTGAATCTCGATCAGAAACAGCCCGGCTTCCCGGAACATGTGCTGCCGGCATGGCTCGAGTCGGTGGGCGTCGAGTATCACATCCTTGAGCGCGACACCTATTCCATCGTCAAGGAGAAGGTGCCGGAGGGCAAGACGACCTGCGGGCTGTGCTCGCGTCTGCGTCGCGGCTCGCTGTATGGCTTCGCCACCGAGATCGGCGCGACCAAGATCGCCCTCGGCCACCACCGCGATGACATCCTCGAGACGCTGTTCCTGAACATGTTCTTCGGTGGCAAGCTCAAGACGATGCCGCCCAAGCTGCTCTCCGATGACCAGCGCCATATCGTGATTCGCCCGCTGGCCTACTGCCGTGAGTCCGATATCGAGGCCTATTCCAGCGCGCGCGAGTTTCCTATCATCCCCTGCAACCTGTGCGGCTCGCAGGAGAATCTGCAGCGTCAGGTGGTCAAGGAGATGCTGCAGGACTGGGAGAAGAAGCATCCGGGGCGGCTGGAAACGATGTTCCATGCCGTCACCTCGGTGGCGCCTTCACATCTGGCAGACCGCGACCTGTTCGATTTCGCCGGCCTGGATGAGCAGCGTGACCGCTTCCAGGCATCGCGCATCGATGCATTGGACATGAGTTCCGAGCAGGCCGGCATGGCCGATGATCTGTTCGAGGCCGAGCGCCGCGTCAAGCCGCTGGCCGGCTCGGCGGCCTCGCTGGGGCATGAGCTGTAAGCCACACTCGACTGGCCATCGTCAGACATCATGAACGCCACCTCGCTTGCGGGGTGGCGTTCTGCATTTCAGGCGGTCACTCTCCCTCTCGGCGTTGATGGCTGGCACACCTGGCGTGAGTCAGGGTTGAAGGCCCGCGACCATTGTCGTCTCGCTTGCTGGCGCGACAGTCCGCATGCTTTGGTCATGTCAGGTGACTGAAGGGCAGGGAGGCGGCGATGGACAATGATGTGGACAGTGACGAGCGCGGCAATGGCCAGCAGGGCCAGCGACTGGCGGCGACCGTGTTGCATGGGTTTGATGAATATCGATCACGCTTCAAGCAGATTTCCAGTGATGCGCGGCGCCGCTTCATCGAGGCCGACTGGCGTGAGGCACAGCAGGCCTCTGCCGCGCGCATCAACCTCTATGACGAGAAGGTAGCTGCCACCATGGAGCGGCTGGAACGTGCTTTCGAGCCCCACCGCCTGTGCGAGTGCACCCTGTGGGGCGAGGCCAAGCGGCAGTACATGGCGCTGATCGATCAACGCCTCGATTACAAGCTGGCCGAGACCTTCTACAACTCCATCTTCTGCAGCGTGTTTTCCCATCGCCACATCCGCGATGACTGGATGTTCGTCTCGCCATCCCGCCAGGGGCCGGCACGCCATTCCGGCTTGAGCATCAGCCATCGTGTTCCGGTCGAGGGTGGCTGGGCCGGTGCACTCGAATCCGTGCTCAACGAGGCGCCGCTGGGGATCGCCTTCGAGCACCAGGGGCGCGATGTGACGCTGGGCGCCGAGATGTTGCTCGCGACGCTGCCTGAGGCGGTGCGCGATGCGCCGGACGCTGCCTTCGAGATGCTGCGCAGCGTCTTCTATCGCAACAAGGGCGCCTATCTGGTCGGGCGCATCGAGGGAGGTGGCCAGACCCTGCCGCTGGTGTTGCCGGTGCTGCATACCGAGCGCGATGGCGTCTATCTGGACACCGTGATCATCGAGCCGGAGGAGGTCTCGATCATCTTCTCCTTCACGCGGGCCTACTTCCAGGTCGAGATCGAAGTGCCCAGCGAGGTGGTCGGGTTCCTGCAGACCCTGATGCCCGAGAAGCCCATCGGCGAGCTGTACGCCGCCATCGGCTTCTACAAGCATGGCAAGACCGAGCTGTTCCGCGGCCTCAACCAGCATGTGGCGAGTCGCTCCGATCGGTTCATCATCGCGCCCGGCGTGCGCGGCATGGTGATGGCGGTCTTCGTGCTGCCCAGTTACCGGCTGGTGTTCAAGCTGATCAAGGACCGCTTCGCCCCCGGCAAGGACATGAGTCGTGATCAGGTGCGCGAGAAGTACCGTCTGGTCAAACGCCATGATCGTGTCGGGCGACTGGCCGATACGCAGGAATTCTCGAACTTCACCGTCGGCAAGGACCACTTCGACCCGGCCTGTCTCGAAGAGCTGCTGGAGGTGTGCAGTTCCTCGATCAGCCTGCGCGGCAACAAGGTGCTGATCCGACACTGCTATACCGAGCGCATGATGACGCCGCTCAACCTGTATCTCGAGGAGTGTGACGCCGAGGAAACCCGCGCGGTGCTCAATGATTATGGCAATGCGATCAAGCAGCTGGCTGCCGCTGATATCTTCCCCGGCGACATGTTGCTCAAGAACTTCGGCGTCACGCGCCACGGGCGGGTGGTCTTCTATGACTACGACGAGATCAGCTACCTGACCGAGTGCAACTTCCGTGAGATTCCCGAGGCACGTTACCCTGAGCAGGAACTGGCCAGCGAGCCCTGGTATTCGGTGGGGCCCAACGACATCTTCCCCGAGGAGTTCGGCCCCTTCCTGTTTGCCGACCTCCAGCTGCGCAAGCTGTTCTACGAGCTGCATCCCGAGATCTTCCAGGCCAGCTGGTGGCGTGGCCTGCAGGACGCCATCGCGCAAGGGCGCGTGATCGATGTCTATCCCTATCGCAACAAGCGTCGCTTTGGAGTCGATCGCAGTCAGGACTTCATCGATGACTGAGTGTGGTCGCCATGCCCGCTGTTCGAACCTGTCCAACGCCAGAGAGAGTGCTAGATGAGTGAAGGCTTCAAGGACCCCGGTGCACGCCATGGACGCCATCTGGTCGTGTTGAGTGGCGCCGGCATCAGTGCCGAGAGCGGCCTGCGCACCTTCCGCGCCGAGGATGGCCTGTGGGAAGAGCATCGTCTGGAAGATATCGCGACGCCGCAGGCATTCCGACGTGACCCCCAGCAGGTGCTGCGCTTCTACGATGATCGCCGCATCCAGGTGCGTCGCGCCAGGCCCAACGCGGCCCACAAGGCGCTGGCTGAGCTGGAGCAGCACGGCTTTCGCGTCTCGGTCATCACCCAGAACATCGACGACCTCCACGAGCGAGCAGGCTCGCGCGAGGTCGTGCACCTGCATGGCGAGATTCTCAAGGCGCGCTCCAGCGTCGACCACGGCCTGCGCTATCCCTTGCCGCGTGGCGGCATTCGCCTCGGGGACCTGTGTGACAAGGGCAGTCAGCTGCGTCCTGACGTGGTGTGGTTCGGTGAGGCGGTGCCGCTCTATACGGTCGCCGAGGAGATCGCCGCCGAGGCGGATCTGCTGTTGATCGTCGGCACCTCGCTCAAGGTCATGCCGGCGTCCAACCTCTATGCAGCAGCTCCGCTGGACGCCCCCATCGTGCTGGTAGACCCCAATGCCGATGAATTGGCCGAGCCCGGCGTGCTGCCGCTGGCCGAAAGTGCCGGTCAGGCGGTACCGAGGCTTGTGCGCCATTGGTTGTATCAGGGCCACCTGGGGCTGCCTGATACGTTATGATGCGCGCCTTCAGGCCTGCCATGGGAGGCGGGCCAGCAATTTCCGGGAAATCGATGCCCCGGGCGACCGAAAAGTGAAAAGCATGTTCGAGACGCTGAATCGTTTCTTCCCCTTGTGGGCGCTGGTATTTGCCGGCATCGCCGTGGTGGCTCCGACGCCGTTCGTGGCGCTCAAGGGCACCATTCAGCCTCTGCTGGCGCTGATCATGTTCGCCATGGGCCTGACCCTGTCGCGTGACGACTTCATACGCGTGGCACGTCGCCCCGGCCCGATCGCGCTCGGATTGCTGCTGCAATATAGCGTGATGCCGCTGGCCGCCTTCCTGATCGCACGCCTGCTGGGGCTGGACCCGGCGCTGGCGGTGGGCATGGTGCTGGTCGGCGCCACGGCAGGGGGGACCTCCTCCAACGTGATGACCTGGCTGGCCGGCGGACATGTGGCGCTATCGGTCTCGATGACCATGGCCTCGACGCTGCTCTCCATCGTGATGACGCCGCTGCTGACCTGGTGGCTGCTGGGCACCGATATCAACGTGCCGGTCAGCGGCATGCTGCTGAGCATCGCCAAGCTGGTGGTCGCCCCCATCGTGCTCGGCGTGGTCGTGCACCACTTCGCGCGAGATCTGATCCGCGAGTGGGAGTCGGCACTGGCGAGTCTGGCCATGTTGGCCATCGTGCTGATCATCGCCATCGTGGTCTCGCTCAACGTCGGGCGCCTCGCCACGCTGGGCCCGCTGGTCGCGCTGGCGGTCGTGGCACACAATGCCATCGGCCTGAGCGCAGGCTATGGCCTGTCGCGTCTGTTCGGGCTGGATGAACGCACTTCGCGCACCATCGCCATCGAGGTCGGTATGCAGAACTCCGGCCTGGCGGCGTCACTGGCCAGTCAGTTCTTCTCCGCCACGGCGGCGCTGCCGGGGGCGATCTTCTCAATCTGGCACAACGTCTCGGGGTCGCTGCTGGCAGGCTACTGGAAGCGTCGTCCGCCCAGGTTCGTGACCGGCAGCAAGCACCGCTACGAGGTCTGATCCCGCGAATCGGCAGCCTGAGTTGCGACAGAAGAATGGGAGAAAGGGACGCGCATGCTAGAATGCGCGTCCCTTTTTCTTTGGTTCTGACTGCTCATCATGTGTGATTCCCGCCCCCCGCCGGCTGATGGCGACGATATCGCCGCCTGTGCGCCTCACTCTGTTTCCGCTGTCGTCTCCAGCGTCGATGGCGACGCTGTGGCAACCGATACCGTCGCGCCAGGCGAAGGCAGTGGCATCACCACGCTGCCCAGTGGCGAGCCTGAGGCGTGGCACGGGCGGCATCCACGCCGCGAGTTCAAGGCACGTGGCAGTCAGGTGATTCGCTGTGAGGCGTGCCGTCTGCCCAGGCTCAATTGCCTGTGTCCGTATCAGGTCACCGCCGAATCGCGGATCAAGTTCTGGCTGATCACCCATCCGCTGGAACATTACAAGCCGACCAATACCGGGCGTCTGATCTCGGATGTGCTGGCGGGCACCGAGGTCTTCAGCTGGTATCGCGTCGAGCCGGACCCGCGCCTGCTGGCGCTGCTGGAAGATGAGCGCTATCAGCCCTTCATCATCTTCCCGGATGACCAGCCCGACTACGCCGACCGCGTGGTCGACGTGAATGCCATCGCCGGCGTCGGCGCCGATGTGGCGACGCATACTGCCAGCGGCGAGGCGCGCGTTCCGGTGTTCATCCTGCTGGATGGTACCTGGCGTCAGGCTCGGCGCATCTTCCGAAAGAGTCCGTATCTGGACGGCTTGCCGGTGTTGCCATTGCACACCACGCGTCTGACGCGCTATCACCTGCGCAAACCGGCGTCCCAATCACATCTGTGTACGGCGGAGGTGGCGGCGGAGCTGTTGCGTCAGGCCGGAGAGGAGGAGGCGGCCAGCGTGCTGGATGATTACTTCGATGCCTTCAACGACTGCTATCGTGCCAGTCGTATCCACTATGTGCTGGAGCCGACCGCGCCGATGCGCCGCCTGCTGGCGCGCCGTGACGCCACTACCGGCGAGTCATAGTCGAAGCAATGCAATACAAACGCCCCCGTCGGAGTGCTCCGACGGGGGCGTTTGTATTCAGGGCGCCGCTCCCGGCCTTCTGGCGGCTGTCAGCGCCGCCAGAAGGCCGGCGTGAACAGCACCAGGATGGTGAAGATCTCCAGACGCCCCAGCAGCATGGCGAGGATCAGGATGCCCTTGGCGGCCCCCGGGATATCGCCGTAGTGGGTCGCGACCTCACCCAGTCCCGGCCCCAGGTTGTTGAGCGCCGAGCCGACCGCAGACCACGCCGTCACCTGGTCAAGCCCGGTGGCCAGCATGCCCAGCATCATCAGCACGAACAGCATCAGGTACACGGAGAAGAAGCCCCATACCGCCTCAGCCACACCCTCGGAGATGCGCATCTTGCCGACCTTGACCGACAGGATGGCATTGGGGTGGATCAGACGATGGATCTCGCGCACGCCCTGCTTGAGGATCAGCAGGATGCGGATGACCTTCATGCCGCCACCGGCGGACCCGGAACAGGCGCCGATGAAGGCGGCGATGAACAGCATCATCGGCAAGACGCCCGGCCAGCCGGTGAAATCGGCGACACCGAAGCCGGTGGTGGTGGCGACCGAGACGGCCTCGAACAGGCCGTGGCGCAGCGCCTTGCTGTCATCGTAGCTGCCGGTGAGCAGCAGGCCGGCGATGGTGACGCAGGTCAGGATCAGCAGCAGGATCAGGAAGAAGCGCGTCTCCGGGTCGCGCAGATAATGACTGATGCGACCCTCGCGCCAGGCGGCGAAGTGCAGGCCGAAGCTGATCGAGGACACCACCATGAAGAACACGCAGATCATCTCGATGCTGGCGGAATCGAAGTAGCCGATACTGGCATCGTGGGTCGAGAAGCCGCCGACCGCGACGGTCGAGAAGCTGTGGCCCAGGGCATCGAACCAGCTCATGCCGGCCGCCCAGTAACTGGCGAAGCACACCAGCGTCAGCGCGGCGTAGATGTACCACAGCGCCTTGGCCGTCTCGGTGATGCGCGGCGTCAATTTGGAGTCCTTCAGCGGGCCGGGAATCTCGGTGCGGTAGAGCTGCATGCCGCCGATGCCGAGTGTCGGCAGGATCGCCACCGCCAGCACCACGATCCCCATGCCGCCCAGCCATTGCAGCTGCTGGCGGTAGTAGAGGATGGAGTGAGGCAGCAGATCGAGTCCCGTCATCACCGTGGCGCCGGTGGTGGTGAGTCCCGAGAACGACTCGAACATGGCATCGATGATGGTCAGGTTCGGGTCTTCGGCGAGCAGGAAGGGCAGCGAGCCGAAGGCTCCCAGCACGGTCCAGAACAGCACCGTGATCAGGAAGCCATCGCGGTTGCGCAATTCCTTGCGGGCATGCCGATTGGGGTAGAAGAGCGCGAAACCGGTCAGCAGGGTGATGCCCATTGCCACGGCGAAGGCGCTCAGGGTGTCGTCCTCGAAGACCCTCGAGATCAGCATCGGCGGCACCAGCGTCAGGCTGAACAGCATCAGCAGGATACCGAGGATGCGAGAGATCACGCGTAGACTCATGCGGCGCCTCCCTGAGAGAGGCGCAGCGTGGCGAGGCCACCGAGTGACAGTCGGTGCGGGTGCGGGGCGGTAGTCATTGAGGCCGGCATCAGAAGAAGGTCAACCCGACCTGGAACAGACGCTCCACCTCGCGGATGCGACGCTTGTCGACCACGAACAGGATGACGTGGTCGTTGGACTCCACCACCAGGTCATGATGCGCCACCAGCACTTCCTTGCCGCGTACCACGGCACCGATGGTGGTGCCCTCCGGCAGGTTGATATTCTCTATGCGCCGACCTACCACCTTGGAGGAACGCTCATCGCCGTGGGCGATGGCCTCGATGGCCTCCGCCGCACCACGGCGCAGCGAATGGACATTGACGATGTCACCCTTGCGCACGTGGGTCAGCAGCCCGCCGATGGTCGCCTGCTGGGGTGAGATGGCGATGTCGATCTCGCCGCCCTGCACCAGGTCCACGTAGGCCGCGTTGTTGATCAGCGTCAGCACCTTCTTGGCACCGAGTCGCTTGGCCAGCATCGACGACATGATGTTGACCTCGTCGTCGTTGGTCAGCGCGCAGAAGATGTCGCAATCCTCGATGTTCTCCTCCAGCAGCAGACGCTTGGAGGTGGCGCTGCCGTGCAGGACCACGGTGCGATCGAGGCGCTCGGAGAGGTTGGTGCAACGCGCCAGCGAGTGCTCGATGATCTTGACCTGATGGCTGTGCTCCAGCGTCTCGGCCAGACGCTCACCGATATGGCCGCCACCGGCGATCACCACACGGCGGAAGTTGCGATCGACGCGTCGCAGCTCGCCCATCACGGTACGGATGTCCTTGCGTGCCGCGATGAAGAACACCTCATCATCGGCTTCGATCACGGTGTCACCGCGCGGGATGATCGGACGGTTGCGACGATAGATGGCGGCGACGCGGGTATCCACGTTGGGCATGTGACGACGCAGGAAACCGAGCTCCTGACCGACCAGCGGCCCGCCGTAATAGGCCTTTACCGCGACCAGCTGGGCGACGCCATTGGCGAAGTCGAGCACCTGCAAGGCGCCGGGGTACTCGATCAGGCGGCGGATGTGGTCCGTCACCACCTGCTCGGGGCTGATCAGTACGTCGACCGGGATGGCGTCGTGCGAGAACAGGCCCTTGCGGGTCAGATAGGCGGTCGAGCGCACACGCGCGATCTTGGTCGGCGTGTGGAACAGGCTATGGGCGATCTGACAGGCGATCATGTTGACCTCGTCAGAGTTGGTCACCGCGATCAGCATGTCGGCATCCTCGCCACCCGCCTGCCGCAGGATCTGCGGATAGCTCGCCGGCCCCGTGACCGTGCGGATGTCGAGTCGGTTGTGCAGCTCGCGCAGCCGTTCGCTGTCGGTATCCACCACCGTGATGTCATTTTCTTCATGGGCCAGATGTTCGGCGAGCGTTCCGCCGACCTGACCTGCACCCAGAATGATGATTTTCATGTCCGGCTCGTCCGCTGTTGCTCAGTCGGCACAGGATAAACCAGTGCCAGGACGGAAGACAGCCGCGCCCCGAGAGTCGGGGCGCGGCTGTCCGGGAATGTCAGGCGTGGCGTCTCATGTCATCACGGACGTCGCGCCGACACGGCTCGCCTGGCTGTGATCAGGCGCTGGCCTTGGTGATGTGGGCCAGGTAGAAGCCGTCGTGGCCATTGACCTGCGGCAGCATCTGACGGCCAGCACCGGAGACACGGCCCCAGTCGGCCTTGATGGTCTCGGCCTTGGCGTCCGGTGTCGCGGCCAGGAAGCGGTCCATCACGCGGGCGTTTTCCTGGGTGATGATGGAGCAGGTGCCGTAGACCAGGGTGCCGCCGGGCTTGAGCATGCCCCACAGATTGGCCAGCAGCTTGCCCTGCAGGCGCGCCAGATCGCCGATGTCGTTCGGGCGACGCAGCAGCTTGATGTCCGGGTGACGACGGATGACGCCACTGCCGGAGCAGGGCGCGTCGAGCAGGATGACGTCGAAGGCTTCGCCGTCCCACCAGTCGCGTTCGCTGGCATCGGCACACACGACGCCGGCACCCAGCTCCAGACGCTCCAGCGTCTCTTCCACGCGCTCGAGGCGCTCGCCGTCTATGTCGATGGCGGTGGCGTCCAGGCCCGGGAAACGCTCCAGCATGTCCGCCAGCTTGCCGCCCGGCGCGGTGCAGGCATCCAGCAGGCGCACGCCTTCCCCTTCGGCGTTGATGGCCGTGACGGCCGGTGCCAGCAGCTGACCGGCCAGCTGTGCCGCTTCATCCTGCACGCTGACCAGACCTTCTTCGAAGCCTGGCAGGGCGCTGACATCGCAGGCGCTGGTCAGGGTGATGCCGTGCTCGGCGAACGGGCAGGCCACGCCCTCGATCTCGGCTTCCGCCAGCTGGGCGAGGTAGTCATCGCGGCTGATGGCGGAGACATTGACGCGCAGTGTCATCGGCGCCTGGGCGTTGTTGGCCTCGGCGATGGCCTGCCAGTCGTCCGGCCAGTTGCGCTGGAAGGTATCCAGCAACCACTGGGGGTGGGACAGGGCGACGGCGGGGTCCTTGTCGACCTCGGCTTCCAGCGCTTCCTGCTCGCGCTGGAAGCGACGCAGGCAGGCGTTGAGAACGCCGGTGGCCCAGCTCTTGCCCAGACCACGGGCGGCGCCTGCGGTCTCACCGACGGCAGCGTGCGGGGCGATGCGCATGTACAGAAGCTGATAGAGGCCGAGCAGCAGCAGGGCATGGATGTCCTGATCCTGTGACTTGAAGGAGGACTTCAGCAGCTTGCCCGCCAAGGCATCCAGACGCGGCAGCTGACGGCAGACGCCGAAGCACAGTGCCTTGTAGAGCCCCTGATCACGCCCGGCGACGCCAGACGGCAGGCTGTCCAGGTTCAGCGAGGTGCGCGCGGCCAGCACCGGGGCCAGCGTCCGCGCGGCCGCGACACGCACCGCAGCGCCTGGCGAGGCCGGTGCATTGTCAGGCTTGCGACGGGCGCCGCCATGCTTCTGAGCGCCGCCCTTGCTGCGGGCCGGCGGCAGGGAGTTGCGCTTCTTGCCGTTGCCCTTGGAGGACGGGTTGTCTGACTGGCTCATGCGGAAGTCTCGGTCTGGGAATCGGTATCTGGGGCGTGATCTGCGCCGAGGACGAGGCCCTCGGGGAAGCGCGCAGCACGGGAATTGAACAGGTCCTTGACGGACAGCGGCTTGGCGCCGGGCAGCTGGGCGCTGGTGATCTCGAGCACCTCATGGCCATCACCGCAGGCGATGCGCAGGCAGTCCTTGCCGGGCGCCAGCAGGGTGCCGGGCGTCACGCTGTCCGCGAGGCGTTGCTCGCTGGTGCGAGAAATCCACAGGCGCAGCGGTTCGCCCGCAAGGCGTGTCCAGGCTACCGGCCACGGATTGAAGGCGCGGATGCGCGCGTCCAGCTCGGCGGCAGGGCGGGTGAAATCGAGCTCGGCCTCGGCCTTGGAGAGCTTGGCGGCGTAGGTCACGCCGTCTTCCGGCTGGCGGGTCGCGGGCAGTTCGCCAGCGGCGATGGCGTCGAGGGCCGTGACGATGGCCTCGCCACCCTGGGCCGCCAGCGCATCGTGCAGCTCGCCACCGGTGGTGCTGGCAGTGATCGGAGTACGGCGGATCAGCAGCATGTCACCGGTGTCCAGGCCGGCATCCATCTGCATGATGGTGACGCCGGATTCGCTGTCACCGGCTTCGATGGCACGCTGGATCGGCGCGGCACCGCGCCAGCGCGGCAGCAGAGAGGCGTGGATGTTCAGACAGCCCAGACGCGGGATATCGAGCACCGCCTGCGGCAGGATCAGCCCGTAGGCCACCACCACCATGATGTCGGCCTCGAGGTCGCGCAGAATCTGGCGATCGGACTCGTCCTTGAAGTTGAGCGGCTGATGGACAGGGATATCATGCTGGAGTGCCAGCTGCTTGACGGGGCCCGGAGTCAGCTTGCGACCACGGCCGGAGGGGCGATCAGGCTGGGTGTGGACACTGATGATCTCGTGGCGACTGCCCAGCAGGGCGGACAGACATTCGGCGGCGAAATCGGGGGTGCCGGCAAAGGCGATGCGCAGGGCTTTCGACATGTGCTATGACTCATGTAGGAGCACGGAGGCGGCGGTGCTCAAGGTGCTGACGGTTGCGGCAGGACGCTCAGCGCGACAGGCGCGGCTGATGGACCCGTAACCGCACGAAGGCCGAGGGCATCCCCTCGGCCTTCGTGCGGTGCCGCCATGCGCTCAATATCGGCCGTGTGGCCGAGCGTGAGGGATCAGGCTTCTTGCAGCTTGTGGCGTTTCTGCATCTTCTTCATCACCCGATCACGCTTGAGCGGGGAGAGGTAGTCGACGAACAGCTTGCCTTGCAGGTGGTCGTGCTCGTGCTGGATGCAATGTGCCAGCAGCCCATCGGCTTCCAGTTCGTAGGCATCGCCATTGCGGTCCTGAGCCTTGAGCCGTACCTTCAGATAGCGCGGGACTTCGGCATAATATTCAGGAATCGACAGGCAGCCTTCCTGCATCGGTTGCTGTTCATCACCGATCGGGGTGTATTCCGGGTTGATCAGCACCAGCGGCTGGGACTGATCTTCGCTGACGTCAATGACGATGAGACGGCGATGCTCGTCGACCTGTGACGCGGCGAGGCCGATGCCACGGGCGTCATACATGGTCTCGATCATGTCGTCGATCAGGGTCTGCAGCTCGGCGTCGATCGTGTCGATCGGGGCGGCAACGTTGCGCAGACGCTCATCAGGGAATTCAAGGATTTCGCGTTTGGCCATGGCTGGTGTAATTACCGTTGTGCTGTCAGAAAGGATTTGCCTGATATTGTAGTGTGCGCAAGCGAGGAACGGAACCGAATGCCGTCAATGCTGCTACTATCGCGGCAATAGTCAGGATTGATATGACATGGCGATGGGCAGGGGCAGCAGCCACCAGGCGCGGGGCAGAGCGGGTCTGCGCGGTGCGGAGTTCAGAACAAGACCATCACCACCGAGCGATGGGTGGCAATAACGCAAGGGACGCAGGAATGGGCATGAAACGACTGGTCGGCAATGCCGTCTTAACGGCACTCCTCGGCATGGCGACGCTGGGGGCAAGTGCAGGGATGTCGCTGGCACAGGCAGCAACCGTGCGTGATGACGTACCTTCCACCTATGTGGTGGTGCGTGGCGATACGCTCTGGGACATCTCCGGACGCTTTCTGCGTGAGCCCTGGCTGTGGCCGGAAGTCTGGCGCGCCAATCCGCAGATAAAGAATCCGCACCTGATCTATCCGGGCGATCGCATCTCGCTCTACTACGAGAATGGTGAGCCACGTCTGCGCCTGGAGCGCGGCCAGGGTGGTGTCGTCAAGCTGTCTCCCCAGATTCGCAAGATTCCCAAGCGCGAGGCGGTGCCGCCGATTCCGCTGGAGAAGATCTCGGCCTTCCTGAAAGAGCATCGCGTGATTGACCCGGCGCTGCTCACCGATGCGCCCTATATCGTGGCCGGGGATGACACCCGCCTGATCAGCGGCGCCGGCGATACCATCTATGCCCGCGGCAACTGGTCCTCCAATGACACCTACAGCGTCTACCGCAAGGGGCAGCGCTATCTGGACCCGGACACCCAGGAGTTTCTGGGGCTGGAGATGATCAGCATCGGCGACATCAAGCTTGAGCGCCGCGAAGGTGATATCGGCGTGCTGCGCGTGCTGTCGGCCAATCGCGAGATTCTCAATGGTGATCTGTTGCTGCCGGCGGACGGTGGTGCGATCACCACCAGCTTTCAGCCGCAGCCGCCCGAAGAAGATGTGGGCGGCGTCATTCTCGCGGCCCCCGATGGACTGCGCAACATCGGTCGCAATGACATCGTGGCGCTCAACCGCGGCAGCCGTGAAGGCGTCCAGCCGGGGTACGTCTTCGGTATCGAGCGCCGTGGCGAGACGATCACCGACCCCGTGACCGGTGAGCCGATCACCCTGCCCGGTGAGGAAGGTGGCCTGGTGATGGTATTTCGCATCTACGACAAGGTCAGCTACGCGCTGGTGATGCAGGCAGCACGTCCCTTGAGCGTCGGTGACAAGCTGCTGGAGCCCCACGGCTGATCGAAAGCCTCTGTCACCCGCAAGCATCGGCGTGGTGAAACGCCTTGTGGTGCTGAAGCGAACAACCAGAGAGAGTCAATAATCCGCTCGGGAGGTGTGGCGTGTCGATCGATGTCGAACAACGCGGCCCCTCGCGGGCGGATTTCGTCTTTCTGGCGCGCCTGCCGGGCTTTGGCACGCATACCGCGGCCAAGCTGCGTGAGCGGGCCGACTGGCCGCAGGGCTGGCTGGCCGTACTGCCGCCACGCCTGGCGGCACCGCTGCGCCTTTGGTGCGAGCGCCCCGAATCCTCGCCGCTCTATCAGCAGGTGATGACAGACCTTGCCTGGCATGCGCCGGCGCAGGGCTATCACCTGCTCACCCCCGCTGACCCCGAGTGGCCAGCCATGCTTGATACCCTGCCGGACCCGCCGTTGGCGCTCTGGGCGCTGGGGCGGCAGTCGCTGCTTGAGTTGCCCATGCTGGCTATCGTCGGCGCGCGCAAGGCGAGCCAGGCAGGCCTGCGGCATGCGCATGACTTCGCGGCTGAGCTGATCTCTCGTGGCTGGAGTGTCGCCAGTGGGCTGGCACTCGGGGTCGATGCCGCGGCGCATCAGGGGGCCCTTGCGGCGTCAGCGCGCCTCGGCGCACACGACTATGCGGCCAGTCCCTCGACGCTGGCGGTGCTCGGTTGTGGGGTCGATGTGGTCTATCCCGCCCAGCATCATCACCTTCGCCAACGGCTGCTGGAGGGTGGCGGCCTGCTGCTCTCGGAGCACCCGCCTGGCACCGGCGCGCATGCGCGTCATTTCCCACGCCGCAATCGGCTGATCACCGGTCTGTCACTTGGCGTGCTGGTGGTCGAAGCCACGCTGCGCAGTGGCTCACTGGTCAGTGCCCGGCTGGCGATGGAGCAGAATCGCGAGGTGTTCGCGCTGCCGGGACGCATCGATGACATCACCGCCAGCGGTTGTCTGGAGCTGATCCGTCAGGGGGCGACGCTGGTACGCGACGTCGATGACATGCTGGCGGAGCTCGAGCACCTGCTGCCGGCGCACTCGACCGAGCCGCCGTCAGCGCAGGCCAGGGTGGCGTCATCCACACAGTCCGCTGCCGTCTTTACGGGCTCACTCTCAACCCCTCGCTCAGCTAATCGTTCAGCCACCCGCGACGCTGAATCGTCACTGCCCCTGCCATCGCTCGAGATGCCAGTCTTGCAGGCAGCCACGCCGCCTGTGAGTCAGGAGGCGGCGCCGCTATGCTTTCTGGGGGCGGTGCCACTGGCGCTGGACAAGCTGGTCGAGCTGAGTGGCACCTCGGTCAGCGAGCTGAGCATGCAGTTGCTGGAACTGGAGCTCGAGGGGCGAGTCATGCAGGCGCCGGGTGGCTGGAAGCGGCTCTGAGGTTCTTAGCCAAGGTCGCCGTCCTGACATTGGTGATCTGAGGTTGCCGGCCTGGCAGTGTTGATCCGAGAGGCCGGCACCCTGAACTCATTTGCCCTGGCTGACCATGCCGCTCTCGGGCTGCCAGGCATTGAGCGCCGCATCACGCATGGCGCGCTTCTCGTGCTCACTGGCACCCCAGTTGCCATCGTAGAGCACGCCTTCCCACTCGCCGTAGGTCGGATTCGGCAGCAGTACGAAGCGACGGCCGAACTGATCCGCCTGGCGGGCGACCTCGGCATTACGTGCGCGGGTGGTGGACTGCTGGAAGGCCTGATCGAAATCGCCGAGGTTATCGCCCATCAGCAGCGCGATGTCATGCTCGGCCGTGACCCGCGCGCGACGCGCGGTCTTGTCGGAGCTGTCGGTGCGCGGCATCACGTGCTCGGCATTGGCCTGCGGGAAGCCGAGCGCGGCAAGATTGGCGATGGTGGCCTGCTTTCCGGCCGCCTTGCGGTTGGTGATGTAGTAGACATCGACGCCGCTTTCGTGAGCGTAGTTAAGGAAGTCGACGGCGCCCGGTGAAGCCGTGGAGACGGCATCATCCACCCAGTCAGCCCAGCTCTGGCTGTCATAGGTGCGGCCTTCACGCAGCGCCCAGCCACCGTAGCTGGTGGTGTCGAGCACGGTATCGTCGACATCGACCACCACGGCCAGCGGCTTGTCCTGTGCTTGGCGACGCGCCAGCGCCAGATTCAGGCGGTCGTGGGCCACGTTGAAGGCCTGCAGTGACAGGGCATGAAACTCCGCGCTGCGCTGTATCCACAGGGTCGCCAGCATGGCCTGGTCGCTCAAGGGCGCCTGCGCCGCGGCATCCTGCAGCGGGGCAGGGCGTGGCGCCGGCGCTGTCGGTGTCTGGGTGCCAGAGCTGGCACAGCCTGCCAATGCCAGCAGTAGAGCGGCTGAGGTGGTCAGTGAGAAAGCGCGACGCATGGATCACATCCTTGTCTGAAGAAAAGAGGGAGGGAAAGTGGGGGAAACGCCACCAGGCCCGGCGCTGAAGACTGTCCAGCAAAGTGTCCAAATGATCTCGATAGTCTTTTGAAACAAGCCTTTGCGTCAGTTTCGCAATACCCTGAGGGCGATGGACCCATTCATCATGCCGTGAACTGGGCGGTGCGCCTATGCCACCCCGGCGCGACGCCGTGTTGCGTCGATGTGCAGCGTCGGTCTCGCGCCGGTGAGCGTGCTAGAATCGCCGCCATCGTGTTGCCGCAGCTAGGAGTTCGAGCAGATCATGAATGTCAGTGATGTTTCGCTGGATCAGCGTGCCCTCGACGGCGCCGCTGCCTGTCTTCGCAATGGGGGCATCGTTGCTTATCCCACCGAGGCCGTCTGGGGGCTGGGGTGTGATCCCGATGATGGTGAGGCCTTGGCACGGTTGATCAAGCTCAAGTCCCGTGACGCCGCCAAGGGCCTGATCCTGATCGCCGGTGATATCGCTCAGCTGGAACCTTGGTTGGCGGGAGTTACCGTCGAGCAGCGTGAGCAGCTGCTGGCCAGCTGGCCCGGGCCCTATACCTGGTTGGTGCCTGACAATGGCCGTGCGCACCCCTTGCTGCGCGGTGAGCACGTCAGCCTGGCCGTGCGCGTGACCGATCATCCGCTGGTCCGGGCATTGTGCGCCGCCTTCGGTGGCCCGCTGGTGTCGACCTCGGCCAACCGCGCCGGCGAGTCGCCTGCCATGACTGCAGACGAGGTGCGTGACGCCTTCGGCGACGCGCTGGTCAATGACGTGATCCTCGAGGGGCCGCTCGGTGGCAACCCGCGACCCAGCACCATTCGTGATCTCGCGACCGGCAAGGTACTACGCGCCTGAGCAGCAGGATCGCCGCTCGGGTTGATCCAGATCAGTGCCGCGTCATCCAGGTGCCCAATAGGGGTATCTTCCGGCCTGCCGAGCGTAGCGTGTCGCGGTAAGCTGGTAGTTCACCGCCAGCAGCGGCCAACGACGGGTGTCGCCCCGTCATCATTCATTCCCGTTCTACCGGAGGCATCGTGGCCCACGCCAATCTCGAAGACGTCAAGGTCTACCTGCTCGATCTGCAAGACCGCCTGTGCGAGGCACTGCAAGCCTGCGATGGCCAGGCAAGTTTCCGTGAAGACAGCTGGGAGCGTGCCGAGGGCGGCGGTGGTCGCTCACGAGTCATCGAGAATGGCGGCGTCTTCGAGAAGGGTGGCGTCAATTTCTCGCATGTCTTCGGGCATGAATTGCCGGCTTCCGCGACGGCGGTGCGTCCGGAGCTGGCCGGTCGCAGCTTCCACGCCGTCGGGGTCAGCTGGGTGTTGCATCCGCACAACCCGCACGTGCCGACCAGCCATGGCAATGTGCGCTTCTTCATCGCCGAGAAGGAGGGCGAAGCGCCGGTATGGTGGTTCGGGGGCGGCTACGATCTGACGCCGTTCTACCCGCATGAAGAAGACGCGCGTCACTGGCACCAGACGGCCTATGATGCCTGCATCGCCTTCGGCAGTGATGTCTATCCGCGCTACAAGGCCTGGTGTGACGAGTACTTCTACCTCAAGCATCGCGACGAGACGCGGGGCGTGGGTGGCCTGTTCTTCGATGACCTCAACGAGTGGGGCTTCGAGCGCTGTTTCGCCTTCCAGCAATCCGTCGGCGACAGCTTCCTTGAGGCGTATCTGCCCATCGTCGAGCGCCGCCGCGAGACGGCCTATGGTGAGCGTGAACGCAACTTCCAGCTCTATCGCCGCGGGCGCTACGTGGAGTTCAACCTGGTCTGGGACCGTGGCACGCTGTTTGGCCTGCAGAGCGGCGGACGTACCGAGTCGATCCTGATGTCGATGCCGCCGGTGGTGCACTGGGAGTACGGCTACGAGCCCGAGGAAGGCAGTACCGAAGCGGTGTTGTATCGCGACTTCCTGCATGCCCGCGACTGGCTGGGCGAAGAGGCCTGATCGCCACATTGACCTGACGCTTTTCTGTGATTGCCCCGGAGTCCTGATGTCCCGTTACGCTGTATTCGGCAACCCGATTGCCCACTCGAAATCCCCGTTGATCCATCGCTCCTTCGCTGAGCAGCTCAAGGACTCCCTGAGTTATGAGGCACGATTGGCGCCGGTCGATGACTTCGCGGCCGGATGGGCCGAGTTCGTCGCCGAAGGTGGCCAGGGGGCGAATGTCACCATGCCCTTCAAGGAGCAGGCCTTCCGGCTGGTCGATGTGCTGAGTCCGCGTGCCCGACGCGCCGGCGCCGTCAATACGCTGATGCTCGGCAAGACGGGGCAGCTGTACGGCGATACCACCGATGGTGTCGGCCTGACCCGTGATCTCGAGCGTCTCGAGGCGCCGCTCAAGGGGGCGCGCATCCTGATTCTCGGCGCGGGGGGCGCCGTGCGTGGTGTGCTGGAGCCCCTGCTGGCCAAGCAGCCGGCGGCATTGGTGATCGCCAATCGCACCGCTGCCAAGGCCAGTGCGCTGGCCGAGGACTTCGCTGACCTGGCGGGAGAAGGCTGCCAGTTGTCCGGCGGCAGTTATGCGGCCATCGAGGGCCCGTTCGATCTGGTCATCAATGGCACCAGCGCATCGCTGGGCGGCGAGCTGCCGCCGTTGCCGGATTCGCTGTTCTCTCCGCAGGCGCTCGCCTACGACATGATGTATGCCGCCGAGCCGACCGTCTTCATGCGCTGGGCCAGCGAGCGCGGTGCGCGGGTCGAGGATGGTCTCGGCATGCTGGTGGAGCAGGCGGCCGAATCCTACTTCCTGTGGCGTCACAAGCGACCGGAGACGGGGCCGGTGGCGGGCATGTTGCGCAGGTTGCTGGCGGAGGGGTGAACCGCGTGGGCTTGCCAGGCGTGCACGTCGTTTCAGACGGCCAGCCAGATGAACAGCCAGGCGGTAGACGTTGAAAAAGAGCGGGGGACTCTAACGAGTCTCCCGCTCTTTTTTTGTTGGCCACGGTCCAGCGTGCTCACGCCTCGCTGTTGATGCTCAACTGCTCTTGACGGGGGCCGTGGCACAGGATTCGAGCCGATATCCGTACTGATAGACGCTTTTCAGCCTGAGCCCACGGCTGCCGTTCAGTCCTAACTTGCGCCGCAAGCGGCTGACGTGGGTGTCGACCGTACGGGTCGAGATATCCCCGTTGACCCCCCAGATCATCTCCAGCAGGTAGGCGCGTGAGTAAAGCTCTCCGACATGGCGCAGCAGCAGGGAGGCCAGCTGATACTCGCGCTGGGTCAGGGCGACCGGCTCCTCGCCGCACCAGATGGTATGTTCATCCGGCTCGATCCGGTATTGATCGCTGATGGCCACCTTGGGTTGCAGGTAATTGGTGTCGGAGGTGACGAAACGCCTGCCCAGCGCTTCCACACGCGCCGCGAGCTCGGCAGGGCGGATCGGCTTGGCCAGGAAGTCATCGGCACCGTGCTGAAGCGCATGCACGACATCCTCCTCTCCCTGGCTTGCGGTGATGAACAGGATCAGCCCCCGCCAGCCGTGCTCGCTGCGCAGCGTGCGTGTCAGCTCCATGCCGCAGGCATCCGGCAGTTGCCAGTCGATGATCAGCAGGTCGAAGCTGTGCTCGCGCAGTGCGCGCAACAACTGACTGGCGCGCTCGAAGCCTGCCAGCTCATGTCCCTGGGCCTCTAGACACAGGGTCAGGTAATCACGTTGATCATGATCATCTTCCAGAATGCCGATTTGCATGTCGCTGCCTCCCTGCGTGGGTATCGCAAGCAGTCTACGCGTCTCTTGCGTGAGACCGCGTCACAATGGTTCACGTTTGGCAGGACGATGACGACATATACTCGAGTTCATCCCCTCTCGCTGCTTTATGGCGCGGTGCCGCTGCTGACGCGTGAATGGCGAGGATGATACGCGACGGCGAATCCCCGGCCGTCGTCCATGGTTGTCCATGACCCCTGGAGTCTTCCCATGCCGCTTCTCATTCTCCTGCGATGCCTCACCATGGCGTTACCCCGTATGCGCCACTGGCTTGTGCTGCTGACACTGTCGTTTTCCCCCTTCGCCATGGCCCTCGAGGCTCCGCAGGGGCCGGTGGTGCTGCGCGTCACCGGGGATGTTACCCATGCCAACGCCGGAGGCGAGGCGCATTTCGATCGCGCCATGCTCATGGCGCTGACGCAACGGGAAACCGTGACCACGACTCCCTGGCATGACGGCGAAGTGAGCTTCAGCGGTCCGCTCGGTTCAGCGTTGATGGAGGCAGTGGGCGTCGAGGATGGCACCATGCGTATCGTGGCGCTCAACGACTACGCCGCCACCGCGCCGGTGCAGGACTATTTCGATCATCCGGTGATACTGGCCATGGAAGTCGATGGCAAGCGACTGCGTGTGCGCGACAATGGCCCCATCTTCATCATCTACCCCTTCAGTGAGCAGCCGGATCTCCTCAACGAGGAAATCATGACCCGCTCTGTCTGGCAGGTGAAGCGCATTGAAATTGAACGCTGACCCCGCTTTTACCGCTCAACTTCATGAGCTCTGGCAGGATGCCCGTGCATGAACCCACTCCGTTCCCTGCATTTCAGAACCGCCATCGCCATTGCCGCGACGTTGTTCTTCGTCTCGGCATTGGTGACTGGCGTTCTGGTCTATCAGCGTCAGCAGGCACTCGAGCACAAGCTGCGTGAGAATCTGATCTGGGCGGTCTATCAGTTCGACAGGGAAGTTCGCGAGCTGCGCATGGTGGTGGCCGAGGAACAGAAGACCCCGACGCCGCCCGCCTTGATGGATGACAGCGAGCTGCTGTTGCGGCTCGACATCCTCTATAGCCGGGTGCAGCTTCTGCAAAGCGGCCAATTGGGCAGCATGCTGGCGGGGATGCCCGATCTGCATTCCCAGTTGATGGCCATGTTGCCCAGAATCGAGGTGCTGGACAGCGCCATCATGGACCTGGCGAGTCGTCAGGCGCGTGATGCGTCCCTCTATGTTCAGATACTCAGCCGGCTTGCCTCGCTTCAGGAGCAGACCGGCGAGCTGCTGCTGAACATCAATTCCGAGGCCGCTATCCAACGCACCAAGGAGCGCTCGGAGCTCCTGAACCTGTATGCCCTCGCACTGTCGCTGGTGCTGCTGATGACGTTGAGCGGCATCGTGCTGGTGGTCGCGCTGATCGTCGAGAGTCGCGGACGGGCCTCAAAGACCCGCAAGCTGGAGGAACGCACCCAGGAGCTGGATGGCATGGTGCAGCTGGCTCAGGCGGCCAGTCGTGCCAAGTCGGAATTCATGGCGATCATGAGCCATGAGATACGCACCCCGCTCAATGGCATGGTCGGCGTGTCGGACCTCATCGGCGAGGAAGTCTCGACCCGGCGTGGCCAGCAATATCTGGCGATGTTACGCCAGAGTGCCGAGAGTCTGCAGGCCGTCATCAATGATGTGCTGGATTATTCCAAGATCGAAGCCGGCAAGCTGGAACTGGATCAGCGCTGCTTCTCGCTGCCCGAATTCCTCGATTCCCTGGCCGCGCACTACCATCGCCAGACAGGCAATGCCGGCAAGGGATGCTCGCGCATCTTCCTCGAAGAACGTGGCGATGACCTGCCTATCTGGGTCAAGGGGGACGTCAATCGCCTGCGTCAGGTACTGACCAACCTGCTCAACAACGCCTTCAAGTTCTGTCCCCAGGGCACCATCCGGCTGAGGGCATCATTGGAAGATGGCGAGACGCTTCATTTCGAGGTTCACGACAGCGGTTGCGGGATCGCCGCCGACCAGGTGAGCCAGTTGTTTGCCCCCTTCACCCAGGTGGATACCTCGATTGCGCGCCGTCATGAAGGCACCGGGCTCGGGCTTGCCATCTGTAAGCGACTGGTGGAGGCGATGGGCGGCGAGATCGGCGTCGAGAGCCATCTCGGGCTCGGCAGCCGCTTCTGGTGCCGCGTGCCATTGCCGGTATTGACCGCCGCCGAGGCTTGTCCGCAGCAGGCGGTGGGAGATGCGCCCTTGCCCCACGCAAGCGTGCTGGTGGTGGAAGACAACGAGGTCAATCAGTCACTGGCGCGGGCCATGCTCGAGTATCTGGGACAGCAGGTCACGGTGGTGGAAGACGGTGAGCAGGCACTCGAATGGCTGGCGCAGGCTGGCAACGATGTCGATCTGGTGTTCATGGACATGCAGATGCCGGTACTGGATGGCGTCGAGACAACGCGTCGCTGGCGTCATCACGAGGCCGAGCAACCCGCCAGCGCTCGTCTGCCGATCATCGCGATGACCGCCAACGTGATGCAGGAGGATGCACGCCGCTGTATCGATGCCGGCATGCAGGGGGTGCTGCACAAACCTTTCACGCGTGATGATCTGCATCGGGTACTGCAACAGTATCTGGTCCAGAGCTCTGATTCGCAGGAGAAGGTGCTCGCGCCAGACAAGCCAGAGGCTTCGGCTGGCGAGCGGACAACCGCCGTGCAGGCACCTGGCGATGATGGCGTCAGCTCGTCAGCGGCTGAAGATCAGGACGCGCAGATCGACGCTGCTCCGGCGCTCGATGTGGCAACTGACGACTCAGTCGCGCGCGCTCTGTCTGATGCCGCGCCGTCATTGCTGCAACACGCAACCTGTCAGGAGCTGCTCGCGACCCTGAGTGGCGAGGCCTATTCACGGCTGCTGAGCAATTATCTGACGCGGCTCGAAGGACGCCTTGATCTAATGGTAACTCTGCTGAAGCAGAGGGATCTTACGGAGCTCAAGCGCGAGGCACACTCCCTGAAAGGGGCGTCAGCCTCGCTGGGATGCAGCGGCATTGCCGGTGGCGCCAAGGCGCTGGAGGAGGCCGTGAGCAGCGACGACATGCCCCGGGTACACCAGCATGTCGCCACGTTGCGCTCCTTGTGTATACCGACGCGGGACAGCCTCCTCGCAGAAGGCTATCTGTTCTCCTGAGAGTATTGGGACGTGATGGCGTGATAGATCGCTGTTAGCTTCACTACCGCCCCTCTTGTTCTCCCGTTCCCGCCTTCACTCGTTCTCTTCATCCTGGCCCTCACTACACAGACGCCACCCATGGTGACATGGGTGGCGTCTGTGTAGTGAAGGAGTTGCGGTATTTCCGCTGACTGTCTTGTGTTGCGGGGGATGTCAGCTCCCTCAGTGGACGGCGGAGGCGTGGCGTTGGCTGAGTGCATTGACAGCGCTGGGCGGGCAGCGACTCCAGGCATTGAAATCGGTGACGGGCATGGGGCGCGCGAACAGATAACCCTGGCCGATATTGCAGCGGGTATCGCAGAGGTAATCGCGTTGTTCCGCGGTCTCGATGCCTTCACCGACCACTGCGAGATTCAGGCGCTGACCCAGTTCGACGATGGTACGGGTGATGGCGCGCGCTTCCGGGTGGCTGTCGCTGCGCCCGACGAAGCATTGGTCGATCTTCAGCTCGTCGAATGGCAGGTTGTAGAGCTGCATCATCGAGGAGAAACCGGTGCCGAAGTCATCCAGCGCCAGGCGATAGCCGCGCTCGCGAATGGCATTCAGCAGGTGACGAGCATAGGTGAGGCAGTCGATCCCGCAGCTCTCCGTGAGTTCCAGCGTGATGGAGTGCGGATCGACATGATGCTGACTGGCCAGGGCGTCCAGCGTCTTCAGCATGTCACGGGTGCGCAGCAGCTGCGGTGACAGGTTGAGAGCGAGATCAAGGTGAAGCCCCTGGGACTGCCATTGGCCCTGCTGGCGGAAGCCATGCTCGATGACCTGCCAGGTGAGGGCCTCGATACGGTTGCTGCGCTCCGCCAGGGCAATGAACTGGTTAGGCATGACCATGCCGCGTAGAGGATGCTGCCAGCGCACGAGAGCCTCCGCGCCGCTGAGCCGGCCGCTGGCGAGGTCGATCTTGGGCTGGTAGACGAGGTGAAGCTGGCGCTCGGTCAGAGCATCATCCAGCTCATCAAGTGTCAGCGGATTGCGTTGCTTGTCTAGCTCTGCCAGCAGAGAGGCCAGATGCATGATGTCGAAGGGTTTGCCGAGTTGGCCCAGCATCTCCAGACCGCTGCGCTTGCCCCTGGCGACCATCGCTTGCATGTCGTCGTTGTGACAGGCGCTCATCAGAATGATGCCCGCCTCGACATTGCGTTCGCGTAGATAGCCGAGCACATCATCTCCGGTGAAGTCGCCCAGTTCGTAGTCCACCAGGATGAGGTCCGTCTCCAGACAGGCGGGGTTGCAGGCGATGTCCTGCAGCCCTTCGCTTTGCGTGCAGTCGAAACCATGGGCGGAAAGCAGCCCGTTGATGAGTTCACGAAAATCTGGGTCGTCGTCAATGATGAGTGCGTGTCGAGTCATGTAAGGCATCCTCAAGCGAGTGTCGGGAATACGCTCGCTCCGTTGCGCTTGAAGTGTCTGCATGAGCAGTGCGCAGGCGAGCAGGTGATTCCAGATTAGCAATGCGGTTACATGATTCGCGGATATCGACACATTTGACGGCTTCTTTTTACATTCGGGAAGTCAGGTCGATAGTTCAGAGAGCGGGTAGCGTGAGCCAGCCATGGGAGAGGCTGCCAGGGGCAGCTGGCCAAGGAGAGGCGGGGAAGATCAGCCAACAAGCAAGGGGCGGGCAGCTGGATGGAAACTGCCGCCGCTCGCGCAGCCCCGGGTTCTCCAGAGGGCCGCGCGAGTGGGTGTTACCTCAGACTGACACCTGAGACTGATCAAGCCACACCATACAGTTGGCTTCAGCGCAGTCGATTGCAGTCGGGTTTCTCGCCGGCGGCGCGGGCCTGCTGATAGGTCGGCAGAGCGGTCTCGAGGCGCTCGTTGAGGGCCGCCATGCGCTGCTCATCACTGGGGTGCGTCGACATCCACACCGGGGGTTGCGCACCACCGGCAGCGTTCATGTTGGCCCACAGCTTGATACTGGCGCGCGGGTCGAAGCCGGCTTCGGCCATCAGGTCGAGTCCCAGCAGGTCGGCTTCGGACTCGTGGGAGCGTGAGAACGGCTTGAGCACGCCGTATTCCGCGCCCATGCCCAGCAGGCCCATGAGCTGATCGCCACCGGTGCCTTCGAGGCCTGCCAGTGCCTGGGTCAGTGACAACCCGGCGGAGGTCAGCGATTGGGTCGAGACGCGCTCGTTGGCGTGGCGCGCCAGCACGTGGGCGATCTCGTGGCCGATGACGGTCGCCAGCTGGTCCTGATTCTCGGCGACCTCAAGCAACCCGGTGTTGACGCCGATATAGCCGCCCGGCAGCGCGAAGGCATTGGCGGACTCGTCCTCGAATACCTTGACCTGCCAGCCGCTGATGCCATAGCTGGCAGGCACCTTGGCGGTCACCGCATCCGCCACGCAGCTGACGTAGGCATCCTGACGACCTTCCACCACCGGCAGCTCCTGCTGGTACTTGCTGAAGCTGGCTTCCCCCATCTTCTCCAGTTCCTGATCCGAGTAGAGGGTCAGCTGGCTGCGGCCCAGCGGAGAGCTGGCGCAGGCACTCAGGGCGACGGACGCCGCAAGGGCCGCCAACGGGAGCAGACGACGCAGGGCGCGGGGAGATGAGAGATCGAGCAATCCTGGCATTGGGGCCTCCTGGCTAGATGACGTGACAATCTTCAAGCGCACGGCAGGGCGACGCTGAACGTGCAAGAAACGTGCAGATAGCATAACCGGATAGACGCAATGGTGCAGTCAGCGAAATGATACGTTGCTGAGATCACAGCAACGTCGGGCCAGACGGGCCCGCCGGGCATGAGATACTGGGCGTGATCTGATGGGCCTGCCACGGCCCGGACCCCATGTATCTGACAGGGAATCATCATGTCGCCAGAGTTTGAACGCCGCCTCTCGCATCTGCTGGACCGACTCGAACCGATGCTGCCGCCGACGGCTGTCGAAGTGGACTGGACACGCGATGTCGCCGCCTTGTGGACTCGCCACTCGCTGGGAGGGCGCCTGACGCCGATCGCGCCGCGTGACGCCCTGACACTTGAGGATCTGCTCGGCATCGCACGCCAGAAGCGTGAGCTGCTGGCCAACACTCGCGCCTTCCTTGCGGGCAAGCCGGCCAACCACGCGCTGCTGTGGGGTGCGCGTGGTACCGGCAAGTCATCGCTGGTCCGCGCACTGCTCAATACCCTGGGTCGTGAGGGGCTGCGTCTGATCCAGATCGATCGCCACGACCTGCCGGCACTGCCGGCGCTGGTCGCCGAGCTGGCTCAGCAGCCGCATCGCTTCATCGTCTACTGTGATGACCTGTCCTTCGAGGGCAGTGATGACGCCTACAAGGCGCTCAAGAGTGTACTGGATGGCACACTGACCGGCCCGCCGGAGAATGTGCTGCTATATGCCACCTCCAACCGTCGTCATCTTCTGCCGGAGCACATGAGCGACAACCAGGCCACCCACATCGTCGATGGCGAGCTGCATCATGGCGATGCGGTGGAAGAGAAGATCTCGCTGTCGGACCGCTTCGGCCTGTGGCTGGCCTTCCACCCCTTCAATCAGGATGCCTATCTGGAGACCTGTCAGCATTGGGTGGAATGGCGTCTGGGCGCTGGCAGCTTCGATGAGGCGGCGCGTGGCGAGGCGCTGCGCTACGCTACCCAGCGCGGGGTGCGTAGCGGGCGCGCCGCCTGGCAGTTCGCCAATCTGTGGGCGGGGCAGAAGACGCTGGAGGCGTGAGCCTGGTGCTTGACGCCCGTGAGATGACTGCGGCGCTTGAGATGCTTGAAACATCAGTGCTCGCGACATGAAAAAGCCGCCCCTGCAGATGACTGCAGGGGCGGCTTTTTCATGGGGCAGGCTGGCGGATCGGATCCGCTGGCCTGCCATCACCCACAGGCGCAGTTCACGCCATCAACGGCGCTGCTTGCGCTCCTTGCGAGCTTCCTTGGTACGCGCCAGTGAACGCTCCTTCGCGCGCTCGCGGTCATCAGCACCCTGGGCCCCATCGAAGGGGTTGTCGCCGGAGCGGAACTCGAAGCGCATCGGCGTGCCCTTGACCTTGAGCACCTTGCGGAAGGTGTTGGTCAGGTAGCGCTTGTAGGCTTCCGGCAGACGGTTGGTCTGGTTGCCGTGCACCACGATCAGCGGCGGATTGGCGCCACCCTGGTGAGCCATGCGCAGCTTGATGCGACGGCCGTTGACCATCGGCGGCTGGTGCGCCTGGGTGGCGTCCTGCAGCAGGGTGGTCAGACGCTTGGTCGACCAGCGGGCCACGGCGCTTTCGAAGGCGCGGTCGATGGACGGGTAGAGGTCACCCACTGCAGTGCCGTGCAGCGCGGAGATGAAGTGCAGGTCAGCGTAGTCGGCAAAGCCCAGACGACGCTTGATCTCGGAGCGCATCTTCTCCTTGGCTTCGCTTTCCAGGCCATCCCATTTGTTGACCACCAGCACCAGCGCGCGGCCGCTGGTCAGCACGAAGTCCAGCAGGTGCAGGTCCTGCTCGACCAGCCCCTGGCGGGCATCGAGCACCATCACGGCGACGTTGCACTTCTTGATCGCTTCCAGTGTCTTGATGATGGAGAACTTCTCCACCACTTCGCGCACGTTCTTGCGACGACGGATCCCGGCGGTGTCGACCAGCAGGTAAGGCTTGCCACGACGCTCGAAGGGAATCTCCACCGCGTCGGTGGTGGTACCGGCCTGGTCATAGACGACCACGCGCTCTTCGCCCAGCAGGCGATTGACCAACGTCGACTTGCCGACGTTCGGGCGACCGATGATGCCGATGCGCACGCCGCGATCATCCAGTTCCGGGTGCAGGTCCTCGTCTTCGCCTTCCTCGACTTCGGGGTAGGGCGAGAGCACCTCTTCCAGCAGCGTGGTGACGTTGCGGCCATGCTCGGCGGCGATGGCGCGCGGGTCACCCAGACCCAGGGTCCAGAAGTCGGACTTGCCGATCTCCTCGTCCATGCCGTCGGTCTTGTTGACCACCAGCCAGGTCTTCTTCTGGTTGACGCGCAGGTGATTGGCGATGGCCTCATCCGCCATGTTCAGACCGGCGCGCGCATCGACCATGAACAGCACGATGTCGGCTTCGTCGATGGCGGCCAGGGACTGGCCGGCCATCATCAGATCGATGCCTTCCTCGTCACCGCTGATGCCGCCGGTGTCGATGACGGTGTAGGGCTTGCCGCCGACCTTGCCGGTGCCGTACTTGCGGTCACGGGTCAGGCCGGGGAAATCGGCGACCAGAGCATCACGGGTCTTGGTGAGGCGATTGAATAGCGTCGACTTGCCGACATTCGGGCGGCCGACCAGGGCGATCACGGGGTTCATGGAATCTCACAGCATTCGCAGGGATAGCATCGATGCCGGCCCCGTACGGTCTGCTTCGAACCATGATGGCTGGAAAGCACCTTGTGCAGGCAGGGCGATAGCGATGATATCGGACTTGGGGCACTGGATGACGACGCAGGCGTCGCATGCATCCAGTATGGTCCGCCGACAGGGGGTCAGCACTGTCGGCGGAAATATCTCGTGGCTGAATCATTGGCTGCGTGGTGCGGCAGGCCTGATCAGCGGGGGCAGCATTCTAGCATTGACAGGGAGTTGCTACCAATGGCGCATTACGACAACGGCAGCCAGGTGGCTGCCGTTGTCGTGACGAGGGCTGAACGAGGCGCATGTCAGATTGCGGGGCAGGCTGACGTGCGCGCTCGATCAGTGGCTTACGGGGCTTCGAGGTCCAGCGCCGTCAGCTCTCCATCGTTGGTGTAGACATAGATGCGCTTGCCTTCGGTCAGCGGGGTAATGCTGATGCCATCGCCCCCCACGTCATAGCGGCCGGCCATCTCGCCGCTCTGGGCGTCGATCAGGTGCACATAGCCTTCGTAGTCACCGACCACCAGCTTGCCATCGACGAAGGCCGGAGAGGTCAGCCAGCGGCCTTCCAGGTCTTCGGACTTCCACAGCACGTTGCCCGTGTTGGCATCCATCGCCAGCACATGGCTGGCGTTGTCGATGCTGAACAGGTAATCGCCGACCACGATGGGCGTCAGATAGCTGGAGGACGGCTTGTCCCACAGCGGCTCGCCGTTGCGAGCGTCCAGCGCGATCAGGCGACCGTTGTAGCTGGTGACGAACAGGCGGCCATCCTGGGTTAGCACCGGCTGGCCATCGAGATCGACCAGCTGGTCCACCTCGGTACGCCCGGCCGGCACGGCAACGCGCAGGTCCCACAGTTCCTGACCTGAGCGATTGTCGAGCGTGACCAGCTTGCCGTTGGCGAAGCCCGCGAAGGTGACCGGCTGGATGACGCGCGGTGCGCCGGTGCCACGCAGCGTCAGAGCCGGAATCGTGGCCGAATAGGCCCACTGCTCTTCGCCGGTGAAGCGATCAAGCGCGGTCACGGTGCCATCGACGCTCTGCACCACGACCAGCTCGTCGTTGTACTGCGGCGCGGCCAGCACTTCACTGGAGACACGCGTGCTCCACTCGATGCTGCCATCTTCCTGGCTGACGGCGCTGACCTTGCCATCGCGCGTACCGACGTACAGGCGGGAGGCATCGGCATTCAGTGCGCTGGTGATGCCAGCCGGCAACCGTGTCTGCCAGATGTCGTCGCCACTGTCGGCGGCGAGGGCTTCCAGTTCACCGCCTTCGGCACCGACGAACAGCCTGTCGTTGGCGAAGATCGGGGACAACGGATAGTGGGCACGGCCAAGGCCATTGCCGACCGATTCGCTCCAGACGGAATCCAGCGCGACCTGGCGATCGAAATCGACCAGCTCCTTGGGCGCATATTCCGGTTGGGCACTGCTGGCGCAACCGGCCAGCAGACTCACGGCCAGCAGCGAGGCCGGTACGCTCAGACGACGAGTGACGCTCATGAAGAAGACTCCGCAGCCAGATCGGCGAGTTTCAGGTCGAGACCGTAGACCGGCTGACCACTTTCCTGCGACAAGGCGCTGGCCTGCTGATAAGCGGCGATGGCCTCATCACGCTTGTCCTGTGCGGCCAGGGCATCGCCACGCACCGCAGCCGCCTGCGCTGCCAGCGGCGCCGGCGGGCTCTTTAGCAGGGCGAGTGCCGCGTCGTTGTCGCCGCGCTCGACGTTGATTCGCGCCAGACGCAGGCTGGCCAGCCCCTGCAGATAGCTGTCATCGCTGTTGTCGATCACGCTCTGCAGCGCCGTGGCGGCTGCATCGAGATCGTTGGCCTTGACCGACATGCTGGCATCCAGCAGGTGCGCCATCTGGGTGTAGAGGCTGTCGCCGTGCTCGCTTTCCAGTTCGCCGATCAACGTACGCGCCTGCTTGACACCGGCGTCTTCCAGCTTGGGCTGGCTGACGAGGCTGATCAGTTGCTGGTAACGCACGGAGGCCGCTTCGGACTGGCTGGCTTCGTAGTTCTGCCAGGCCTTGAAGGCAAAGACACCGGCGCCGGCCAGTACGACACCGGCAATCAGTGACTTGCCGTTCTCGCTCCACCAACGCTTGATGGCTTCAAGCTGTTCTTCTTCGCTTCTGAGCTCTTCCGCCACGGGCGGTCTCCTTGACCTGGCCGGCATGCCGGCACTTGCATTCGAGAGGCGGAGAGCTGGCTCTCCGCCCGATATTCATTGGCAGTCTCAGGCGTCGAAGACGCTGTCGAGACGTTCGCCCAGCGCACGCTGGTTCAGCGTTTCCTGGTCGCGTTCCTCGCGCAGGAACTTGAGCGCCACCGTGCCTTCGATGACTTCATTCTCACCAAGAATCAGCGCGATGCGTGCACCGCTCTTGTCGGCCTTCTTCATCTGACTCTTGAAGCTGCCGCCACCGCAATGCAGCACCAGGCGCAGGTTGGGCAGGGCGGTGCGCAGCTCTTCGGCCAGACGCATGGCTTCGCCTTCGGCCTGCTCGCCCATCGACATCAGGTAGACATCGACGGTCTCGCGGACGTCCTGCGGTACCAGTTCCAGCGTCTCGAGCAACAGGATGAGGCGTTCGACGCCCATCGCGAAGCCGACCGCCGGTACCGGCTTGCCGCCCAGCTGTTCGAACAGGCTGTCGTAGCGGCCGCCGGCACACACGGTGCCCTGGCTGCCCAGCGCGGTGGTGGTCCATTCGAACACACTGCGCGAGTAGTAATCGAGGCCACGCACCAGGCGCGGGTTGATGACGTACTCGATGCCGGCGGCGTCGAGACGTGCCTTGAGGCCCTCGAAGTGCACGCGGGATTCTTCATCCAGGTGATCCCCCAGACGCGGTGCGGCGTCGACGACGGCGGCCATGTCCGGGTTCTTGGTGTCGAGGATGCGCAGCGGGTTGCTGTGCAGACGACGCTTGGAGTCTTCGTCGAGGACATCCAGGTGCTGTTCGAAGTATTCGACCAGCAGGTCACGGTAGGCGGCACGCGCCTCGAGGCTACCCAGCGAGTTGAGCTCGAGCGTGACGTGCTCCAGCAGGCCCAGCTGACGCCACAGACGCGCGGAGATCAGGATCATCTCGGCATCGATGTCCGGACCTTCCATGCCGTAGGCTTCGACGCCCACCTGATGGAACTGACGATAACGGCCCTTCTGCGGGCGCTCGTGGCGGAACATCGGGCCGGTGTACCACAGACGCTGGATCTGGTTGTGGACCAGGCCATTCTCCATCGCCATGCGCACGCAGCTGGCGGTGCCTTCCGGACGCAGGGTCAGGCTGTCGCCGTTACGGTCGTCGAAGGTATACATCTCCTTCTCGACGATGTCGGTGACTTCGCCGATGGAGCGCTTGAACAGCGCGGTCTGCTCGACGATGGGGGTGCGGATCTCGCGATAGCCGTATTGGCCCATCAGCGCTTCCACCTGGTGCTCGAAGTATTGCCATACCGGTGACTGGTCCGGCAGCAGGTCGTTCATGCCACGAATGGCCTGGATCTTGGTACTCAACGTTCTCTCCTGAATTCTTGCGCGTCTCCCCACGGCGCTCGCATGACGTCATGCAGGCGGGTGGGGAGACGAAGGCGCGTCACTCTCGACGCGCAAGCCAGCCGAGACAAGCTCAGCTCTGGCGAATGATGGTGTCGGCCTCACGGGCCTCTTTTTCCGCGACCTTGTCACGGATGAGTCGCTCAAGATCGTCAACCAGGGTGTCATTGGTCAACTTGCTGGCCGGCTTGCCGTCCAGGTAGACCAGGTTGGCGGGGCTGCCGCCGGTCAGGCCGACATCGGTCTCCTTGGCTTCGCCGGGGCCATTGACGACACAGCCGATGACCGAGACGTTCAGCGGCGTCATCACGTCTTCAAGACGTGTCTCCAGTTCGTTCATGGTCTTGATGACGTCGAAATTCTGACGCGAGCAGCTGGGACAGGCAATGAAGTTGATGCCCTTGGCGCGCAGCTTGAGGCTCTTGAGCATGTCGAAGCCGACCTTGATCTCCTCGACCGGGTCCGCTGCCAGTGACACGCGGATGGTGTCACCGATGCCATCCATCAGCAGCATACCCAGGCCGATGGAAGATTTGACGGTGCCCGAGCGCAGGCCGCCGGCTTCGGTGATGCCCAAGTGCAGCGGCTGTTCGATGCGCGCCGCCAGGTCACGATAGGCGGCGACGGCCATGAACACGTCGCTGGCCTTGACGCTGACCTTGAAGTCCTGGAAGTCGAGGCGGTCCAGATGGTCGATGTGACGCATGGCAGATTCGACCAGCGCCGCCGGTGTCGGTTCGCCGTATTTCTTCTGCAGGTCCTTTTCCAGGGAGCCTGCATTGACGCCGATGCGGATCGGGATGCCGTTGTCGCGTGCGGCGCTGACCACGGCACGCACGCGGTCTTCACGACCGATGTTGCCCGGGTTGATGCGCAGGCAGTCGACGCCAAGTTCCGCCACACGCAGGGCGATCTTGTAATCGAAGTGGATATCGGCCACCAGCGGAATGTTGCTCTGCTGCTTGATGCGACCAAAGGCTTCGGCGGCATCCATGTCCGGCACGCTGACACGCACGATATCGGCACCGGCATCCTCGAGGCGCTTGATCTGCGCGACGGTGGCGGCGACATCGTTGGTATCGGTGTTGGTCATGCTCTGCACGGAAATCGGTGCATCGCCGCCGACGGCCACATTGCCGACATGAATCTTGCGCGAGACGCGGCGCTTGATGGGGGAGTGACTATGCATGGGATTCCGGATCATTCACCGAGGGTAAGTTTGGCGACACTGCCGCGCGTCACGCGCGTGAGGTCGACCGCTTCATTCATGTAACGCAATTCGACGCCAGAGGCATTGCCGATGGTCAGCGTGAAGGGCGGCTTGCCCTCCAGCGTCGTGCTGGTGCCGGCCTCGTTGCTGCCGCGCAGCAGGCGCTTGCCATCGGCATCACGGATGTCGGTCCAGGAATTGATGTTGAACGTCAATTCGAGCTTGCGCGGGTCTGCCGCCGGTGCAGCGTCCTCTGCTGCGCTCTCTTGTGAGGAGGCGGCACTGGCATCGGCGTCAGCGGTGCTATCGGTGGCAGCGCCAGATGCTGACGTGCCAGCCTCTGCAGCGCCCGGCGCGGCGGCAGTTGCGCTCGTATCGAGCGCGTCAGCACTCTGCGCTGTGGCCTCGGACGAGGCTGCTGCCTCGACGGAAGATGCATCACCGGTAGCAGTGGAGGGCGGCGCCGTTTCACTGGCAGAGGACTGCGAGAGCGAAAGCTCGATGGAGCCATCGGCGTTCACGACCGGTGCGTCGTTGTCCGCATCGCTGCCACCTTCGAGGGCGGAGGTTTCGGCCGGCGAGGTGCGGCCATAATCGCCACTCTGCCACCACACGTAGCTGAGGCCGATCAGGCCAGCGATGACCAGCAGGCTGACGAGGCGGAACAGGTACTTGCCCATCTTGCCCGGCGGGCGCACCGACGGTGTGGAGCTGGGAGTGTAGCGCTCGGCTTCGGTAGTGCCGAACTGGGCATTGTACTGCCCGACGATCGCTTTCTCGTCCATGCCCAGCAGACGGGCATAGGCACGCAGATAGCCGCGACGATACGCGGCAATGGGAATCTGGTCGTAGTGGTCGCGTTCCAGATCATCGACCAGGCTGGGGCGCAGGTTGAGCTGTGTCGCCACCTCATCACGCGACAACCCCTGATGCTCGCGCTCCAGCTTGAGGCGCGTGCCAGGCAGTGAATCACTGGCGTGCTGATCAGGGGCGGGTTGATGTTCGCTCATGGCGCATCCTTGTAAGGAAAAACTGACTACCGAACGCACATCCGGGCGCTCTTCCGGTACTGCGGGAACTGCTCCTGATACTGACGCTGGAGCATGCTGACTGATGCTATCGCGCGATTGGCCGGGTGCTGCACGACTCGTCGGTCATCGTGCGAGTGAGCAGCGTGAAAAGCGATGACCCCCATGCCAATCGACGCGCACGAACATATGTTCGTCCGCGTCGGCACTATACCAAGCCCGCGCCGAGATTTTCACCGGCATTTCGGTCTTCTCGGTCCTGCTTGCAGCGACCCCGCCCACGAGGTGGCGCCATCAGTGGCGTCATTGCGCCTCGCTCAGGGAGTGCGAATCACCGCGCGACCGGATTCCCGTGTCATGACCTGCTCCAGCTGACGGCTGTAGAGATCTGCCAGACGGTTGTCGCCGCGTGCGGTGGCCACATCGACGGCCAGAGCGAGACTGTCGCTATCGGTACCTGCCAGACGGAAGTAGCGGCTCAGCGCCGACTGGGCCGCGTCATTGTCGCCGGCGTCATGCGACATGCGTGCCACCGCCAACCAGGCCTCTGACTCACGCGGGTTGATCTTGACGGCGCGTTCGAAACTCTTCGCGGCCTCGCTGGTCTTGCCCAGCTGCAACTGACAGCGCCCCAGATTGGTATAGAGCTGGCCACGGTTGTCGTAGGTCAGGTCTTCTGCCGCGATCTCGAGCTGCCGACAGGCCTCGACGTATTCACCGCGAGAATAGAGAAAGGCCGCGTAGTTGTTGCGCGCACGGGTAAAGGACGGATCGCTGGAAATGGCCTGATTGAAATAGTCATCGGCGAGCACATTCTCACCCTGGCGCTGGTAGATCATCGCCAGTCCGGCCTTGGCCTCGGCATTGTTGCTCTGCAGCTTGAGTGCCTTCTGGAAGGCGCTGTCGGCGCGTTGCAGCTGATTACGACCCAGATAGGCCTCTCCGAGTTCCACGTAGGCATTCGAGGCCTTGTTGTCATCCGGCGGAGCGTAGGGGTCGTTGGTTTCCACGCGTGTCGCGCAGCCTGCGAGGGTCAGGCCGGCAAGCCCGAGGCACAGCAGCAGGGCTCTGGTGCGGCGAGTGATGCCGCGAGCAGCGGAGCGGGTGTGGGAATCATGCTGACAGGGGCCCTGTGCGGCAGTGTCATGCGCGACAGGGTCATGCTCATTGGTGCGATGACGGGGCAGACGACTCGGCATGCAATCCTCGCGTGAATGAAGGCTCATGATGTGCCTGCGGGCGAGGGTCGCGGCAGGCAACAAAAGCGCCCCCATCAAAGCGCCGCACCTGCCACAAGTCAAGGTGGCAGGGCGGCGCATGGCCATGGCGATAGCGTCAGATCAGGGCTGGCAGCCGCTCAGTCGGCGTCGAGCTGGATGGCGTTGATGTAACGCTCGGCGCGACGGGTGCGATCCTTGACCTGACCGACCAGCTGGCCACAGGCGGCGTCGATGTCATCGCCACGCGTCGCGCGCACCGGTGCGGTATAGCCCAGCTCATAGAGACGCTGCTGGAAGCGCATCACCTGGTTGCGTGACGGCTTCTCGTAACCGGAATGCGGGAACGGGTTGAACGGGATCAGGTTGATCTTGCACGGCAGCTCGTCGAGCAGCGCGGCCAGTTCCTCGGCGTGCTTGATCTGGTCGTTGACGTCCTTGATCAGGGTGTACTCGATGGTGACGATACGTGCGTCGTCACACTTGGCCAGGTAGCGATGGCAGGAGTCGAGCAGCGCGCGAATGTTCCACTTGCGGTTGATCGGCACCAGCACGTTGCGCAGTTCATCGTTGGCCGCGTGCAGCGAGATCGCCAGGCTGACATCCATCTCGTCACCGAGCTGGTCCAGCTTGGGCACCACACCGGAGGTGGAGAGGGTGACGCGACGCTTGGACAGGCCATAGGCGTTGTCATCCAGCATCAGCTTCATCGCCGGCACGACGTTGTCGTAGTTCATCAGCGGCTCGCCCATGCCCATCATCACCACGTTGGTGACCGGACGCTTGCGGGTGTCCTTGCGGTCTTCGGCGCCACGGGTGGCGACCCATACCTGGCCGATGATCTCGGCGGCGGTCAGGTCACGCTCGAAGCCCTGCTTGCCGGTGGAGCAGAAGCTGCAGTCCAGCGAGCAACCGACCTGGGAAGACACGCACAGGGTGCGACGGTTGCCGTTCTCGGAGGGGATCAGCACGGTCTCGACGTAGCTGCCATCGCTGACTTCCAATACCCACTTGCGGGTCCCGTCCTTGGACTCGCCTTCATAGACGATGCCCGGCGCACGGATCTCGGCGACCTGCTTGAGGCGCTCGCGCAGCGGCTTTGCCAGGTTGGTCATCTCGTCGAAGCTGTCGACGCCTTCCTGGTGAATCCATTTCATCACCTGGGTGGCACGGAATTTCTTCTCGCCGATGCTCTCGAAGAAGGCTTCCATCGCCGGGCGCGGCAGGCCCAGCAGGTTGGTGAGCTTGACGGCGGCAGGCGCCGCGGCATCGGTGGCAGTTGCAGTGGTATCAGTCATGGTATGGGCCGGTCGTGTCAGGGATGGGCAGGCGTCTCACAAAGGATAGACGTCTGCAGGGCGACGCTGTCAGCGGAGGTGGCGATGGCTCGCAGACCTCAAGAGGCTCTCGTCATCAGCGCAGTGCGCGTGGGCGTCACATGGCGTGGGGAGAGGGCGCTGCAGCGGCTTTCAGAAAAGCGTATCGGACCTGCTCAAGCGTCGAATCTGCTTCAGGAGATGCATGCTGTCGCGCGGCGCTTCAGCACGTCCGATACCACGACGGCCCCGCCTCGCAGGCAGGGCCGTCGTGTCATGCACGGCAGAGAGACGCGTGCCCCGAAGGGCTGGGCTTCTCAGTCGTACAAGGCGAAATCAACCGCGCGGGCAGATTTCGTTGTCGCCGAAGAAGTAGGCGATTTCGCGAGCGGCAGATTCCGGCGCGTCAGAACCGTGAACGGCGTTGGCGTCGATGGAAGTGGCGAAGTCTGCACGGATGGTGCCGGCTTCAGCTTCCTTCGGGTTGGTAGCGCCCATCAGGTCGCGGTTCTTGGTGATGGCGTCTTCGCCTTCCAGCACCTGGATCATGACCGGGCCGGAAGTCATGAAGCCGACCAGCTCACCGAAGAAGCCACGTTCGCTGTGCTCAGCGTAGAAGCCTTCGGCCTGTTCCTTGGACAGGTGAACCATCTTGGAAGCGACGATCTGCAGACCGGCCTTCTCGAAGCGAGAGTAGATTTCGCCGATCACGTTCTTGGCAACGGCATCCGGCTTGATGATGGACAGAGTACGCTGAGTCATGGTGAATCTCCTGAGACAAGCTTTGAAGAGCCGCACGGCAGATGCCGCACGGCGGAAAACGGGCTCTGTCGGCATGCGCGCGACAAAAGTGGGCGGCATTATAGCGGCAAGTGCCACCGGCTGCATCCATCATGCCTGAGTCGCATGACGCGCAGATGGCAAGCGCCTCGTCGGCATGGGCTGGCGAGGCGCTGAGGGTCGGCTCAGACGTTGAGGTCTGGCTTGGACGCTGAAGCCTGGTCTACACGCTGAAGCTCTCGCCACAACCACACTCGTCCTTGACGTTGGGGTTGTTGAAGCGGAAGTAGCGGTTCAGGCCGTCCTTGACGTAATCCACTTCGGAGCCGTCGAGCACGGTGAGGGCTTCGGTGTCGACATAGACGGTGGCGCCGTGATCGACGAAGACGGCGTCTTCCTCGTTGGCCTCGTCGGCGAAGTCGAGCACGTAGCTGTAGCCGGAGCAGCCGCTGGGCTTGACCGAGACACGCAGGCCAAGGCCGTGGCCGCGCTCGGCCAGCACGACGCGGATCTGGTCGGCGGCGGAGGGGGAAATCGACAGGTGTGCCATGAGCAGTCTCCCGGGTCAGGCGCGCAGCGAGATCAGGGCATGCCTGAGTTCGCCGAGCGCGGATTCAATGTCGGTGGCGGTGGTGAAACGTCCGAAGCTGAAGCGCAATGACGCCAGCGCCAGTGGACGGGGCACCCCGATGCCGGTGAGGACGAACGACGGTTCGACACTGGCGGAATTGCAGGCCGAACCGGTGGAAATCGCGATGCCGCGCAGCGCCATCAGCATCGCCTCGCCATCCACGCCCTCGAAGGCGAGATTGACGATGTTGGGCGCGCTGACCTCTATATCGGTATTGAAGTGCACGCCTTCAAGGCCGGCAAGCCCGGCGACGAACTGGTCACGCAGCGCGACGAGGTGCTGGTGGTCGGCGTCGAACTGCCCGGCGCTCAGACGGTAGGCCTCGCCCATGCCGACGATCTGATGGGTCGGCAGGGTGCCGGAACGCATGCCGCGCTCATGACCACCGCCGTGGATCAGGGCATCGACCTTGATCTGCGGCTGGCGACGCACGTACAGCGCACCGATGCCCTTGGGGCCGTAGGCCTTGTGGGCGGACAGCGACAGCAGGTCGATGGGCTGACGGCTGACATCGATCTGCACCTTGCCGGGCGCCTGGGCGGCATCGACATGGAAGGCCGCACCATGCGAGTGGGCGATGTCGCCCAGCGCCTCCAGGTCATTCAGGCTGCCCAGCTCGTTGTTCACCGCCATCAGCGATACCAGGATGGTATCGCTGCGCAGGGCGTCGCGCAGGCTGTCCGGGCTGATGCGCCCGTCAGGCTGCGGGGCGATGCGCGTGACCTCGAAGCCTTCCGCTTCCAGTGCACTGGCGGTATCCAGAATCGCCTTGTGCTCGATGGTCGAGGTGATCAGATGGCGGCCGCGCGCGGCATTGGCACGCATGTAGCCGGTCAGCGCCAGGTTGTCGGCTTCGGTGGCACCGCTGGTCCAGACGATCTCGCGCGGGTCGGCACCGATCAGATCGGCGACCTGACGACGCGCACCCTCGACGGCCTGCTCGGCCAGCCAGCCCGGCATGTGACTGCGCGAGGCCGGGTTGGCGAAGGTGCCGTCCTGCGTCAGGTGACGCATCATCAGCTCGGCGACGCGCGGGTCGACGGGCGTGGTGGCGGCATAGTCAAGGTAGATCGGCTGGGACATGGTGACTTCCTGAAGACACGACAGACAGTGATGACGGTGAACGTGATGAAGGCGATCTCGAGGGCGGCGGGGCGCGGCGAGCATCGCCTGGCCTGCTCAGCCTGGCAAACGTGGCTCAGCTGCCTTGCATGACGGTGATCGGTGTCGGCTCGCATGCCTTGCGCTGGCGACTGGCGATCTGGCGAATCTCTTCGCGCGCGACCAGGTCGGCCAGGCTGATGCCGTCGAGGAAGCCGTGGATCTCGTCGGACAGATCACACCACAGGTGGTGCGTCAGGCAGGTGTCACCGGCCTGACAGTCCGACATTCCCTGACAGCGTGTGGCATCAACTGACTCGTTGACGGCGTCGATGATGCACGCCACCGAGGTGGTCTCGAGTTCGGTATCCAGTAGATAACCGCCACCGGGACCACGCACGCTCTTGACCAGACCTGCACGCCGCAGACGCGCAAACAGTTGCTCCAGATACGACAGCGAGATGCCTTGGCGTTCGGAAATATCGGCCAGACAGGTCGGGCCGCAGCTGGCATGCAGGGCCAGATCGAGCATCGCGGTGACGGCGTAGCGTCCCTTGGTGGTCAGGCGCATGACAGAGTCCGTGAGCAGATGGAGCCTGCGACGTTGAGGACGAGGCCGGGCATAGTCGCCGCCTCTGGCGAGACGGCGTCTCAATGCGCCCCATTATGGTGGGGTGGTCTGGCGGGGTCAATCCCGACTGAATTGGTCAACTTTAGCCATGCTGACGTTCGGCGGGTTCCTGAGTATCGCTTGCCTGCTCGGTCGGCGAGTGCCCAGTCGATGACCCTTGGGTCGAGGTCTGCTCGGAACTGGAGGCTGCCCGAGCCTTGGGCGAGGTGCTGCCCTGGGCCGCGGCCACGTCAGCGACGGCCGTCTCGCCACCGCAGGGCCCTAGTTCATCGATCAGCTGGGCGAAGTCGGCATCGTCGAGCTCGGGCAGGCGCCCGGCGCGATAGCTGGCATCCAGCTTGCGCAGCGTGCCGCACATCTGTTCGATGCGCTTGTCCACGGCATGCATGTGATCGAGCATCGCATGCATGGAGCGCGCGACCGGGTCGGGCATGTCCTGGCCCATGCCATAGGCGTCAAAGCCGAACTTCTCCTTCATGGCCTCGCGGCTTTCCGGGTCGACCGACGGCTCCTCCGCCACATCCGGCTCGGCGCGCTTGACGATCTTGCCGGGAATGCCGACGACGGTGGCACCGGCAGGCACTTCACGCGTGACCACGGCATTGGAGCCGACCTTGGCGCCGGCACCGACGGTGAACGGGCCGAGAATCTTGGCACCGGCACCGACGATGACACCGTCGCCGAGGGTCGGGTGGCGCTTGCCGGCGTTCCAGGTGGTGCCGCCGAGAGTGACGCCGTGATAGAGGGTCACGTCATCGCCGATCAGGGCAGTCTCGCCGATCACGACGCCCATGCCGTGGTCGATGAAGAAGCGGCGACCGATGGTGGCGCCCGGGTGGATCTCGATGCCGGTCAACCAGCGCATCAGGGTCGAGCCGGTGCGCGCCAGCCATTTGGCGTTGTGGCACCATAGCCAGTGATTGATGCGATGGGCCACCAGTGCATGCAGGCCCGGATAGTTGGTCAGGACTTCAAAGAAGTTGCGCGCCGCCGGATCACGGGCAAACACGCTATCGATGTCTTCACGCAGTCGAGTGAACATGGCGTGTCCTCAGGAAGTGCGGTTGGCCGTGTCGGCTTGTGCCAGGCGAACCTGCTTGTCCACCGCGGAAAGAATGCCGCGCAGAATGTTGATTTCCATGCTGTCCGGACGTGCGCGCAGATAGAGGCGACGCAGGCGTGCCATCAACTGGCGCGGCTGTTCCGGATCGAGGAAGTCGACGCTGATAAGTGTCTTCTCGAGATGCTCGAACAGGCGCTCGAGGTCGGCATGGCTGGCCAGCGGGCTGTCCCAGTCGATACCGAACGGCTGGTCATCCTCGGCACGCGGCGTCTCGCCGGCGGCTTCCTGGTCGGCCAGCCACGCCTGGCGGCACTCATAGGCCAGCACCTGCACCGCCGCGGCCAGATTCAGCGAGCTGAAATCCGGATTGGTCGGGATGTGCACGTGACGGTGACAGCGCTGCAGCTCTTCATTGGAGAGCCCGGAATCCTCGCGGCCGAAGACGATGGCCACGCGGGCATCCGGCAGGCGGGTTTCATCTGCCAGGGTGGCTGCGAAGGCGCGCGGCGTGATCATCGGCCACGGCAGGTTGCGCGAACGTGCGCTGCAGCCGACCACCAGGCTGCAATCCGCCACGGCCTCTTCCAGCGTCTCGTGCACCGAGGCGCTGGCGACGAGTGCATCGGCACCCGAGGCGCGTGAGGCGGATTCCTGGCATTGCACCTGACATCGCGGCGCGACCAGTGCGAGATCGGCCAGGCCCATATTGAGCATGGCGCGGGCTGCACCACCAATGTTGCCGGGGTGGCTGGTGCCAATCAGGACAATGCGCAGACGTTCAAGCATGAGGACTTCCAGGATAGCAATTGAAGGGCGGGTCGGTCGACGCGGCTGGCGCAGTGTGTGATCCGCATACGCAGACTCAGCGATAAATCGCGCGTCAGGACCCGGTATCCTAGCATGAAGCCGCGTCAGGGAGCAGTTTCCCGCCGGTGTTGAGGGCAAGCGCGGCGCGAGGGAGGCGCGCGCGGGCAGGGCGCAGGGAGGCGACGTGCAGGCAGAGGGTGGCCGCAGGCAATGGCAGCTCGAGCCGAGCTCTGGTAGACTACGCCATCCCGTCATGTCGCAACATGTGTTCGCCCTCGCTGGCGCCACGTGCTGTGGCGGCTGGCAGCCTGCATACATTGCACTATGCAGCGCGCCCCGCGCCGTATCAGGATTCCTGTGCGGGCTACATGACCACCTGATCCGATTGCACCCAGTTTCGCTCGATCCGTGTTGCGCCGCGTTGATATCTCACGCGCCGTGGCACCCGTTCTTTAACAGCTCCCGACTCGTCAAGGCCTTGATCATGCATCCGATGGTCCAATTTGCGCTGCGTGCTGCACGCGGTGCCGCAGAGCAGTTCGTCCGTGCTCGTGAACGTATCGAAGTCGCCCGTGGCGACAACGATCTCGACACCTTCATTGCAGACACTGCACGTCGCGCCGAAGCGCACATCGTGCGTCAGCTGGAGCGCGGTTATCCGCAACACGGTCTCTCCGGCCGTTATACCGACCATCGCGATGGTGAAGGTCAGGGCTCTGACTACCACTGGCGCATCGAGCCGGTGCACGGTTACTCCAACCTGGCATCCGCAGCCTCCGGCTTCGCGCTGTCCGTGGTCTGCCTGTTCAAGGGCCGTGCCGAGCACGCCGTGGTCATCGCACCGTTCACTGACGAAGAGTATATCGTCAGCCGCGGTCGTGGTGCCCAGCACTCCGGTCACCGTATCCGCGTGACCAACGCCACCTCCATCGAAGGTGCGCGTCTGGCGATGGGCCTGCCGGAAAGCTGGCAGCGTCCGCGTCACCTGCCGACCTACCTCTCCATCGTTCAGCAGGTCGGCCCGCAGGTCGAGATGCTGCGCACCAGCGGTTGTGCGCTACTGGACGTGCTCGAGCTGGCCTCCGGCCGTGTCGACGCCGTCTATGTGCTGGGTCTGGATGCCGGTGACAGCGAGATCGTCAGCCTGTTCCTGAAGGAATGTGGCGCACTGGCAGGCAGTGCCGACGGCACGCCGGTCGTGGTTGCCGAAGGCACCCTGATGGCCGCTGGCGCGCGTCTGTACAAGGCGCTGGCGCAGACCATGCAGCCGCACCTGTAAGCCCCTGCAAGACGACGTGACCTGACAGCCTTCGGGGCCGTCTGGAGAACGAAAAAACCCCACCTCGCATGAGGTGGGGTTTTTTTGTGCCTGGCGATCCGTGCCTGGCGGTCTGTCTCTGATGGAGGAGCGAGACGCTTACGGCGCGCCGTCCTCGAACTGCTCCTTGGGCGGGGGGATCAGATCCACACGCTTCAGGCCGACCACCAGCAACAGCGCCGCTGCCACGTAGATGGACGAGAAGGTCCCCGCGACCACACCGATGATCAGTGCGATGGCGAAGTTGTGGATCATGTCACCGCCGAGGAAATACAGCGCCAGCAGCACCAGCAAGGTGGTGCCGGAGGTGGACAGCGTGCGTGACAGCGTCGCGTTGATGGCGTCATTGAAGATCGACGGCATGTCATCGATACGCGATTTGCGGATGTTCTCGCGAATGCGGTCGTAGACGATGATGGTGTCGTTCAATGAGTAGCCGATCACGGCCAGCACCGCGGCCAGTACCGTCAGGTCGAAGTCGAGTCCGAACAGGGCGAAGATGCCCAGCAGGATGATGACGTCGTGACCCAGCGAGATGAGTGCACCGAGGGCGAACTTGTACTGGAAGCGGAAGGCCACATAGACCATCACCACGGCCAGGGCGAGCAGCATGCCGAGACCGGACTGATCGCGCAGCTGATCACCGACCTGGGCACCGACGAACTCGGCGCGGATCAGGTTGACGCTGTCACCGGTGGCCTGCAGATGCGCCACGATGTCATTGCCGATGCCGGCTTCGAAGCTCTGCTGCAGACGCACCAGAATCTCGTTGCTGGCACCGAAGGTCTGGACCGAGACATCCTTGTAGCCGGCGGCTTCCAGTGTCTGGCGCACGCTTTCCAGTGCCGGCGCTGTCTGGTATTTCACTTCCACCAGGGTGCCGCCGGTAAAATCGAGGCCCAGGTTCAGGCCATGAATCACAAGGGCGCCAATGGCCACGATCGTCAGCACGATGGAGACGATGAAGGCCGCGCGCCGCTTGCTCATGAAGTCAAACTGTCGCATCACGATGGCCCCTCAGATCCAGAGTTTCTTGAGTGTCTTGCCGCCAATGGCAAGATTGATGATGCCGCGCGAGACCATGATCGCCGTGAACATCGACGTCAGGATGCCGATGGACAGCGTCACCGCGAAGCCCTTGACCGGGCCACTGCCGATGGAGAACAGGATCACCGCGACCAGCAGGGTGGTGATGTTGGCATCGACGATGGAGGTGAAGGCGCGCTCGAAGCCGGTATGCACGGCTTGATGCAGCGGCATCCTGGAGCGCATTTCCTCGCGGATACGCTCGAAGATCAGCACGTTGGCATCCACCGCCATGCCCAGCGTCAGCACGATACCGGCGATACCCGGCAGGGTCAGGGTGGCGCCCAGCATCGACATCGCGGCAATCAGGATCGCCAGGTTGGCGGTCAGGGCCACGTTGGCGACGACACCGAAGGCCTTGTAGCGCGCCAGCATGAACAGCACGACCAGCAGCAGGCCCAGCTCGACGGACAGGATGCCGCGCGAGATGTTCTCGGCACCGAGGCTCGGGCCGATGGTGCGTTCCTGCACGAAGTAGATCGGCGCGGCCAATGAGCCGGAGCGTAGCAGCAGCGACAGCTCCTTGGCTTCCGTCGGCGAGTCGAGGCCGGTGATGCGGAAGCTGTTGCCCAGCGCACTCTGGATGGTTGCCAGACTGATCAGCCCCTTCTCGGTGTACGGAATGCGCTTCTCGACCTTCTCGCCGTTTTCCATCACGGTGCGCGTGCGGGTCTTGTGCTCGATGAACAGTACCGCCATGTTGCGGCCGATCGCGGCACGCGTGACGCGGTTCATGATCGAGCCACCGGTGCCGTCCAGGTTGATATTGACCTGCGGACGGCCGCTTTCATCGAAGCTGGTGCTGGCGCTGGAGACGCTGTCACCGCTGATGATCACGTCCTTCATGATGTTGGCGGTGCGGCTCGGCTGGTTGCGGAACGCGAAGCTCTCCATCTCGCTGGCCGGCGTGTCGCTGGCCGCTTCGAGACGGAATTCGAGGTTGGCGGTGGCACCCAGTACGCGCTTGGCGGCGGCCGTGTCCTGCACGCCCGGCAGCTCGACCACGATGCGGTTCGGGCCCTGGCGCTGAACCAGCGGCTCGGACACGCCCAGCTCGTTGACGCGATTGCGGATCGTGGTCAGGTTCTGATTGACCGCGTAATCCTGAATCTCCTTGACGGCGGCGGCGGTCAGGGTGAGATCCAGTACGGCCCCACGCTCGACATCGCGCTCGTCGTATTCGAAGTTCTGGAAGTCGCGCGAGATCAGTGAGCGCGCCTTCGAACGGTCTTCCTCATCGGAGAACGTCAGGCTCAGGGTGCCGTCGTCGACTTCGCTGCCGCGGTAGCGAATACGCTCCTCGCGCAGGGTTTCCTTGATGGCACTGGCGTTGACTTCCAGGCGCTGCTTGACCGCGGCGTCCATGTCGACTTCCAGCTGGAAGTGGACACCGCCACGCAGGTCAAGGCCCAGCTTCATCGGTGAGGCACCGAGGCTGGCCAGCCACGACGGCGTGGCATCGGCCAGGTTCAGCGCGACGATGGCGTCATCGCCGAGTGTCTCGCTGATCAGTTCCTTGGCGCGCAGCTGCTGGTCGTTGCTGGTAAGGCGAATCAGGCCGGTGGAACCGTTGAGTTCCCCGGACTTGGGCGTGATGCCGGCGTTTTCGAGGGCACTGGTGGCGCGATCGAGGTCTTGCTGGTCGATGGCCTCGGCGCCGCTGGCGGCACTGATCTGCACGGCCGGGTCTTCGGGGTAGAGATTCGGCAATGCGTAGATCACGCCGACGGCAAGTACCAGGCAGATCACCAGGTACTTCCAAAGCGGATAGCGGTTGAGCATGGCAGCCCTGTCCTTGGTGGAGCGGGAGAGAAAAGCATGCTGCCGGCACAGGGGCCGGCAGCAGGAGGGATCAGATGGACTTGATGGTGCCCTTCGGCAGGACTGCAGCCACGGCAGACTTCTGCACGTTGACTTCGTTGCCTTCGTTCAGCTCCATGGTGATGAACTGCTCGCTGACCTTGGTGATGCGGCCAACCAGGCCACCACCGATGACGACTTCGTCACCCTTGGCCAGATTGCTGATCAGATTCTTGTGTTCCTTGGCGCGCTTGGACTGCGGACGCCAGAGCAGGAAATAGAAAATGACCACGAAGCCGACCAGCATGACGATCTGGCCGATGGCGCCGCCGCCGGCGACAGCCGCTTCGGCTTCCGCGTGTGCGGCAGGAATCAGGAATTCCAGCATGTGTATCTCCAGAGGTTACGAGTGAACTGTTGTTATGCAATGAGCGTGATTCAGGCTCTTCTTCACGTCTGGCTCGAGTCGAATATCAAGACGACCGGAGGATTTGGCCCCCGGTCGTCATTCGCCTCGATCAGTCGGCCAGCGGCGGCACCGGCAGGCCGCGCGCGGCATAGAACTGTTCCACGAAGTCCTGCAATGTACCCGCTTCAATTGCACCGCGCAAACCAGCCATCACGGTCTGGTAGTAGCGCAGATTGTGGATGGTGTTGAGCATCGAGCCGAGCATTTCTCCACAGCGATCAAGGTGATGCAGATAACCGCGCGAGAAATTGGTGCAGGTGTAGCAATCGCACTCCGGGTCCAGCGGTGAGGTGTCATGCTTGTGGACGGCGTTGCGGATCTTGACGGTGCCCGTCGGCGTGAACAGGTGGCCGTTGCGCGCGTTGCGGGTCGGCATCACGCAATCGAACATGTCGACGCCACGCCGCACGCCCTCGACCAGGTCTTCCGGCTTGCCGACGCCCATCAGATAGCGCGGCTTGTCCTCCGGCATCCACTCGGGGAGGTAGTCGAGGACCTTGATCATCTCGTCCTTGGGCTCGCCCACGGAAAGGCCGCCGATGGCGTAGCCGTCGAAGTCGATCTTCTTGAGGCCCTCGAGGGACTTCTCGCGCAGGTCCGGATACATGCCGCCCTGGATGATGCCGAACAGCGCCGACGGCGAGTCGCCATGCGCGTCGTAGGAGCGCTGTGCCCAGCGCAGGGACATCTCCATCGACTTGCGCGCTTCATCATGGGTGGCCGGATACGGCGTGCACTCATCGAAGATCATCACGATGTCGGAGCCCAGCGAGCGCTGCACCGCCATCGATTCTTCCGGGCCCATGAAGACCTTGGAGCCATCGACCGGTGAGCGGAAGTGAACGCCCTGTTCGGTGATCTTGCGCGTCTTGCCCAGCGAGAAGACCTGGAAGCCGCCGGAATCGGTCAGGATCGGCTTGTCCCACTGCGCGAAGTCATGCAGATCGCCATGCGCTTCGATGACTTCCGTTCCCGGGCGCAGCCACAGGTGGAAGGTGTTGCCGAGGATGATCTCGGCGCCGATGTCCTTGATGGACTCCGGCGTCATGCCCTTGACGGTGCCGTAGGTGCCCACCGGCATGAAGGCCGGGGTCTCCACGGTGCCGCGCGGGAAGGTCATGCGGCCACGACGTGCACGGCCATCGGTCGCGAGCTTTTCAAAGCTCATGAAGCATTCTTTACGCATGGTGCTCTCTTTGCTTGGCGGCGAAACAGGCCGCAGCTGGTGTGTCGATGCCACTATGTCATCAAGCCACTAAGTCGCTATGCCGCAGCATAGCGCGGGGCGCGTTAACTGCGCATGACACGGCCCTCGGCGAATGCCGGGGCCATGTCGGAAGAGGGGATTCAGGCGCGTTCCAGCAGCATGGCATCGCCATAGCTGAAGAACTGGTAGCGCTCTTCCACCGCCGCCTGATAGGCCGCCATGGTGTGCTCGTAGCCGGCGAAGGCCGAAACCAGCATCAGCAGGGTCGATTCCGGCAGATGGAAGTTGGTGATCAACAGATCCACCACCTGCCACTCGTAGCCCGGGTAGATGAAGATGTCGGTGTCGCCGGAGTAGGGGGCCAGCTCACCAGCGTGGGCCTTGGCGGCGCTCTCGAGGCAGCGCACGCTGGTGGTGCCGACGGCGACCACGCGGCGGCCGGCAGCGCGGGCGCGGGCGATCTTGTCGCAGGCTTCCTGACCGACCTCGATCCACTCGCTGTGCATGTGGTGCTCGAGAATGCTGTCGACGCGTACCGGCTGGAAGGTGCCGGCGCCCACATGCAGGGTGACGAAGGCGGTCTCGATGCCTTTCTCGGCCATGGCGGCCATGATCGGCTCATCGAAGTGCAGGCCAGCCGTCGGGGCGGCCACGGCGCCATCGCGCTTGGCATAGACCGTCTGATAGCGCTCGCGATCCGACAGCTCGTCATCCCGAGTGATATAAGGCGGCAGCGGCATGTGGCCGTGCTGGTTGAGCAGCTCGATCATCGGCGTCTCGCCGTGGAAGCGCAGCTCGAACAGTGCCTCCTGACGGCCTTCGACCACGGCCGTGATGCCGCCTTCGAAGATCAGCTCGGTCCCCGGTTTGGGCGACTTGCTGGAGCGGATGTGCGCCAGGCCACGATGGGCGTCCAGCGGGCGCTCCAGCAGCATCTCGATCTTGCCGCCGGAGGCTTTCTGACCATGCAGGCGCGCGGGGATCACGCGGGTGTCGTTGAAGACCACGACATCGCCGGGTTCCAGCTGCTCGAGCAGATCCGGGAAGCGGCGGTGCACGATCTCGCCGCTCTTGCCATCCAGATGCAGCAGACGGCAATCGCTGCGCTGCTCTGACGGATAGCGGGCAATCAGCTCATCCGGCAGACTGAAATCGTAATCGCTGCGCTGCATCGGGCGCGCGTCATTAGGTGTGGCAACGCCCGAGGCATCACCGGAATCGATACGTGACATGGCCAACCTGACACTCTGATAGCACGAGGCGCGTGGTGCGCTCCGTGGCATGCGTACATGCACAATGGGGAGATGCCGCCCGTGAGACACTGGCGCTTTCGTCGCGAGTGCATGACTCCCTGTCTGCGGGTGGGGCAGTCAGTTGCGACACTCTCGAGGCCTTGGCTGTCTGGGCAGACGAAAAAGGCCGCTCATGATACCCAATGCCATCGTCCACGCGAAGACCCGTTTGCGGGCGGCATGTCTCAGCCCGCTGCGGCGTGGGGTGTGAGGAAGCGCTCCATGTGTCTGATCTGACGCCAAAACTCGTTGACCTTGGCGCAATGTCCCGTATAATTTTGCTCCGTTGCCGGTGTGGCGGAATTGGTAGACGCAGCGGATTCAAAATCCGCCGCTTAATAGGCGTGTCGGTTCGAGTCCGACCACCGGCACCAGCTTTGAAAACAGTCGCTTACGAGCGGCTGTTTGCGTTTCTGGCTCCCTCCTTTTAGTGCTTGGTCGCAGTTTGGTCGCAGCCGGTCGCATTCAACCGCGGCAGCCGCGCTCCGATCTCATCAATGCCCTGCTCGAACATGTGAGAATAACGACTGGTGACGATCAGGCTGGAATGCCCCAGCAGGTCGCGCACCGTGGTCATGCTCTCGCCAGCCTGAGCCAGCATGCTTGCATAGCTATGGCGCAGATCATGAAAGCGCAGGTCTGGTCTGCCCAGTGCTTTGCGAGCGTCTTCCCACGTCTTTCTCAGCCGCGCGTAGGTGGTATCGAAGGGCAGGTCATGCAACCATGGCCGAGCATCTTCTGGTACAGGCACCACCCGGGCCTTGCCGGACTTGGTTTGATCTGGTCGCAGCAGGATGCGACCACCGTGGATGTTCGAAGGCTCAAGTGCGAGCAGTTCGCCCTGGCGCAGTCCCGTCAAGGCTGCCAGGGCGATCACCTTCTTATCCACAGCGCGTGCATCCGGTATCGCTTCCATCAGTAGCGTCAGCTCTGTCGCGTTCAGATAGATATGCCGTTCGTTCTTCGGCGTTTTCTTCCGGATCTTGTCGCCCAGCGGCTGATTGATCCAACCCCACTCGATATACGCCAGATTGAGCACCCGCTTTACCACCTGCAGGTGGTTGTTGATTGTGCTCTGAGCGCGTCCTGCCTTCCTCAAGTGGCTGGCCATTTCTCTGGCCTTGTCCACTGTCTCTTGTCCGATCAGCACGTCCTCGCCCATGTAGGCCGCAACCGGCCGGATAGCCTTTGCCTGGCTGGCAACGTCGTACTCATCGACCCACCGCTTTACTCCCTCGAGAAACGTGCGCCTCCGCTCGCGGCCCATCCGCTGACCTTGAAACGCCGCTTCGTTTACTGCTGTTTCGCGTGCAGCGGCATACTCCCGCGCTTGCCTTTCGCCTTCTCGAGTCCCGTCAAACGTTGATTGATGTCGCTGACCCTGATGCGTTTCGGTAACGACCCATTTCCCGCGTGCTTCGCGGTATCTGACTGTGATTCCCATCGGTTGCCCTCATGCTCTGGGCTACGCTGGCAGGCACTAGCATATGCCGCCACCGCATCCGGCTCAAAGCGGATAGACTTTCCAAATTTCACGTAGCCAATCTGGTGCTTGTGGGTGTAGACCCAGCTCAGGCTCATGCTCAGTTGGCGGGCTACCGCCTCGGGGGTGAGAAGATTCACTGCCGTCGCCTCCATCAGTCACCTTGATACCGGCCCGAGCCATAGCCCATGGCCTCACGTTCTTGCTCTGCCTGTCGCGCCGCCTGGTATTGCTCCACGGCCTGACGCACGCCGGGCACCTTCATCAGCTGGGCATGTGCTTGTCGCCAGTGATCGCGGCGCCGACTGATCATCACGATCAGGTCTTCCAATGGCAGCGCCTCACCATCGTCAGCGGCGTACCCGGTGCCATGGCAGTGAGCACAGGGCGAACGATGGAAGACGCCATGGAATGTGCCGCTGCCACCACACTGCGGGCACGGGCCATGTGCTGGCGGCTCCCACGTTGATTGCGATACCTGACGCATCTGGCCTCCCTGCGGGCACAAAAAAACCACCTCGTGGGTGGCCGTGATATTCGAGGTCGTCGACTCTCAATATGCATTGATTTACAAGGGATTATTGCTTGTCTTCATGTACTGGAGGGGGAGGTCGTCGACTCTTACGGTGTATGCTTTCATGCCTCACCCTCCACCTGCTTGCGGTACTCGGCGGCCTTGCTCGCCAGATCTCGCTGGAGCTGACCAAGGCTCGCGAACTCTTGCTGCCAGACTTCATCGCGAGCCATATCCGCCGCCTCCTCCAGCGCCTCAGCTTTAATGAGGGCATCACGGCGGGCGAGGGCGCTGCCTTCGTCATGTACCAATCCCGCTATCTTCTGCACGATTTCGTCTGCTTCATCTTCGCTCGAGGCGAAAGTCAGGCTGTCGGCCAGTGACGCCATCTCGGAGAACTGAGCCGCCAATTCATCGCGCTCCTTCTCCACCTCAAGTGCGGCCTCACGGAAACGGTTCTTCTGCTCAATGGTGACCATCGGCATGTCGCGTAGAGTGGTCATTGCAGCATCTCCCCAATGTGTTTCATCAGCCGCTGCCGGGCTTTCTCTACCTGAGACGGCGTGAGAATGTCAGCGAACATCAATCGCGTAATGGCGTCGGCCTGGTTGTCCCACGCTTCTGATCTGCTGGGGGCGATGTCCACACCCTGATCAGCCAGCTGCTGCGTGATGCTTGGCGCCAGCGCACCCATCTGGATCTCTATCTGCTTGCTCATGCAGCCTCCTTGGCAGCCGCCTTCATGACTTGCTTTATCGTTGCCGGCCCAATGCCCTTGATGGCCGTCAGCTTCTGCTCGATGTCTTCGGCCTTCAGCTCTGCCAGTGTCTCGATGCCGGCATCTTCAAGGCGGCGCATCACCTTGGTGGGAAGGTCGAGGTCTTCGACGCGCAGCCGGTGGTTGTCGGCGCGCCACTTGGCGGCCAGGGTGCCGATGGCACCTTCCACGAATTCGGCGTAGTCGCCGGCGCGGATGCCGTCGATCAGCCCACAGAAGACGACGCGGGCTTTCTCGGCCTTGTTGAGCGGCTGGCTGCTGACCATGTACCACCGATCCGGCTCATGGATGTGCACCTGGTTATAGGCCAGCTGCACGATGCACTTGCCGTCGTCACTCTTGATGGTGGCGTGGTTGCCTGCGTCACGTTGCTTCTCTCGCCGGGCTTCTGCGCGGGCCTTGTCCAGTGCCTGCTTCGTCTCGTGGCGGATCTGCTTGGCCTGCTTCTCGGTGGCATCCAGCTTGGCGCGCAGTCGGTCGGCGCGGTCCTTGTACTGCTGCGCTTCCTTGGCGGCCTTCTCGGCCTGCTTGAGCTTGCCTTCAAGCGCCTTGCTGCGCTGGCGCTCTGCCATCAGCTCGGTGCGTAGGTCGGCATTGGTGAGCTGCTGCTGAATGGCGAAGGCGAGGGGATCATCGTGCTGCAGTTGAGTGTTCATGCCTTGCTCCCTTGTACGTTGCGTGCCGGCCCCACCAAGGGCGGCTGGCCTTCATCGAGCGTCCACTCGAATATCAGGTGGCAGTCGCTGCACTGCTTCTCGTTGGTGCTGCTGTACAGCACCAGTGCCGTGCTGCCGCAATGAGGGCAGTGCTTGGTGGATGTCTTCACGGGGTGTCTCCGGAGGCGCTCAAGCGGCTTGCTGCAGCGCCTTGATGATGTGGCTGACCGGGGTAGGGCATACCGCGTTGCCGAGCAGGTGCACGGCGAGGCGGTGGTTGTCCGGTAGCTGGTAGGTGTCGGGGAAGCTCATGGCCGATCGGCATTCCCAACGGCTGAGCATGCGCATGCGGTCGCCATCGACGATGGCCCAGCGATCGCGCGTGGTGATGGTGCCGATGGGGCGATCCAGCGAGCGCCCTGTCTTGGTGTTCCCGTAGTAACTGATCAGGAATCGCTCGCCGTGGGTGGCGCGGCCAGCGCGAACTCGCTCCAGGGTGGCGGCGGCTCGCCCGGGCTTCTCGATGGGTTGCCAACGGCCTGCCTCGAAGTCGATGAAGCTGGCGGCCGGTAGGTGATCGAGTGTCGGCAGGTTCAGCTTGAGCGGCTGGGTGGACTGGGTGAGTACCAGGAACATTCGGATGCGGTTCTGCGGGGCGCCGAGATCCGCGGCATCTACCACATGCGGGCTTACGGCATAGCCCAGCGCCTGCATGGCCAGCACCCAGGGGCGGTAGAGCTGCCAATCGAGGAACTCGGGGACGTTCTCCACGAGGATGGCTGGCGGCCGGTGATACTCGGCAGCTGATACCACTGCCCAGGCAGTCGAGCGACTGGCATCGTGTTGAGGGTTCCCGCTGGCCTTGCCTCGCGCTTTGCTGTGGCCCTGGCAGCAGGGCGACGCCAGCATCAGGTCATGCGCGGGCACCTGACTCCAATCCGCCTGATGCAGGTCCTGGCAGATGTGTGCTGCGTTCGGATGGTTGCGGCTGTGCCACTCGACAGCATCCGGCCAGTGGTTGGCAGCCCAGGCCACGTTGCAGCTGGCCATAGTGGCACCGGTGCTGAATCCTCCGGCACCGGCGAAGAGGTCGATGACGTTCATTGGTCAGCGTCCTCGATGGTGTAGTGATGCGGATGCTTGTCTGAATGCTTTTCCTTGAGGCGCTCGACCTCGGGCGTCAGTTGATCGATAAGCTGGCGGAGGTTGCCGGGCAGCATCCTGTCATCGGTGAGCTTTCCGGCATGCTGTGCATCGGTGAGGATGGCGAGGCAGGCGAGGGCGTGGCCCAGATGGTGGATGCCGCTATCGGGGTCAGTGTCTTCCCCCTCGAACCATGCACCGAGGTGACGCTGGCAGGCATCCACGTAGATAGATGCCCGCACGCCAGCGGCCCGCCAGTTGGTGCGGCCATACTTCAGGGCACCATCCAGCAGCGCCAGTGAGCCCAGTGCAGTGGCAGGCACTGGCCACAAGTGCAGCGGTAGCTTGTTGGCCCCGATCGCATCCTTCGGGTTGGTGTCTTTCGCCTCGCTGCATTCCGTTATCACGATGCGCACCGACTCATGTGCGTTCGGGTTGCCGTGCTGCCATGCGCTCTGAGCCTCGGCGTTCACACGGGCCAGCAGCGCCTCTTCCCATTGTTCCCGGGTGATGACGATGCGGCGCTCATGGGCGCCGATCCATGCGTAGTGCCATTCGTTGTTGGTCGGGCCCTTGATCCAACCCTCGAGGTCGCCGTGGCCGTTGTCGGTCGGCAGGTTGCAGTCCGTCTCGGGCCGCGGCCACGGGTGAGGGAGGTGCAGCAGGCTTTCCATCAGTTGATCGCGAGTCATTGGCGCTTGTCCTCTTTTAATATGCTGTCCATGGCACCTGCACCCCAGAGCGCTAAGACGATGAGCAGAAGCGCACCAACCCCGAGGAACAGATAGATCATGGTCACTCTCCCTTGGTGAGCAGTGTGTCGAGCCAGCCACCGGCGAGCAGGTAAAAGAAAGCCGCCAGGCAGGTGGCGGCGATGAGTAGCGGGTGAATCATGGTCATTCCCTAGAACGGGATCTCGTCATCAAAGTCATCGAAGCTGCCGGCTGGCGGTGCCCCGAAGTTGTTCGGCTGCTGCTGGCCTGCTGGTGGCTGACCTACGCCGTGGTGTGTGCTTGCGGGCGCCGGTTGCTGGTAGCCACCTTGCTGCGGGGGTGGCTGCTGATAGCCCTGCTGAGCTGGCGGCCGCTGTGCCTGGGATGGCTGCCCGCCACCGGAACCGCCGAGCATCTGCATGTCGTTGGCGACGATCTCGGTGCTGTAGCGCTCGATGCCCTGCTGATCCGTCCACTTGCGAGTCTGCAGGCGGCCCTCGATATACACCTGCGCGCCTTTCTTGAGGTACTGCTGGGCGATCTCGGCGGTCTTGTTGAACAGCACCACCCGGTGCCATTCGGTGCGCTCCTGGACGTTGCCGGTCTGTTTGTCACGCCACTTGTCGGTGGTCGCGATGCTGATGTTGGCAACGGCTGAGCCGCTGGGGGTGAAGCGCACCTCTGGGTCTTGGCCGAGATGGCCGATCAGGATCGCCTTGTTGATGCCGCGGGCCATGCTGGCCTCCTTGAGTGGTTACGTGGCGGGCTGAGCTTCGCCACCCATCCATGAGATGAGGTCTGATGCCACCTGGTCGAGCAGGCCAGCCATCAGTGCGAAGTCTGCTTCCAAGCGCAGCACCGGGTCTTCGTCATCATCCTGGGCGTTGGCCTCATCGATGATGGCGTCTGCGAAGTGCATCTGCTTGAGCGACATGTCATCGCAGAGCGTCATTGCTACCTTGCCATCCAGCTCAACGGCCATCTGGCTGACGATGCGCCCGAGGCTGAGAGCGGTCTGTATCTCTTCACCATCAAGGTCGTACAGGCGGGCGCGGAGCACGCCATCCTCACCACCTGGCGCCGTGAGCGTGACAGCATCGCCGACGATGAGGCCTTCCGGACGTGAACTCACATCCTTGAGCCAAGTCGTCATGACCTGTGATGGTGGTTGAGCGACTGCCAACGGCGTCACCTTGAGGCTGCCGAGAGACTGTCGCAGTAGGTCCAGCACCTCTTCGGCCCGCTTGGCCGTGCTTGCATTGATCGCGATCAGCCCGCTGCGGTGACTCCACCACAGGTCAGTGCGCTTTGAGCGCGTGAAAGCCCGGGGCAGAAGCTCCTCGTATATCTGCTCCTTGAGTGTCAGCTTCTCCCGCCGGCGAAGCGGTCGGCCTTCAGTAGCCTCACGCTCAGCGACTCGCTCATCCAATTCATCCTTGATGACGCTCGATGGCAGGATACGATCCTGATAGAGCGCCGAGATCAGGAAGTGTCCGGACACTTCATGCACCAGCACATCGCTGTCCCGCCCCGCTGGCGGCACCCACCCGATTCGCTTGGCTTCCACTCCCGACACGGGACGGAATCGATGCTCAGGCAGGCATTCAGCCAGGCGGCCATCGTCAAGCGGCGTGCTGTCGTGCAGACGGTAGAGCTGTAGATTCTTGAACCACATATGGGGCCTCCTCGTGGGTGGTTGAGCGCACAGGTCAGCCCCCAGAAGAGACTGGCGTGTGAGCACAAAAAGGCCCACCGGTTGGGGTGGGCAAGATGCGCCGAGAGACACGATGAAAAGGGAGTACCAAAAGGCCCCGCCATGGGCATGGCGAGGAAGCACAGGCACTACAGGGAAAGCGTATCGGTAAGCCGTCGCGCTGTGTGATGGCTTGCCAATGCACTCTCGGGTGGGCTCTGCCATTGGCAAAGCCCCATACCATTCCCAGTATTTCGACAGCCCTGGGCGGCGTACTCCCAGCGGCCTCTCGCGTGTCTAGCGCTACGGGCGGGCTGGGCATGCCTGATTGTTAAAGAGCAGTCGCATTGCCCGGCGGTTCGGGGCTCATCAGGCGATACCGGCAGTGCCGATGCCCTCTGATAAGCGCTGTCTCTCCAGCTGTCACACCACTTGCCCAGGTGTCGGGGGTAAGGCCGCTAGCGCAAGGGAGGAACCGGCGCCTTACCTGCGGGTGGTTATGCTCGTAATCCCACTGGCACCACCTGCTGGCCGTGGGGCGAGGCGGGATCAGCGACTGGCAAGCTGCTGACCATGCGTAATCTGAGGGGTGCAGAGGCTGGCGGCATTGCGATGGAAGTCCGGCCAGCCGCGGCGCTGTGATTCGGCGAAACCGGCCTTGGCGTCTTCCTGCCACATGGCGGTCATCTCGCAGTATTCGGCTTCGCTGGCGGTCAGCTGGCGCGGGCCATCGGTCTGCTGGGTGAGGCTGGCGAGCGTGACCAGACCGCCGACGATGACGGCGAGGGTGATAGCTGAACGATGCTTGCGGGCTGTGTCGGTCATGGGCTGCTCCAATCCACTCAGTGACGATGGCGATGTGCCGTGTCGATGCGAGTAATTATGGGTAGACCCGTATTGATGGTCAAGGGTTTGCCCGTATTTTTTCAGGGAGGAGTATTCCTGCCCATGTCGGAGGCAATAAAAAACCCGCCACGATGGGCGGGTCAGATGGCCTGCGGGAGGTTTAGCGGTCTGCGTTCTCGATGCGGCGCTTGTACGCCTCGGCGGCCTGAGTGTCTGTGCCACCGTGTTCCGCGTAATCGAAGCTACCGGCTGGAATGGGGGCTGGCTCCCGCGTCTTTTGTGGCTGGGGAGGGGCTGGCGGTGGGGTGGAGGATTTCGCCCCGTGCGCGGGCTTGCTGGCGGTCAGAGCGCTATTGCGACCGCAGTGATGACAGATGGTGGCCTGCTTGGGAATCAGTGAGAGGCAGTGCGGGCATTCCTTGTCAGTGGACTTGGCGCCGCGCAGTCGGCGGCGCTTGAGTTTCACCGGGTCGCCCGGCATGGCGATGACGTAGAGCATGCCCATCAATGGCGTGCCGAAGAATCCCACCGCGCCGGCCGACAGGACATCCACGCCCTTGTAGTACGCGGCATGCATTACGGCCAGCCAGGGCAACAGAAAGACAGATAGCGTCAAGAATACGATCAATGCAGCAGACATGAGTTCGCCTCCTTGCGAGTCATGTGGAGTGGGGCGCTTTAAGATGAGATGCCGACAAGGTTACTCGGAATCAGCTGGAGGAGTGGTAGATCGTATAATCAAGCCCATATTTTCGTGGACCTTGTCACCTTCTCTTATAATGGCACGTAGTATATTTGGCTTGTTAATTTCTACAGGAGTGAAAATGAAATTAGCTTGGATAACGTTGCTTCCATTATCACTGTTCTCAGAGTATACCTCTTTTAGTGGATATTCTGCAGATGCTATTTTTTCATTTCCGAGTAGTATCTCAATGGTTATACTGGCATCAGTGTCTTGTTGCTTTGTGTCGTATATGCAGAAGACTACCACGCAAAGCTTGGGTAATACTATTGGGAGTCTTTGAGCAATTAATTCTCCGGAATAAGAGCCTACGAAGGTGTTTTTATCACCAATCTCTTGCCTAATGTCATCGCAAAAAATGGAAAAAGTGTTGAGTATCATGGCTACTTCCTCGGATTCTTACTCTGATTGCTCAGTAATTTCTCAACAGAGTTCATGTCAATTTTAAAGCACTTACATAGCTTTCTTAAGGTAGAAAGCTGAAGGTTCTCATCGCCTTTCTCGATACGAGCGACATGGGATTGACTGGTTTCTAACAATTCAGCCAGCTTAGTTTGAGACCATCCCATTTCAAGTCTCTTAGCTCTTAAGGTAGGCCCCTCTGATTTTTCAATGGAGCCGGCTAGTCTAGCTCTTGCACGCTCTAGAGCATCTTTCTTTTTTTGATCTTTATTGGAGTTGGCAATTAGCTCAGATAGAGTTATATAGTTCTCTGGCGCAACTGATTCTACCTTCAGGCGCGTTTCAATATTAATTACCTTAGCTGGCTTGCTAGTTGTGCTAACCTCGGTATGGTTAACTGAGGTCGTTGTATGCCCGAATGATTCTTTGAGATAAGATGTGGTCTGGGTCATAGTTAAAGCTCCTTGGTACAACACCTAGCACATAAAAAGCTTGTTCATGAACTATGTATGCGTATATGACTCGCCATCGGTCTTGGCCATGTTCAAGCTCCCAGATCTTTAAGCGCCAAAGGTCTTTCCCTTGCCGCCATAGTTGTTGCCATTTGCTGATACTAATTTCATCTACATTTCGGTCGTTCCCGAATTTATGGATCGTTAGTATGTCCAAAGTGTCTGGGTTCGCTTGAATTTCTTCAAGAGTTGTGATGATTGTTGCTGCTGCGTCTTCATTTGTTTCCCAAAGGGCATCAATGTCTCTTTGAGCATCTTTGTGTATGTGTAGATGCAGCATTATATCTACCTAGGTATAGAATGCCAGTTTAGTCGCTGTCACGACCTGCGCAAATGTGTTTATTCGTACAGTCCCCGATAGGCCATCGTAGGCCCCATGACGCATTGACAGGGAGGGTCGCACCAGTGCTACGGGGAGGGTCGCGCCAGTGCTACCCCCAGAACCTACCTATTAGAACCACTCTCTCTGGTTACGCGTGCGCGTGGGGGCGTCAGGCAAAGGTTTCCCACCAGAAGACGCGACCGATGATCTTCGGGGCATCCGGATCTCCCAGGGTGTAGATCTCTTCTGGATACTCGATGTGATTGTCACTGACCACCCGCATGCGCCCCGGCGGCAAGCGGTAGAGGCGCTTCACACGTAGCATGCCGCAATGATCCAGCGCGTAGACCTTGCCATCCAGAATCTGTCGGCAGCCCTTGTCGATGCCGATGGGTGAGCCATCCACGATCACTGGCTCCATGGAGTCGCCAGAAACGGTCGCGCATGCCGCAAGTGATGGGTCTACACCAGCCTTCATCAAGCGCGGCAGACTGAAGCGCATGTACGCCCCATGGTTCTCGATGACTTGCGTTCGGCCATCGCCAGCCGCCATCTCAACCTCACGAAAATACGGAATCTCTACCTCGTCATCCCGGAGAGGCTCATCGCCGTCCACGATTTCCGTTTCATGGAGCACCAGCTCACTGGCATCGCTTCGGGGAGCGGTCTCTGAATCAAGCATCTCGCCTTTGCCAGTGGTGAGCCATCTCGCACTCACGCCAAGGGCATGAGCGATCTCAGCGGCGTACCCAGTCTTGCGGGACTTGCCCCGCTCTAGGTCGGAAACGCTGGTCTGATCTATGCCCACACGCTCAGCAAGCTGCACCTGGGTGAGCTTGGCGTGTTTTCGGGCGGCTTTAAGGCGGTCTTTGAATTCCATGGGGTGATTATCATGGGCGCGCCCATATCCTTGCAAATGGGTAGTCCCGTATTTATGATTACGGGTATTCCCGTATGGAGCGGCACGATGAAAAACATATTCGAGCGTTTGGTTGATCACTTTGGGACCCAAGCCAAGGCAGCTGATGCGCTTGGGGTCTACCAAGGAACAGTTTCTGGATGGGTTCGCGGAAAACATGGGATGTCTCCAGTTCTGGCGCTCCGTGCAGAGCGGTTGACGATGGGCAAGTTCAAGGCTGAGAAGCTGTGCCCGCCGCTGGTCCACGGATTGCGGAACGCCAACAAGAACACCGCCTGACACCCACAGCATAGCCAGCCGCCCATATCGGCTTAAACGGAACGAACACGGAGAGATTCACCATGGACAGCCATACAGCCCCCGAACGTGACATGGATACCTATCTGGATGCGGTGCATGACGTGGTTTTCGAGTGCTGCCCCAAGGTGCTGGCAAGCGATATCGGCATGTCGGTGAAGTCGCTTTACCGCCGGGTGGCCGAGGACGACCCCATGCCGATGCGACTGATCGACGTGGTGGGGATCTTCTGGAACGTGGATCGCGAGCACCAGTTGCGCCTGATCGCCCCGTTCCTCGATCACCTGGGCATGGTGGCGGTGCCGCGCTGCGAGAAGGGCGAGGTGAGCCGTGGTGACGTGTTCGCGTCAGTGCTGGATGCCCAGCAGGGGCAGGGCGCGATGGCAGCGCTGATTCAGGCGGCGATTGCGGATGGCGAGGTAGACGAGGAAGAGGCGGCGCAGCTTGAGGCACAGCACAAGGCCATTGAGCAGCAGATGAGCACTCTGATGGGCCAGCTGCAGGCGATGCGCAAACCGCTGAAGGTGGTGAGCCGGTAACCGGGCACCAGATACGAAAATCCCCCGAAGGCGTCGAAACCAATCCGGGGGAAGCATCTCACTATGCCAAGGGAGTATGGCATGACGATCAAGACGAGTGAAGCCAAGCAGATGTTGACCAGCTATCGGGGTTGGAGCTGTGAATCCCTCAAGGCCGAGACCTATCGGCTGGCGGTGATGATCGAGAAGCGTGAGCGAGTGGGCGGCGTGATTGATCTGCGCATGAGCATGCAGCACCACCTGGCCGTGGTGGCCCTGCTGGAATGCGGCAAGGGTCAGGGTGAGACGGCGCAGGCAGCTGCCCGCCGCACTCTGTCGATCGACCACCACATGAGCGAGGCAGGACGTTTCGAGCGCCTGTCACTGGGCGTGGCAGCCAAGGGCGATGAGGTACCGGCATGAGCATCACGGCACGAATGAGTTCAGCACGCCTTGAGACAGAGATGTCCCGTGCTGGCCGCAAGATCGCCAAGCTGAAGGAGCTGCTGCCAGACCAGCCGCGCCTCACCGGCGAATACCACTCGGCCTATGCCGCCTGGCACCAGTGCAATGCGTTGCTGGCGGCCCGTCGCGGCGACAAGGACGGCGATCTGGGCAGCATGCAGTGGCATCAGGCCCGCGCTGCCAAATATCTGACACTGGCGGGAGGTGAGGCATGAGTCTGCATCGATCACAAACGAGTCGCCAATGCTCGATGCGGGGATATCGCTGATGCAGTACCTCGTTGCTATCAACCAAGTCAAGGCCGTCGAGTGGGGGCTCAATGCTCAGCAGGCGATGCTGTTTGCGTTTCTGCATCAGGTGCCTACCTGGGCAAATGCGCGTCAGATCGATGGCCACACCTACTTCAACATCGGCAAGGGGAAGATCTGCGAAGAGCTCCCACTGCTGACTGATAAGCACGACACCGCCTACCGACTCATGAAGCAGCTGGCCAAGCTCGACCTGATCGTGATGACCAGTTGCGACAACCGGACGTACATGCGCCTAACCGAGAAGGGTGTGACCTGGGGCCGCTCGACAGGGTCGGAAAAATCTCCGATCCGTCCCTCGGCGCCTGATTCTCAAGGGTCGGAAAAAAATCCGACCTCGGAAAAATCTCCGAGAGGGGTCGGAAAAATATCCGTGCCAGGGTCGGAAAAATCTCCGACGAATCAGGGTACCAATGATCCTAACCCCTCTCTCTCTGGCGCGGGCGAGCCGAGCATCTTCGAACGAGCGGCCCAGCAGGCTGACAACGGCCAGCCGCAAGCGACTGCCGGTGCCCGTCAGGTGCCGATGACGTTGGACTGGCAGCCGGATGCCACTCACTGGCAGGCAGAGACACTACGCCGTGGCGACCCGAGCCTGACATGGGATCAGGGCGAGCTGGCGGACTTCACCGCGCACTTCGCGGATCAGCCCGGTCGGACGTACTCGCATCATGCCTGGTGCGCCAAGTTCGTGCGCTGGGTGAGTGATAACCGCAAGCGAGAGGCAGCCCGCCAGGCCCGCATGAGCCAGAACGCCAACACTTCATCGAACAACACTGCACGCAACGCTGGAGGCACCCATGGAAGCCGTCGCTCAACTGGTCCAATCCGTAACTCGAAGCTCTCAGCCGCTGAAGGGCGTGCACTCATTGAGCGCCGCCGCCGTGAACAAGCAGAAGGCCAGCCGCCGTCCGGCGACGTCATCGATGGCGAGTGGCTGTGATGATCTGCCACGGGTGAGCCAGAAGGCAGTGGATGCGCTGTTCGATCGCTTGGCCCAGCTGCATGGCGCCCACTGGCATCGCCGCTGCCGCGAGATGGGGTGGGGCACTGAAGAGAATGGCCAGTGGGTGAGCTGTGACGTGGAAGGTGAGTGGCTGGCGGCCCTGAGTCATCTGAGCGCCCAGCACCTGCGCTGTGGCTTGCAGGCCGAGAAGGCCCGCACGGCCAAGTCGCTCCAACAGCGTGGCAACGCCTTCCCGCCGGACAGCGCCATGCAGTTCGCCGAGCTATGCCAGATGACGCCCGAGGGGCTGGGCCTGCCGGACTTCGATACTGCCTGGCAGGCATTGCAGGACCACGCCTTCACCGGCAAGCCGTATCCGCATGAGGCCATCGCTGCCGCGGGCGAGCACATGGACCTTCACGGCATGGCCTCGGCCAGCTATCAGCGCATGGACAAGCACGAACGGGCCTTCCGCGTGTACTACCAGCAGGTGGTGGAGCGATACGCCCGGGGTGATGACCTCAAGCCGCAAGCAGCGATTGGGCATGACGGTCAGCTGTCACCGGCAGAACGTGCCGCCATGGCAGGCCAGGCCCGCGCCCAGCAGCAAGCCGAGGCCTCTGGTCTGCCTCACGCCATGAATGCCGATCAGGGGATACGTTCCCTGCGTGCCGCACTGAAAGGAGCTTGACCCATGAGCAACGTGATCCCGTTCGAGTTTGATGACCAGCAGGTGCGTGTGGTGGAGGGCGATGGGGGTGAGACCCTGTTCGTGGCTTCTGATGTGGCGTTGGCGCTTGGGTACTCCAATCCTCGAGATGCCGTCAGTCGCCATTGCAAGGGTGTCGTGAAACGCGACATCCCCACGGCTTCTGGCATCCAGTCATTCAGCATGATTCGTGAGTCGGATCTCTATCGCCTGATCGTCAAGAGCAAGCTGCCCAGCGCCGTATCGTTTGAAGAATGGGTGTTCGATGAAGTCCTGCCGACCATCCGCAAGACCGGCAGCTATCAGGTGGCCCAGCCTGCGCCGGCACCTGTAGACCCCACCACGGACATCTCCCGTGCCTCGGCCATTGCCAGTGCGCTTGATGGTGCTGCCCGGGCGTTCGGCTTTGACGACAACATGCGCTTGCTGTCCGTGAATCAGGCCGTGCAGAAGCGTACCGGCATCAACCTGCTGGAAGAGCTTGGGGCGGCCCACCTGCTGAGCCCGATGAATGAGCGCTACCTCACCCCGACCGAGCTGGGCATGCCGTTGGACATGAGCGCGATCGCCATCAACCGCCTGCTGCGCGACAAGGGCTTTCAGCGTCAGGAGCGTGACGGCAAGGGCAAGGCGTACTGGGTGATGACTGAGGCAGGCCGCCAGTCAGGTGGCCGCATGCTGGATACCGGCAAGCGCCACAGCGACGGGGCACCGGTGCAGCAACTGAAGTGGCCGGAAAGCATCGCCGAGGCGCTGCGGGAGGATGCGGCGTGAGCTATCGCCCCGCTGGCAGCTATAGGCGGCCGAATCGTTCAGCCCTGCGCCGCTGCTTTGCTTGTCGTAGGCGAGTGGCAGTCGATCAGATGGCGGCCTGCTTGGGGACATGCAAGCGCTGCATTGCCTTGGGCGCTCCCCGCTTCAATGCCAATGGTGAGCGACTGAGGGGGCAAGCGTGACAGAGACCACACCCAAGCCCGCTGGCGGTCCACTATCCCGCAAGGCCGCGATGCTATGCCAGGCCGAGGGGTTCCATCGCTATCTGGATCAGGCGCGCCGGGCTCGACACGGCATCGACACCAACGTGCTGCCGGATGGTACGCACAAGGAGGAAGACGCGGTGGACTTCATTCGCACGGCCTGCGGGGTGAAGAGTCGGGCCGAGATCGATCATGAGCCGAGGGCGGCGCACATGCTGCGCCGGATCATCACCAACTATCGCCGCTGGCAATCCAATCAGGTGAGGGCATCGTCATGAGCTGGGCAGCACATCCTTCCGCCAAGGTGGCGGCCCGCAAGTCGCCGAACCGTACCGCCGGCCAAGCCCGCAAGTCGGCGCCACGCATCGACCGTGAAGGGTTGGAGCAGAAGGTGCTGATTCGCTGGCTGTACGCACAGCAGCAGAATGGCATGCAGGTGGGGCAGTTGCTGGGCGGTGTGGTCTACCACGTCCCCAATGGCGGCCAGCGCAACAAGAAGACGGCGGCAGACCTGAAGATGCAAGGCGTGCGGGCTGGGGTGAGCGATCTGGTGGTGGCCACGGCCCGCGGTGGGTATCACGGGCTCTACATCGAGTTCAAGGCAGCCCCGCCACATGATGCCGCCCTGGCGAAGTCTCAGCGCGAATGGCTTGAGAAGATGGAGGGCAATGGCTATCTGGCAGTGCTGGCCAAGGGCGTGGATGAAGCCAAGGCGGTGCTGGTGGCTTATGCGAGCTGGCCCGAGACAGTGGTGGCCGGTGAGCCAGAAGTGATGCCGCATGGCAGTGAGTGGCGCAAGGCAACGGCATAGTGCTCACGTAGTAACCCAGAGCAGGAGGGCAGGACATGCAGCGGATCGAGGATATGGGGCTGGCGGAGACCTTCCGCCTGATCGAGAAGCTGCCGGAGGGCGTGAGGCGTCAGCAGGCGTTGGCACATGCTCTGGATGAGCTGCTCGAGGAGGAAATCGAGTATCGCACCGGGCTGCGCCATCAGAATGCCGGGTGGCATCAGGTGTCATCGGTGGGCGGCATGGGGGAAGGGCGTGGCGAGTGCACGGGGCTGGTGGATCACGTCGGCAAGGCCGCCGAGCGCTATCAGCAGGAAAGCCAGTGGCGGACGATGGCGGCAGCGTTGCTGTCACGCTTGAGCGATCGACAGCGCATGGCGGTACTGCTGGCGGCCTATGCGATCCCGCCGGTGCAGCATTGCCAGTCGCCGCGCATGATGACCCAATCGCAGGCTGTGGCGGCGCAGGTGGCGATTCTGGCGCGGCTAGGCTGGGTGCCTGGGGCGGTGAAGGTGGCGCCGTTCAAGTCGGCCAAGTCGATGCAATGTGCGGCATCTCGGGGTCGTGAGTCACTACTGCATATGGTACTTTCTCAAGCCGAAATAGCTGCCTGACTACCATATGTTGCAAAAGCGAGGGTTTGAGGGTACGATCCAGCTATTGTGTGATTCTTGCGTCTCAAGCCTACTGTTATAAATCTGTGCTAATTTAATCTTCGTAGTGAAAGTTAAATTTACGCACGGGTGGACTACAAAATGGATTTTGAAGAATTCAAGCGTGAATCAACGAAAATGCAAGACAAGGTTTTCGTTCGAGACGATGAGATAATTATCAATTTAAGTTATGAATATCCTATACCTTTGTCTGAGTGCTCAGATGCCAATAGGGTTCTAGCGTGGGTTGATCATCTATGTGGCAAAAGCTGGATAACTGTTGAAGCCATCGAGGCTTTTATTGCTCATGCCGCGCGCCATCATAATATTGATTTACCCCATTAATTGAATTGCTTTTGAAAGCCCTGCCATCTGGCGGGGCTTTTTCGTATATGCCTACCGGTGATGCCCATGCCTGCACATGCCCCCGCGCACTGGCTCGATGAGGTCGAGCTGGTGGGCTTCGATGCGCCCGTTGATCCGGCGGCTGATGACGCCAGCAATCTGGCGGCCTTCCTGGACACCATTGCCTATGCCGAGGGAACGCCGCGCTTCAGCTCGATTGAGGGCTATGACGTACTGGTGGGTGGTAAGACCTTCGATGGATTCGATGATCACCCCCGCCAATCGGTGTGGCTCAAGTCATACAAGATCCACAGCACGGCGGCGGGCCGGTATCAGTTCCTGGTCGGGACGTGGGATGACTTGGCCAAGCGCTTCCACCTGCCGGACTTCTCGCCAGCCTCGCAGGATGAGGCTGCCAAGCAGTTGATCCGCCAGTGCCGGGCATTGGGGCTGGTGTATGACGGCCGCATCGCTGAGGCCATCCATGCTTGCCGGCGCATCTGGGCGAGCCTGCCAGGGGCAGGTTATGGCCAGCGTGAGCTTGATACCGATGAGCTTCTGGGCGTGTACGTGCGTGCTGGCGGCCACATCGCATAACGATAACGACGAACTACGCAGGGCCTACCGACTCAGGAGGCCATATGCATGATGACGACCACGAGCCCGCCGATATGCCACACCGCGATCCATCGACATGGCAGATGCTGCTGGAGTGGCTACAGCCGTATCAAGCCAACCTCTATGCAGCGGGTCTGTCATTCGTGATCGCACTGCTGCGCGGCCTGCATGCTGGTGGCCGCTTCTACAAGTCATTGCTCGAGGCGACCCTGGTGGGTGGCCTGACATTGGCGCTCAAGCCGCTGCTGGACTGGGGCGGCTTGGATCAGGACATGGCCGTGGCCATCGGGGCTGCGATCGCTTTCCTCGGTGTCGAGTGGCTGCGTGCCAAGTCTGACGCCATCTTCGATAAGGTGCTGGGACGATGGCTGCACTGATCACGACCGCGTGGGCATGGGGCCGCAAGCTGATATCAGGCGTGAAGATCGAGGTCATCCTGATGGCAGTGGTGCTGGGCTGGGGTGCGATGAAGACCTATGAGGCGACCAAGGCCGAGCAGCATGCCAATGATCTCAAGGCTGAGCTATCCACCGAGAAGGCGGTCAACCGCGGGCTCGAGATGATGGCGCTGCACTACGGCAATCAGATGAAGCGATTGTCCGTCGCATTGGAGGCACGCGAGGCCAGCCGCGCTCTGGATGACCGTTCAATCATGGCTGCCCGGGCAGCTGCACGCCGGATGGAGAGAGACGATGCGCCGACTGGGGATTGGGCTGACCGGCCTGTGCCTGACGCTGCTGCTGAGTGGCTGCAGCGCCTTCGAGAGCAAGCCAGTGGTGATGCCCACTGAGTGGCAGTGCACACCCGAAGTGCCGAGCTATCTGCTCAATCCACTGCCTGCGCCTGATCGGCCAGTGACATCCAACCGCGATCTGCTCAGCCTGCTGGCCGACTATGAGTCACAGCGCCGTCGCTTCAATGCTGACCGCACGGCGACGGCCTCTATCCTCGAGCGCCTGGCCGATGGGCCTGATAGCGCCGAGCAGACGACTGCTGAGTGACGACGCTCTGAGCTGCTCGGTCAAATTGACCGATCGGCATAGCTACCCCAAAGAGACCACTCCTCCTAGAGCCCTGCCACCCGGCGGGGCTTTTTTGTGGGCGCTTCACCCGCGCCCGGTACTTACCAGAGCCTTTCAGGATAGAGCCTGAGGAGCGCCGATGGCTTCATCGGGCCTCTCTGGGTTGGCGACTCCTGGGTGACAGGCTCTATCTCTAAAAGGCTCTACCGATGACAAACGTTATTCCATTCGACTACGAAGGCCAGTCGGTCCGCTTCAACACAGATTGCTGGATCAATGCTACTGACATTGCCAAGCGCTTTGGCAAGAGGCCGGCCAAATGGCTGGAGCTTCCGCGAACCCAAAGCTATATCGCTGCCTTGGCTAGAGCGATGGGGAGGACCGATGTCCGAAAATCGGACTTCGGTCTCGTGATCACCCGAAGAGGCGGCCTGCTACAAGGTACATGGCTGCATCCCAAGCTAGCGGTGGCCTTCGCGCGGTGGCTGGATGATGACTTTGCCGCATGGTGTGACCTGCGCATCGATGCGTTGATGCGCGGCGAACAGAGCGCCATGCAAGAGTTCGAAAAGGCCTGCCGTGCACTGGATGACCAGAATGCCAAGGGGAGCCTTGCCGGTCGCGAGCTGGCCAGCCATCGATGGATCAAGCCGGCACTGGCGTCTCGCGCTGACTACTGGCGACAAGAGCTTCAGATGGCGTTACCCATCGACTCATGATCACTTTCCTTCCCCCGGTCGCGGCTCGTGGAGCGAAGATCAAATGAAAAATTACTCACATCGCGGTAATGCCTGACAGGCCGTGACCGGCCTGCAGCCCAGCAACCACGCGGCCTGTAGAAAAATCGCGGGTCCTTCTGGCTAAGGGTGGAGCAACCACGGGGGCGCAGACTCGCGGACTTCGGCATTTTTTCGGGTTTCTAGCGTCGGCAGCAGCACCGCGTGCAATCCCGCATAGCTATTGACTTTCGAGGTGCCGATGGTGCCGATGCTTCGGCAGTGACGTGATCAGCAGAGGTGGCCAGCGCATGGCAGACATCAGCGCGTTAAAAGAGGCGTACCACTGGAATATCACGCGCATTGCTGACGCCTTCGGATTACACCGCGACACCGTGCGCAAGCGGCTGCGCGCCGCTGGCGTAGTGCCGGCCGGCCAGCGTGGTGGGGCCAGTGTCTACGCCCTGGCGGATGTCGGCCCCGCGCTCTATTCCGACATGATCGGGGCGGCCGGCAATGACCCCGATGATCTGCCGCCCCAGGATCGCAAAGCCTGGTACCAGTCCGAAACCGAGCGCGTGAAGCTCGAGCAGCAGCTGCGCCTGCTGGTGCCGGTGGAGGAGGCGCACCGCGAGATGAGCCGACTGGCCAAGGCGGTGGCCAGTAGCCTGGATTCGCTGGCCGACATGCTGGAGCGCGACGCCGGCCTGGCTCCCGAGAATATCCAACTGGTGGAGCAGGTGACCGACGCGCTGCGCGAGCAGATGTATCAGGCAATAATCGCGGATGATGGAGAGGCTGACGATGACTAGCACCGCCAGTGCCGCCTCTATCCGGCGTGACGTGGCCGAGCTGATCCGGCCGCCGCGCCGCATCCAACCCAGCGAGTCAGCGGCCGAGGTCATGAAGGTGGTCAGCGGTGATGGCACCGTGCGCGACTGGAGCGCAGACACCACCCCATATATGCGCGAGCCGCTGGATTGCATGGGATCGCGGCTATATGACGCCGTGATCTTTGTCGGCCCCGCGCGTACCGGCAAGACCAATGCTCTGGTGGATGGTTATGTCGCCTACAAGATCGAGTGTGATCCAGGCGATGGCCTGATCGTGCAGATCAGTGAGGAGAAGGCGCGCGAGTTCAGCAAGAAACGCATTGACCGCATGCTGGTCAACTCGCCTCGCCTGGTCGGCCGCATGAGTCCGCGTGGCCACGACAACAACGTGCATGACAAGACATTCCGCGCCGGCAACTACCTGGGCATCAAATGGCCGTCAAAGAACGTCCTTGCCTCGAGCGATTATCAGTTCGTACTGATCACCGACTTCGACCGCCTACCCGATGACGTGGATGGCGAGGGTAGCGCCTTCCTGCTCGCCAGCAAGCGTACCCAGACATTTGGCTCCACCGGCATGACGCTGGCCGAGTCCTCGCCAGGGCGCGAGATCACCGATCCCGACTGGCGGCGACCCGACGATGCCCCGCATATGGCACCGCCCACCACCGGCATTCTGGATCTGTTCAACGCCGGCGACCGGCGGCTCTGGTACTGGCAGTGCCCCGAGGCGCACTGCCGGCAGTGGTTCCCGCCGGTGATGGACAATTTCTCGCGGCAGGCGGGGTGCGTGTTCTGCCCGCATTGCGGCACCGAGATCGACCCCGCTGCCAAGCGTCAGTTAAACCTGGCCGGCCGCTGGGTGCCCGAGGGTGCCCAGCTCGATGAGGCCGGCGAGATGATCGGCACCCCGCGCCGCTCGCGGATCGCCTCATTCTGGATGGAGGGGCCGGCGGCTGCCTTCCAGTCCTGGGCGTCGTTGAATGAAAAGCTCCGGCGTGCCGAGGAGACTTACCAGCAGACTGACAGCCAGGAAACGCTCAAGGCGGTGATAAACACCGATTGGGGCCGGCCGTATCTGCGCCGGCGCGCAGCCACGCAACGCTCGAGCGAGCGGCTGGCTGATCGCTCCGAGGATTACCAGCGCCGCACCGTGCCCCAGGGCGTGCGCTTCCTGACCGCTGCCGTGGATGTACAGGGCGGCAAGGATCGCCGCTTTGTCGTGCAGATCCAGGGCTGGGGCGCGCACCGCGAGTGCTGGGTGATCGACCGTTTCAACATCAAGGAGGATCGCGGCCCCGACAATGACCAGGAGCCGCGCCCCATCTCGCCGGCCACCCAGCCAGAGGACTGGGATCTGTTGACCCGTGACGTGCTACTGCGCAGCTACAAGCTCGAGGACGGCAGCGGCCGCCGCATGCCGGTGGCATCCATCGCGGTGGATACCGGCGGCGAGGGCGAGGGCGAGGAGAGCGTGACCAGCCAGGCATATGACTGGCACCGCCGGCTGCGCCGCGATGGCCTGCAGTCGCGCGCCTTCCTGGTCAAAGGCTCGAGCACGCGCGGCAGCTCGCGGGTGCGCAAGACGTGGCCGGACAACACCGGCCGCAAGTCGCGCCAATCCACTGCGCGCGGTGACGTGCCGCTCTACCTGCTGGGCACCGATCTGCTGAAAGACGCTGTTGCCGCGATGATGGACCGCGACAACGCCGGCGCGGGCTACCTTCATACACCCAGCTGGCTGGGGCGCTGGTGGTATGACGAATTGACGTATGAGATCCGCGACCCCGCGAGCGGCAAATGGCGCAAGCCAGGCAAGCGCCCGAATGAGGCGTTTGATCTGTGCGTGTACAACCTGGCGCTGTTCATCCTGATGAAAGGCGAGCGCATCGACTGGAATGCGCCGCCGCCCTGGGCAGCCGCCTGGGATGACAACGCGCTGATCTCGCAGTCGCCAGACGCCACCCCCGCCGTCACTCAACCCAAGCCACCGGCCGCGCGCAAGCGCCGGCGGGTGGTCAAGTCGCGCCTATAGGGCGTGGCCGGCCAACCTTTGGAGCCTACCCCATGGCATATACCGCTGATGATCTCGCCCGCGTTCGCCAGGCGGTGCTCGATCTGGCCACCGGCCAGCGGGTGACATCGTTTCGCACGGCCAACGGCAAAACGCTGAGCTATGCAGATGCCGACATCGACAAGCTGCGCGAGCTGGAGCGCACCATCGCGGCACAAGTGGCCAGCGCCTCGCATATCGGCCGCCGGCTGAGATCCCGCACCCGCTACACCACGACATCAAAGGGGCTGTGATATGGGCGTGATCAGCACCCTCTCGCGGGGCATGCGCCGCCTCTCCTCGCGGCTGGGGATCAAGGCGAGCGCCTATGAAGGGGCAAGCCAGGGCCGACGCATGGCGGGGCGGGGCGTGACCACCACCGGCCCCAATGCCGCCATTGCTCACTCGCTGCCGCTGCTCAAGTCGCGCTCGCGCCATGCGGTGCGCAATAACGCCTACGCCAGCGGCGCGCGCGAGAGCTACGTGGCCAACCTGGTGGGCACCGGCATCAGACCCCAGTGGTCAGATCCTGAGATCCAGGCGTTATGGGATCGCTGGGCCGGCGAGGCTGACGCCGATGGCCTGGATAGTTTCTATGGCCTGCAGGCGCTGGCGATTGGCAGCCAATTCGAGGCCGGCGAGGTGCTGGGTCGTTTCCGCTATCGCCGCATCAGCGACGGCCTGAGCGTCCCGCTGCAGATCCAGGTGATCGAGGCTGACCATCTGGACGCCAGCCACTCCACCACCCTCAGCGGCCGCGTGATCAAAATGGGCATCGAGATGGACGGCATCGGCCAGCGCCGCGCCTACCATCTCTGGCGCTACCACCCTGCCGAGAAGCTGACCGCGCAGATCAATACTCGCGTTCCGGTGCCGGCCGATCAGGTGCTGCACCTGTTCCGGCGCACCCGCCCTGGCCAGCTGCGCGGCGTGCCTGAGCTGACCAGCGTGATCGTCAGACTCTATGAGATCGACGCCATGCAGGATGCCACCCTCGCGCGCCAGAAACTGGCGCAGCTGTTCGGGGCATTCGTCAAGCGCAAGGCCGATGCCGACCCCGAGGATGAAGGGCCATTCTTTGGCACCCATGGCAGCCATGTCGAGGATGGCGAGGGCGGCGAGGGTATAGACGCCTTCGAGCCTGGCGGCATCCACTACCTGGAGGATGGCGAGGAGGTGACATTCTCCGACCCGCCCGACATCGGCAGCAGCTACACCAACTGGCTGCGCACCGAGATGCACGCGGTGGCGCGCGGTGCCGGCCTGACGCATGAGCAGCTGACCGGCGATCTGCAGGGCGTCAATTATTCCTCGATCCGCGCGGGGCTGCTGGAGTTCCGCCGGCGGGCTGAGATGCTGCAGGCCGATCTGGTGATCCACAAGTGGTGCCGGCCTATCGCGGCCAAGTGGCTCGATACCGCCGTCAGCAGCGGGGCGCTGGTCATTCCCGATTACGCACGCCGCCGCGCGGATCTGCTGGCCATCGACTGGATCGCGCCCAAATGGCAGTGGGTGGACCCCGTGAAGGAGGTCACCGCCGATCTGATGGAGGTGCGCGCCGGCTTCAAGCCTCGCGGCGAGGCGGCAGCAGAACGCGGCTGGTCGCTCGATCAGCTCGATAAAGAGATCGCGCGCGGCAACGTGAGCGCAGATGACCAGGGGCTGGTGCTCGATTCCGACCCGCGCCGCGTGGCCAAGAACGGCACCGCGCAGGCGAACGACCCAGACCCTGACGCCGACCCCGACCAATGAGGAATCACCATGAAATGGTTTGAAGTTCAGGCGGCCGCCGATGGCCGTCACGCTGACGTGTGGATCAATGACCAGATCGGCATCGACTGGTGGAGCGGTGACGGCACCACGGCCAGCGCGTTTATCAACGCCATCGCGTCGCTGGGCGATGTCGAGGCACTGACCGTGCATATCAACTCGCCTGGCGGCGACGTGGCCGATGGCATCGCTATCGCCAACTATCTACGCGGCCATAAGGCCCAGGTGACCACCCGCGTGGAGGGCATCGCCGCCTCTATCGCCGCGACCATCGCCATGGGCGGGGATCGCCGCGAGATGGCCACCGGCTCGCTGCTGATGATCCACGACCCGTGGACCGTCGCCATGGGCAACGCCACCGAGATGCGCAAGCTCGCGGATGATCTCGACACTATCCGCAATGGCATCGTCGAGCTATTCGTCGCGCGTGCCGGCGAGGCGCGCCGCGTCGAGATTCAGGAGGCGATGCGCGCAGAAACCTGGATGACTGGCGAAGACGCCATGGCGCTGGGGCTGATCGACGCCGTGGAGGCTGACATTAAGGCGGCCGCCTCGATTGGCGATTATTCCCGCGCCCTGGCCGCTGCCGGCCGATCTGCCCAGCATCACCTCGAGCAGCAGCGCGCACCGGCGCAGCCGGCACCGGCACCCAGCGCCATGAGCGCCGCCGATGCCCTGGCGCTGGCCTTCGACATCGAGCCGGCCCAGGCCGAGGCCCGCGCCGCTGAGCTGGGCGATCAGATCCTCGCCTGGCGCGACAAGCCGGCCACCTCGCCGGCACCTGACGCCGCTGCCCTGCAGCGCGAGGCTGTCGCGGCTGAGCGCGAGCGCGTGGTCGCCATCATCGACACCTGCACCACCACCGGCCAGCACCAGCTGCTCGCCAAGCTGGTCAGCAGCGACATGCAGACCGACACCGCCCGCGAATACGTTTTCGACGTGGCCGCTGCCTCGAGCGCCGGCGTGCATTCCAGCCACTCGCCCGAGGGTGGCCAGCGTGCCGGCATCGACACCCAGGGCATCTATGCCCGCCGCCGCGCTCGCAGCGCATCCTAACCGCACCACCTGGAGAGCATCATGACCCCGATTCAACACACCGAGCCGGCCCGTACCGGCGAGCACGTACTGTCCGAGGCTGCCGGCTATCGCTCACGCGAGTCGATTGTGGTCGCATCTGGCGTACTGGCGGCAGGCACCGTGCTGGCCATTACCGCTGATGGCACCTATGTGGCGCATGACCCGACTGCCAGCGACGGCACCGAGATCGCTGCTGGCATCCTCTATGGACCGGCAGACGCCACTGATGGGCCGGTGCAGGCTGTCGCGCATGTGCGCGATTGCGAGGTGAATGGCACCGGCATCACCTGGGCTGACGGCATGACCGATGGCCAGCTGGGCACGATGAATGCGGGGCTGATCAATGCCGGCATCATCGTGCGCGGCGTCGAGCTGCCGGTGGGCGTGCTCGCCGTTGAAGACCCCGCCTGATAGGCACCGTGCCCCAATCTCTCACACCGTCTGATGCGCCGCCCACTGGGCGGCGTTGTCGTTTCTAGCGCACGACCCCGACCGTTCCCGACATCTCAAGGAGGGCGACATGCCCGCTGATATTTTCTCCTCTGACATCTTCTCTATCGGCAGCCTGACGGCCTCGATCAATGAAGCCGATTACGTGCCGTCCCGCCTGGGCCAGCTGGGCATCTTTGAAGAAACCGGCATTGCCACTACCACCGCCACCGTCGAGAAGGATGGCGACACCCTAGCGCTGGTGCCGGCTGGCGAGCGTGGCGCGCCGGCTGACCCGCTCAAGCGCAACAAGCGCACCGGCGTCACCTTCAATGCCGTTCACTTGCCGGTGACTGACACCATCCGCGCGGATGAAGTGCAGAACGTTCGCGCCTTCGGCAGCGAGGATCAGCTGGTCGGTGTGCAGCAGGTGGTCGATACGAAGCTGGGCCGGATGGCTCGCCGTATCGACGCCACCCTCGAGTGGCAGCGCATGGGCGCGCTGAAAGGCAAGATTCTGGACGCTGACGGCCAGACCGTGCTGACGGATCTCTATAGCGCCTTTGGCATCCAGCAAACCACCGTAAAGATGGCGCTCAATACCGATAGCACCAGCGTGCAGGGCAAGGCATTGGACGTGCTCGAGAATATCGAGGATGCGCTCAAGATGCTGCCGTTCACCAGCGCGCATGCGTTCTGCGGGCGCAGCTTCTGGCGCAAGCTGATCAATCATCCGAGCGTGCGCGAGACGTATCTCAACCAGCAGAGCGAGAAGCTGCGCGGTGATGCGCGGGATTCCTTCGAGTTCGGTGGCATCACCTGGGAGCGTGCTACCGGCCGCGTTGCTGGCCAGCCTTTCGTGATGGATGGTGAAGCTAACGTGATCCCGATGGGCGTGCCGGATATTTTCCTCGCGCACTACGCGCCGGCCGACTATGCCGATGCCGTCAACACGATTGGCCTGCCGTTCTACTCCAGCACCGAGCGCCTCAAGCACGGCAAGGGTGTAGAGATCGAGGCCCAATCTAACCCGATCATTCTCAACACTCGCCCAGGCGCGTGCATCCGTTTGGTCGAGACGGCATAAGCCAATGAGTATCGACGAGATCGAGGCAGCCGCTAACCGGCGGCTGTTCGGTGTCGGCGGCCTCAGCGTGCCCGCCACCGTTACCCCGCGTGGCGGCGCGCCCATTCCCACCAGCATCATCATCGACCGTGACGCCACCATTACTGACGATTTCGGCATCGTGCTGGAATCGCGCTGTGAGATCGGTGTGCTCACTGAGGAGGTGGGGCGGGTGGATCGGGGCACGCTGATCGACACCGGCAAACCCGATGACCGCTGGACGCTGCTCGAGCCAATTGGCGACGACGGATTCGAGCAGCGCTGGACAGCCTCGAGGTACTGACAATGGCAGCGACGAGCCTGGATCTGCGCGACCTCGAGGGCGTCGCTGACGCCTACCGCCTGGCACCCAAGGCGGCGGCCAAGGCGGCGCAGCTCGCGCTCAATTCTGCCGCGCGGCGTGCCCGTACCTTGGGCAGCGCCGCGATACGCCAGCAGGTGGCACTTTCTGCCGGCTATGTGAATGACAATCTCAAGGTGCGCACCTTCGCCACCTCGACGGATCTCTCGACGCGGATTGCGGCCAATCCTCGCGCGGTGCTGCTGACGCGCTACGGGGCCAAGATGCGCACCGTGGCGGCCACCAGCCGGCGCGGCCTCAAGGGTGACCCAGCACGGGGCATCGCAGCAGGTCGCAAGGCGGCAGGCGTGAAGGGCGTCAGGGTGAAGACTGGCGGCGGCACCAAGCGGATCGAGGGCGCATTCTGGGTGCGACTTGCTGGGAGTGGCCAGTGGGCACCGGCAGAGCGCACCGGCGATGGGCGCAGCGACTACCGCGTGATGCACGGCCCCAGTGTTTACCAGGTGTGGTCTGACGTGCGCGGCACTGTCGCGCCCCAGGCCATGCAGCACGCTGCCACCGAGTTTATCCGGCAGTTCGACCGCCTGAGCTGATCCTGCCCATTCTCTGAGAGGTCACCATGCCCGACTCACTGGCAGCGCCTGAGCTGCCGATCACCACGCAAGCCATGCGCGCACTGCAGGCCAGGCTGGCCAGCATCACGCGAGCCAATGGCTATCACACCGATCTCGGCCTGAGCGTCTGGCGGGGATTCTGGATTCTGGCGCTGGGTGCTCGCCAGCATGTGCCGATCCTGGCGCTGCAGTCTGACACCGAGCGCCCCACCGAAACGCGGCAAAATCGCGTCAAGCTCAGCACTGACGCGCGCCTGGTGCTGGTGGTCGATGCACTGCCGCGCAGTGAGGACGATGCGACCGCCGGCGAGACGGCAATCGAGGCAGGGCTGGCCGATCTGCGCCGGTGCCTGCTGATGGACCAGAGCGATGATCTGACGCGCGTGCTCAAGCACAACGGCATGACCCTGGGCGCGGCCGAGTACGCGCTGGCCGAGGATTCCCGCTACGCCCTGGCATCCATGCCAGTGACCATGGAGTGCGTCGAGCACTACACCTGACCGCGCATCACTGCACGACACCCACCACCCCGCATATCTGGAGAGCCACAACATGGCCACGAAAACCTATAGCTACCTTGGCAAAGGCATGGTGTATCTGCGCAACCGCTCAAGCGGCGGCGGCCTCAAGCAAGTAGGCAACTGCAGCGCGCTCGAGTTCTCTGTCGAGACGGACACCCTGACCCAATCCGACTACACCCAAGCCGGTGGCGGCAACGCCAACGAGATCCAGCGCGTCAGCAGCGTTGGCGCGAGCATCACCATGCTGGAGCTGCGCCCCGATAACGTGGCGATGGCGCTGCGCGGCACCCGCTCCGAGGTGCAGAGCGCGCCCGTCACTGGCGAGCGTCACACTGCCTATCCTGGCACCCTGCTGGCGCTCAGCAAAACGCCTGACCGCACCGAGAGCATCACTGTCACCATCGACCCCGATGGCGCGGGTGATGCAGCCATCGAGGATGTCGATTATGAGATCACCGGTGCTGGCGTCTACGTGACCGAGGGCGGTGCTATCTCTGAGGGCGATGTGGTCGCCATCGACTACACCAGCGCAGAGGCGGACGTGATCGAGGCCATGACCGGCAGCGGCGACGAATACGAATTGGTATTCGATGGCTTGAATGAAGCCGAGAGCGACCGCCCCGTGACCGTCACCGCGCACCGCGTCAAGTTCAGCCCGACCACTGGTCTGGCGCTGATCGGTGACGACTTTGGCGAGCTGTCACTCGATGGCAGCCTGCTGGTCGATTCCAGCAAGGTCGGTGCCGGCGTGTCGCGTTACTTCAAGGTCGCCATGGCGCGCTAAGCGCCACGCACTACCACCCTAGCGGCTGAGCTGCTGGGGCTTATTCCAGGCGGCTGGAGATCCGGCCGCCCCTGAGTTATCCACACCCGCCCCCGTGCGGGTGTTTTTCTGCCTGGAGATGCCGCCATGGCTCTGACAGATCGCGCCGTCGAGCTGGTGCTCAAGGCCAAAAACCTGATTTCTCCGAGTACTGAGGCGGCCGCCGATAGTGTCAGCGACTTGTCGGCCAACGCCGAGGAGCTGCGCAGCAACCTGGATCAGCTCGAGGATCAGCGCGCCCTGGTGCGCGCCTTCCAGCAGGCCACCACTGCCACCGGCAAAGCGCAAAAGGAGTGGGACAAGGCCACCGACAAGGTGCGTGCGCTCGAGCAGGAGATTGAGGCCAGCGGCCAGGCGAGCATCGCCCAGCAGAACCGCCTCAACGAAGCGCGTGCCGTTGCCGCTCGCGCCGGCGCAGCGTATGAGCAGCAGGCAGCGCAAGCCGCCCAGCTGGGGCAGAGCCTGACTGACGCCGGCATCAATACTGGCAATCTCTCCGAGGAGCAGCTGCGCCTGGCGCGCGAAGCCCGCGAGGCCCAGAACGCACTCAACGGCCTGGGCAGCTCAGCCGCCCAAGCAGGTGACCAGGCCGAGGAGGGCAGCACGGGGCTGCAGCGTGCTCGCCAGGCGCTCAACGATTGGAGCAAGGCGGCCGCCGGTGCCGCTGTCGCGGGTGGTGCATTGGTCGCGGGCTTCGCGGCGCGCATGACCTCAGAGCAGGCGGATCTGGCGCGCGAGCTGGATAACGTCAGCAAGCGCACCGGCGTGGGTATCGTCGCGCTGCAAAAGTACCGCTACGCCTTCGAGCGCGCGGGGCTGGATGCCGACGAGGCCGGTGACATCTTCCAGGATGTGGCCGACAAGATCGGGGACGCATACGAGAATGGCGGCGGCGACGCCATGGATGCGCTCGAGGGACTGGGCATCGCTGCAAAGGATCTGATCAATCTTGCCCCTGATCAGATGTTCCTGCGCCTGGCCGACGCCATGAAGGATCTACCCCAGGCGAGCCAGATCAATTTCCTCGAGGGACTGGCGAGCAACGCCTCGCGGCTGCAGCCGCTGCTGGAAAACAACGCGGCACTGTTGCGCCAGCTGGGTGATCAGGCCAGCGAGATGGGCCTGATCATGTCGCCCGAGCAGATCGCCAACCTGATCAAGACTGAGGAGGCGATCAACGGGGTGCAGACCCGCCTGCAGGGCATTGCCACTCAACTGTTTTCCAAGCTCTCGCCGGCGGTGGAAGGTGCCGCCGATGCCTTCGATGACGCGCTGAAAGACAACCCCAAGCTAGTCGATGAGCTGGCCACCGCGATCAGTGGGCTGATCAAGATCGGCACTGACTGGGTGCGCAGCTTTATCGACAACCGCGATCAGATCGCGGATTCGATGCAGTCGCTGGTCGATGTCGGCCAGATGATGGGCAATGGCCTGGTGGCGGCGTTTCGTCTGGTGCAGTCAGCCGCTGCCGGCGTGACCGCCGGTGTCGCGTCGCTGAGCACCGGCATCCTGCAGCTCAACGCCAAGTCGCTCGAGCTGCTGAATAAGGTAGGCATTGCATCTGATAAGGAGGTCGCCAACGCCCAGGCCAAGGCCAAGGCGGCAGAGCAGACGCTCTATGATCTCAACAAGGATGCCGAGCGCTACTTTGATCAGGCCATGGAGGCCGGCAAGGCTGCGGCAAACGCCTTCGACAATTCGACCGAGGCGGTGGAGGAGCAGGCCAAGGCGACCGGCATTACCGCTGATCAGCTCGACAAGCTGGCTGATGGTGCCGATGTAGTCGATGGCAAGATGCTGTCATTGGCCGAAACCCAGCAGCGGCAGGCTGATGCGACTCGCGCCCAAGGCAAGGCAGCAGCGGCAGCCGCTGAGACTCTGGGCACCTCGCTGGAGGAGCTTAGCAGTGGAATATCGGATGGCGAGGCTGAGGCAATAGACGCCTTTGACCAGCTCGCCAATAACGGCCAGGTCAGTGCCGAGCAGGTCGCAGCCGCATTCGAGAAGGCCCAGGGCGCGATCAGCTCAGATGAAGGGCTGGCCGCGTTTCGTGCGCTGCTCGAGGAGCTGGTCGAGTCCGGTGTCGCTGGGGCGGATCTGATCGAGAAGCATCTCAAGGCCAGCGGCAAGGCAGCCGCTGACACCCTGGGGCTGTCGCTGCAGGATCTGACCACCGGCATCAGCAAGGCCGAGGCGGACGTGATCGAGGCGTTCGACACGCTGGCGCGCCAGGGCAATCTGACCGGCGAGCAGCTGCGCACCGCGTTCGGTGAGGCGCTATCGCAGCTCGAGGGTGACGAAGCGCTCGACGCGATCCGCGAGAAGCTGGCCGGCCTGGTGTCGGATGGCGTGACGGGGGCCGGTGCGCTGCGCAGCGTCTGGACCGAGTACAAGGCCAGCATTGACGACACCACCAGCGCGCTCGAGGAGCAGCGCGCCCAGGAGGCTGCCACCCAGGCCGAGGCGATCAAGAATCTGCGCATCATCCAGAATGCGCGCAGAGAGGCCCAGGCCGAGGAGGAGGCAGCCACCCAGTCAGCCATCAGCAATGTGGAGGCGCGAGCCAGTGCCATCGGGGGCGGTCTGGCGGCCGTCTACAACAAGGCGGCCAATGCCACCCAGGCGCTGAGCGCTCGCGCCGGCACCGCCTTTAAATCAGCCATGACCGGCAGCAGCGGCGTCACCGGCACCGTGGATCTGCTGCGCGACAAGATCGCTCAGCTCGAGGAATCCGTGGGCAATGCCTTTGTGGCATGGAAAACCCGCGCGGACCCGATGGGCGTCAATAAGTATCTGGCCAAGGTGGCAGCCAATTCTGGCGCTGTGGAGCTGGAGTTCCGCAAGCAGCAGCTTGCGGCCACTGAGCTGGTCGAGGCGTTGGGCAAGGTATCCAGCAGCGACCCAGGTGCTGGCCTGCGCAACCTGGCGGCCGACTCCGGCCAGGCTGTCAGCGCCACCCATCTGCTGAGCATGTCGAGCGAGGATCTGCGCCGCCAGTTCGATCTGCTCGATGATGCCTCGCTATCGAGCCTCGAGGGTGCCATTCAGTCGGTGCGCAGCCAGGTGGACTCACTCTCTGACAGCGTGAGCGACACGCTGTCGAGCCTGCGCTCTGAGCTGGCCAGCCTGCAGGGTGACAGTGCCCAGGTGGAGGCGCTGCGCTACCAGGAGCAGCAGCTCGAGCTGCAGCAGACGCTCGACAAGGCCCGCGCCCTTGGCGATGCCCAGACCATCAGCCAAGCCCAGGAGGCGCTGAGGCTGGCCGAGCAGGCCCACGACCTACGCCTCGCGGACATCCAGGCCCAGAGCGAGCAGGAACGCCAGGAGGCGCTGCAGGCTGAGGCGGATCTGCAGCGTCAGGTGCAGGCCGGCGAGGTCACCCAGCGCGAGAACAATGCGGCCGCCCAAGGTCGCACCACCCAGCTGACCACCTCGCTGCAGGCCCAGCGCCGCGTCGCGGTGGATCTCAATATCGGCAATCAGCAGGTGACGCTCAACGGGGTGGACGAGAGCGAGGCTGACGCCCTGCTCGACACCCTCTCGCGCGCCTCGCGCACCGCTGCCCGCTGATACCGCATCACCCCATAACCGAGAGAGACACCCATGCCGGTGACACTAGAGGGCATCGCCCTGCCTGATGATATTCAGTGGACTGATGAGATGGTCAGCCACGGGGTGGGGCAAGTGCAGACGCCCACACTGACCGGCGCGCTGGTGGTCGAGGAGAGCGCCCAGGCGGCCGGCAGATCCATCACGCTGGCCAGCGGTGGCGGTGCCTGGGTGACGCGCTCCACCGTGCTGGCGCTATCCGAGCTGGCCGCCACGCCGCGCCCTGCTGACACCCCGATGGTGCTGGTGTGGGGTGATGGCCGGACCTTCGATTGCGTGTTCGATCACGCCGCCGGCGAGGCAGTGTCAGCGTCTGAGGTGCTGCGCCTTGCGGCCGGCAGCCAGGATGCCGATCACCCCTACACCATCACCCTGCGCCTGATCACCGTCTGACACCCCATCACCTTGCTGGAGCCAGCCCAATGGCCGACGAAACAATCCATAGCGGCGACATCCGCATCCTGCAGTCCGAGCGCATGACCGACAACGCCGATGGCGGTGGCCGGCTGACTGGCCGCCCCGTGACCGATGGCGCGAGCAATGACATCTTTGATGACATCTCTGACCTCGATCGCGCCGCGGGGCGCACCTCGCTGCGCAAGGTCGGGGCCGGCGTACTGACCGACAACACCGCCCAATATTTTGGCGCGCACGCGATCATTGACCAGGTGCCGGCTGATCCCAATGTCAGCGTGGTGATGTTCGATACCGGCTCGCCGTCTGACGAGCGTGCCGAATCCCGCGATTACGTCGAGAGCTATGTGACCGCCGGCGCGACCTCGCGCATGACGCTGCTGGGCGATCAGCTGGCCGGCCAGCGCAGCATCATCACGTTTCAGATGCCAGAGGCCACGCTGCCCGATCTGGGTGATGTGCTGGCGTTGATGACCGAGCAGGGCGATGCCGCCGGCGAGGTCCAATATGTGCGCATCTCTGAGATCGACCACGAGATCCGCACATTTGAGTATGAGAACGGCAGCAACGTGCAGACGTTCGAGCGCCGCGTGCTGACGCTGGGGCTATCCACTGCGCTGCGCCAGCGCGTCTATGGCGTGCAGCCCAAGCCTGGCACCCTCAACCCCGATACCGTGATCCGCGAGGGGCAGAGCACCGATGCCGCCCGTTACTATGGCGTCAGCACCCTGACCCAGCCGGCCACCTTCGGGGCCAATAGCGTCACCGTGGCCAGCACCTATGCGCCGCTTGTGCCGGCCACCACCACCGAGCAGGCGGTGACCGATGTACAGGTGGGCGGCACGGCCACCATCAGCGTCAGCAGCGGTGGCTCGACCTTCGAGGTGGCGCAGATCGCCAGCACCACCCAGATCGCTATCGAGCTGAATAATCGTGGCTTCACCTATGTCAGCCGCCTGGACCCGCTGCCGGCACCTGGCAGCGTGGTGATCGCTTATCGCTCGCTGGGCAAGTGGTATGAGCTGCGCGACGATGACGCGAATGGCGATCTGAGCGGCAGCGGGGCGGGGCGCGTGGACTACGCCACCGGATCTGTCAGCGTGACGCTGGGCGGTCTGCCGGATGTCGGCAGTTCGGTGCTGTTCAGCTGGGGCACGCCGGCCCACTATGAGGACCGCGCCGGCCAGGCCACCATCGACAAACCCTGGATGACGTTCGTGCTCGATCACGCCGGCGTGATGCCTGGCAGCGTTACCGTGCGCTGGATCTCTGGCGGCAGCGAGAAGACGGCCACCGATGATGGCCTGGGGAGCCTCAGCGGCGCAGCCACCGGCCGCGTGGTCTATGGCTATGCCGACGGCAGTGGCGCGCCCCAGCCTGGCGAGGCTTATGTCGAGTTCAATGGCGACGCCTTCCCAGATGCCAGCACCCAGGTCGAGATCGAGTATGACTACGGGGCACCGAAAACCGAGCAATTCCTGCCGTCTGCCAACGGGGCCGGCCTGGTCAGCCTCAGCATCAGTGATGCGCCGGTGCGTCCTGGTAGCGTGGCCATCACCTGGTCGGTGGTGCGCACCTGGTCGAGCAGCGAGAGCGAGTCGCGGACCAGCGCCCGCACTGGCACCGTCGAATGGGTGGAGCAGAACGGGGGCGAGGCCGATGTCACCTACACCATCACCGACGATGGCCGTGGCGGCTTCAATGGTGGATGGGAGGGCAGCATTGACTATGCTACCGGCGCGGTAACCTTCGAGGTCGAGAAGGTCCGCGAGGTCAAAGAATGGGATGATGACCGCCCCCAGGGGCGTGACTGGGGCAGCAAAGAAAAGCGCGACGTTTTCGAGAATGGGTCGAGCGTCTGGCTGACCAGTCAGCTGGACAGCGCCGCCCCGACCACCCACACCATCACCCAGGATCTCGCCCCGCTCGATGTCGAGCTGATGCCCCTGCTGCAAGATAGCGTTGTACCAGGCACCCTCAGTTTCATCTTCCGAGGCGATACGTTCATCGACCGCCAGGGCAGTCTCTATCGCAGCGTCACCAGCAACGGGGCCGGCGTTCTCGCGGGGACCATCGACTATGGCACCGGCGATGCCCGCATCACCGACTGGCCGAGCGGCACCAGCGCCACCATCACCGTCAAAACGCTGGTGAGCACCTTCGGCACCTGGACGCTCGATGAGGCGTATTTCCGCACGCCAGGCTCGCCGCTGCAGGTGGGCGGTCTGCTGATCCAGGCCACGACGCTCGACGGCCGCTCGATCACCGGCCAGGCGGCACTCTCTGGCGAGATCGAGGGTGACGAGATGGCAGGCTCTGCCAGCTTCGAGACGGGGGTGGTGCGCGTGACCTTCGGCAAGCTGGTCAGCAATGACAGCCTGAGCGCTGCCGAGCGCGCCGAATCCTGGTACGACGCCACCGCCGTGGATGACGCCGGCATGATCTGGCGGCCCACCGAGGTGATCCCGAGCACCGCGCGTTTCAATGCCGTCATTCTGACCACGCTGCCGCTCGAGGCTGAGCTGATCGGCATCGACCCCGTGCGCCTGCCCAGCGATGGCCGCGTGCCCATCTATCGCGCCGGCGGCGTGGTGGTGGTGCATCACACCGGCCGCGCCCCGTTCCCGCTGGGGATCGGTGGCGGCACCACGCTGGATGTCGGCCGCTCGCGGCTGGCCAGTCTGGTGGTGGAGGACGCCACCGGCGAGGAGGTGCCAGCCACCCAGTACAGTGCAGACCTCGACGCCGGCACCGTGCAGCTCGCCGCGCCTGACACTGCCACCCACCCCGAACCCTGGTACGCCCTGCACCGCGTCGAGGATATGCTGCTGGTGGGTGATGTGGATCTGTCGGGGGCGCTGACCCTCAAGGGCAATTTGAGCCACGACTACCCCGCCGGCGATACGCTGGTCAGCGCCGCGATGGTGGCCGGCGATCTGCAAGCGCGCGTGGCTGATTTCTTCGATCTCTCGAGCTGGGATCGAGACTGGAGCAAAGACGACAACGATGGCGCAGATGGCACCCTGGCCGAGTACAACGTGACCACCTACCCGCCGATCATTACCAATCGCGGGGCCATCACTGAGGATTGGGCGCTGATCTTCACTGGCTCGAGCACGTTCCGCATTGTCGGCCGCACCGTGGGCGAGATCGGCGTGGGCAATATCAATGAGGACACGTCGCCTACCAACCCGAACCAGGGCGTACCCTATTGGACGCTCAAGGCGGGCGGCTTCGGGGCCGGCTGGGTGAATGGCAACGTGATCAGATTCTCGACCATCGGCGCGAGCTTCCCGATGTGGCTGGCGCGCGTGATCCTGCAGGGGCCGGCCAGCGGCCAGCAAGACAGCTTTAGGCTGCAGATCCGTGGCAACGCCAACGCCTGACCCTAGACGGCAGGCGCAACCCTCTATCCCTATCCCTCAACCGCCCAGCCACTCGCTGGGCGGCCTTGTTTCTGGAGACGTTCAAGATGGCCGATTATCCGGTGAAGTGGTTCAGCAATGACATGGGTGGCGCGCCGGTGCTGGGGGATACCTCAGCCGGTGATTTCATCGCGCTGCTCAAGGCGTGCTTAATCACGGGCTTCAATGTGACGCCGGTGGCAAGCGCCACCTATGAGGCCGAGAGCGGCGAGGTGCTGGTCACGCTGACCACTGGGCACGGCTTCAAAGCCTGGCAGGTGATCGAGGTCAGTGGCGCAGACCAGGAGAGCTACAACGGCCAGCACCGCGTGACGAGTATCGGCAGCGACTGGGTGCGCTATGCGCCCGACGCTGCGCCCAGCGTGTCACCAGCCACCGGCACCACTATCGAGATCAAAGCGGCACCGGTGGGCGGCTGGCAGGTGGTGGCAGAGGATGCCGAGAATCATCGTATTGCATTAACGCGCACAGACCCTACCGCCACCGATATGACCTTTATTATCGAGAACAACGGCAATGAGGGGGATTATCCGTCAGGGGGTGAGATGGTGGCGCGCGTTCGAGTTTGCGAGGCATTTACTGACCTTGATACATACGAACAGGCGTTAGAGGAGTTTTGGCCGGCTAGCCATCGCTATGCAAATGATCAGACGTGGATGCTGGTAGCTGATGCACGACTGATTTTCTGGACGCCAAAATATGGGCGAGAAAATAAAAGCGGCACTGTTATGCTGGGCGATATTGACAGTGTTCGCCCTGGTGATGCTTATCATTGTGTGCTTAATGGGCTTATAAGCGGTAGTACAGCTGAGTGGGATTCAACCGCTGAAAGTTATTATTCAAACATGGCGGACTTCGAGGGTAATACTAACCATCAGGGCATCGCGCGATCATATTATCAATTGCCTGGCTCTGCGCAGTGGACGTTGGCGGGCATATCTTCTGGTATGGGGGGATTACTTGACTACCCTAACCCACAAACAAATGGCTTTTATGTCTCCACTGGGCGACTGATGGTAATAGAATCCGGCGGCCTGAGAGGATTTATGCCTGGCTTGCTGCAGCCTCTCCAGACCTCAGCCGTTTACGCAAAAGCGATTATAGATACCTTGCCCAGTCTGGAGGGGGTGCCCGTCTTGTTTTGGTTGTCTTGCTCCGCTCAGCATTCGAGTAGTCCCGAGGTTCTTTTTGCATGGCGTCTGGATAATTGGCGCGGGGAGAGCATCCAATGACAATTGCCACTCTACCTGTGGAAGATTACGGGGCGACCATTATCTCAGGTGACTGGGTAGTGAGCGGTGATGCTATTCGCAGCAATCCCGCACTAACCGACAACAGGGATTCGGAAACGATTTTCGATCTTTTCGGGGCACTGCCGGAAGGAAACAATATTGCCAAGGTATTCTTTTCCTATCGCGTATCATCGGAAGACGGCTACGATAAATTAAAAATTATCGGCCCAGATATAGATGTCGAGATTACAGGAGAGACTGACTGGGCTGAGCATTCTGCGCTTCTCTACCGAGGGCAGACGTTCACACTCAACTATGCTAAGGATAGGAGCAATTCCGCAGGGGAGGATGCAGGATTTGTCGGGCAAATTAGATATGAAGCGTATTCAGAGTTCCCATACCACGCCAATATTGCGATGGTATCTGGCGACTGGGTGGCAGACGCTGCAGATGGCTCGATTCGCAGCAAAGACATAACGGATAGTGAATCAACCACCGTTACGCTGGACCTTTTCTCATACGGTGAATCCGACTATACGGCCATACACCTAGAAATCTTTGTCTCTACCGAAGAAGAATACGACAAGGTTTTTATTGTGGGGGCTAGTAGCCAAGAGTTTTCAGGTAATTTAGGGTGGATATACCCAAAAGTCATTCCTGATGATGATGGCTTGCTGACTATTACATATCAGAAAGACGTTTCAAATTCTAAGAATGCGGATTATTCACGCATTGATAATGTGATATTTGTGAAGGGTGCAGAAGGAGCTGCGCCAATCGCTTATTATACTGTGTCAATGCTTGATACCTTGCCCCCGCTGGGCTTCTACCCTGAGCCGGCACCCCGTCTACCTAATCCCACGGCTATAAAGCACAGTGGTCGCTCGAATGTTTTAGGCGTTGCAAGGGCGACGAACCAGATAGGCCATATTGATCAGATCGACGGTAGCGGTGCCAATGGCACGCCGACTGGCGGCGTCTCAGATCCGGCCCGCATGGGCGTCATTGCCGGCACCGTGCTGGACATCCAGGCCCAGCCCGTCAGCAGGCGGGTGCGGGTGCATGAGCGCGCCACTGGCCGCATCGTGCGCGAGACGTGGAGTGGTGCCGATGGCAAATACCGCTTTACAGACCTCGACCCGCGCATCGCGTTCTACGTGATGGCCTTCGATCACACCCTGCAGCAAAACGCTGTCGTTTCCGACAATGTGCATTCTGAGGTGGAGGACAGACCGTGATCAGCTTCTCGACAAGCGTAAAAGATGCGCGCCTGGCGGCCATCGCCGGTGCGATTGATGCCGGCGATTCGCCGGCGTCATTCGTTGTGTACTCCGGCACCCGCCCATCGCCTGGGGCTGCCGTCACCGATCAGGTGGCGCTGGCCACGCTGGAGGTGCCCCAGCCATTCGCCGCCGATCTCTCTGGCGGCGTCCTGACGGGGGCGGGCTTCGAGGAGGTGATGGCCGATGCTGATGGCGAGGCCACCTGGGCGCGCCTGGTCGATGGCGAGGGTGCCTGGGTGATGGATCTGGATGTCGGCATCGAGGGATCAGGCGCTGACGTGACCATCAGCTCGACAACGATTTATCGCGGGATACTGACGCGGATCAGCCGCATGGTATTCGCTGAGGGCTAGGGGGCACCGTGAGAGAGATCAGGCTGCAGTTTGTCCAGGGTCTTGCGCCCTGGAATGCGCGAGCGCTCGAGCTGCGCCTGGGGGGCGATCCTGGTTTGTTGCTGCTGTTCGCCGGTTACTATACGCCGCCGGCGGGTGGGCATGTGGTGCTGGGCTTCGGCGGTGCCACTGAGGCGGTGGAGCTGCCGCGCGAGCTGGTGCTCGATGCTCAGCTGACGCCGCCATCCCTCGATGCTCGACTCGCCCAGGGTGGAGCCATCGAGATCGCGGCCAGCCTGGTGATGCCGGCCGCCACTGTGCGAGCGCAGCTCGAGCTGATCCAGTCGCTCAGTCTGGAGGCCACCACGCCGCCGGTGTCGGCAGAGATCCGCGTCGAGCATGGCGTCAGCCTTTCGCTGGTGGCCACGCTGGGTGCGCCGGCGGTGGTCGATGTCGCGCTGACCCGCGAGATCAACGTCTTTCGAGGGCCATCAGATAGTGCCGGTGCCCGCTTCGAGAACGCGGTCCCGCTCGAGGTCCAGGGCAGCACCCGCTGGGAGCAGCCTGCTCGCCCCTATGGTGCCACCGCGTCAGGCTTCGAGCAGGGCGCAACGCTTGCGGCCAGCCAGGGTGGCCAGTGGTCTGCCCGCCCCCGCACCGATGCCACCAGTGGCTCGCGGTGGGAGCAGGCCGAGCGCATCCTGGGCACCCTCAGTGGCAGCCAGTGGCTGCAGCTGCCGCGCGTCCGCCGCGCCTCGCGGCCGGTATGGGAGCAGGGGCAGGGCATCGCGGCTGCTCGCTCGAGCGGCTACCAGCACCCACCCCGCAATGATGCCCGCCGGCGCTCGATGTATGAGGAGGCCCGCACCCTCGAGCCGGTGACGATGGATGTGCCCTATCAGCAAGGGCGCACCGCTGGCGACGATTGGCGCGTGCCCTGGGAGCAGGCCCGCCGGCCACCGCCTGGCCTCGACTTGCCGCCAGATCCGCCTCAGCCGCCGGTGCTCGAGCCGGTGGAGGGTGGCACCACCCTGCAATTCTGCCACGCCATGCCGAGCGCCCCGTGGGTGCTGCAGTTCGGTCTGACGTGTGAGATACCCACCCCGACCATTCCCGTCAAAAGGCTCTATATCGTGCAAAACTCCGCGCGCCTGGTGCGCCTATCCGATGGCCTGGAGCTGCCGGCCACCCAGATGACGCTCAGCATCGACGCTGACAGCTGGGCATGGTCATTCTCTGCCGGCCTGGCAGGGCGTGACGCCCAGGCGCTGGTGACCGGCACCGATGGCCAGCCGGTGGAGGTGATGGCCGAGATCAATGGCGAGCAGTGGCGGTGCCTGGTGGACGGCTGGCGACGCTCCGAGAGCTGGCAGAGCCATAGCGTGACCATCAGCGGGCGCTCGCTCGCGGCGTACCTGGGCGCGCCCTACGCCACCGCGCGCAGCTACACCGAGGACAGCCAGGCCACCGCCTCGCAGCTTGCCCGCGCTGAGCTGCCAGAGGGCTGGTCACTGGATTGGCGCATGACTGACTGGGTGGTGCCCGCCGGTGCGTGGAGTTATGACAGCCTCGCGCCCATCGACGCCATCTCGCGGATCGCCCAGGCGGCCGGCGGCTATGTGCAGGCCCACCAGCAGGATCAGACCATCATCGTCGCGCCACGCTTCGAGGCAGCGCCCTGGCGCTGGGCTGAGAGCGAGGTCGATCTGGCGGTGCCGCGCGACATCATCACCCAGCTGGGCAGCGATCAGCAGCCAGGTGATGCACGCAATGCCGTTTGGTTGCATGGCGACACCGGCGGCATCCAAGCCCAGATCATCCGGCAGGGCACTGCAGGTGATCAGCTCGCACCCACCGTGGTGGATGCCCTGATCACCGATCAGGCACCGGCCCAGTCGCGCGGGATCGCTGAGCTGGCCGCTACCCTACGCCAGAGCACCGAGAGCCTGCAGATGCCCCTGGCGGCCTCTCTGGGCGGCCTGCTGCTGCCTGGCATGATGATCGAGTGCGATGGCTGGCGTGGTGTCTCGCGTGGCGTGAGCGTCAGCGCAAGCCTGCAGGGGCGTGCCCTGAGCGTGCGCCAGTCTATCGAGCTGCAGAGATTCCATCTGTGATGGCGTCGTGTGGTATCAGTTCAAGCAAAGGAGGGGGATAGCATGGCCAATCCATATCGCCGCCTGCTGGCGTTGCTGCCGACCACGCCGCGTCAGGTAGGCGAGGTGATCAGCGTCAGCGGCTCGCGCGTTCGCGTGGATCTGGTAGGGGGTGGGGTGCGCACCTGCCAGGGCGATGCCCAGGTGGGTGGCATGGTCTACGTGGAGGGGGACCAGATCACTGGCGTGGCTCCAAGCCTGCCGGTGGTGGTGGTCGAGGTGTGATAGGCTGTTACAAATCTTCCCGTTGTAAATATTGCAACAGATACCCCTTGCATTTATCCTTGCCGTCCCCCAAGACTATGGGGGTAGAACACGCATCATTGATGCAAGGGGAAAGACATGGCTACCAGCAATTTTGTGCAAACATCTAATTTTGCGAGGCCTTATTTTGCTTCGTTTAATTTAGTGGCTGCAGTAGCATCTGCTCTAGCGTTCTTCGCTCCAGTTGCCCAAGCTGCTGTTGAGCAGCCTGAGAAGGCTCATTATGCAGAAGCTCCTGTTGCGAAGCATCTTCGTGAACATATCGATCAAGCGCTGCATAAAGCCAAGCAGTGTGCAGATGTTTTCGAGCGTGCTTGTGTAAAAATTTCTAATGCTCCAGCTGGTGGTGTAGCAGATCATCAAAATTTTGCTACTATAGCTCATGTACTTCGTGATAAAGAAGCACAATTAGATGAAGCTATTGCAGGATTGGATAAATCTACGGCAGAGCAGTATGGATTAATTCAGCTGCGCAGAGCTGTTGCTCGAGCACGCTCTAAGGCAGCTACTGCTGAGCTGCTTGCTAAGCAGACAACTATCACTCCTCAATCGGTTGATATGTTGTCGGATAGTGCTGCACTGAGTGCTCTGGCTGATCATATGACATCAGGGATTGGTGCACATTTACATGGTGAAGAAGCAAGTAGAAGTTGAGCTGCACCCTGAGACGCAATTATTGTTTGAAGAAGTTGAGTCGTCCTTTCCTGGTTTGATACAAAACTTGGTAGACGACTTTCGTGCGTGGGTAGAATCTGGCGAGGAATACTGGCCTAGACGCTTTGGTAAAGTCAGCTACTACAATCAACCACCATCTGTTCGTTCCGCCTCTTTATTACATATGCACATATGCATGCCTCCAAGAGAAGGGTTTCCGGACAGGATTCCGGTTGCAGATAGGAAGTGTAGGGTTGGTGAGCCTGAGCGAGATGCAGCCCTAGTCTACGTACAGGGCGAGCTGTATGAGGAAAAGTACTGCATTTTGGCTTTGCTGTATCCCAATGCGCATGAGAAAGCCCAAGAAGAAAGGACCATTCTCGAGCTAGCCAGGCTGGCAAGAAATTTTCGAGACGAAAACTAGGCCTAGGTCGGAGTATCGAAACCTCTCTAGTAAGAAAGTTTGGTCGCAGTTTGGTCGCAGACTGCGACTAAAAGGCGGGGGCAGTGTGAATCATGGAATATCGCAAGTTATTGATTTTCCTCGAAAGGCCCGCTGCCAGCGTGACCCGAGATCTATCAAAAACGGATTCAAAATCCGCCGCTTAATAGGCGTGTCGGTTCGAGTCCGACCACCGGCACCATCCTTAGCTGTAAGTCCCGTGGTTACTAGGGGCGAAAGCTTGGATGTATTTCCGAAAGGGTAGGTGGGTCACTTCGGGTGATACACTTTCTAAGTCAAAATGCCCTACGGAACCTATCTGATTCGCTCCCGTCATGCCTCTCAATGGTATGCCCGTATCATCATTCCCCATGATGTTCGTGAGCACTTCCGGCAACGTCGGGAGATTCGTAAGACTCTCAATACCTCTTGTAAAAAGACTGCCAAGCGACGCGTCCTATTGGTATGGCTTGCCTATCAGGATGTTTTTGATGCTTTGAGGAAAGGTCAACCCGTGACTACTGTGTTTCCTACTGATTGGGGAGCGCTGGCGGATCTCACGACCGCAATCCAGCCCCTGAAGGTTTCAACACCTCGAGATTTCGGCGCCAAACTAACTATTTCTCACATCGAGCCCTTGAAGGCTCATCGCGTCAGTTCCGGTGAAACGCTGGTGGTCGAGTTGGTAACTATTAATCCGGTTACTGGCGAGATTACAGTGAAAGATGCGACTGACGGCGACATTAAGCTCATGAAAGAGCTGGCACCACACATCTGGAGCCAGCAAGGGCGGCAGGAGGGGCTCGCAACATCGGTCCTACCCCAAACGCAACCGGATGCATTGCCCCTGAGTGAAATGTGGGATGGGTTTGTTGAGGAAAGCATGACGCAAGCCAAACAGAAGTCTCAGCAGAGCATTCGCCAAGCCTTATCCGTGCTCATTGAGATTGTTGGTGATCTCCCAGCAAATAAACTTGATAAGCAGGTTGTTCGTCTGTTTATAAAGGAGTTGGCCAGTTATCCAGCTCAGCGCACCAAGGGTAAGAGAAAAAGTCTGACGTTGAATGAGATAAGGGCTGGAGATCACAAAGTAATATCCCCGCGAACGCAGATCAATATCATTAATAACCTGCACAACTTTGCTGGTTGGCTTGTGGAGATTGGAAAATTAGATAGCAACCCGTTCACCCAGAGGAAAAAACAACAAGTCAAGCAGCCCCCCAGACGGAAGACCTGGACTGAGGATGAGCTGGCGCTTTGGTTCTCATCTGACCTGTATCTGAAGCACAAAAACAGCACATCAGAGCGATGGAAGTATTGGCTCCCCTTGCTTGGCATATACTCTGGTGCTCGACTGGAAGAGCTGGCGGCGCTGGCGCCTAAAGATATTAGTGAACATGGAGGGATACACTTCTTCGAAATTCATGCTCGAGATAACCGGAGCGTCAAAAACGCCAGTTCATGGCGGTATGTGCCCCTTCACTCTCATCTGATCAAGCTTGGCTTTTTGGATTACGTCATTAGCCGAAAAGGAGAAGAGCGTTTGTTTAGCCTTGTCCCCTATAATGGCGAGTATGGTAAGAGCGCATCGAAGGCGTTTGGCTATATTCGACAAAAGCTGGGAATCGAGCCGACATTCCATGGCTATCGCCATACTGTGGCCGAGGCGTTGAGGATCAAGAATACGCAGACTGAGCACATTTCGTGGTTACTGGGACATTCCGGCAAAACTATGACAGATCACTACGGTAGCGATGCTGACAAGCGCTACCGTCTTCCCTTATTGTCTAAAGCAGTCGAGCGGCTAGATTGGTCTCACATTTTCACTATAACTACTTGATAACTTCTAACGCTGCCCTACCTTATAGTGGGGCAGCGTTTATATGGGGCATCTAGCGAAATTTAATATACCAATATCGAAGACTCAAAAGGGGTAGTTCTTGCTATTCATGTGGAAATCTATAAGTTACACACCAAGTCAATTGGTTAGAGTTTGTAATTGATATTCTTTTGAACTATGTTCAGGAAAGTTATAGATCTTTAAGAGATGCCAATCGGGCGCAAAATTTCCTCGCCATCCTCTCCTATAAATATATCATAGGCTCCTGTTGTATCCCTTTTGCCTGTAGGTGTAGGGTTATATAAGCTCATTCCTTTTCCAAGAAAAGAAGCTTTATTATCGAATCTATCAGGCGAGAATCCGATACATATTAAAGGTAGAGATACTTGATTCAAATAGTGCCTCTTCTCCAACTCTTGGAATGAACCGTTTCTATTTGATACAGGCCATATTCTTGTTGCAGAATTTGCTTTGTCTGTGCTGGTTATGAATACGCCAGCATCTATATATCCTTCTTGGAATAGAATAAAGAGTTTATTAAAGGCTCTAAAGGAACTCGCTATGTTTCCAGTCTCAAATTCAACTCCCAGTCTAAATTCAGAGTCAAAGTATTCCTCTTTAAATAAGTGTTGGGTTTCAGGCGGTAAGTTGGCGATGTCATAAAAATTGCTTTGAACATACATGCCATAAAACATCGGGAATAGAGTGTATATAGAACTTTCCGGCAGGTCGTTTTTTTCTATATATGAGTGTAGCACCTCAAGTAGTCTGTTTGGGTCTTTTATTTTATAACCAGTGCCTTGTATTCTTCTTGTTATCAAGCCATCTATATTTTGACCATGCCGTTTAGTTTCTCCGTAGCATCCATCAATCATGCTCAAGTTACTTTGAAAGCTATTTGACAGGTAGGTGGCCGAATTCATGACACATGTCGTTACCTTTTGATTTCTTTGTGCACGGAAATATATAGTGTCATTAACTACGAATTCATTGTTGGATGTAATTATCTTCTGCAAGCAACTAGAGACAATATCTATTGCATTGTCTCTGACTTGATGGGGAATAAAGCTACCATCGTGCTTAATTTCGATTTTCATGGTCTAAAATTCTCTTTGTATTTGAGATGACATCGGATGGGGCAATGTTTAAAGCTTCACATACCTCAATGAGGCGAATAATTGATATTCTCTTTTGACCACTCTCGATTCGCGCGTAATGTCTTCGGTCAACACCGATAGCTACAGCTATGTCATCTTGAGTAAGTCCTGCACGGTTTCTCTCTTGTCGCAGCTGTGAGCCAAGAACTTGGCCTAGTAATTTTGCTTTGTGCTTCTCCATCGAGTGCACTCCTTGATAGCTGGTTACAAGCTAGCAGCGGATGGTCTATACTCGAGGGACCTATAGGTCCCTTTTCGAAGAGAACTTCTAAGAGAGCGGCTTTGGTGTGTGATAAAATTCGAATAGTTTTTAAAGTTTACGACTACCTAGCAGGCGTTTAATGGAATATTCAAATCAGTTTTTTAAAGCACTTGGGGTAAGTTCCGAATCTAGGAAAGAAGTTAAAGATCTTTCGAAATTGACGGGCATATCTGTGAGTAGGCTTGGCTACTACAATAGTAAGAATATCCTTCCTTCTGGTAAGGATCTTTCAATAATCCAAGAGGTTTTGGGTATTTCTGAGCTTGAGCTGTCATTGAAAATGGGGCGACTTAATCAAAAGTGTATAGGTATGATTCAGGAATACTCCGATTCAATCCTAAAACTTATTGGAGATATTGATACAAATCAGCTGGAGAATAAAAGTGTCGACCCAGTATTTGAGACAGAGTTAGGGAGCCTTTATCGAGAGGATTGTCTTGATTACCTAAAATCTATTGATAGTGATAGCGTAGATTTAATTTTCGCTGATCCACCTTTTAACTTGGACAAGATGTATCCTTCAGATATGAATGATAATCTGAAAGAAGAGGAATATCTTAAGTGGACCGAAAGTTGGATGAATGAATGTATTAGAGTTTTAAAGCATGGCGGCTCATTCTTTGTTTGGAATCTGCCTGCCTGGAATGGTAAGTTTTCAAATTTTCTAAACGGTCGACTTAACTTTAAACATTGGATTGCAGTTGATATGAAATATAGTCTTCCAATAAAAGGTAGGCTCTATCCTTCTCATTATTCTTTGTTGTATTTTGTTAAAGGTGAAAAACCTAATAAGCTGAGTGCAGATAGACTACCTACACCTACTTGTCCTAGCTGCTTTGGGGATATAAAAGATTATGGTGGTTATAAGCATAAAATGAATCCAAAGGGCATTAGTCTCACTGACGTTTGGACTGATATTCCTCCGGTTAGGCATGCTAAATATAAAAAGAGGACAGGTGCGAATGAGCTATCAGTGAAGCTAATGGATAGAATAATCGAAATGTCAACAGATGAAGGTAACCTTGTTCTAGACCCATTTGGAGGTTCAGGAACTACATTTATAGTTGCAGAATTAAAAGGAAGGAGATGGACGGGTTGTGAGATTGGTCCTTGTGAGGAGATTGTAGAGCGGTTCCGCAACCAGCATGAGGATGCAGAAAACTTGAAGAATATTCGATCAAATCTAAACCATTTGTTCACTCCTACAGTGAGAGTTAAAAGGGAGGCGCGCGGTCTATGGACCGCTGAGTCAGTAGCTAAGAAAAAAGAGAAGGAGCAAAAGGCTCACACGAGCAGAGAATTCACCCTCTTCGATTAGCACTCGAATGCTAGGCGGATAGGGTATACCTAAAGCAACACGCCTCCAAAGGTGGTTATTCTGTATCGTTATTTTGGTTTTCGGACTCAAACCGCTACGCTTGTTACCGATACATGCTAAACGATACAGGAGCATCTCAAATGTTTATCCGAGCTTACCTTCGAGCTAGCACAGAGGATCAAGATGCTGGACGGGCCCGTAGCCAGCTCGATGCCTTTGCAGAAGAGCATGGTCACAAGGTCGCTAGCTATTACACTGAGAATGTATCTGGGGCAGATGCTGAGCGTCAGGAGCTCCGGCGCTTGTTAAAAGACTCCCAGGCTGGTGATGTTCTGCTAGTGGAAGCTATAGATCGACTATCGAGGCTTCCAGGAGGTGATTGGCGTCGTCTTAGAGCTGAAATCGAAGCGAAAGGGCTACGAGTAGTGGCTGTTGACCTTCCTACTAGCCATCAAAGCCTAAGAGTGGTGGAGGGGGATGAGTTCACAGCTCGTATGCTCGATGCCATCAATTCAATGATGTTGGACATGATGGCTGCGATTGCTCGAAAAGATTATGAAGATCGTCGACGTCGACAGGCACAGGGGATTATGAAAGCGAAATCCTTAGGTGTGTATAAGGGAAGGCCTAAAGATAATGAGAAGCGAACGAAAATTTCTGAATTACTTGCCGCAGGCAACAGCGTAAGGAAAGTTGCAGGTTATTTGGGTTGCTCGACGAGCACTGTTCAAGATGTCAAGAAAAATGGTGTGTAGCAGATTTGGTATGCAAGTTATGCATAATGACTGTGCAGCTGATTTGTATTTCATATAATTCAGTTAGTTTTCACTAACTGAGGTTTGTATGAGCAAGTATAAGCGTAATGATAACTTGGCTAAACGAGCCAGCTTTAAAGGTAGTTCTGTTAACCGAACTCATCGCCGTGCTCGGCGGAAAGAAAAGATTCGAATTGAGACGGCCAAGAGGTTCGGAATGGCTCCAGTAACAATTTTACTACCTGAACAAACCATAGATAAGATAGTTTCTTATCGCGAAGGAGGGCTTATAAAAAAGCCTGTCGAATGCATCATTTTCGAGGCTCTCGCTAAATACTTGGAATCTGTCCAGGCTCCTGAATGTAGCCGGTATCCATCTAAGAAGGATTTATCTACTTCTGAGGTGGCGGCAAACCTTCTTTGCATAGATAAGATTGCCAAGGCGGCTTTGGCCGTTAGTGGGGAGTAAATGGTGAGCATCTGTCCTGAGTTGGAAGCGAAAGCTATCGTTATGCTTGAAGCCGGACATACCATGCCATCTGTAGCTAGACGATTAGGAATGTCTATATCAACTGTCAAAAGAATCAAAAAACGTAAGGGGGTAAAGCCAGGTAAAGCATCAGATGCTCTTGTTAATGCACAGAGAGCCGAGCTGGCTTCCTTGCTCGATGAGGAGGGTCTCAAACATCAGTTGACCTCGCTGATTGAAGATGAGTTAGCTCTGGCGCACGAGCTTCGTGAGCGCGTTCTAGAGGCTCTAGAGGCCGCAAAGCCCCCAGATAATACCCAAGCATGGGGTATGCACCTACGAGGGCTTACAGCGGCCTCTACAGCCCTTAAAAACACTAGTGACATCCTCCATCGGGCTATTGGGCTCAGCCAGTCTAGAGATGACTCCGCCAGCCTGCCGGAGCTGGTTGTAAGGCCACTCACTGAGGACGAAGCCGTAGCTATTCGTGCATCTGCTTCTCGGCATGCTTTTGAAGATGACGAGGAGGGAGGAAGCATCGATAATAATGACGTTGTAGAGCTGTGTTAGAGGGAGTAGGGGCTTGAATGGCAAAAAGTAAAGTGTGATAATCACTGTATGTGGATACAGTCGTATCACATACCCTGCGGAGGTATCGGGGAAACTCACGTTCGACCGCAGTGGAAAGTCACCATGCTGGGCACCGGCCAGGGTATCGAAAACCTAGAGCAGTGTGCAGTGGGTGACGGCAGCTTAGAAGAGGTTCGTGACACAAGGCTGCGCCTGAGAGGTTCCTATGATGGATACGGCCGTCATAGGTTGCTGAACGGGGCGTCACGGGCGGGGCGATGGGAGACCCATGATCTCACTTACCATCGCAACGGTGTTCAGCACAGTGAGTAGAGTGGCCCCATACGGATGCGGCGTAAAAGCCGTTACTAGCAAATGGGTGGCTGGAGTGGTCAAACACCTTGCCGGAGTGATTTCGCGAAAGCGGTCGCTCTGGTAAGGAGTTTTCTACCCTCCCCACCGGATGTGTCTTAAAAACACATCTCTTATATCTATTCTAACCCCTTGATTATTCTATAGGTAATCAAGGGGTTTTCTGATTCTGAAAGGTAGGGTAGAGCATGGAGTGGTGGGAGCTTGCTCGCGGAATGTCCGCCAGCTGAAGAACTTTCCTGCGCCAAAAAGGCTGTTTTTCGTTAGGGTATAGGGACATAAGAATATAAGGAGTGGTCGGGGTGGCTAACGAAAGTCTTAAGGGTGGGCATAAAAACGCTATTCCATTTCGCAGGCAATTTTTTGCGTCTCTTATGGGCGTGTCCTTTATGCTTTTGAGCGGTTTTCTGCTATATACGCCTGTTGAGTTTGAAGGTGGTGCAGCAGTTACACTAGTTATTGTCGGATTTTTCTGCTCTGTGTTGTATCTTGTTTTTCCTTATATTCGAGCTATCAGTATAGGTAGCTACGTTATAGAATTTCATGAAGTCCAGGAGCTCATGGAAGAGATTAATCAATTAAAAGTAGAGGCCTCGGAGATGCTAGGCTCTATAAAATCTGCACGTATGAACTCCTATCGCAACCTCCTGCTTCAATTAGATGTGAATTCAGAAATGAAGAAGTCCATTAGCTTAGGGACTACACATAAAGTAAATTTGTTGAATAATCTCCTCTCCTCTATGGAAAGTGAGGGTGTGCTAAATGATCTTTCTAGTCAGTCAAGTTTCATTCTTAAATTTGTTCATCAGGAACATATGGATAATATGCTTGATGCATATTACGCATCTGGAGTGAAAGTCCCAGATGAACATCAAGATAGTTTCGCAGATACAATGCAATTTGTTGTCGACGAGCTGAGGTCACGTAATGATCAGCCATCTTTATTAATATACTTGAAGCTTCAGAGCGCTTTGACTGCCTACTATAGGCTCACTCAATGGGACGAGAAGCTAAAATCTAATCAATAGACTCGAAAAGCTTCTATATGATTTGTAGTTGCTTTGTCTCAAAAAAGTAAAGTCTTAGAAAAAATAACCCTCTTCTAGGTATACTAGATAATCTCCTCGGGCCGATTTGAAAATCGGCCCATGCAAGGTATTCATCTAGCCGTTGTGGCGCTCGCCCCATCGCAATGTTTGTGAGCCTCACACGGGCCTTCTGAGCTGGATTTGACCCCATCTTGACCTGTCGACACCTATGAGGGCGAATTCCTCATGAGAGGGCTGGTAGGTCCGTTGCAAGCCAAGTCGCTCGGAAGTTCTTGCCTGCTCTATTTCCTTCCCCGTAAGGTATCGTCTCTGCGCGGCGTCAGCCTGTCACTCACCAACACTTAAGGTGATACACTCTGCTCATCGGCATGCTGGTTGGTTATCGATAAGTCATTGTTGTATAGGGTTTTTATCCTATGGCTATGGCGTGTCGGTTCGAGTCCGACCACCGGCACCAGAATTGAAAAAGTCGCTTTCGAGCGGCTTTTTTGCGTTTCTGGCTCCCACCGATTCATCTTCCTTGTGGTTCTTCGCTCTCTGTCTGTCTCTCCCTGATCCGAATGCCCGTCCTTGCTTATCTCTTCACGCTTCGCCTGTCATGGCGCTGGGGATGGCAGCTGCTTGTATTTGCTCTGTATGTGACGGCAGGGGACGAGACACAGGAAAGCCCCGAACGAATGTCGGGGCTTTCCTGTGTCTCGTGTATCCAGACGGCGGCTCACGCCTGATGTGGAGCGCTCTTTACGCGTCGATAGATGCTGTTGCGGGCGAGAGAGGGATCGAGGAGTGCGATGCGGTGTTCTGGATCATGCCGGGCAACACAGTGCGGCTTGAGCTTTCCCTTCCATGTCTCCTCTCCTTCTCAGCAATTGACTGAATCTGGTGAGGTGCAGCGTAGTGGTCTCTTTCCTTGAGTTCGCAAACCTGCCAGCCATCAAGGCCCGGGAATCAATCGCTCAGACTCATGGATCTTGCTGGCCGGGGAGTGAAGCTTCCCATGCTTGCGCGTCATCCTCTGACAGGGCCTGTCCCTGGCTGCACTTCCTGTGCACTTGGCCCGTCACTACGCTGAACCTGCCGCTCTTCCTGAGCAGCGATCGGGCGCTACTGACCCGCAAGAATCTTGTACACCTTCAGAAACTGACTGAATTCGGTGTCATTCAGCGTAGTGTTCTCTTTCCCTGAGCTCGCAGGCTTGCCAGTCATGAAGATTCGTAAACCTACCCGCTCAGGCTTACGAATCTTCCTGGCCGGGAGCGAAGTCCCAAGCTTGCGCGTCATCCTTTGACAGGGCCTGTCACTACGCTGAACCTGCCGCTCTTCCTGAGCAGCGGTACAAACGTTACTTTTTATCATGAACTTGTACAACTCCCAATCTGTTGCACAAGTTTTCAGATGTGTAAAATTCTGTACTTTATTATGTTCTCATATAAATCCATGCACGACGGCCGCCTTCGAGGGCGGGCTGACCAGTTCGTGTGACACCCGTCGTGAGGGGCATGTCCAGGTCGTTCATACGGCCTGCTGCCCCATCATCATGGCGCTTGATACACTCGACCGCGTCTACCCGAAGACTTGGTGGGAGTTGTATGCGTCCGATGCTCGTATCCCGTCAGCAACGCAGGATGGGTAGAGCGGGCCACACCGCGAGCGCCAGGTTACTGTCAGGTGATACCTTCAGGTGTTTGCCCGTGGTCGGCGTTGTGTCGCTTTCATCAATTGTCTGGAACATGGAATGACCTTCATGCATTGGATGCCGCTGAATCTGTGGTTGTCACTGGTTGCGCTATGCGCGATGGGGGCGATGTCGCCCGGGCCGAGTCTGGCGATGGTACTGCGCCATACCCTGGGTGGCGGCAGGAGTGCGGGGGTTGCCGCCGGTATCAGTCATGCGCTGGGAGTCGGGTTGTACGCCGCGCTGACTGCCTGGGGGCTCGGCGCCTTGATCGTTCATTATCCGGGCGTCTTCCAGGCGATCATGCTGCTGGGGGCAGCCTATCTGGCCTGGTTGGGGATCAAGGCGCTGCGGGCGGGCCGAGGCGGAGCGCTGGAGGCGCAGGCCGTCACCACGTCCCGCTCCATGGCGATTCGCGATGGTTTCATGGTGGCGCTGGCCAACCCCAAGTTGATTCTGTTCTTCGTGGCGCTGCTCAGTCAGTTGATCACGCCGGAGATGAGCGAGTTGGGCAAGTGGCTGGTCGTCGTGACGGCCATGGGCATCGACGGGCTCTGGTATGTGCTGGTGGCACTGGTGCTGTCGCACTCGCGGGTGCTGCCCTGGTTGCAGGCGCGCGCGGTGTGGATCAATCGTCTGACGGGCGTGGTGTTGCTGGGGCTGGCGTTGCGGGTGGTCTGGGGGCTTTGAGACAGCCTGTCAGCCCGGTGAGGATCTGGCGCTTCTTGAGAAAACGGCCCTGGCACCTTGTGTCAGGGCCGTTTTGCATGCGCGTTTCGCGGGTTGGGGCGCTTGTAGATAGAGGGGTTTGTCGATAGAGGCGTATGCACCGATGGCGTTACTCACTGAGCGACATCATCTCGGCGTAGTCCTTGATCGAGACCTCAAGGCTCGTGTCAGGTCTCGCCAGGAAATGCAGCGTCAGCGGCAGCTTGTCGCCTGCAGTGAGTGGTTGCGTCAGCCCGATCAGCATCAGATGGGGGCCGCTGCCGGGAGCCATCGTCAGCGGCGCGTCAGAGGAAATCGCCAGTTGCTCGATTCTGTGCATCTGCATGCGCTCTTGCGTGACTTGCATGCTGTGCAATTCGACCGTGGCGGCCATCGGCGTGCTCGCGCCTGTCAGCACGGTATCGCCCTTTGTGATCGAGAGTGTCAGGTAGACGGCCCCGGTCGTGGCACCCGGTGGCGTCGGTAGCGCGAAGGCTTGCTCGACATGGGGAGCGGCGGACGGGGTCTCCTGCGCTGAGGCGTGAACGGTGGCAAAGGAGAGCAGGGTCAGCGTCGCCAGCCATCTGCTGGCGGTAGTGGCGATGGTGCGAAGGGCGGTCAGGCCAGCCGATATCTGTCCGGCGCGTCGCGGCGCGCCATGTCCCTTATGAGGTTGCCTCATGCCGTGCGCATCTCCTGTTTCGGCGTGTAAAGAGAATGACCCTGGGGCCGGTCCATGATGCCAGCGTGGTGTTTTCTGACGTCGATGGCCTCTAGTGTAGAGGCTAGTGCAGAGGCTGGCGCAGAGGCTGGTGCAGAGGCTGGTGCAGAGGGTTCTGTTTTAGGTGGTTTGCCCGAATGCGAGCGTCACCTGTTGCCCGGGTGTGAAGGCAGGTGTCCGGGCCGCAGTTGAAGGCAGCTTCGTCGCATTCTGCTACCGTGGGACGCATTGGTCGATGCCATCTGGCGGTGTTGGTCGTCGCGGGTGGCTATCGAAGTGACTCAAGGACAGGCAAGGAACAGGGAACGGTGATCCAGGACGAAATCATTCAGCTGGTCGATGCACAGAATCGCCCTTGTGGCACGGCACCGCGTCGCTTGATGCGACGCTACCGCTATTGGCATCGTGCGACCTATGCCTTCGTGCTCAATGGCCGCGGTGAACTGTGCATCCAGAAGCGTACCCTGAGCAAGGAAGTGTTCCCTGGCTATTTCGACCTCGCCAGTGGAGGGGTTGTCGGGGCTGGTGAAGCCGTGCAGGTGGCTGCCCGTCGCGAGCTGGAGGAAGAGATAGGCGTGCGCGGTGCGCCGCTCAAGCATTGTTTCGACTTCTGCTACACCGACGCGACTAACCATGTCTTCGGCAGTACATATCTGGTGCATTACGATGGCCCGTTGACGCTGCAGGCGGAAGAAGTGGCAGATGCCTTCTGGGTCACGCCTGCCGATGCGCTTGCGTTGCATCCTTCAACGCCTGATAGCCGTATGGCCCTTGAGCGCCTGATTCATGAAGGCTTTCTGAGTGAGAGCCTGAGCCGATGATCTCCGCTTTTCCCTGTCGAGCCTGTGCAGCAACGCCGCTGCCCCTGCGTCATCTGGCGTGTGCTGCCCATCTTGATGGCCGCCTCTCCTCCTCCCCACTTTGTTCTGGAGTCTTTGCATGAATGCCAAGGTATCGCCACAGCAGCTGGAAGAGGTGGAAGCCGCATTGTCGACGGTGCTGGCGGGCAAGCCGCGCCAGATCCGTCTGGCGCTCTGTTGTCTACTGTGTCGTGGTCATGTTCTGATCGAGGATTTGCCCGGGCTGGGCAAGACGACCCTCGCCCAGGGGCTGGCGCGTCTGATCGGAGCGGATATGCAGCGGGTGCAGTTCACCAGTGATCTGTTGCCCGCAGACATACTCGGCGTGTCGGTATTCGACCCGCGTGAGGGCAACTTCCGTTTTCACCCCGGCCCGGTGTTCCACTCGCTGGTGCTGGCGGATGAGATCAACCGTGCCACGCCCAAGACGCAGAGCGCGTTGCTGGAGGCGATGGAAGAGCGTCAGGTGACGGTGGAGGGCGAGACCCGTCGCCTGCCAGAACCGTTCTTCGTGATCGCGACCCAGAATCCGCTCCAGCAATCCGGTACCTTCCCGCTGCCGGAGTCCCAGCTGGACCGCTTCCTGATGCGGCTGTCATTGGGCTACCCGGAGCCCGCTGCCGAGCGCGAGATTCTCAAGGGCAATGCCGGGCGTCAGCATATCGAGGCGCTGCGACCCTTGTTGCCTGTCTCGGTGCTCAATGAGTGGCAGGCAGCCGTGGACCGTGTACGGCTGTCTGACCCGCTGCTGGATTATCTGCAGGCGCTGGTGGCGGCGACGCGCAGCTCGCCGGAAGTGGCCTATGGTCTCTCGACGCGCGGGGTGCTGGCGCTGGCCAGTGCTGCGCGTGGCTGGGCACTGCTGGCAGGACGTGACTATGTGCTGCCGGAGGATGTGCAAGCGGTCTGGGCGCCCGTCGTGGGGCACCGCCTCAGCGAAGGCAGTGTTGCTGAGGGTGAGGCCGTGGCGCGCCATCTGCTCGGGCAGGTGGCGGTGGTGCCTGCATGACCCAGGTGGCGAAGCCCGGCGCATGGACGCGGGTGAAAGCCCGCCTGCTGCGCAAGATGTCGATTGGCGGAGGCGAGGCGCTTCATCACGCACGCTTGATGATCTTGCCGACGCCCTTCGGGCTGTACTGGGCGGTGCTGGTAATCCTGCTGCTGCTGTTGGGTATCAATTACGAGAACTCGCTGGCGCATGGCCTGTCCTTCTGGTTGTTCGCCGTGGCAGTGGTCAGCATCTTTCGCAGCTGGCGCAATCTGGCGGGCGTGCGAGTGCAGCTGATCGCCGATGGCGAGGCATTTGCGGGCAATACGTTGCGCGTCATGGTGCGCCTCACCGGACGGGTTCGCTCACATGCCATCGATGTGCGGCTGGGAGAGGCGCGCCAGCGACTCGAGATCCATGACGGCGAAGGCAGCGCGCCGCTGGAGCTGGCAGCCTTCCAGCGTGGCCAGTTCTCATTGCCGACACTGACGCTGGAGTCGCGCTGGCCATTGGGACTGGTGCGCCTGTGGGCCTGGGTCGCGATCGACACGCCGGTCCTCGTCTATCCACAACCGGAGCTTCCCTCCATCCCGCAGGGCAGTCGTCGTACGCTCGAACAGATAGAGCAGGGCGATTTCGCCGGGCTGCGCCGCTATGTGCCGGGTGATGCGCCAGCGCATATCGCCTGGAAGCACTGGGGGCGCAGCGGAGAGTTGGTCACCAAGCGCTTCGAGACGCCTACGCGTCCCTCGCTGTGGCTGGATTACGAGGCCTGTCGTGGCGACATGGAGCAGCGGCTATCGGAGCTGACGGCGCGCGTGCTGGAGGCGGAAGGTGCCCAGGCGACCTATGGTCTGCGGCTGCCGGGGCAGACATTGGCCATCGCCAGTGGCGGGGCGCATCGCCGTCGAGTGCTTGAGGCGTTGACGCTGTTCGGCGGCGAGCGAAAGTTGCCTTGGTCCGCCCAGCTGGCGGCCAGTGAGGCCGCCGAGCGAGCCGGCGCGAGTCGTCCCTTGAGTCAGGAGGGCAGCGCATGAGCCTGTCGACAGCCAAGGCTTCCCCGGGACGTGCCTCCTTGGGCCGCTCCTCAAAGGACGAGCTTTCCCGTGGCGCATCTTCTACTTCCTCCAGCGCCAGACGACGCTGGTGGCAGCGCAAATCGCTGACGCCTGATCAGTCGCTGGGCTGGCTGGAGCTGCGCCACCTGTTCATCGGCCAGTGTCTGGTGCTGGCGCTGCATGTGCTGTGGATGCCGGTGTGGCTTGCCTTGCCGGCCTTGCTGGCGGCGTTGTGGCGCTTTCAGCAACTCCGGGCGCGAGTTCCGCGCGCTGGCATCCTGTTGCGACTGGCGGCGGTGGCCATGGTCGCGGCGGGCCTGTTTCTCGAATACGGCCAGATACTGCGCCTGGAGGCGATGATCGGCCTGCTGGTCGGCATCTATCTGCTCAAGCTGCTGGAGACGGACAGTCTGCGGGACGGTCGAGTGGTCTGCGGGCTGGGTTTCGTGGTGCTGGCGGCAGCCTTCCTGCACGACCAGGGGCCCTTGATGGCGGCGGCCTCGGTCATGGCTGCGGCGTGGCTGGTCGGCGGGCTGGTATTGATCGCCGGTGCACGCGAGCGTCGTGAGGCCATGCGGGAGACGGCCTGGCTGATGGGGCTGTCCCTGCCGCTGATGCTGGGCTTGTTCGTGCTCTTTCCTCGCTTGCCGCCGCTGTGGAACGTGCCGCAGCTCAACGAGGCCACCACGGGGCTTACCGACAGTGTCTCTCCCGGCGATATCGCCGCTCTGGGTCGCAGTGACGCCCTGGCGTTTCGGGCGCGTTTCGACAACGGACTGCCTGCGGCCTCCCAGCGCTACTGGCGTGTGTATACCCTGAGCCTGTTTGATGGCGTGCGCTGGTCGCGTGCCACGCCGGAGCGTTTTCAGGAGGCGCTGGGCGGGCCGACCGAGCGCTACGTTCAGCGCGGGACGCGCAGGGAAGGGGAGACCGCACGTCATCGCTATGAGCTGCTGCTGGAGCCGGACCCGCGCCCCTGGCGGCCGAGTCTCGGTGCGCCATTGACGACCAGTCGTGAGGCCCGCTACCTGATTGACGGCACCCTTGAAGGGCTGGCGTCGCTCAATACCCGCGAGTTGCTGGAGATGTCTTCCACCGGCGCGCCGCCGACAGCGGCCCCGCAATGGATGCAGCGCCTTGATCAACTGTTGCCCGATGATGGCAACCCGCGTGCCCGTGAGTTTGCTCGCGATCTGATGCGGGAGTCGGGGGGAAACCCTCAGATCTTCCTGCAACGCCTTTTCCAGTATTTCAATCGCCAGCCTTTCCACTACACCTTGACGCCACCGCGTCTCGAGGGGCTCAGCCGTGTCGATGATTTCCTGTTCGACAGCTTGCAGGGCTATTGCACCCATTACGCCTCTAGCAGCGTTTTTCTGGCGCGCGCTGCCGGACTGCCGGCGCGTATGGTCGCGGGTTACCTGGGCGGCGAGGCACAAGGCGATGGCATCGGTGGGCCGCAGGAATTGAGCATTCGCCAATATGACGCTCACGCCTGGGTCGAGGTGTTCCATGCCGGCCGCTGGCATCGATTTGATCCCACCGCGGCAGTGGCTCCCGAGCGAATCTCACAGGGGGCGCTGAGCCTGCAGGGGCAGCCGGGCTTCATGGCCGATGCTGGTTTGCGCGCTTTCACGCTGAATAATTCATTGCTCAGTGATCTGAGACGGCAGTGGGAGCGTTTCGAATATCGCTGGCAACGCAGTGTGGTGGGGTTCCGTCTCGATGAGCAGCGTAATCTCTGGAAGCGACTGTTTGGTGACTTCCGCTGGGAGTGGCTTGTCTGGGGTGTGCTCGGGCTGCTGGCCTGTGTGGTGCTGGCAGGCGTGGCACTGGTGCTGTGGTCAGGTCGTGAGGTGTCAGCGCACGCAGGTGTGCGGGCCTACCGCAGGTTGGTGAAGCGGCTGGAGCGTACGGGCCATGGCCCCTACGTGGGCGAGGCGCCCGGCAGTCACTTGCGCCGTATTGCCCAGCAGCAACCGCAAAATGTAAAAGCATTGTTACATTTGGCAGATTTGATTGAACAATGGCTTTACAACGATGCTACGGTATTAGCGAGCCCTCATGATCAATCACCACCCTTGCGTAGTATCCGGCGCCAGTGGTCTGCTCAGTCTCGCAAGATTCACTAAAGTGGAATGACGACTTTTATGAGAGTGAGTAACTGATTGATAAAGGTTTTTTGTGATTAGAGGTCTCACTCTCATAGCGCTATGGCACTACTGAAAATTGCTAGGTTGCAGTAAGTGATGTTGTGTATCAAAATGTAACTATCCATTCTTGTCGATCATGCCATTGCCCCCTTCGCAGCATGATGCAGCACCTTTCCCCAGCAGGAGTATGTCCCCATGGTCCAGGTCATCCGCACAGAAGGCACAGTACTTGTTGTTTCCTCCACCAGCGAGGCGCAGCGTGTCGTCAATGGAATGACGCTTGAACCGACAGCCACTCTGGTCGCACCGCAGGGCGCGATCGTGGTGCTGGAAGACGGCACCCAGCTTGTGGTGCCGCAGGGGGCACCGATCGGCGTTGAGGTGTTGCTGGCCGAGTCGCGTGGGGAAGCGCCTGTTGACCCGACAGTGGAAGCGTTGCGCGAAGCGATCGCTCGTGGCGAAGACCCGACCGCGATTCAGGAAGCTCCCGCAGCTGGTGAGAATGGCGGTGCGCCAGGCAGCAGTCGTAGTGGTTTCCTGGATGCCTCTGGGGTGGGGCGCGAAGGGCGTGTCGAACGGACCTCCTATGAATATGAGGGCGGCTTTACCGACCCGGAATTCAATGATGAGGATGAAGATGGTCTGGGGCTGGATCTTGATCCGACACTGCCGACAGAGGTCGTGCTGTCCTTGTCGGTCGATGCCCCGGCACTGACCTCCGACACCACGCCGACCATCGTCGGCACTACCGATGCCGAAGACGGCAGCACCGTCACCCTGGTCATCACCGACAGCGACGGCAACGAACAGACCATCACCGCCACCGTCGAGAATGGTACCTACAGCGTCGACGCCGAGACCCCGCTGAGCGAAGGCGAGTACAGCGTCGAAGCCTCGGTCACCGACCCGGCTGGCAACACTGCGACCAGCAATGACGTGGGCGAGATCGACGCCAGCGCGCCGGCGCTGACTGTCGATGCTCCCGCGCTGACCTCCGATACCACACCGACCATCGTCGGTACCACCGATGCCGACGATGGCAGCACTGTCACCCTTGTGATCACCGACAGCGATGGCAACGAGCAGACCGTCACCGCCACCGTCGAGAACGGCACCTACAGTGTCGACGCCGAGACGCCGCTGAGCGAAGGCGAATATAGTGTCGAAGCTTCGGTTTCTGATACCGCAGGCAACACCGCGACCAGTAATGACGTGGGCGAGATCGATGCGAGCGCGCCGGCGCTGACCGTCGACGCACCGGCACTGACCTCCGACACCACGCCCACCATCGTCGGCACTACCGATGCCGAAGACGGCAGCACCGTCACCCTGGTGATCACCGACAGCGATGGCAACGAGCAGACCGTCACCGCCACCGTCGAGAATGGTACCTACAGCGTCGACGCCGAGACGCCGCTGAGCGAAGGCGAGTACAGCGTCGAAGCCTCGGTCACCGATCCGGCCGGCAACACTGCGACCAGCAATGATGTAGGCGAGATCGACGCCAGCGCGCCGGCGCTGACCGTCGATGCTCCCGCACTGACCTCCGACACCACGCCCACCATCGTCGGTACCACCGATGCCGACGATGGCAGCACCGTCACGCTGGTCATCACCGATAGTGACGGCAACGAACAGACCGTCACCGCCACCGTCGAGAATGGCACCTACAGTGTCGACGCCGAGACACCGCTGAGCGAAGGCGAGTACAGCGTCGAGGCCTCGGTCACCGATCCGGCCGGCAACACTGCGACCAGCAATGACGTGGGCGAGATCGATGCGAGCGCGCCGGCGCTGACCGTCGATGCTCCCGCACTGACCTCCGACACCACGCCCACCATCGTCGGTACCACCGATGCCGAAGACGGTAGCACCGTCACCCTGGTCATCACCGATAGTGACGGCAACGAACAGACCGTCACCGCCACCGTCGAGAATGGCACCTACAGTGTCGACGCTGAGACACCGCTGAGCGAAGGCGAGTATAGCGTTGAGGCCTCGGTCACCGATCCGGCTGGCAACACTGCGACCAGCAATG
>NZ_JAKUMF010000001.1:178264-976750 GCF_029991385.1 Cobetia sp. BMC6
TCACCGCCACCGTCGAGAATGGCACCTACAGTGTCGACGCTGAGACACCGCTGAGCGAAGGCGAGTATAGCGTTGAGGCCTCGGTCACCGATCCGGCTGGCAACACTGCGACCAGCAATGACGTGGGCGCGTTGATTGGCGGCGATTCTGGAGAGGTAGCGGAGGATGGCGTTACCGAAGCTTCCGGCGCGCTTGTCGATGTCGAAAGTACTGATGTTGTCGCTGGCACTCAAAGCGATGATTACGGCACTTTTAGCGTCAACGAGGCAGGGGAGTGGACCTACACCCTCGACAACGACGCCGCCGAGACCCAGGCGCTGGCCGCCGGCGAGACCGTCACCGAGACCTACACCGTCGAACTCAGCGATGGCTCGACCACCACGGTCGACATCCTGATCACCGGCGTGGACGACGGCGCCGTGATCTCCGATGACAGCGGCGAAGTCACCGAGGACGGCACCCTGGTCACCAGCGGCACGCTGACCGCCACCGACGTGGACGGCACCGCGCCGACCTTCGTCGCCGCCACCGATGACAGCAGTGTCTACGGCAGCTTCACGGTCGGCAGCGATGGCGAGTGGAGCTACACCCTCGACAACGACGCCGCCGAGACCCAGGCGCTGGCCGCCGGCGAGACCGTCACCGAGACCTACACCGTCGAACTCAGCGATGGCTCGACCACCACGGTCGACATCCTGATCACCGGCGTGGACGACGGCGCCGTGATCTCCGATGACAGCGGCGAAGTCACCGAGGATGGCACCCTGGTCACCAGCGGCACGCTGACCGCCACCGACGTGGACGGCACCGCGCCGACCTTCGTCGCCGCCACCGATGACAGCAGTGTCTACGGCAGCTTCACGGTCGGCAGCGATGGCGAGTGGAGCTACACCCTCGACAACGACGCCGCCGAGACCCAGGCGCTGGCCGCCGGCGAGACCGTTACCGAGACCTACACCGTCGAACTCAGCGATGGCTCGACCACCACGGTCGACATCCTGATCACCGGCGTGGACGATGCAGCCCCCATCATCACGCTGGCTGACAAGGAAGTGACCGAGGCCACGGGGGAGACGGTCACTGACACCTTCCAGGTGGACGCGGATGCCGGCATCGCCAGCGTCACCATCAATGGCACGGATATCACTACGGCGTCAGTGGATAATCCCATCGTGATTCCGGGCGCGACTGATGACGAAGGCACGCTGACCATCACGGGCTACGATTCCGGCACCGTGTCCTACACCTATGTGGAGGATGGTACGGCTGCGGATCACTCGGCTGGTGACGATAGCGTGTTCGACAACTACGCCGTGGTCGTCACTGATCTGGCTGGGCAGAGCACCAGCGACAGTCTTGACGTCAAGATTCTGGATACCGCGCCGACGGCCAAGCCGGATGAGCGCGATATTGATGAAGATGCGACGGATGAGCTCACGGGCAACGTGATCGACGGTGCCAATGACAATGAGGACGTCTTGGGTGCAGATGCGCCGTTCATGGTCTGCAAACTGGACGATACCGGAATTGCCGACGGCGGCAGTGCTACGGTCACGGGCGATTACGGTACGCTGACGCTCAACAGTGACGGTAGCTATACCTACGTTCTGGATACCACCAAGACGCAGTCACTGGCAGAGGGTGAGCCGGCGGAAGACGTCTTCACCTATGTGCTGGAAGACAGCGATGGTGACTATTCCAGCACCACGCTGACCATCAACATCACGGGCTCGGCCGATGCAGTGCCGGTCATCACGCTGGTTGACAAGGAAGTGACCGAGGCCACGGGTGCCACTGTCACTGACACCTTCCAGGTGGAAGCGGATGCCGGCATCGCCAGCGTCACCATCAATGGCACGGATATCACTACGGCGTCAGTGGATAACCCCATCGTGATCCCGGGTGCGACTGATGACGAAGGCACGCTGACCATCACGGGCTACGATTCCGGCACCGTGTCCTACACCTATGTGGAGGATGGTACGGCTGCGGATCACTCGGCTGGTGACGATAGCGTGTTCGACAACTACGCCGTGGTCGTCACTGACCTGGCTGGGCAGAGCACCAGTGACAGTCTTGATGTCAAGATTCTGGATACCGCGCCTGTCGCCAATGACGATACCTACACCATTCGGGAAGATGATACGTCTCCGGATGGTGAGCCGGTGATCAACACCAATGTCATTTCGAGTGTTGTCGGCGGCGGACAGGATGAGCTGGGCGCTGATGGCGTGACCATCACGCATCTCGATGGCACTTCACTGGTAGACAATGAGGGCAGCGTTACCGTCGATGGCAGCTACGGTAGCTTGACCCTCAATACCGATGGCACCTTCAGCTATGACCTGGATGATGTACGTGCCCAGGCGTTGGGAGCGGGTGATCTGGTCAAGGAGGAGTTCGAGTACACCATCCTTGATGCGGATGGGGATTCGGATACCGCTGTCATCACCATCAATGTCCAGGGCTTGAACGACAAGCCAGTGGCCTATGACGATGGCCCGATTCTGGTCGAGGAAGATACTCCGGTCAGCGGCAACGTCCTGAGCAATGACGTCGACGCCGATGGTGATGAGTTGAGCGTCGTCAGCTTCACTGTTGACGGCGATACATACGACCCGGGCGAGACAGCGGATCTTGGCGAAGTCGGCACACTGCTTATCAATGCCGATGGTACCTTCACCTTCACGCCCGGCGAGAATTACAACGGTCCGGTACCTGACACCACCTATGTGATCACGGATGGCACCGAAGTTGATGAAGCCATTCTCAGCTTCCAGGGTGTCACGGCGGTCGATGATCCGGTTGTCATCAGTGCAGATGATGGGGCAGTGGCCGAAGATGGTGTGACACAAGCTTCAGGTACGCTGACCGCAACCGATGTCGATAGTGACGCCCCGACGTTTACGCCGGCCACTGACGACAGCAGTCTCTACGGTACCTTCGCTGTCGATGCCGACGGTAGCTGGACCTATACGCTGGATAACGACACTGCCGCTGTGCAGGGGCTGACATCTGCCGACACGATCAATGAGCAGTACATCGTGCAGCTCAGCGATGGTTCCACCACGACAGTGGATATCGTGATCACCGGTACTGATGATGCAATGCCGGTCATCAGTTCACTGGAAGGTCAGTCGGTCACCGAAGCGACAGGAGGTACTGTCACCGATACCTTTACCGTGAAAGCTGCGGCAGGTATTGCGGCAGTGACAATCGCTGGTGTGGATATCACGGACGCCAACACCACACCGGTAGTGATTTCCAATCCAGATGGCGAAGGGACACTGACCGTTACTGGCTATGATGCCGACACCGGAGTGGTCTCCTACAGCTATGTGGAAGATGGCACTGCGGCTGATCATGCCGGTGGCGATGACAGTGTCGTTGACGACTTCGCTGTCGTGGTGACGGATCTTGCCGGTCAGAGCACCACATCCAGTCTGGATGTCACCGTTCTGGACACCGCGCCGATCGCCAACGCTGATACCCGCAGCATGAACGAGAATCGTAGTGCTGCCGTTACCGGCAACGTGGTGAACGGCTCATCTGCGACGGCGGACACCCTGGGGGCCGATGCGGTCACCGTCACCGCCGTCACTTCTGGATCAGAAACCGTCACGGTGAGCGATGGCGCGGCGGCCGTGATCACGGGTGAGCACGGCGAGCTGACCCTGGCGGCGGATGGCTCCTACAGCTACCAGTCAGCACGCGACGACCTGCAGTACCTGGCGGTCGGTGAGTCGGTCACGGACGTCTATACCTACGTGATCACGGATGCTGACGGTGATACCTCCAGCACCACTCTGACGATTACCATCAATGGTCGCAACGACGGCCCGGCGATCAGTGTCAGCAGTGGCGACAGTACCGCCGCCAGCCTGACGGAGACGGATTCACCGCTGAGTGCCAGCGGGACTCTGTCGGTGGATGACGTGGATCTCAGCAACATCGTGACGCCGAGCGTCACCGGCGTCTCCAGTGCTGGAGACACCGGTACGCTGGACAACGATGACCTGCTTGCGCTGCTGGGCGTGGATACCGGGGCCATCATCGATGATGAGAGCACTGGAGGTACGCTCAACTGGTCCTTCGACAGCAGTGCTGCCGGGGAAAGCTTCGACTACCTGTCTGCAGGCGAGTCACTGGTCCTGACCTACACCGTCACTGTCACGGATACGGCAGGAGCGACAGCTACCCAGGATGTCACCATTACCATCCAGGGGACGAACGATGCCCCGGTGGTGACTGCGACTGAAGGCCGTGTCAGTGAAGAAGGGCTCGAAGGCGGTATCGCCGACAGTGATGCGGCTGATGGCTTCACGGATACCACCGATGCCACCACCGTCACCGGTACGGTTTCCGTCACGGACGTCGATAGTGACAGCGTGTCGCTGGTATTGACGGCTCCTGCCACGGCCATCACCTCCGGTGGCAGTGCGGTGGCCTGGTCCGGCAGCGGTACCCAGTCAATGGTGGCAACCGATGCTGATGGCAATGAAGTCGCGACGGTGACCATCGATGACAGCGGTGCCTATACCTTCACTCTGAGTCAGGCGGTCGATCATTCGGGTGATGGTGAAGATGTCCTGTCTCTGGACTTCGGTGTGCTCGCAACGGATAGCGAAGGCGCAAGCTCTACCGGCACGCTGACCATCGGCATCGAGGATGATGCACCCGAGCAGCAGGAAGCGCAGAGCTTCTCCTCGACGCTGGTGGACACAAATCTCACTATCATTCTTGATGTGTCAGGTTCCATGAATACAACTGATGGAATCGATGGTGAAACTCGCCTGCAGAGCGCCATTGATTCCATCAAGTCTCTGATTGAGGCCTACGATGACTTTGGTGACGTACGTATCAATCTGGTCACGTTCTCAACCATTGGCACAGCGCAAGATGCATGGATGACCGTCGGTGAAGTTGAAATCATATTGGATAGTCTTGTTGCCAATGGAGTCACTAACTACGACTCTGCGCTAGCTGCTGCCATCGAGAATTACTCCCAAGATGGGGCGTTGGAAGATGCGCAAAGCATTTCCTATTTCTTCTCCGATGGTGAGCCAAACTATGGTGATGGGGATTCTAGGGAATTGAATGTCCTTACCGGTGGGTTCGTGTATAGCGCTGATGCCGGTATCTCGAACGATGAAGAGGATATCTGGACTGACTTCCTGGTCGATAATGGCATCAAGTCCTACGCTATCGGCTTGGGTAGCAATGTCACAGAGTCCAATCTTGATCCGATTGCCTATGACGGCTCAGCGGTTGAAGACCTTGATAGCACTGTCGTTACCAGCTTTGAGGATCTCGACGATACCCTCGCCGCTACTGTCCAATCACCGGTCAGTGGTCAGCTTGTCTCGGGCAGCTCCGTGGATGGCAGTCTGTTGGGAGCGGATGGCGGTTATCTGCAGTCGGTCACCGTGGATGGCACGACCTACAGTTATGATCCGGATACCAATGCTGTTTCTGCCACTGGCACCGACAACAGCAGCTACGATGCAGACAGCCTGGAGCTGACCATTTCGACGGAACTGGGCGGCAGCATGCTGTTCAATCTGGGGAGCGGTGATTTCTCCTACACACCGCCGGAGAATGTCAGCGAGCGCTCCACGGACAGCTTCGATTACGTGACGGTCGACAATGACGGGGATACCAACACTTCCAGCGTCAGCATTGATGTCGACAAGTTGGCTGTCGTGATCGGGACTTCCGGTGACGATACTTTGACCGGCGATGGTGACGGGCCTTTCTATGCCGATTATCTGATCGGGCAGGCTGGCGATGACACCTTGAGTGGAGGTGTAGGCAGTGATCGTCTGGAAGGCGGCAGCGGCAGCGATACGCTGCGGGGCGGCACCGGCAACGATATCCTCTCTGGTGGTGAGGGTGATGATCTTCTGGTCGGAGGTACCGGCAATGACATCCTGACCGGCGGCGATGGTGCTGACACCTTCCAGTGGCTGGGTGGTGATGACATCAATAGCGAAGGCGGCATGGCGACGGATACCATCACCGACTTCAGTGTCGCGGATGGCGATGTCATCGATCTGTCTGATCTGCTGGAGGCTGATGAGGATGCCGATACGCTCTCGAGCTTCCTGCACTTCGAGTCAGATGGAGAGGGTGGTACCAATATCGAGATCAGTGTCGATGGGTCCGATGGCAGCAATATCACGCAAGAGATCAATCTGCAGGATGTCGACCTGACATCAGGTGGCGACACGGATACGCAGATCATTCAATCTCTGCTCGACAGCAACAGTCTCAAGACGAATGTTGACGGCTGAATCGATGTGATAGGGGAGATGGCTTAGGCTGTCTCCCCTTGCTGTATTAGACTTTGCCGTAGAGACATCTGCGAAGTGCCCTACTAAGGAGGACAGGTTGAGCGATCAACCCACGCCATTAAGACCGGAGCCTGTTGGCGAGAGGGAGGGCGATCCCCTTCTCAATGCGCTGGTCTTCATGGCGCGTTACCACGGCAATCCCAGATCTGCAGCAGTGCTGGTCGATGGTCTTCCCATGGAGGAAGGCCGTCTTCCCCTGGCACTTGTCAGTCGTGCCGCGGCACGTGCCAATCTGAGTGCCAAACTGGTCAATCAGCAGATCACGGCCATCAGCGACATGCTGATGCCGTGCATTCTCATACTCAAGGAAGAGCGTGCTGTCGTCTTGCTGGAGGTCGACAACGACGCAGGCAAGGCCAGGATCCATCAGCCTGAGGCCGAGGGTGATGAGCTGGTCGATATAGAGTCACTGGCTGAGCGTCATGATGGGCGTGTCGTCTATCTCAAGCAGGAGCACCGCTTTGATGAACGCGCACCGGAAACGCTCAAGCAGAGTGATGGCCATTGGTTCTGGTCAACGCTGAAGCTGTCGCGGCCGATCTATCGTGACGTGATTCTGGCGTCGATATTGATCAACCTGTTTGCCGTGGCATCACCACTGTTCGTGATGAACGCCTATGACAAGGTCGTGCCCAATCTGGCCTTCAACACGCTGTGGGTCTTGGCGACAGGGATGGCGATCATCATGGTGTTCGACTTCGTGATGCGCCAGACACGTGCCTACTTCATGGATACGGCGGGCAAGAAGTCCGAGGTGTTGCTGACCTCGAAGCTCTTCTCCAAGACCATGAACCTGCGGATGGAAGCGCGACCCGGCTCCGTCGGTGGCTATGTGAAGCACTTGCAGGAGTTTGATTCGATCCGCGAGTTCTTTACTTCCGCAACCCTGACCACCCTGGTCGATCTGCCGTTTGCCCTGCTGTTCCTGCTGGTGATCTGGATCGTGGCGGGGCCATTGGTTCTGGTGCCATTCGCCGCGCTCGTGATTCTGCTCGTCTACAGTCTGGCGATCCAGAAACCGCTGCGCAGCAGCATCGAGCAGGGGTCTCGCCTGGCGACGGAGCGCAATGCGCGCCTCGTCGAAGCCGTCTCCGGCCTTGAGAGCCTCAAGCTGGCCAATGCTCAGGGGGAAACCCAGCGTCGGTATGAACGGGCTGTCGGGCAGATCGCGCATTGGGGGGTGAAAAGCCGTAACCTGACGACTTCTGTCAGCTCGCTTAGCATGTCGCTGACACAGGCCACCACGGTGGCGCTGGTCGTGTTCGGGGTCTATCTGATCGCGGATGCACGCCTGTCTGTTGGTGGTTTGATCGCCGCGGTCATGCTGTCCGGTCGTGCGTTGCAGCCGCTGGGGCAGTTGGCATTGTTGATCACGCGCATCGGTCAGACTCGCAGTGCGATGAGTGCGCTTGAGCAGATCATGGCATTGCCGGAGGAGTCGGAAGATCGTCGTTACGTTCACCGCGAGCACTTGCAGATGCGCATCGAATTCGATCGCGTCGGCTTTGCCTATGCGCCGAATACGCCGCCTGCCGTGTCGGATATCTCATTGACCATCGAACCAGGTGAGAGGATCGCGATCATCGGGCGTATCGGTGCTGGCAAGAGTACTTTGCAGCGCCTTATCTCTGGTCTGTATCGTGCTACGGCTGGCAGCGTTCGTATTGATGGGCTGGATCTCAATCAGCTGCATCCCGCCGACGTACGTCGGCATATCGGCCATGCGGGCCAGGACAGTGCACTGTTCTTCGGCTCCATTCGCGACAACATCACCCTCGGCCAACCACACGCCAGTGATGTACAGATCGAACTCGCGGCTGACGCCTCCGGCGTGACCGAATTCACTCGTCATCACCCTGAAGGACTGGACCGTCAGGTGGGCGAGGGTGGGCGCATGCTCTCCAGCGGTCAGCGTCAGACGGTCTTGCTGGCACGTGCACTCTTGATGCGTCCCCCGCTCTTGCTGCTCGATGAGCCCGGTTCGCACATGGATAACCGCGCCGAGCTGCGTCTGCGCAGAATGCTCAAGTCCCTGCCACGCAGCCAGACGCTGGTGCTGGTCACCCACAAGAGCAGCATGCTCGACGTGGTAGACCGCGTCATCGTCATGGAAGGAGGGCGCATCGTCGCCGATGGGCCCAAGCAGCAGGTGCTGAGCGCCTTGAATGAAGGCCGAGTCGCCGGGCGCAAGCAGGAGGTGAATCGTGGCTAAGGCACCGATTGAGCAGCGTGACCTTCACCATCTCGACGATGTCAGTTCAGCTGTCTTGCTGGCGACCCCCTGGAAGTCGCGCATCCTGATCTGGATGGTGCTCGCATTCGTGGTCGTCTTCATCATCTGGGCCAGCCAGGCGAGTCTGGAGGTCGTCACTCGCGGCTCCGGCAAGGTCGTACCCTCGACGCACCTGCAGGTTGTCCAGAACCTGGAAGGCGGTATCGTGCGCGAGATCTATATCAAGGAAGGTCAAGTCGTCTCGGCGGGGGAGCCACTGCTGCGTATCGACGACACCAGTGCAGGTTCCGATCTGCGTGAGCGTGTCTCGACCCTCGATGGCCTGCAGGCCACCATCATTCAGTACGATACCGAGCTTGAGTCCATCGAGGTCAACGCCTCCGCGGACGCCTGGAAGGATCAGGTGATCGTGAAGAATATCGAGTTGCCCTTCGATGAAGAATTCAAGGCGCGTAGTCCCGCTCTGGTGTCGCGTGCGATGACGGCATATCGCACGCATCTGAATCAGCTCAACAGTGGCCTCAATGGCGCGCGTGAGCAGATTCTGCAGAAAGAGCAGGAGTTGCGTGAGTTGAGGTCGCGCATCAACAGTCTTGAGCGCAGCTATCAACTGTCGCGTCGCGAGCTGGGCATGACGGCCCCGCTGGTGCGTGAAGGCGTGGTCTCTCAGGTAGACCTTCTCAAGATCCAGCGTGAGGTCAACGACCTGCGGGGCGATCTTGAATCGGCGCGCCTGGCCGTGCCGGGCAAGCAATCGGAGCTGGATGAAGCCATCTCGAATCGGGTCGGCGTCGCGCAGGAATTCCGCTCACGTGCCGCGGAAGAACTCGCCAAGACCCAGGCGGATCTAGGTCGCTTGCGTGAGGGGCGCACCAGTCTTCAGGACCGACTCGATCGTACTTTGGTGACCTCTCCGGTTCAGGGCGCCATCAAGACGCTGAATATCAATACCATAGGCGGCGTCATCGAGCCCGGGGAAGACCTGATGGAGATCGTGCCCATCGAGGATCAGCTACTGGTTCAGGCGCGAGTCGCTCCCAAGGACATCGGCTTCCTGAGAATCGGACAGCCGGCGGTCGTCAAGTTATCTGCCTACGATTTCACCATCTACGGTGGATTGGAAGGCAAGGTCGATCAGATCAGTGCGGATACTGTGCAGGATGAGGAAGGCAACAGTTTCTACGAGATCAAGGTGCTGACGGAGCAGAACCACCTTGGAAGTGACTCGGATCCGCTCACGATCATTCCGGGCATGCAGGCCAGTGTCGATGTGATCACTGGCAATCAGACCGTACTGCAATATTTGATGAAGCCGATTCTGCGCGCCAGGCAAGGTGCCTTGCGTGAACGTTGATCAAGGATTTGATGGATTCGAGGGTAACTCATAATGAAAAAGACACTCTTGGCGCTGAGCATCGCCGCAGGGATGGGGTTTGGCGTTCAGGCTTCGGCTGCGACTCTTGAAGAGGCCGTATCCCGAGCGGTAATGGAAAACCCGCGCACGCGCATTCAGGTATCACGCCACATACAGCGACTCGAAGAAGCGGAAACCCAGCGTGGGGCGTATCGCCCGACGGTGGATCTGACCGGTCGTCTGGGTTATGGCAAGTTCGACTCGGAAGATGACGGTGTCAATGATGATGACGACTGGCACGATTACACACGTCTTGATCTGACCATCCGTCAGCTGCTCTGGGACGGCAACACGACAATCGAGCGCATTCGCCAGGCCGAGACAGAGGCGGATTACCAGCGCCTGCAGGTCGCGGCCGAGGCCAATGACATCGCGCTGGATACGGCCGGCGCTTATCTGCAGGTCATGCGTGATGAGCTGATTCTCAAGTACGCACAAGCCAATCTCGAGGCTCACCGCCGCATCTCGAATGATATCGGGCGGCGTGCGGAGTCCGGCCTTGGTGCGCGCAGTGACGTGCGTCAGGTGGATGGTCGTCTGGCCAATGCCGAAGCCAGCGTGCTGTCATCGATCAACAATCTCGAGGATTCCCGCTCTGCCTATCTGCGTCTGGTGGGTGAGATGCCGTCGGACCTCAGCATGCCGGGTATCGACACCAGCCTGCTCAGCGAGGATGTCGAGAGCGCCTACGTGCAGGCCAATCAGCGCAACCCGCTGTTGGCGGCGGCACGGGTCTCCATTGATGCTGCGCGCCATGAAGTGAATGCCGAGAAGGGGGATAACTACCCCGAGTTCAGTCTCGAGGGCAATCGCACGCTGGACAATGATTATGACCAGGACAAGAGCAAGTCAGACGACTGGAGCGTCGAACTGGTCATGCGCTACAACCTGTATCGTGGTGGCCGCGATCAATCCGAGATCCGCGGTCGTCAGGCAGCGCTGGAAGCGGTCGAGCACGACAATGATCGCGTGATGCGCGATGTACGTGACGAGATTCGTCTGGCATGGAATGCCCGCGAGAACCTCAAGCGCCAGATCGATTACCTGGAAAGTTATGTGCGTGCCGCGACTGATACTCGCGAGAGTTATCGCAAGCAATTCGATATCGGGCGTCGCACATTGCTGGACCTTCTGGATAGCGAGAGTGAGCTGTTCACCTCTCAACAGAACCTGATTCGCGCCCGTTTTGATCTGGAAACCGCCAACTATCGCCTGCTGTCGGCGACCGGCGCTCTGCTGGATTCCATGAGTGTTGCCGTCCCCGTCCAACAACAGGGTTAAGCCACCCACGGCGCTCCCGAACTCTGGAAGCGCTGCTGCCATGCTGATGGTTGATGAGGAAATCAGATGAGTCTTTCGCGCCGCCTGTTTACCTTGATGTTGCTGGTATTGTTGGGGTTCTCCCTCGGTATCTTCTTCATCCAGGTCAACAACACCCGTGATGCACTGGCCGAACGACAACGCGTCGAACTCTCGAATCTCGCCCAGAGCTTGAGTCTCGCGCTGGTGCCACATGTAGAGCTTGGCGATGCCGCCAGTGCCGAAGCCCTGATCCGTGCCACGGTGGATGGTGGTCATGTGCGCGATGCAAGGCTGGAGAGCGTGGCCATCGCGACGCCCATCGCTTTCAATGTCGTGCGCGAGAGTCTGGCACCGGAGTGGTTTCGTGACCTGATTCCCATGCCGGTGGAATCGGCGAGCCGAGAGCTGCCCGGTGGTTGGGCGTCGTTGGGCACGATCAGCCTGACCGGTGAATCTGCCCAGGGCTACGATCAGCTCTGGCAGCTGGCCAAGCGTCTGGCGCTCTGGCTGCTGCTGGGCGGCCTGATCACGCTGCTGGTTGCCTCGTTGGTCATGCGCCGTCTGCTGCGCCCGCTGGAGCGCCTTTCGTCTCGCCTCAATGAGATGGAGACGCAGCGCTTCGACGCGCCGCTGGAGGAGACCAGCGTGGCGGAGCTCAAGGGCATTACCTCGGCGGTCAATCGTCTGGGACAGCGCCTTCAGACCCAGTTCGAGGCTCAGGCCGCGCAGCTGGCGCGTCTGCAGCGCCAGGCGGAAGAAGACTCGGTATCGGGGCTTGGCAACCGGGGCTATTTGAACCGAGCGGTCGATGAGTGGCTGAGCGAGCCGATGGGTGGCAGCTTCGCGCTGCTGCGTGTGTCGCATATCGAGGTGGTGTATCGCGAGCAGGGCTACAAGGGGCGTGATGCTCTGGTGAAAGCCATTGCGCGCAAACTGGAAGATCGTGAACTGGCGGGTGAGGCGATCATCGCCGCGCGCCTGGCCAATAGTGATTTCGGTCTGTTGCTGCCGGAAACCGATGAGACTCGGCTTCAGGAATTTCTCACGCTATTGGCGGAGGATATCGACCACCTGCTGGATGCCAATCCGCTGGTGGATATTCCGCCGGAGAACTGTGCCATTGGCGCCGTTCGGCGTGAGCCGGGCATGCAGCGTACCCAGATGTTTGCCGTTGCAGATGCCACGCTTCGCCAGGCTATCGAGCAAGGGTCTGGCGTGGAGCTGGCCCCTGCGGGCGGCCGTGCACGTCCGCGAGGCGAATGGCGCGAGATCATCGAAAAGGCTCTGGACGCCCCCAAGGGGCTCGATTTCGTCGCTCAGCCAGTGTTGCTCAATGATGGCGGCGAGCTGCACCGCGAGCTGTTTGCCCGTCTGCGCGATGGCGATGAACTGCATCGTGCGGGTGACTTCCTGCCCGTGATTCGCCATTTCCGCATGGGGGCGCAGTTCGATCTGCGCGCTCTGGAGTGGCTGGCGTCCTATATCGACAGGATTGATGTGCCAAGACTGGCGCTCAACCTGACCGAAGAAACCTTCGACGATGAAGCCAGTTATATTGGCCTGCTCAACTGGTTGGCGGCGCATCCGCGTCTGTGCAAGCGTCTGGATATCGAGGTATCCGAAAGCATCGCCCTCAGACATCAGGAGCGTATCAAGATGCTGTTCCGACATGCTCGTCAACTGGGTGCGCGGGGCGGCATCGACCGCTTCGCCCGAGAGCTGAAGGAGCTCAGCTATCTGTCGGCGCTGCGGCCTGATTACGTCAAGATCGACCAGGCGTTCTTCAAGCGCGAAGACGTCGACACCGAGCTGCTGCAGAGTCTGTGCATGACGGCGCATCAGGTCGAGTCGCAGGTCATCGTGACCCGCGTCGAATCCGAGGCGGATCAGGTGCGGGCGATGTCGCTGGGCGCAGATGGCTATCAGGGCTTCGTGTCACCGGCAGTCGATGTCATGGCAAGGCTCGCCAATCCAGCAGAAGATATGCCTCGCTAAGTGACATTCAGGGTGCCTCGACATGAATCATCGCCGCTGGTGGGAGGGTCTTGCGGTCGGGGTGCTGTTGGCGTTGTCGCTCGGTGCGGGTCTGGCACAGGCGGTGGACTCCCGCCAGTTCATCCAGATCTACGGGACAGGTGGCTGGAATCGTGTGCAGCAATGGCAGCAACTGTTGCAGCGTCTGGAGGGCGCGCCGGTCAGGCGTCAGTTGAGCGAAGTGAACGATTTCTTCAATCGTCTCGACTTCACCGATGATCTCAGCGTCTGGGGAGCGACCGATTACTGGGCGACGCCGCAGGAGTTTCTGGGGGCAGGGGCCGGTGATTGCGACGACTTCGCCATGGCCAAGTACCTGACTCTACGCGAGCTTGGCGTACCGGAAGACCGCCTGCGTCTGCACTACGTCAAGGCGCTCAGCCTCAACCAGTTCCACATGGTCGTGACCTATCAGGGCGTCAATACGCGCAATCCTGATGTACTGGACAACCTGAACAGTTCCATCCTGCCGGCCAGTGAGCGTACGGACCTGCTGCCTATCTACAGTTTCAATGGCAGTGCGCTGTGGATGAGCAAACGTCTGGAAGGGGGCAAGCGCATCAGCGACAGCCGCGGCCTTTCAAGTCTGTCTGATTGGCAGAAGCGCCGCGCACAAGGGGTGCTGAGAGTGCCGCGCCACAAACGGCCATGAGCCTGGCGTCGTCAGCCCCTCGAGGAATGGCGGTTGAGCTCCACCAGGCACTAGTTGAGCACTACAGGACACCCCGTGACCTTCCGGTCGCGGGGTGTCTTGCCATTCAGGCGTTGCAGGCCAGAGCCCTCGTCAGGCTTCCCCGTGCAGATTGCGGGGCGCGCTAGCGGGGCGTGTTGCCGCGCAGGTGCAGGATCTCGAGCAGATTCCCGTAGCGATGGCGACTCGGCATCGTGGCCAGCCCCGAAAACAGCAGCCAGAACATGCGCCGGCCACGCGTCAGACGATGCGTATGCTGCAGCAGGCGCGACAACAGCTGGCTGTCATCGAAGCCCTTGAAATTGGGTGTCATGCTGACCTGTTCTCGCACCAGTACCGGGGCCATCTCAAGCCGATAGAGCTTTTCCAGTTCCTGGAAGCTCAGCCCCTGGGCTTCGACGACTTCTGCCATGTGCTGATACTCGGCTTCACGCGGTTCGCGTTCCAGCCACAGTGGAGACAGCGCCAGCCAGATGTCCTGTCGGCGCTCGAGCAGGGCGGCCACATCGGGGGCGAGGTGAGCGTTCTGATCGTTCATGAAAACATCCTGGGCAGAGCCTGTCGGACAGTGCGGCTGGCAACCAGCGGCGAATGCAGGACGGCAGTGGAATGGCAGTACGTGAAAAGGCCTACATGATACGGCAGCCGCCGCGGCCGGCTCCAGTGATATGCAGGCAGATGGCGGATCATGACGGCAGGGCGGACAGCGTCGCCGACAGCCGCTAGAATAGCGCCCATGAGCTGGCACTGAGCCTGCTTTACGGGATTCGAACGCCCTATTTCACGATACGCTTCACCATCCAGGGACGGCCATTGCCTGCTGTCAGCGTGAAGCGAGTATCGCATCGGCGGGTACACGCCGGGCCAACAGCAAACGAGGTTCTTTACGTGATCATCAAACCCAAGGTTCGTGGCTTCATCTGCACCACCACACATCCCAAGGGCTGCGAGCAGAATGTCGCCGAGCAGATCGCCATCACCCGCAAGACAGTCGGTGACAAGCGTGACGGTGGTCCGAAGAAGGTGCTGGTGATCGGTTCTTCCAGCGGCTATGGCCTCGCGGCACGCATCACGGCAGCCTTCGGTTATGGCGCCGATACTCTGGGCGTGTTCTTCGAGAAGCCGGGCACCGAGAAGAAGGCCGGCACCGCAGGCTGGTACAACTCTGCCGCCTTCGACAAGTTCGCCAAGCAGGAAGGCCTCTACAGCCAGGCCATCAATGGCGATGCCTTCTCGCATGAGACACGCGCCAAGGCCATCGAGCTGATCAAGGCCAACATGGGCGAAGTCGACCTCGTCGTCTACTCGCTGGCCTCTCCGGTGCGCAAGCTGCCGGACAGCGGTGAAGTGAAGCGCTCCGTGCTCAAGCCGATCGGCGAGACCTACCGCGCGACCGCCATCGACACCAACAAGGACACCATCATCGAAGCGGAGGTCGAGCCGGCCACCGAGCAGGAAATCGAAGATACCGTCACCGTGATGGGTGGTCAGGATTGGGAGCTGTGGATGCAGGCGCTGGATGAGGCTGGCGTGCTGGCGGAGGGCGCCCGCTCCGTCGCCTTCAGCTACATCGGCACCGAGATCACCTGGCCGATCTACTGGCACGGTGCGCTGGGGCGCGCCAAGGAAGATCTGGATCGCGCCGCCGGCAGCATCCACGAGAAGCTGTCCGCCAAGGGCGGTCGTGCCCACGTGGCCGTGCTCAAGTCCGTGGTCACCCAGGCCAGCGCCGCGATCCCGGTCATGCCGCTCTACATCTCCATGGTCTACAAGATCATGAAGGAGAAGGGCCTGCACGAAGGCACCATCGAGCAGCTCAACCGCTTCTACGCCGAGCGCTTCTATGGCGAAGACGAGATCGCCACCGACGAGTCCGGCCGTCTTCGTCTTGATGACTGGGAGCTGAAAGACGACGTCCAGCAGGCCTGTCAGGAACTGTGGCCGCAGGTCACCAGCGACAACCTGTTCGACATCACCGACTACGCCAGCTACAAGCAGGAATTCCTGAAGCTGTTCGGCTTCACCCGTGACGACGTCGACTACGATGCCGATGTTGCCACCGATGTCGAGTTCGATGTCGTGCAGATGTAAGCACGGATAAAAGCTCTGATGCACGACAACGCCATCCTTCGGGGTGGCGTTGTCGTTTGCACAGCCTTTGTGGTGCTGTCTCTGGGGCGCTGGTCAGGCATTGGCGTAGCAGGCATGGCACAATATGGCGGCACTCTGATGGCAGTCTGGTGGCATGACTTTGATATCCACCGACATCCACCGCTCGTTTGACTCACCTTCTACCCGACGGATTCAGCGCCATACTCATGCCCGTGGATTCACTGGTTTCTCCCCAGGCCCAGCAACGCCAGATAGGCTTCGTGCTGCTGCCCGGCTTCTCGTTGTTGTCCCAGGCCTGTGCGCTGGAGCCCCTGCAAGTGGCCAATCAGCTCGCGGGGCAGACACTCTATCGGGCCGTCACCTTCGCGCTTGACGGGCGTGGCGTGGCGTCCGCGGCGGGCTTGAGCCTCTCGCCGGACAGTCTGGTCGCCAGTGATTCGCGCCATCTGGACGCCCTGTTCGTGTGCGGCGCTCAGCCGGCGGGGGAGGCGGGCCCGCAGGAGGTGGCCTCGAATCCCGCGCTGCTGGCCTGGCTCAAGCGTCTGGCCGAACGTGGCGTGATGCTGGGCGGCATCTCCACCGGCACCCGCGAGCTGGCTCGTGCCGGGCTGCTCGATGGCTATCGTGCGACGATTCATTGGCAGCGCGCCGAATCCTTCCGTCGCGACTTCCCGCAGGTCAACGTCTCCCATCAGCTTTATGAGCTGGACCGCGATCGTGTCACCTGCGGCGGTGGTACCGCGGCGATGGACATGATGATGACGCTGATCGCCCAGCAGCATGGTCGCGCGCTGGCCGAGAAGGTTTCCGAGCACTTCGTCTGCGAGCGCATCCGGCTGGCGGACGAGCCACAGCACGTGCCGCTCAAGAACCGTTTCGCCCATGCGCCGCAGCCACTGGTGGAGGCCGTGACGCTGATGGAGGCCAATATCGAGGAGCCGCTCTCTACCCACGAGATCGGCGAGCACCTCGGTATCTCGCGGCGTCAGCTCGAGCGGCTGTTCAAGAAGCATCTGCAGGCGGTGCCCAGCCGTTACTATCTGGATCTGCGCCTGGCGCGTTCGCGCCAGCTGTTGCGCGAGAGCGATCAGCCGATCGGCGAGATCGCGCTGGCCACCGGCTTTTCCAGCGCCGCTCACTTCTCCACGGCGTTTCGCAACCATTTCGGGCGCAGCCCCCGCGACGAACGTCTCATGCTGCAGGCCTGACACCTTACCTGGATGACAAAAGTCGCCTCCTGACATAAGTCGTCGTCCTTTCGCTGAAAGTCTTTGTCATCTCGCCTCCCTATACTCGAGTGTCATGACCCGTGGCTTGCCGATCATCGGTCGGCCACGCCAAGACCCCGCGATGAGGAAGAGACGATGACCCAGCTGACCCGTGCCGATTTCGACCATGCCATGGTGCCCAACTACGCACCCCAGGCTGCCATTCCGGTACGCGGCGAGGGTAGCCGTCTGTGGGATCAGGAAGGTCGCGAGTACATCGACTTCGCCGGTGGCATCGCCGTCACCTCGCTGGGTCACTGCCACCCGGCGCTGGTCAAGGCGCTCAAGGACCAGGCCGACAAGGTCTGGCACCTGTCCAATGTCTACACCAACGAGCCGGCACTGGCGCTGGCCAAGGCGCTGACCGAGCGCACCTTCGCCGACAAGGTCTACTTCTGCTCCTCCGGTGGTGAGGCCAACGAGGCCGCCCTCAAGCTGGCGCGTCGTTTCGCCCACGACACCCATGGCGAGAAGAAGGACAAGATCATCTCCTTCCGTCAGTCCTTCCATGGCCGCACCTTCTTCACCGTCAGCGTCGGTGGTCAGCCCAAGTATTCCCAGGGCTTCGGACCGATTCCGGGCGGTATCCAGCACGCCGAATTCAACAATCTCGACTCCGTGCGCGAGCTGATGGGCGATGACACCTGCGCGATCATCGTCGAGCCGCTGCAGGGCGAGGGCGGCATCATCCCGGGCGAGCAGGCCTTTCTGGAAGGACTGCGTGAACTATGCGACCAGCACGATGCGCTGCTGATCTTCGATGAAGTCCAGAGCGGTGCCGGCCGTACCGGCCACCTGTACGCCTACCAGCACTTCGGTGTGGTGCCGGACATCCTGACCACCGCCAAGGGCATCGGCGGCGGCTTCCCGCTGGGCGCCATGCTGACCACCGATCGCATCGCACCGGCCATGGCCATCGGCACTCACGGCTCCACCTACGGCGGCAACCCGCTGGCATGTGCCGTGGGTCTGGCGGCGCTCGAGACCATCGACACGCCGGAAGTGCTCGAGGGCGTCGCCCACCGCCACGAGTTGCTGCGCAACGGTCTGGAAGGCATCGCCAAGCGTCACGGTGTCTTCAAGGAAGTACGTGGCATGGGTCTGTTGATCGGTGCCCAGATGGCGCCGGACTACGCAGGGCGTGCCAAGGACATTCTCAACCTGGCGATGGAAGAAGGTCTGATGGTGCTGATCGCCGGTCCTGACGTGCTGCGTCTGGCACCGTCGCTGGTGATCAGCGAAGAGGAGATCCAGAGCGGTCTCGACAAGCTCGACCGCGCCGTGGCGAACTTCGTCGCCGCCTCTGCATCTGCATGAGCAGCGCCATGAGCAGTGCCCCGATGCTGGTGGTGCGGCCTGCCGAAAGCCGCGATCTGCTCGCTCTCGAGCGGCTCGCGGCCACGGCCACGCCTCGCCTGACCAATCTACCGGCACATCGTGATCGCCTCGAGGAGCGCATTCTGCGCTCCCAGCGGAGCCTTCGTGCCGAGATCGACTTCCCGGGCGACGAGATCTACTGCTTCGTGCTGGAAGATCTCGATACCGGTGAAGTGGTCGGTACCGCCTCACTGCGCGCCGAGGCTGGCGCGCGGGAGGCCTACTACACCTATCGTCAGGAAACGCTGATCCACGCCTCGCAGCAGCTCAACGTGCGCCACGAAGTGCAGACGCTGTCGCTGTCGCATGAGGTGTCGGACGCCACGCTGCTGTGCGCGCTGTCGCTGGATGCCCGCTACCGCGAGACGGATGCGGACAGCCTGTTGCGCCGCGCACGCCTGATGTTCATCGCCCAGTACCCGGAACGCTTCGCCACCGAACTGGCGGTGGCCTTCCCGGGCTATCTGGAAACGCGCGACGAGCGCCAGGTCAGCCCGTTCTGGGACAGCGTCGGCCAGCACTTCTTTGATCGTGATTTCAATGAAATCAATCAGATGGCCGGGGTGCGCTCCAAGAGCTTCATCGCCGAGGTCATGCCGCCGTTCCCGCTCTATCTGCCGCTGCTCACGCCCCAGGCGCGCGCCGCCATCGGGCGTGAGAATCCGCGCCATGAGTACGCCATGCAGGAGATGCTCGCCGAGGGTTTCTCGCGCTCGCGTCATGTCGACATCTTCGATGCCGGCCCCTTGCTGCTGGCGGAGTGCGAGCGTCTGCACACCTTCAAGCAGTGCGGTTGGCATCCGGTGCGTATCCGTCCGCAGGAAAGCCTGCCGGATGCAGTGCCGGCGATGGTAGCCAACCAGCGACTCGGCGATTTCCGCTGCGTGCTGGCGCGTTATGCCCTGACGCCGACCGGCCAGCTGATGCTGACGCCGCAGCAGGCCGAGGTACTGGGCGTGGAAGAGGGGCGTGCGGTGCTCGCCGTGCCGATGCCATTGCCGACGATGGATGAGGGAGAGTTGTAATGCGCATTCGTCCTATCGCTCGACACGATATCGAAGGCCTCAAGGTACTGGCGCGGGAAACCGGTGTCGGCTTCACCTCGCTGCCGGACAATCATGAGTTTCTCAGCGCCAAGATAGAGCGCACCCTGGCTGCCTTCGAGGGCCGCGAACCCGGCGATGATCGCCTTTACTTCTTCGTGCTCGAGGATGATCGCGACGGCAGCATCGCGGGCTGCTGTGCCATCGAGGCCTGCGTGGGCACCGATGCGCCGTTCTATCACTATCGCCTCGGTTCGCTGGCGCATTCCTCGGTGCAGCTCGATCTGCATCGCACCCTGGATACGCTGACGCTGTGTTCCGACCACACCGGTGATGCCGAGGTCTGCTCGCTGTTCCTGCGTGAGGGCTGGCGCAAGGACCGCAACGGCGCGCTGCTCTCCAAGGTGCGCTGGCTGTTCATGGCACAGTTCCGCGCGGCCTTCCCCGACAAGGTACTGGCCGAGATGCGCGGTGTCTTCACACCTGAAGGGCGTAGCCCGTTCTGGGAATGTCTGGGCAGCCACTTCTTCCCGATGGACTTCAATGAGGCCGACCGCCTCACCGGCATGGGCCAGAAGAGCTTCATCGGCGAGCTGATGCCCAAGTTCCCGATCTATACGCCGTTTCTCTCCGAGCCCGCGCGGGCTGCCATCGGGCAGGTGCATGAGCACACCCGGCCGGCGGTGGCGATGCTCAAGAAGGAAGGGCTGCGCTGGGAAGGCTACGTCGACATCTTCGATGGCGGCCCGACGGTCGAGGCCTATATCGATGATGTGCGCGCCGTGCGTGACAGCCAGCTGGCAAGTGTCGAGGTGATCGCATCTGATGCCCCGGCCTGCGAGCGTCCCTCTGTGATGGCCGCCACCACCGGCATGGCCGACTTCCGTGCCAGCTGGATCAGCCATGACGTCACCCGGGACGACTCCGGCGCTTGCCATGTGCGTCTGTACCGTGATGAGGCCGAACGCCTCGGCGTCACCGGCGGCGACACGCTGCGCGTGCTGGCCGGCTGAAGCGTCCGCCACGGGCATCCGCTTCTTCGCGCCAACTCGCAGGCGTATACCGCCTTGCGTCCTTTTGCCATCAGCGGGGCAGATCGCCAACTGTCCCGTTACTCCTTGTTCAGCGTCGCTCGCGCGGCGCGCCCTTTCGATGAGGCATGCCATGACCACTACGAATTCGACTCCCGCCACACTCAACGTGCGTCAACAGCTCTTCATCGACGGCGCGTGGCAAGCGGGCGAGGCCGCATTCTTCACCAAGACCGACCCCGTCTCCCACGCACGTCTGTGGCAGGGCGCCGCTGCCACTGCCGCGCAGGTCGAGCAGGCCGTCGCGGCAGCGCGTCAGGCCTTCCCGGCCTGGGCACGTCTGGGCTTCGAGGCGCGTCTGGCGGTGGTGGAGCGCTTCCGCGATCAGCTGGAGCTGCACCGCGAAGCGCTGGCGGTCAGCATCGCCAGCGAAACCGGCAAGCCGCTGTGGGAAGCACGCACCGAGGTCGGCGCGATGATCGGCAAGATCGCGATCTCGGTGAAGGCCTATCATGAGCGTACCGGCGAGCGTGCCAAGGATGTCGCGGGCACCCAGGCAGTCCTGCGCCACCGTCCGCACGGCGTGATGGCCGTCTTCGGCCCCTACAACTTCCCGGGGCATCTGCCCAACGGCCACATGGTACCGGCGCTGCTGGCGGGCAATGCCTGCGTGTTCAAGCCCTCCGAGCTGACCCCGGCTACCGCCGATCTCACCCTGCAGTGCTGGGAGGCCGCGGGCCTGCCCGCCGGCGTGATCAATCTGGTGCAGGGCGCAGCGGAAGTCGGCCAGGCCCTGTCCCAGTCCGAGGGCATCGATGGACTGCTGTTCACCGGCAGTGCCAAGGTCGGCAAGCTGCTGCACCGCCAGTTCGCCGGTCAGGTCGGCAAGCTGCTGGCGCTGGAGCTTGGCGGCAACAACCCGCTGGTGGTGCGCGATGTGCAGGATGAAGCCGCTGCGGTACTGGCGATCATCCAGTCGGCCTTCGCCTCGGGCGGTCAGCGCTGTACCTGTGCGCGGCGCCTGATCGTGCCGCAGGGCGAGGTCGGTGATCGTCTGATCGAGACACTGGCCACGGCGCTGCGTGAGCTGCGGGTGGCGGGGCAGTTCGCGCAGGACGCCCCCTTCTATGGCGGCCTGGCAAGCGTCGCCGCGGCCGAGGGTCTGCTCAAGGCGCAGGACGATCTCGAAGTGCTGGGCGGCAACGTCATCGTGCGCATGCAGCAGGTGGAAGAGGGCACCAGTCTGCTCAGCCCGGCGCTGATCGATGTCACTGGCCTTGCGCTCGAGGACGAGGAGTTCTTCGGTCCGCTGCTCAAGATCCACCGCTACGCCGATTGGGACGACGCCATCGCGCTGGCCAATGACACCCGCTACGGCCTCTCGGCCGGGCTGATCGGTGGCGATCGCGCTGACTGGGACGACTTCCTGCTGCGCATTCGCGCCGGCATCGTCAACTGGAACCGCCAGACCACCGGCGCCTCCGGCGATGCGCCCTTCGGTGGCATCGGCGACAGCGGCAACCATCGCCCCAGTGCCTATTACGCCGCCGACTATGTCAGCTATCCGGTCGCCTCGATGGAAGCCGAGGAGCTGGCGCTGCCCGCGAACCTGCCGGCCGGTATCCGTCTGTAAGGCCGTCCATTCGGGCACCGCTGCCGCTTACCCATTGTTGACCACGACGCCCGCCGTGCCTGTTTGCTGAGCTGGCAAGGCGTCGTGGCAGGAGACCTTCATGTCCGATACTTCGTATCAAGAGATCAATTTCGATGGCCTGGTCGGCCCGACCCACAACTACGCCGGTCTGGCGCATGGCAACGTGGCCTCGATGCGCCACGGCGGGCTGGCCTCCAACCCGCGCGAAGCCGCGCTGCAGGGCCTCGACAAGATGAAGTCGCTGGCGGACCTGGGGTATGCACAGGGGATTCTGCTGCCGCAGCAGCGCCCGGACCTTGGGGCACTGCGTGACCTCGGCTTCACCGGCAGCAACGCCCAGGTGTTGAAGGCGGCCAGCGAGCAGGCCCCGCAGCTTCTGCGCGCGGTGTGTTCTGCCTCCAGCATGTGGACCGCCAACGCCGCCACCGTCACGCCGTCACGCGACAGTGGTGATGGCCGTGTGCACTTCACGCCGGCCAACCTGCAGTCCAGCTTCCACCGCTACCTGGAACCCGCGACCACCGGGCGCATCCTGGGTGCCATCTTCGCCGACGATGGCCACTTCGCGCATCACCCCGCGCTGCCCGCGACGCCGGCCTTCTCCGATGAGGGCGCCGCCAACCATACGCGGCTGTGCGATGGCCACGGCGGACCTGGCGTGCATCTCTACGTCTACGGCCGCCAGGCTTTCGGCGGTGATGGCGTCGAACCGCGTCGCTATCCGGCGCGTCAGACGCTGGAAGCCAGTCAGGCCGTCGCGCGTCATCATGGTCTGAGCGAAGACCAGGTGGTGTTCGCCCAGCAGCATCCGGAGGCCATCGATGCCGGTGTCTTCCACAACGACGTCATCGCGGTGGGCAATGGCCCGGTGCTGTTCTATCACGAGCTGGCCTTCCGCAATGAGGAGGCGGTGCTCGACGAGCTTCGCGCCAAGCTGTCCACGCCGCTGATCCCGATCCGCGTGCCGTTGGAAGCCGTCAGTCTCGAGGATGCCGTGTCGTCCTATCTGTTCAATTCGCAGCTGCTCTCCAACGACGATGGCAGCATGACGCTGGTGGTGCCGGGCGAGTGTCAGGAGAACGAGGCGGTGTGGAACGCGCTGCAGAATGCGATTCTGGCCGGCCCGAACCCGATCGGCGAAGTGCTGGTCAAGGACGTGAAGCAGAGCATGCGCAATGGCGGTGGCCCAGCCTGTCTGCGTCTGCGCGTGGTACTCAGCGACGCCGAGCGCGCCGCGCTGTCCGGGCGCGTGATGATGAGCGATACGCTGCATGCCGAGCTGGGTGCCTGGGTCAAGCGTCACTACCGTGACAGCCTGACGCCGGCAGACCTTGCCGATCCGCAGCTGGCCGAGGAAACCTTGGTGGCACTGGATGAGCTGACGCGGCTGTTGAAGGTCGGCAATGTCTACGCCTTCCAGCGCTGATCGCCCCCGCTGACGCCATGAACGACACAGCCCCATCGGTCTCGCCGGTGGGGCTGTGTCGTTGTGAAGGTGTGATCAGAGGTCTGAGGCTTGATAAGTGGAAGCCGTGGCGCCACTCAAGCCAGCTGTGGCTGCACCCTGCGCTTGGGCTCGCGGCGCACCGGCCAGTGCACGAGCGCGGCCAGCAGGCCGAAGATAGCGCTGGCGATCCACAACAGGTCGTAGCTGCCGGTCAGCTGATAGACCACACCACCGCCCCAGGCTCCCAGGAAGGCACCGACCTGGTGGGCGGCCAGCACCATGCCGAACACGAAGGCCTGACGTTTCTGGCCGAAGTAGAGCGCGACGGCCTGGCTGGTCAGCGGCACCGTCGATAGCCACAGCACACCCATGATCGCACCGAAGACATACAGTAGGGCGCTGCTGGGGGGAATGACCACCATCGCCATCACCAGCGCAGCGCGACACACGTAGATCAGTATCAGAAGCTGCGGCGGGTGGCGGCGGCCGCCCCAGGCCCCGAACAGGATGGTGCCGGCGATATTGAGCGCGCCGATGATCGCCAGCGTATTGCCGGCCACGTTCAAGGGCAGCCCGCAGGCGACCACGAAATTGGGCAGATGGGTGGCGATGAAGGCGACATGCACGCCGCAGACGAAGAAGCCGCCGGCCAGCGCCAGAAAGCGCCGGTCCTGCAGAAGCGGGCCCTGGCTCGGGACATCCTCCGCCTGTGTCTCACTGCCGGCCGACGGGCGACGCAGCAACGGCAGGGCCATGGGAATCAGCAGCAGACAGCTGGCGCCAAGCGCCAGCATGGCGATCTTCCAGTCGATCAGCACCAGCATCGGAGTCGCGACCGAGTAGATCAGCTGCCCGAAGGAGCCGCCGGCCGAGGCGATGCCCAGCCCGATGCCACGATGCTGGAGGGGGACCACGCGAGTGACGGCAGCCAGCACCAGCGGGAAGGTGGTCGCCCCGATGCCGATGCCGGCCAGTACGCCCGCGCCCAGCATCCACACCGTCGGGGTCGGCCAGAGGGCGGTGACGCCCATGCCGACCGCGTAACACAGACTGCCGACCAGAAAGACGCTGAGGGTGCCGAAGCGATCCGACAGCTTGCTGGCGATGGGCGCGGCCAGGCCGAAGACCAGATTCTGGATGGCAAGCGCGAATGACAGACTTCCCATGCCCCAGGTGAGTTCGCTGGCCATCGGTGGCAGCATGAAGCCCATCGCCTGGCGCGCCCCGGTGTTGATGGCGAGTATCAGCGCTGCCAACGCGATCGTTGCCTTCCAGTTCAGTTGCATGTCAGATCCTCATGCTGGCAATCGTTATTGTCGTTGTTCTTGCTGTTCCTGCCCCCGGTGCTGGCCATGGGCGGAACGTCCTGCATGAGGACTCTCGCTACATTAGGACTCTCGCTACATTTCACTTTATTCTCATAAAAGTACAGATGCCGGAAACGCCGCTGTCAGACGCGTCTGCGACACTCTCATCCATACCAGCCAGTCATATGCTTTCGCGGGAGCCCTCGTGCTGGGGCGTTGCCATCGTCCTCGACCGCTACCGTCCCTGTCCCTGGGCGGACCGATGTCATGCAAACATCTGCCGATGACAAGGCGTGAAACGCTATACTGTGTGGCATGCAAGACAGTATCTGCATGGTCAGGATGAGCTCAGTGACATCACACTGTTTCCTTCTTGGCACCATAATGCCTGATCGTGACCTGTAGAATTCACCGATTCGAATCGTGCCAGGCCTCAAGGCCCGGGGTCGGTCCCTGACGCCGAACCAACGCCACGTCAGTCAGCTGACGCCTTGGCTGGCCACGACTCCCTGCACGCGTTGTCCGAACCCTGCCCCCTGCTTCATGCTCCTGAGGAGAAGCCCCTTGGCCAACTTCACTCTGAACGGCAAGGCCGTCAGTCTCGAGGTCGATCCGCAAACCCCGCTGTTATGGGTGCTGCGAGAGCACCTGGGTCTGACAGGCACCAAGTTCGGTTGCGGCATCGCCCAGTGCGGCGCCTGTACCGTGCACCTGAACGGCACAGCGGCGCGTACCTGTGTCCTGCCGGTGCTGGCCGCCGAAGGTGGTGACATCGTCACCATCGAGGGGCTAGCCGAGAACGATGATCACCCGCTGCAGCAGGCCTGGGTCGAGGAGCAGGTACCGCAGTGCGGTTACTGCCAGTCCGGCCAGATCATGCAGGCCGCCGACTTCCTCAAGAACACGCCCGACCCCACCGATGAGCAGGTCACCGCCGCCATGGCCGGCAACCTGTGTCGCTGCATGGCCTACGTGCGTATCCATCGTGCGGTGAAGCGTGCCGCCACCATCGCCAATGAGCGTGCCACCAGTCAGGTGAGCGGTCAGCAGACCGACGCCACGGCCGCGACTGCCGGCGTCGGCACCTTCGACCCGCGTGCCATGGCTGGCCCCGCGTCCCATTCTGCTGTCGAGGAGACGTCTCATGGCAAGGTTTGATGACAAGCTGGCCGCGCATCAGCGCGAGCTTGCTGCCGCGCACAAGACTTCCTCGAGCCGCGGCGGCATCACGCGGCGTGGCTTCCTGATCGGCAGTGTGGCGGGTTCCACCATGCTGGCCTTCGGCGTGTCCGGCGCGGCGCTGGCCGCCGGGTCAGACGGCAAGGGTTCGGCCAGCGAGACGCTGTCCGCCGGCGCCTTCGAGCCGACCATGTGGTACGCCATCGCCACTGATGGCACCGTCACCGTGCATATCACCAAGTCCGAGATGGGCCAGCACGTCGCCACCAGCCTCGCGCGTCTGGTGGTCGAGGAGCTTGAGGCCGACTGGGACAGCGTCAAGGTCGATTACGTCGACAGCGCTCCCAAGTGGGGCTACATGATCACCGGCGGCAGCTGGTCGGTTCACCAGAGTTACCAGCCGCTGTCACAGGCCGGTGCGGCGGGACGTATCGCGCTGATCGAGGCGGGTGCTCAGCAGATGGGCGTGGCGGTCGAGAGCTGCAAGGCGCGCAAGGGGCGCGTCATCAGTGGCGATCAGTCGCTGGGCTATGGCGAGATCGTCGCGGCGGGGCTGGAGCGCAGCTTCTCCGAGGAGGAGCTTGCGGCCATCGAGCTCAAGCCGGCCTCCGAGCGTCGCGTGCTGGGCACCAGAGGCAACGCGCTGGACGTGCCGCCCAAGACCAACGGTCAGGCCGTCTACGGCATCGATTACACCCTGCCGGCAGAGATCGAGGCGCGTGTCGGCAAGACATTGCATGCGCGTCCGGTGATGCCGCCGAGCCGCTTCGGCTGCAAGGTCACCGCCGTCGATGACAGCGAGGCCCGCAAGGTCATCGGCTATCGCCAGACCATCGAGCTCAAGGACCCGTCCGGCATCTGCCAGGGCTGGCTTGCGGTCATCGCCGACAATTTCTCGGCGGCGATGCGTGCCACTGATCTGCTCAAGGTCGAGTGGAGCAAGGGCGACAGCTATCAGGTCGACGAGATGGCGATCCAGGCCGAGGGCCAGCGTCTGGTCAGCTCGCCGAGCCGTGACAATGGCTCGTTGCTGGTGGATCAGGGCGACCCTGCGCCGCTGCTCGAGAATGCCGCCACCACGGTGGAATCCACCTTCACCACCTCAAGCGTGCTGCACTTCACGCTGGAGCCGGCCAATGCGCTGGCCTACGAAGAGGATGGCCACTGGCACATCCACTGCGGCAATCAGCAGCAGTCCCTGCTGACCTCGCTGGTCACCAAGGCGCTGGAGCTCGAGGAAGGCAAGGTCACCCATCACCAGCTGTATCTGGGCGGTGGTTTCGGGCGTCGTCTGCATGGTGACTACGCCGTGCCGGCGGCGCTGGCGGCCAAGGCCGTGGGGCGTCCAGTGAAGATGATCTTCACGCGCCCCGATGACAGCCGCTTCGATTGCGTGCGTTCGCCCTCGGTGCAGCGTCTGCGCTCCGGCCTCGATGCCGAGGGGCGCGTGGTGGCCTCCGAGCACGCCGCCGCCGCCGGTTGGCCGACGGCAGCCCTGATGCCGGCCTTCATGGCAGAAGCCATCGAAGGTGGCGGCAAGCTGGATTCCTTCTCCATCAGCGGCGCGGATCACTGGTACAACGTCGGCACCCAGCGTGTCTGGGCGCAGCAGAACAAGGTCGCCCACGAGGCCTTCGTGCCCGGTTACCTGCGCTCCGTCGCACCTGGCTGGACGCTGTGGGCGGTCGAACAGCATATCGATGAGCTGGCACTGGCCGCCAGCCAGGACCCGGCCGAATTCCGTCTCGCGCTGCTGGACGCCGAAGGCCGCAATGCCGGCAAGGCGCCGGTCAGCACCGGTGGTGCCGAGCGTCTGCGCAGCGTGCTCAAGCGAGTGATGGAGAAGTCCGGCTGGAGCGAGCGCGACAGCCTGCCGGCAGACACCGGCATGGGCGTGGCATTGAGCTTCGGTCAGGAACGTAGCATGCCGACCTGGGTGGCCTGTGTGGCGCAGGTCAAGGTCGATCGCGCCACCGGCGAGGTCAAGCTCGAGAAGCTGACCAGCGTGGTGGATGCCGGTACGCTGGCGCATCCGGATGGCGCCATGGCGCAGCTGGAAGGCTCGCTCCTGTGGGGCGTCTCGATGGCGCTGCACGAAGGCACCGAATACCGCGAGGGCGGTCCGGTGGCGCAGAATCTGGGTGCCTACCAGCCGTTGCGCATGCATCAGGTGCCGCAGATGGATCTCGAATTCGTCGACAGCACCGAGATGCCGGTCGGCCTCGGCGAGCCGGGCACCACGGTGGTCGCACCGGCGATCGCCAACGCCATTCAGCATGCGGTCGGCGTGCGTCTGCGTGACCTGCCGATGCGTCCGGCGGCGCTCAAGGCCGCGCTCAGCGAGGCCTGACCTTCTCCAGTTAATGCCTCTGATACCCGCCATTCCGGCATGCCCGGGTGGCGGGTTTCGTGTCTTCAGAGCGTGCGCAGGCTTCTGATATGAGAGATTGTTGATGCAACACCTTGATCTTGAAGTGATCCATCAGGCGATCGACTGGCTGGCACCCGCAGATGGCGAGCCATCTGCGCGTCCGATCTGGCTGTGCACGGTGCTGGCCACCTTCGGCTCCTCGCCGCGTGAGCCGGGCACCTGGCTGGTGGCGCGCGCTGATGGGCAACATCGTGGTTCCCTGTCCGGCGGCTGTGTCGAGGAGGACTTTCTGGCGCGCCTGGCTGACGGGGAATTCACCGCGCCCGCCCAGGTGATCCGCTATGGCGAGGGCGGCCATCAGGGCGCAGGGATCGCCTTGCCCTGCGGCGGTATCCTGGACGTACTGGTCGAGCGCTTCACCGCCTGTGACGCGGACATCGCGCACCTCGAGGCCCTGCGCGCGGCACTCGAGGGCCAGACGCCGCGTCTGCGACAGGTGATGCTGGAGGGGGATGGCGCGCGTAGGCTTGAGTGCGACAGCGGGCTGGGGGAGCGGGTCGAGCCTCTCAAGGGCCACATGGGTGAGGCCTACGGCTATCAGCTGCGGGTCGGGCCGGTGGCGCGTCTGCTGCTGGCGGGCCTATCGCCGGTAGCGGAAGCCTGCGCAGCTTTCGCCGTCAGCCTCGGCTTCGAGGTGATCATCTGTGAGCCACGCGAGGAAGTGCTGGCCGACTGGGATGCTCGCAAGGCGCCGCTCGAGGGCGTCAGCCTGCGCCGTGAGTTGCCGTCACGCTTCATCGCCGCCGGCGGCTGTCATGCCGCCACCGCCGTGGTCGCGCTGACCCACGACCCGCGTATCGATGATCTGGCGATGATCGAGGCGGTACGCCAGCCCGCGTTCTATATCGGGGTGATGGGTTCGCTGCGTACCTCAACGGCGCGCGCCGAGCGGCTGGCACGCAGCGGTGGTCTCAGTGACGAGGAGATTGCGCGCATCGTGATGCCGATCGGGCTGAATCTGGGCAGCAAGACGCCGGCCGAGATCGCGCTGGCGGTGATGGCCGATATCGTGCGTATCCGCCGTGGCCGCGCTCGCGAGAGCCTGTGAAGCCGCTCAGGAGACAGTCAGGGAGGCCGCCCATGAATGAGTCGATCATCCTGGTCATGGCCGCAGGGCAGAGTCGCCGCTTCGGCAGTGACAAGCGTCAGGCGCGTCTGGGAAATGGCCAGACACTGCTGATGGCGACGCTGTCGCGGGTCATGTGCTGTGAGGTGGACTGGCGTCTGCTGCTGCGTGAAGACGATGATCCCGCCGCATTGCTGGGAGAGGTGTTCGCGCGTGAGCATGCCGGGCGAATCTGGCGTGCGCCGCAGGCGGGCAACGGCCTCGGTGGGAGTCTTGGCGATGCCTTCCGTCAGCTCCGTGGTGAAGCGGCATTGGCGCATGTGCAGGTGGCAGCAGTGTGGCTGGCGGACATGGCGCAGATCACGGCGCGGACCTTTCATGTCCTTCAGGCCGAGGCCCAGGCAGATGGCGTGCATATCGTGCGACCGAGGCTTGAAGGCGAGGACAGCAGGCCCGGGCATCCGGTGCTGTTCGGGCGGACGCTGTGGGCAGAGCTTGCGACACTTGAGGGCGGCGAGGGCGCGCGTGAGGTGATCGCGCGACATCGCGAGGCGCTGCGTGAGGTGGCAGTCGGTGATGCCGGTATCCATCACGACATCGACACGCCAGCGATGCTGAAGCTCAGAGACTGAGACAGAGGGTCTGAGACAGAGGGAATGAGACTCAGAGGCTGAAACTGAAAGAAGTCATGTGCGCTGGATACAGGCCCCTCCAGACAGCAAAAGGCCCCGTCACCATCAAGTGACGGGGCCTTTTGCTGTCTGCCTATCGCGTTACAGCGTGCGCATATCCAGCAGCTTGATGCTCTGGATACGCGGCTCGCCCCAGCTCAGGTCGAGCACCCACTCGGCGTCGAAGTGCGTGTGCAACACGCTGCCATCGCGCATGGCGGCACGGTGCTCTCCGCCCATGCGCAGGGTGGCGCTGTCGAGGCTGTTGCGCTGCGCACGCACCCAACCGAGTGCATGGCCATTGACCAGCAGCTCGCTGCGTCGCTGCTCCCAGTTGGCCAGGTACCCGCTGCCGGTCAGGGTTTCATCCAGCAGCTGGATGGAAGCTTCCTCGCCCAGCAGCTCCGCCAGTTCGATGGCAGGCGCCATGCGGTTGAGCATGGAGAACCAGCGGTGCGCGAAGTTTTCGAGTTCGGCCTCGAGGGCCAGATCATTGAAGGTATCGGCGTACATGGCACCTGCTCCCGAGTGGGTAGATATTGATGGGCATTATGCCGAGAGTCGTGAGCAGTAAACATGCCACGAACGGAATGGCAGTGTTGCCAACGGGGAGTCAATGCTTCAGTGGTTACTGAATCCGCGACGCCCCGTGGCGTTCGCCTGTCCTCGATCTCTCGACAGAGTGGTCGTATCAGTGAATGGCTCAGTGGGTATGCTGGCCTGACTCGCCATCGCTGTCCGACGTCCCAGTGTCCTGATGCGATTCACGTTTCTCGACCAGGCGGCGGATACCGACATAGAACAGCGGTGTCAGCAGCAGGCCGAACACGGTGACGCCGATCATCCCGGAGAACACCGCCACGCCCATCGCCTGACGCATCTCGCTGCCGGCACCGGTGGCAAGTACCAGTGGCACCACGCCGGCGGTGAAGGCCACCGATGTCATCAGGATGGGACGCAGACGCAGGCGACAGGCTGTCAGCACGGCATCCAGGCGGCTCTGACCTTCATGCTGCTGCTCACGAGCGAACTCGACCAGCAGGATAGCGTTCTTGCACGCCAGCGCCACGAGCACGATCAAGCCGATCCGCGTGAAGATGTTGTTGTCGCCCCCCGTCAGCCACACGCCGGCCAGCGCCGACAGCAGCGTCATCGGCACGATCAGGATGATCGCCAGCGGCAGCGACCAGCTCTCGTACTGGGCGGCCAGCACCAGGAATACCAACAGCACCACCAGCGGGAAGATGTAGATCATGGTGTTGCCGGCCAGCACCTGCTGGTAGGTCACCTCCGTCCACTCGTAGCCGATGCCCTGTGGCAGGTTGTCGGCCAGCACTTCCTCGATGGCGGCCTTGGCCTGATCACTGGAGATACCCGGCGCCGGTGAGCCGTTGATGTCGGCACTGACGAAGGTGTTGTAGTGCATCACGCGGTCCGGGCCGGTGGTCGGTGTCACCTTGACGAAGCTGCCCAGCGGAATCATGCGGCCGTTGTCGCTGCGCACCTTGAGGTTGCGGATGTCATCCGGGTCGAGACGCGCCGACTGCTCGGCCTGGGCGCGTACCTGATAGGTACGCCCGAAGCGGTTGAAGTCATTGACGTACAGCGAGCCCATATAGACCTGCAGGGTTTCGAAGGCACGTTCCACCGGCACGCCCATGATCATCGCCTGCTCGCGATCCAGATCGATGTCGTACTGCGGCACCTGGATGCGGAAGCTGGAGTAGACACTGCTCAGGCGCGGATCGGCGTTGCCCTTGGCGGTGATGGTCTGTACGGCGGCGAACAGCTCATCGAAGCCCTTGTTGCCGCGGTCCTGCAGCTGCAACTTGAAGCCACCCGTGGTGCCCAGGCCCAGAATCGGCGGTGGCGGGAAGACGGCGACGAAGGCCTCGTCGATGCCGGCGAACTTGCGATTGAGCTCGGCGGCGATCGCCTGACCGGAAAGCTCGGGCGACTGACGATCCTTGAAGTCATCCAGCGGTGTGAACAGGATGCCGGAGTTGGAGGCATTGACGAAGCCGTTCACGGAAAGCCCCGGGAAGGCCACGGTGTGCGCCACGCCCGGTGTGTCCAGCGCCAGTGCCTGCATCTCGTCGATGACCTCGGAGGTACGGTCGAGACTGGCGGCGTCCGGCAGCTGAACCATCGCGACCAGATACTGCTTGTCCTGCCCCGGGATGAAGCCGCCGGGCACGCTGTCGAACAGCTTGCCGGTGGCGCCGAGCAGGGCCAGATAGATAACGCCGACGATGACACCGAAGCGCAGCAGTTTCTTGATCAGGCCGGTATAGCCGTTGGCCATCGCATTGAAGGCACGGTTGAACGGCGCGAACAGCCAGCGACCGAACAGGCCGTCGATGACGCGGGTCAGCCAGTCCGGCTTGCTGCCATGCGGCTTGAGCAGCAGGGCGGAGAGCGCCGGTGACAGCGTCAGCGAGTTGAAGGCCGAGATGAGCGTCGAGATGGTGATGGTCAGCGCGAACTGCTTGTAGAACTGGCCGCTCAGGCCGCTGATGAAGGCCGTCGGCACGAATACCGCCGTCAGCACCAGCGCGATGGCGATGATCGGGCCGGTCACCTCGCGCATGGCGATCTGGGTGGCCTCGATGGGCGAGTGGCCCAGCTCGATGTTGCGCTCGACATTCTCCACCACCACGATGGCGTCATCGACGACGATACCGATGGCGAGCACCAGTCCGAACAGTGACAGCGTATTGATCGACACGCCCATCATCTGCATGACCGCAAACGTTCCGATCAGCGAGACCGGCACCGCGATCAATGGAATGATCGAGGCACGCCAGGTCTGCAGGAACAGGATCACCACGATCACCACCAGCAGGATGGCCTCGAACAGGGTGTCGATGACCGCCTCGATGGAGCCACGCACGAAGACCGTCGGGTCATAGACGATGTCGTAGCTGACGCCATCCGGGAAGGCGTCGGACATCTCGCTCATGCGCTCACGTACGGAATCCGACAGTGCGATGGCATTCGAACCGGGACGCTGGAAGATCGGCATCGCCACGGCATCCTTGCCATCCAGCTGCGCGCGCAGCGAATAGCTGTCGGCGCCCAGTTCGACACGCGCGACATCCTTCAAGCGTGTCAGACGGCCGTCTTCATCGATACGGATGACGATGTTCTCGAATTCCTCGGTGCTTTCCAGACGGCCACGAACATTGAGAAGACGCTGGAACTGGTTGTCGTCAGGCGAGGGCTGAGCACCGATGGAGCCGGCGGCGACCTGCTGGTTCTGCGCACGCAGCGCACTGATCACGTCACCGGCAGACAGGCCTCGCGCCGCCACGGCGTCCGGGTCGAGCCACACGCGCATCGAGTACTCGCCGGCACCGAACAGCTGCACGTCGCCGACCCCCTCGAGACGGGCAATATTGTCCTTGAGGTTCAGGCGCGCATAGTTGGACAGCCATAGCTGGTCATAGCGGCCGTCCGGGGATGTCAGGTGGACCACCATCGTCAGATTGGGCGAGGCCTTCTCGGTGGTGATGCCGAGTTGCTGCACTTCCTGCGGCAGACGCGGCGTGGCGCGAGCCACGCGGTTCTGCACCTGGACCTGGGCCTTGTCCAGATCGGTGCCCAGCGCGAAGGTCGCGGTCAGGGTCAGATTGCCATCGGAGGTCGCCTGGGAATCCATGTACAGCATGCCTTCGACGCCGGTGATTTCCTGTTCCAGCGGCGTGGCCACGGTGGAGCCGATGACCTCCGGGTTGGCGCCCGGATAGTTGGCGCGCACTACCACGGTGGGTGGCACGACTTCGGGATACTCGGAGATGGGCAGCTTGAACAGCGACAGCAAGCCGCCGATGACGATCAGGATCGACAGCACCGCGGCGAAGACCGGGCGCTTGATGAAGAAACCGGAGATGTTCACGAACGGCCTCCGGCTGCCTGACGGTCAGCCTCGGCGAGAGTCGCGGCCTTCTGGTCGTTGTCCTGGTTCAACTGGCGGGCAGCTTGCTGCCCCTGCAGGCGGGAGACACGCGCCGCCAGTGACTTGAGGGCACCGTCATCCTCGATGTCGACCAGCTTGGGGCTGATCGGCATGCCTGGGCCTGCCTTGGCGGGGCCAGCCGCCAGCACGCGGTCACCGGCGGCCAGGCCATCGGTCACGGCGCGCAGCGTGCCGAAGCGCGGACCGGTGCTGATGCCACGGTAGGCGAGGGTGTTGTCCTCACCGACCACCAGCACGAACTGACGATCCAGATCGGTGCCGATGGCGCGTTCCGGAATCAGTACGGCATCACGGATCTCGGGTGAGGCGATACGCAGGCGCGCGAAGGCACCCGGACGCAGAGCGGGATCATCGGCATTGAAGGTGGTGCCGATGCGCAGGGTGCCGGTATCGATGTCGACACTGTTGTCGATGAAGTCGAGCTCACCCTGGAAGGGGAAGTCTTCCTGTCCGGCCAGCTGCAGTTCCACCGGCAGATGGTCCTCGGCGCTGACATGCGCGAAGTCCTTGTTCCAGGTCAGCTCGCTGATGTCGATATAGGCGTCCAGCTGACGGGTCTCGACCAGAGTGGTCAACACGCTTTCCCCCGCCTGTACCGTGTTGCCACGCGTGATACGCGCATTGGACAGGCGGCCGTCGATCGGGGCACGGATGGTGGCGTAGTCCAGATCCAGGCGTGCACGCTCCAGCTGAGCGATGGCACCCTTGAGCTGAGCGCTCAGACCGGTGGCATTGGTGCTGCGTGAATCGGCTTCCTCGCGGGAGATCAGGTGGCGCTTGACCAGGCTGGCGGCACGACCGGACTCGCTGCGCGCGTTGGCCAGTTCGGCCTTGAAGCGAGCGACATCGGCTTCCAGTCGCTCGACCTCAGCCTTGAAGGGGCGCTGATCAAGGCGTACCAGTGGCGTGCCGGCGCTTACCTGACTGCCTTCCGTGAACAGCACTTCTTCGACTTCGCCGCTCACGCGTGGGCGCAGTTGTACGCGCTGGGGAGATTCCAGGCGCGTGGTATAGGTGTGCCAGGCCGCCACCGGCTGCGAGATGGCAGCGACGACTTCCATCGTGGGGGGCGTCTGTTGCGCGCTGTCGTTCGCTTCACCACTGCCTTCACTGCAGGCGCTGAGCGTCAGCAGGCCGCCGAGGGTCAGCAGCAGGGAAGAGGCGATACGAGAAAGGCGCGCCGGACGTGAGTTCAGTCTCGACATGGGAATCTACCGTTGCAGAAGGAGTTGCACGGCATCCTAGAGAGACTGCGCATTATCGATAAGTCCCATCAGACACACTGCTTTGATGCTGAAATTGCACCAATTGTGTAGATGGCATGCTTTCCACGTGATGCGCTTGAGCGATTGGCCCTGTTCAGGTCGTGACAGGGTTGTCACAAGACAGGTGGCTGAATGTCACTGAACACTGCCTCAACGCAAAAACCCCGCGGTAGATGCCAACGGGGTTTGTTGTCGAACATGTCACTTGTGTCTATTGCCGCTCATCTCATGGCGCAGACATCACGGCATGGCTGGCATGCCGCTTGAGTCGAACTTACTGCTTCTCGCCGAAGTACTTGGTATGGATGGTGTCGTAGGTGCCATCGGCCTTCAGTTCGGCCAGGGCACCGTTGATCTGCTCGGCCAGGTCCTTGTCACGCTTGCGCATGGCGATACCGAAGCCGTCGCCGAAGTACTTCTTGGGCTCGGTGACCACTTCACCCACGGCCTTGTAGTTGCCGTTGCCGCCGTCGATCAGGGTGGACTTGCCTACCGGGAAATCGAGGAAGGCGATATCGAGGCGACCCGCGTCCATGTCCAGCACCAGGTCATCGGCGGTGGTGTAGCGTTTGACCTCGGCATTCTTGCCATAGAGATCAGTGACGTAGTTGTCCTGCAGGGTACCGCGCTGCACGCCGATGGCCTTGCCGGCCAGGGCCTCGGTGGAGGTGGCGCTCAGCTCGCTGTCGGACGGGGCGAACCAGGCGGAGGGCGGAGTGATGTAGGTGTCGGAGAACAGCACCTTCTCGCGGCGTTCCTCATTGATGGTCATCGAGGACATGATGGCGTCGTACTTGCGCGCCATCAGGCCGGGAATGATGCCGTCCCACGCCTGGATGACCCACTCGCAGTCGCGGTTGATCTTCGCACAGATGGCATTGCCCAGTTCGATATCGAAACCGGTCAGCTCACCGTCGGGTGTCTTGTACTCCATCGGCTCGTAGGGCACGTCGACGCCGATGCGCAGCGATTCGGCCGCCTGAGCGCCACCGGCCATCAATGCTGCACCCAGCAGGGAGATTCCCAGAAGCTTCTTCATGTCAGTCCCATCCATCATTGTTGTTGGTCATACTGGCTGATCAGTGGCATCAGACACTCCCTCCTGAACACCAGTCGTCTGAGTCGGGAACATAAGGGGGTGTGTCATGCCAGTGGCTCCACACTAGCCCAGACCGAGGCTGTGGTGAAGAGGGTCAATGGACAAATTCAAACGGTCGTTAAACGAGATGAATTCCTGCCGTTATCTCCTGATATGAAAAAAGCGCCCTCCAAAGGGCGCTTTTGACGTTCAGCTTAATGGTTTCAAGTGTGCCAGCAGGCGTTTCTCCAATTGCCGGAATATGGCAATGATGGTGAAGGTCAGACACAGGTAGATGGCGGCGACGAACAGGAAGGCCTCGAAGGGCGCATAGAAGCGCGCGTAGATGTCGCGTGCGGCGCCGGTGAGGTCCAGCAGCGTCACCACACTGCAGATGGCACTGGCATGCAGCATGAAGATGACTTCATTGCCGTAGGCCGGCAGTGCCCGACGGAAGGCACTGGGCAGAATGATGCGACGCATCATCTTGCCGCGTGACATGCCGTAGGCGCGGGCGGCTTCCATCTCGCCCTTGGGGGTCGACTGGATGGCACCGTGGAAGATCTCGGTGGTGTAGGCTGCGGTATTGAGCACGAAGGCCAGCAGCGCCGGCACGAAGGGATCACGGAAGTAATCCCATAGCCAGGTCTCCTGGATACTGGGCACATGCACGCTGGTCACGCCCAGCGAGATGTCGAAGCCGTCGAAGAACACTACGCCGTAGTAGATCAGATAGAGCTGGATCAGCAGCGGCGTGCCACGGAAGACATAGGTGTAGAGATAGACCGGCATCTTCACCCAGCGACGGCGCGAACCGCGCATGATCGCCAGCGGTACGGCCATTATCAGGCCGATGAGCAGCGCCAGACACACCAGCTGTACGGTGGTGACCAGCCCTTCCCAGTAGTGCCAGAGAGTGGTCGCGGTGAAGATGTAGTTGTCGCTCAGCGCATCCTCAAGCATCCGGCCCAGCTGGGCGATGATGCCTGAGGAGCCTGCCTCATTCAGTTGTTCCATGCGCTAGCCTCCCCGAATCCGGCGTTATAGCGCTTCTTGAGACGTGCCAGTCCCCACTCGGACACGGTGGCGATCAGCAGATAGCCCGCCGCGACCGGCAACAGAAAGGTGAAGGGCTCGTGGGTCGCCTTGGCGGCCTCACTGGCGACACGCACCATGTCGACCAGCCCGATCACCGACACCAGGGCGGTGGTCTTGAGCAGTACCATCCAGTTGTTGCCCAGCCCCGGCAGGGCGTGGCGCATCATCAGCGGGAAGCGAATGCGCTTGAAGACCTTCCAGTCGTTCATGCCATAGGCACGCCCGGCTTCGATCTGACCGGCATCCACCGCCATGAAGGCGCCGCGGAAGGTTTCGCCCATGTAGGCACCGAAGATGAAGCCGATGGTGACGACGCCGGCAGTGAACTCATCGACATTGACGAAGACGTCGATGTCGTAGCTGTCGTACAGCCAGTCGGTGACCATGTTGATGCCGATCTGGCCACCGAAGAACAGCAGCAGCATCAGCACGATGTCCGGAACGCCGCGGATGATGGTGGTGTAGAGCGTCGCGAGCCAGCGCAGAGGTGTGGAGCGCGACATCTTGGCCGTCGCCGTCAATAACCCCAGCGCGATGGCCAGCAGCTGGGCCAGCACGGCCAGTTGCACCGTGACCCAGGCACCTTCCAGCAGGCTGGGCCCGTAGCCTTGTAGGTCAATCATGGGAAATCTCCCGTGAAGCGCCGAATAACCCGTTCAGCGGCTTACTGGTGGTTGTCGGACGCGATGGCGGCGCTGGCGAAGTACTTGTCGTTGAGACGCTTGAGCGTGCCATCGGCCTTGAGCGCTTCCAGGGCACCATCGATGGCCTTCTTGAGCTCGCGGTCGCGCTTCTTCATGGCGATGCCGAAGCCGTCGCCGAAGTATTTCTTCGGCTCGCTGATGGCGCTGCCGGTGTTGACGAAGTTGCCGTCATTGGCGTTGACCAGGGTGTCCTGACCGACCGGCAGGTCCAGGAAGGCGACATCGACGCGGCCGCTGTCCATGTCCAGCACCAGGTCATCGAGCTTGGTGTAGCGGCGCACTTCTGCCTTGCGGCCGTAGAGGTCGGTGACGTAGTGATCCTGCAGGTTGCCGCGCTGGACACCGATCACCTTGCCCTTGAGGGCCTCTGCATCGAGGTTGTTCGCGCCGGCCAGCGGGCTATCCGCCTTGACGAACCAGCCGGACGGCGGCGTGAAGTAGGGCTCGGAGAACAGCACCTGACGCTCACGCTCCGGATTGATGGTCAGCGCCGACATGATGACGTCGTACTTGCGCGCCATCAGGCCCGGGATGATGCCGTCGAAGTCCTGCTCGGTCCATTCGCAGTGAGTGGCGAGCTGGGCGCAGATGGCGTTGCCCAGTTCGATCTCGAAGCCGGTCAGCTCACCGCTGGGCAGCTTGTAGCCGAAGGGCGCGTAGGGCACGTCGATGCCCAGGCGCAGCGGGTCCGGCACATCGGCCGCCTGGGCGGCGCTGGTGGCAATGGCGAAGCTGGAGAGACCGAGGGTGAGACCCAGCAGGGCACGTGTCGCGAACTGTTTCATTGCTTGTCATTCCTGAAGTCTTGGACACCTCGAGGCTTGCCATTGGCGTGGCGCTCGCGGTGCTGAATCATGTGCCGGTCACGGGATCACCGTGCCGGATCTGCCACAGGCCGAGCGGTTGGCTCAGCGATGGGCCAAGAGATATTCAACAGTACTGGTGATCAGGGCTGCTGATCAGGGCGCTTTCTCAGTACTTGGGCGCCAGGAACTGCTTGAGGCGCTCCGACTGGGGATTGCCCAGCACGTCTTCCGGCTTGCCAGCCTCCTCGACCAGTCCCTGGTGCAGGTAGACCACCTGGCTCGAGACATCCCGCGCGAAGCTCATCTCGTGGGTCACCACCACCATGGTGCGGCCTTCCTCGGCCAGGTCACGCATGACCTTGAGCACGTCACCGACCAGTTCCGGGTCGAGGGCCGAGGTCGGCTCGTCGAACAGCATCACCTCCGGCTCCATCGCCAGCGCGCGTGCGATGGCGCCGCGCTGCTGCTGGCCACCGGACATCTGCGCCGGATAGTAGTCGGCGCGCTCGAGAAGGCCGACGCGGTCCAGCAGGCTGCGTGCGTGGGCGATGGCTTCCTTCTTCGGCTTACCGAGCACGTGGATCGGCGCCTCGATGACATTTTCCAGCAGCGTCATGTGCGACCACAGATTGAAGCCCTGGAAGACCATCGACAGGCGCGCGCGCATGCGCTCGACCTGACGCCAGTTCATCGGTTCACGGCCACGGCGGCTTTCCTTGAAGCCGATCTGCTCGCCATGCACGAAGATGTCGCCACCGTCCGGCTGCTCCAGCAGGTTCATGCAGCGCAGAAAGGTGCTCTTGCCGGAACCGGACGCACCGATCAGGGTGATGACATCTCCCTTGTGTGCTTGCAGCGACAAGCCCTTGAGCACCTGATTGGTGCCGAAGGACTTGGTGATGTTGCGGACCTCGAGAGGCAGCGCGTCGCTGCTCGGGCTCTCGGCCACGGAAGATCTCATGGTCATGCAGTTACTCCAATCCGGACGTTGCCAGCCCTGGGGGCAATGACACGCCACGAGTCCGCCGCGGGGCGGTCGGGCTCGGGATACAGGTTCGTTGCCGACATGGCACGGCTGCCTGGCACTGCCTTCGCTGCCACTCGCTGACTTGCGCGACGCAGACGTGGTGAGGCGGCAAGGCGTGGCACGGGAGGAGTGGCGGAGAATGCCGTCAGGGGCATGGCCAGTTCCTCACGATCAGTCCGATTGATCGTCGTTCTCGCTGCCAGTGACCGTCTACAACAGGCCAAGAATGCCTGTGCTTGCATGTCGTGGACGGGAAAGGGGGCCGATTCTACCAGCTCAACGCAGGGTTCACCGCTATCTGGCGTGGAGGAATGTTACGACTTTGGTGGAGCGTGCAAGGACGCACGTGGATGCCGTCCGGCAGTGGGGGAGGAGTCTTCATGATCAAGGTCGCCTGTTGTCGTTGTAGTCAAGGCTTTCATCAGTGCAATCGCGCCGTCGTGCTGCGCCCTGCGGGGAGTGGGCGGGCAGAACGCCGGCGCTTGTTGTTCAGTGTCTGGGGACTCAGTCTGTCGGTGTCGAACTCTCGGCCAGCAGCAGGGCGGCGCGGGCGCCTATCTCCACCTTCGCGTTGGGGAAGACCACCCGCAGTGGCGTATCGCCGATGATGCAGGGGCCAGCAGCGGCGTCTTCGGCCACCACGCTGCCGGGGGCGAAGGCGGTGAAGTTGGCGACATCCTCGCTGAAGCACAGCGTGAAGTCGGCTGACTGACGCATCAATTCCACTTCCACCGTGAAGTAGTCGATGGCCTCCGGGTCCGCTTCGGCGGGCGCCGTGCCGGTCGCCAGTGCCGCGAGCAGGGCTTTCATCGGTGCGAGCGCCGCCATGTCGTTGGCGCCGAACGGGCGTACCTGGCCCAGCTCCAGCGTGAAGGCGTCGGCATCATGGTAGTGGCGCGAATAGTGCGAGAAGGTCCAGCTGTGCTGATGCTGGTGCAGCACGGCCTGGATGCCGGCGGCGCTCAATATCGGCCACTGCGCTGCGCTGATGGCATCGCCATCACTGAAGGGCACCACCGCGAAGCGCGGATAGAGGCTGTCGCGGATGGCGGTGTGCATGTCGTAGTGCAGACGGCGCGTGCCCTCGGTCAGCGGGAAGCGAGCATAGAAGGTGTCCACGGCCGCCATCAGCTGACGCGCGCGCGCCGGCTCATCATCCGACGGGCAGTCGTTGCCTGTGACGCTTGCCTCGGCGCGCTTGAACAGCCGATTGAGATTGGTGGTGATGAAGCGCTCGCCACTGCGGATGGCGGGCAGGTTGCCCAGAATCAGCAGCAGTGGAGCCCCGATGATCAGATGACCGCTCTCCAGGCCTGCGATCAGTTCACCGAGCAGTTCGATGGGGGCGGTCTCGTTGCCGTGGATGCCAGCGGAGATCACGCACGGGCGCGCCTTGGGCCCCATGACGTCGGGGGTGATCTCCAGCACGCCGGGCGCGACGATCTCATAGCGGCCGCCGGGAATACGGCCCATGCCACGTGCGCTGGCGTGGCCTTCGAGTGTCAGGTCTAGCCAGTCGGCAATCACGAGGCAGTCGGCTCCTGGCGAACATTGGTGGATTCGAAGATCTTGTCGGCGCTGGCCGCCACGAAGCCCTGATACAGCTCGCCATTGGCGTCGGGATAGCGGCGCGCGAATTCGTAGTAGCAGGTGGAGATTTCATGCTCCTCGCCACCGGCGAAGGTGAAGGTCTGGCGGTCGGCAAGGGTGGAGGCCTGCTCCAGCAGCACCTCGGGCGAGCCCTTGATGCGTCCTCCGGCCGGATTGATGCCAAGGCCAAGCGCCTCGACACGCGCCAGCACCTTGTCGAGCGTGTCGTGATGGCTGAGCGCGTTGACGCTGATGGTGAAGTGGTTGGCGCGCAGGCCGATGATCGACAGCCAGGCGGCATATTCGCTCTCTTCCATCAGACGCTGATACTGCTCGAAGCTGGGCGCTTTCCACAGGCGGCCCGACCACAGCACGGAGGGCTGGGTGACGGCATCCGGCGAGATCTGGCTGACCAGGCCATCGATGATCGCCTGGGCGCGCTCGGACAGCTCGTGGCATTTCAGCTCGGAGAGGAAGACGCGCGGCATGTCGGAAGATGGCGGTAGATAGCCGAAGGCGCGCAGTTTCTTCTCGCAGAAATCATAGGGTGCGAAGCGGGTATAGCCCAGCGCCAGCAGGTGAGGCTCCAGCGCGCTCAGGGTGATGGGCCCGCGATCGAAGGTGCGAAAGGCGACGTGGTCGTTGACGATGGTCTCGCCGTCAGCGATGAAGGCATCCTGGATCTTTTGGGCCTGGGGCGTCATGGCGACGTAGTCATCCCACAGGGCGCTGAAGAACTGCTGGATATCCATGGCACGGGCTCCCTCTGAACTGAGTAGCCCAGTGCAGCGAGGCGGCACTGGCACTGGGCGACAGCATCAAACGATTGGCATCAGGGTGGCGAACTCGGCGAGGCGCTACCCCGGAAGATTGTCAGCTCACCATTGGCGAGCCGCGCGCGCGTGACAAGATGCGAGGTCGGTTGGATGAAAGCGGCTGTCCGCACCATATAAACGCCACGCGCCGGTTTAGACCTTGGTTCCAGGCCTTGGGCTTTGGCTCTTGGCTACGGGGCTCGGAATCGGGGGCGGCCTGTGACCTCAAGCAACCACGACTCGCGCGAAGGCTTTTGATGTCAGCGTTCGGTGTCAGCTATCGGTGTTGTCAGGAGAAGGGCAGGCATCGCCTTGCTCGACCTTGATCAGCGCGTCGGTGGCGAAGCCCAGCTCGGCGGCCTGATCGACCAGCGCCTGATAGGTGACGTCATCCAGCTGTGGCTCACGCGCCAGTATCCACAGGTAGTCGCGATCGGCACCGGCCACCAGCGACCACTGATAGTCCTCATCCAGCGCCAGCACGTTGTAGCCGCCATAGAAGGGGCCGAAGAAGCTGACCTTGAGGGCCGCCGTCTCGCTGCCCCGGGTGAAGTAGGCGCGACCTTCGGCCTGACTCCATTCCCCTTGCTCGGCGTTGTAGCCGCGATTGATGACGCGCACGCCGCCGTCCTCGCGGGGCGAGTAATCGGCGCTGACACAGCTGAGGCCCTCCTCGAAGCTGTTGGGGAGGCGGGCGATCTCGTGCCATTCACCGTAGTAACGTTCGAGCTCGAAGCCCTCGACGGGCTGGGTGCCGGAGGGAACTCCGGCGCAGCCGCCGAGAAGGCCGAGGCAGCCGAGAGAGAAGGCTAGATGCGGCAAGCGTGTCATTGGCAGGCTCCATGCGCCAGTACGCCCCATTGATGAGTCGTGGGGTGTCCTTGCGTGATGCGGGTCATGAGAAGAAGGATGAAACGTCATCCTTGTCTCATTGGGGCGTCTGCCGCTGTCTCAAGAGGGAGGGTGGCGCGGTGAGATGCTTGAGGCGTCGAGCCTCACAGTACCAGACGCAGCGGATTGCCGGTGACGACGACGCCACGTCCGCGTTGCTTGGCCTCGTACATGGCGCTGTCGGCGCGTGCGATGACCGTTTCCGGCGTGGCGCCCGAGAAGGGGAACAGGCTGATGCCGATGCTGGCGCTGACGGCGATGATCAGCGGCTCGCCATCCACTTCCAGCGTGATGGGACGGCTGATGGCGTCGATCAGACGTTCCGCCAGCTGCTCCGGGCCCTTGCGGCCGTTGCCCTCACGGCTGATCAGCACCAGAAATTCATCGCCGCCCAGGCGACCGACGATATCGTTGCCGCGCAGGGTGTTGCCCAGGCGCTCGCCGGTGATGCGCAGCACCTCATCGCCGATGGCATGGCCGTGGCGGTCATTGACGGGCTTGAAGCCATCGAGGTCGATGAACAGTGCGGCCTGCACCGTGCCGGGGGTCTGAATGTCGAGTATCTGGTCGAGGCGTGTCAGCAGGGCGCGCCGGTTGAGCAGCCCGGTGAGCGAGTCGCACATCGCGTGGTCGCGCAGATCGTCCCGCTCGCCGGTGATATGGCATTCATGCAGGAAGAGTTGCCGGCTCTGGCGCTCGCGCGAGTAGGCGCTAAGGCCTGCCAGCATATTGACGGCCATCATGAAGAAGACTTCGTTGACCTCCACTAGTGTATCGGAGCCAAGATGCATCAGCGCGCAGCTGACGGTGCAGCCCATCCATATCAGCAGTCCGCAGGCCATGGCATAGATGAACTGCAGTCCCAGCAGGGTGTAGGTCCAGAAGACCACCAGCAACAGGGCGACGAAGTAGACCGGGAAGTCACCATGCTCGTCCTCATGCTGTCCGGCGGCGTGGCTCTCCACCAGGTGCTCTCCGGCGTGACCGTCCCCCACATGGAACATCGCCAGCGTCCCCAGCGCTGCCACCAGCGAGGCCAGGCACAGGATGCCGTTGACGTGGTGTCGGAAACGCGGGAGGCGTGACAGCAGGAACAGGCCCAACACGCCGATCAGAACGCTGGTGCGCAGCAGCAGGTAGGGCTCGTAGTGCTCCAGCAGACTGAGCTCGATCAGCCCATAGGACGCGAACAGCAGACAGCTCAGCGGGATGGTGATCCGGCTGAGCTTGTGTGAGGTCTCGATCTGTCGACGCCGATAACGTCGTTCCAGGGTGTCATCCGCAAAGCAGAGTGTCATGGGATTCATGGGGCGATACCTGAGTTGCCAGACTCTCAGGATGCCACTGCCTTGCGTGGTATGCCCTGGAGGAACCGCCGCAACCTTTGCGTGCGGTTCAACGCTATTTCAAGTACTCCGCGGCATGAGAGCTTTCGTGCTCACGACTGAGTGAGGTTGGCACCGGCCAGCTGGCGCGCCGTGACGCGCAGCGCGGATTCCACCATGTCGTAATCCACATAGCAGCCCTGCAGGTGGCGGCGGCCGGTCGTCGGGTCGAAGGACTTGCGTCCGTGCATCACGCGGCGGTTGTCGAAGGCCACCATCTGGCCGGCTTCCAGCTTGAGATGCAGGCGGAAGGCCGGTTCCCGCAGGATGCTCCAGTACTGGCGATAGGCGCTGTACCAGGCCTGCATCTGTTCCAGCGGCAGGCGCAGGCTGTCGCGGATCCAGTTGTTGAAGCGCACCTCGATGACCTTGTCGTTGGCATCCAGATGGATCACCGGCTCGCGCACCACCAGGTCGGTGGTCTCGTCGGCAAAGCGGAAGTCCACCGGAGTCTCGGCCAGCAGCCTGAAGGCCTGCGGGTCCCGCTCGCGCAGGGCTTCGGCGACCGCCATGCCGTCTCCGAAGATGGAGTCTCCGCCTTCGGCCTCATTGGCCAGGCAGTAGAGCATCTGGATGTCTGGCGGCTGACGCCAGTTGGGCAGGTCGGTGTGCAGTTCCAGTGCGATCGGCGTGTAGGCGGCGTTGTTGGGCGCCTGCTTGGAGAAGACCTCGAAACGGCCACCGAAGTTGGTCGCGCGGATCGGGCCGATGGTCGCGGCCACCTGGTCGATCTCGCCGCCTGCCGTCGGGCCGGCATCCAGAATCGCGAAGCCGTCGCGGCACAGCGCTTCCAGCCAGCCCAGGCGCGCCTGTCCACCGGCCATGTAGTCGGCAAAGGCGGTGACGTGAGGCTCATGGCCCTGCTGCCAGGCCTGGCTTGCAGGGACCGGCGTGGCCGGCGGCGCATCACTCGGACGACGTTGCAGCAACCAGCCGGCATCGAAGCGGCTGGTGTGGCCGTCCTGCCAGACGACGACGAGATTGCCCTGCTCGACACGCATCTGGTGCACCGTCAGGGCCGCGTCGTCCATCAGCATGAAGGTGCGCTCGAAGGTCTGTGGATGACGGCAGAGATCGCAGGCGCAGTGGTCGCGCAGCCAGATCAGCGGCAGTCGGGTCTGCTCACCGCTGGCCCATGCCAGTGACGCCAGGGTCTCGTCGTGGTCTGCCTTCACCAGCGGCGCGCCCTCGTGATGGGGCAGGTATTCCTTCATGTCCCACTGATGGCGTGCCTGTGACGCTTCAGTGCCTTGGGTGTCAGGGGCAGATGCGATGAGAGTCTCCATGGGCGCCGTCCTATGTCGTGTGTGCAGTAGCAGGTGAGCCGACGCGTGTCGCGTGGCTGGGTCGTATGGCTGAGCCGTGACCCGAGAATGAGGCCATTGTCCCCCTCGTCATCACGGCTGGCCAACGCGAAATATGACGGCCATGACTTAGCTGAGCTAATGTGTGCCGATTGACCTTCATGCTCTGATGCGAGATAGCCATGCACGAACCTTCCCCCACGACGCCGGATGCCTTGCCGCGCCCCCTGCCGCCGCTGGCCTGGTTGCAGGCCTTCGAAGCCGCTGCGCGCCTGATGAGCTTCACGCGTGCCGCCGAGGAGCTCAGTGTCACCCAGTCGGCCATTAGCCAGCGGATTCGCCAGCTGGAGGACCGCCTTGGCCAGCCATTGTTCGTGCGTCACGCCCGCAGCCTCAATCTGACGCCGGCCGGTCAGGCCTGGTTGCCAGCGCTGCAGGATGGCTTCCAGCGCCTTCAGGAAGGCACGCTGGAAGTCTTCGGCCCCTCGCGCGCCGCGCCGGTCAGCCTGCGGGCGACCCCGATGAGCCAGCAGGCCTGGCTGTTGCCGCGGCTGGCGAACTTCCATCGTGATCAGCCCGAGATCGCGCTGCGTCTGGTCAGTGCCTTCTGGCAGAGCGACTTCGATGGCGAGCAGGTGGATATCGAGCTGCGCTACGGCCAGGGCGACTGGCCGCAGGTAGAGGCGATCCAGGTGGGGGCAGGGCAGGAGAGAATGGCCGTCGTGGCGAGTCCGGCGCTGAGCGCGCAGCTGACCACGGCGGCGGACCTGGCCGGCATGACGCTGCTGCATGCCGCAGGCTTTGCGGTGGGCTGGCGGCGCTGGCTGGTGGCGGCAGATCAACTGGGGCTGGAGAAGACGACCTCCACCATCAGCTGTGATACCCAGGTGATGACGCTGGAAATGGCGCGGCTCGGCATGGGGGTGGCGCTGGTGCATGAAGGCCATTTCCGGCAATGGCTGGCGTCCGGCAATGGCGGGCTGGAGCAGGTCTTCGCGCTGACGATTCCCGCCGAGCAGAACTTCTGGCTGGTGCGCTCCAATCAGCGCCCGATGCGGCCCACCGCACAGCGTGTCTGGGATTATCTGTTGGCGGAGCCACAGTGAGCGATGCAGAGGTGGCTTTTGCGACCTCTGCTGAGCGAGTCGGCGTGTCTACTGATGCGCCTTCGAACGATATACCGTTAGCTTGAGGCGATGCCCGGCGCGGTAAGCGACCGCTATCTCTTCTCTATCGCGATTTCCTCGCCTTGCTGGCGGCTTGTCTGCCAAGCGTGTGGTCAGGTCTGTCAGGCGTGGTCAGTCGGAAGGCGGCGGGCAGCGCGCCAATGGCGACTGCTGGAAGAAGCGTTCCAGCAGGGCATACAGCGCCGGATAGGCCGCATTGAGCTCATCCGGCGCGCTGAAGAAATACTCGCAGCAGACGGCGAAGCATTCGGCGGGGTGGCTGGCGGCGTAGTCATCGATGGGCGTCGGCTCACCACGTGACAGGCGCGCGTTCAGGTCATCCCACACGGCAGTGAAGGTGGCGTGCCACTCCGCCGCGCTGATATGGCGCGGCAGGGGCGGAAAGCCATCGGCATCGGTGGCGTTGGCCATGTCGAGCTTGTGGGCGAATTCATGGATCACCACGTTGAAGCCGCTCCAGTCACCGCTGGCGGCCAGGTCCTGTTGGGTGACCACCACCGGCCCCTGATACCAGGTTTCGCCGGCGCGGGTGTCCTCGAAGACATGCACCACACCGGCGTCATCCATCTCTTCCACCTCACGGCGGATGGCCTGCAGCGGCAGCATGATCTCGTGCACGCGAGCGCCGGCGTCCTGCCAGCGCTCGGCATGCGCCCAGCCGTTGAGCAGCAGCATCGCCTGGGCAGCCAGCGCCAGCGCCTCGACCTGTGCGAGCGGCTCGGCGCTGGTCAGCTTCCAGTCGCTCAGCTGATGGCGGGCGCGCCGCTCAAGACGCGCCAGTGCCTCGGCGTCGAGTCCCTCGAGGATCGGCAGGCGCTCGCAAACTGCCTGCCACGCGTCATCCTGCGCTGTCTCGCCGGCGGGGGATGAGGTCGAGACAGCGCCGGCGTCGGGGGCTGAGCCTTCACGGCCGTGGCGAGCGGAGCGCTGCCACAGCCATTGCCACCAGTGCGTCATCGCCTCAGTCCTGACGGCTGCCGGACTTCCACGACCAGTCACGCAGACGCAGCTCGAAGAGGTCCTTGCGGCGATCCTTCAGGTTGGTCACCGAGCCTTCGCTGCGCACCACCTTGAGACGCTCCAGGTCGAGATCCGAGAACATGATCATCTCGGTGTTCGGCGTGGTCTCGGCCATCACCGCGTCATGCGGGAAGGAGAAGTCCGACGGCGAGAACACCGCTGACTGGGCGTACTGGATGTCGAGGCTCTCGATGGACGGCAGGTTGCCGACGCTGCCGCAGACCACCACGTAGCATTCGTTCTCGATGGCACGCGCCTGGGCGCAGTTGCGCACGCGCAGGTAGCTGTTCTTGGTGTCGGTCCAGAACGGCACCATCAGGATGTCCATGTCCTGATCGGCCAGCAGGCGCGACAGTTCCGGGAACTCAACGTCGTAGCAGATCAGCATGCCGATGCGTCCGGCGTCGGTCTCGAACACGGCCAGCTCGTCACCACCCTTGATGATCCAGTCGCGGCGCTCCTGAGGCGTGATGTGCAGCTTGGCCTGACGGTCGATCTCGCCATCGCGGTGACATAGATAGGTGACGTTGTAGAGCTCGTTGTCGTCACCGATCTCGACCATGGAGCCGGCCACGATGTTGATGTTGTAGGCCACCGCCATGCGCGAGATTTCCTGCTTGAAGCGCTCGGTGAAGCCAGCGAGGTAGCGGATGCAGCGTACCGGATCGCTCTGGTCTTCCAAAAGGCCGATCAACGGCGTGTTGAACAGCTCCGGGAAGACGGCGAAGTCACTCTGGTAATCCGACAGGGCGTCGACGTAGTACTCGACCTGTTGCAGCACGGATTCGACACTGTCGAACTTGCGCATCTGCCACTGCACGGCGCCGACGCGAATCATCGTCTTGCGGCTTTCCAGCACGCGCTCGGCGGGCTCGAACAGGATGTTGCTCCACTCCAGCAGCGTGGCGTAGCCCTGGGAATCCTCGTCTTCCGGCAGGTACTGGCGCAACAGGCGCTTGACCAGGAAGCCGTTGGCCAGCTGGAACGACAGGATGGGGTCGTGGATCTCGCGACGCTCCACCTTGTCGATGTACTCGGAGGGCGAGAGCTCGGCGGCATATTCGTGGTACTGGGGGATGCGTCCACCGGCCAGAATCGAGCGCAGATTCATCGAGCGGCACAGGTCCTTGCGCGCCTCGTACAGGCGGCGACCGAGGCGATAGCCGCGGTAGTCGACGTCGATCAGCACATCCAGACCGTAAAGCGCATCGCCATCCTCCTTGTTGAGGATGATCTCGCGCTGGCCGATCAGGTCGTCGTACTTGTGCGGGTTGGAGAAGGCGTCGTAATCCACCAGCGCCGTCAGGGCGACACCGACCAGCCTGTCACCATCCTCGATCACGATCTGGCCATCGGGGAATTCGGCGATCAGACGGTTGATGGTGTGCTCAGGCCAGGCGCCACCGATGTCGTCGTAGATGCCGTCCATCAGGCGCTTGAGCTGGGGGTAGTCCGATTCCTGCAGGTTGCGCAGGTTCAGGTGCAGGTCTTCGACGGACATCGAGACTCCTTGGAAATAATGAAAGAGGGGATCAGGGCAGGAAGTGGCTGGCGCGAAAGTGATAGGCCCCATTATTCGCGCTGTCGAGGCCGGGTGTCATCAATATCCTTTGGTCAATGTCCGGCCCTGGTCACGCAACCCTCATCAATGGGTCCAACCTCGCGTCACTGCAAGGGCCGGCGAGCCCTGGCGCCCTGAATGGCGCTCGGTGCGATATTGAACGAATGCTCATTTTGCTTGCATTTGCGCGGCACAACGTCCAAAACATTGCCAGGGGCAGGACGCGCGCAGCGAAGTCACGCCGTTCACATCAAGCTTGAAAGACACCAGGCCCCAATGACCTCAGGCCTTAGTGACACCAGACCTCAATGACAACCAAGGAGTCCCGCATGACCCCAGTCCTCTATGAATTGCGTGGCCGTGATGACCGCCTGCGTTTCTCGCCGTTCTGCTGGCGCGCACGTCTGGCCCTGGCGCACAAGGGCATCGAGGCAGAACTCGTGCCGATGCTGTTCACCGACAAGAGCCCGATCGACTTCTGCGATTCCACCACGGTGCCGGTGCTCAAGGATGCGCACGGCGTGGCGATGGACAGCTATGACATCTTCAAGCATCTGGACGCGCATTATCCGAACGCCGGCAATGGCCCGCTGATCGGTGATGCCCAGGCGCAGGCGCGTCTGAATTTCGTCAAGGTCTATGCCGAGCAGGTCATGGCCGTCGGCTTCTTCCGCCTGGTGGCGCTGGATCTGGTGCAGGCCATTCACCCGGATGACCGCGAGTACTTCCAGAGCGCCCGTGAAGCCCGCTTCGGCATGTCCTTCGAGGAGTTCCATAACGTCGAGATCGCGCGCGGCATTCTCGACAGCGCCTTCAAGCCGCTGCGTGGCCTGCTCGCCAATCAGCCTTTCATGGATGGTGATGCCCCGGCGGCGGCAGATTACCTGATCTTCGGTTTCTTCATCTGGGCCCATATCGTCTCTGACACCTCGCCCTTCGGCGAGACGGAAGACCCCAGTGATCCGCTGGTGCAGTGGCGCGAGCGCATGATGGATCTCTACGACGGCATGGCGCGCAAGGCGCCACGTGCCAGCGAGATTGCGCAGTAATCTGGCATCGGAGATGACCTTTCTCATGGCCCGAACGCTGAAGGGCGTTCGGGCCATGTCGTGCTGTTCCAGACAAGGAGCCCATGATGATCGATCTGTATTACTGGACCACGCCCAACGGCCACAAGATCACGATCTTTCTGGAGGAAGCCGGACTCGAGTACCGTCTCATTCCGGTGAACATCAGCAAGGGCGAGCAGTTCGCGCCGGAGTTTCTGGCCATCTCGCCCAACAATCGCATGCCGGCGATCGTCGACCATGCGCCTGCTGATGGCGGTGAGCCGATCTCGGTGTTCGAGTCCGGCGCGATTCTGGAGTACCTGGCCGACAAATGCGGCAAGTTCCTGCCGCGCGAGACGCGCGCGCGTAATGATGTGCTGCAGTGGTTGCACTGGCAGATGGGCGGCCTGGGGCCGATGCTCGGTCAGGTGCACCACTTCAAGCACTACGCGCCAGAACCGGTGGAATACGCCATCGAGCGCTATCACAAGGAAGGCGAGCGCCTCTACGGCGTGCTGGAGCGCCAGCTTGCGGGGCGTGACTTCGTGGCGGGGGACGAGTTGAGCATCGCCGACATGGCCATCTGGCCGTGGCTGAAGGCCGAGAAGCAGGAGATCGATCTGACGCGCTTCCCGGCGGTCGCCGCCTATCGTGCCCGCATTGCCGAGCGTGATGGCGTCAAGCGGGCAATGGCGCGTATCGATGACATCAATCCGGCCGCCAATGTGTCGATGGATGAGGAAGCGCGCCGTCATCTGTTCGGGCAGCAATCCTGACGAACGGTCAGTGCTGCTGTGAAGTCGTGAAGCAACCGCTGATCTGTCGGCCTGCAGCGCTGTCAGGCCGACCGGTCAGCGGGTCCAGTCCGTCGGCACACGACGGCGGATATGGTCGAGCAGGGCGCCGAGCTTGCGCGGCGGATGGCCGAAGGGATAGTGCAGGCTGACCGGAATCGACGGCCCCTTCCACTCGGGCAGGCAGGCCTCGAACTGTCCCGGGTGCGCCGTCGCCCGGGTGCGCACGTGGTAGTCCGGCAGCAGGCCGATACCGGCACCGTGCGCGATGTGGTCGGCGTGCACCACCACGTTGTCGACCGTGAAGCGTGACGGCGGCAGGCTCAGGCGATACTCGCCTTCCTCGGGGTGGTTGAGCACCAGATTGGGGTGATGGCGGTCGATCAGGTTGACCCAGTCATGGGAGGTCAGCTCGCCGGGATGCTGCGGATGGCCATGCTGGCGCAGATAGCTGGGGTGGGCATAGAGATGTTGCTGCTGCTGACCCAGGATCTCCTCGCGCAGCCCGGTGTCCTTGGCCGGCCCTTCCCACAGCCACAGCATCACCTGGTCGTCATCACGCGACGGCGGCAGGTGGTTGGCGGTCAGGGTCAGGCGGATGCCCGGATACTCTTCGATGAAGTCGGTCAGCACATGATTGAACCAGCCACGCAGGAAGTGCGGATGCGCGCTGACGGTGATATCACCGCTGATCTCCTCGCGCAGTTCATCCAGCGCGATCTGCGAGCGCTCGCCCAGCGACAGCATCTGCTGGCAGTACTGATAGAACAGCGTGCCGGCCTCGGTGGGAATCAGGCGGTTGGCCTGACGATGCAGCAGTGGCTGGCCGAGTTGATGTTCGAGATGACTGATCCGGCGGCTGAGCGTGGACTTGGAGATACCGAGATGCTCGGCTCCTGCGCCCAGATTGCCGTAGCGCATGATGGCATCGAAGGCACTGAGGCCCTGAAATTCGTCAAGTACTGGAGGCATGACTTGGTGGCACCCGCCGCTGTTGTCTGCCGTTGAAGCGGCAAATGGCGTGAAAGAAAGCATGAAAGCAGGAATCGCGTCGTTGCTGGGGTGTGGGGCCAGCGTCTCCCTGCCATTTTGGCCAGCATTGTAGCCGATCTGGCCGAGAGAATGGCATACATGTGAGTGATTCGCGTTTGCCTGTAGCCGGATGCTGCGAAATACCCGCCATCTGGCGGCTGTCGCTGGCGTTCGACAAACAGGGTTGACGGTTTCCGCGCCCTGCGCGGCAATTGCGCCCACATGAGATGCACATGGCGAGCGAGCGCGGCATCATGGCGAGATCAATGCGCAGCAGGCCTCGTCGCTGCGTGTCACTGTTCAAGGACCCTGTAGATGTCATTCGCTACCCGCTTGCGCGCCCGGGCCGCCTTGCTTGCCTCTCCGCTACGGCTTGCGTCATCAGTGCCCACTCCTTCGTCAGCGCTATCTCCTTCATCAGCGCTGTGGAGGGGCGCCAGGCTGGCGGCCCCGTTGATGCTGGCATTGTTGGCCGCGCCCGCTCAGGCAGCCGAACGCCCCCAGATCCGTGTCATGGCCGCCGCCTCGCTGCATGATGCGCTGGATGCCATCGAGGCGCGCTACGAGCGTCTCGCCGACGTGGATATCCAGCCGGTCTACGCCTCGTCCTCGACCCTGGCGCGTCAGCTGGCCAATGGGGCTCCAGCGCAGCTGTACCTGTCGGCCAATGAGCGCTGGATGGACTGGCTGGAGCAGCAGGCCGGTATCGTCGTCACCGGCCGTCACGACCTGCTGGGCAACCGTCTCGCGCTGGTCGCGCCTGGCCCCAGCCAGCTGGATGCCAGTGTCAGCAATGCCGAGGATGTCACTGATGTAACCGAGCGCCTCGCCGCCACCGGCAGCAACACTCGCCTGGCCGTCGGCGACCCCGACCACGTGCCCGCGGGCATCTATGCGCGTCAGTCGCTTCAAGCGCTGGGACAATGGCAGACGCTGCGCTCGCGCCTGGCCAGCGCCGAGGACGTGCGCGCCGCGCTGGCGCTGGTCGAGCATGGCGAGGCCCCGCTGGGGATCGTCTATGCCACCGACGCCGCCATCAGTCATCGGGTGCATCAGATCGGCCTGCTGCCCGACAGCAGCCATGACCCCATCCGCTATCCCGCCGCCTTGATCAGTCGTGGCGGTGATGCGCCGTCGTCACAGGCCGAGGCCTTCTCGGCCTGGCTCTCCAGCAACGAGGCCGGCGCCATCTTCCATCGCTTCGGCTTCAGCACGCTCGCCCAGCAGGAGCCTGCTGCGCAGCCTGAGACCGACTAGCCGCTGGATCAGTGTCGAGGTGCCTTGCGTCATACGCTGGCATGTCATCGGCAAGATGAGGCCGCTACACTGGAAGCCTGCTGTCACATCGGCGTGAGCAAGGAGGGCAGGGCTGTCTGCCGGCTCTTGGCGTCACGTCATGTGCGAGAACCTGTCTTCGTCTGAGGAAGATCCATGCTGAGTGCGCTGGAATGGGAAGCCCTGAGCCTGAGCCTCAAGGTGGCTTGCGTCGCGGTCGGTCTGAGCCTGATTCCCGGCTTTGCGGCGGCCTGGTGGCTGGCGCGACGTGAGTTTCGTGGCAAGGCACTGGTCGATGGTCTGCTGCATCTACCGCTGGTACTGCCGCCCGTGGTGGTCGGTTATCTGCTGCTGGTCACCTTCGGGCGCAATGGTGCCATCGGCCAGTGGCTGGCCAAGGTCGATATCGTGCTGCCCTTCACCTGGCAGGGCGCGGCGCTGGCGGCAGCGGTGATGGCCTTTCCGCTGATGGTGCGCGCGATGCGCCTGTCGCTGGAGGCCATCGACCCGGGGCTGGAGGCCGCGGCCCGCACCCTGGGTGCCAACCCGCTGCGTGTGCTGTTCACGGTGACCATGCCGCTGGCGCTGCCGGGCATTCTCACCGGTGGCATGCTGGCCTTCGCGCGTGCGCTGTCGGAATTCGGTGCCACCATCACCTTCGCCGCCAATATCCCCGGCGAGACCCGCACACTGCCGCTGGCGCTCTATACCCTGATCCAGACCCCGGGCCAGGAAGGCGCCGCGGCCAGGCTGTGCGCCATCGCCGTCGTCATCGCGATGCTGTCGCTGCTGGCCTCCGAATGGCTGGCACGTCGCGCGCGACTGCGCATGGAGGGGCGTGATGCTTGATTTCCACCTCCATCGTCAGCAGGGCGCCTTCACGCTGGATGCCACGCTCAAGGTGCCGGCGCGCGGCGTCACGGCGCTCTTCGGGCGTTCCGGCAGCGGCAAGACCACCATCCTGCGCCTGATCGCAGGCCTCGAACGTCCCGACCATGGCCATCTGCGCCTGGACGGCGAGTGCCTGACGGGCGGCGAGAACGATATCTTCGTGCCGGCGCATCGCCGCAGGCTCGGGGTAGTCTTCCAGGAACCGCGCCTGTTTCCGCATTACAGCGTGCGCGGCAACCTCCGCTACGGCATGCCGCGCGCCCTGACACCCGCCCAGCGCCAACGGAACCAGTCACGTCTGCATGAGATGGTGACGCTGCTGGGCATCGAGGACCTGCTGTCGCGCATGCCCGGCCAGCTGTCCGGTGGCGAGGCGCGGCGTGTCGCGATCGGCCGCGCCCTGTTGTCACACCCGCGCATGCTGTTGCTGGATGAGCCGCTGACCGGACTCGACGGCGCCCGCAAGCAGGAGCTGCTGCACTACATAACGCGGCTGGCGCGCGAGATCGAGATCCCGATCCTGTTCGTCAGTCATGACACCCGCGAGCTGTTCGCAGTCGCCGACCGTCTGGCGCTGGTGGACAACGGCCGCATCACGGCCAGCGGCGAGATCGGTGACATGCTGTCACGGCTGGACCTGGCACCGCAGACCGGCCGCTTCGAAGCGGGCTCGCTGCTGACCGCCGAGGTGCTGTCGCACGATGATGACTGGCAGCTGACGCGTCTGGGGCTGGGCGCCGGGTTGAGCCTCAAGCTGGCGCGGCTGGCGATGCCGGTGGGGCGTCGTGTGCGACTGCGTCTGCGGGCGCGTGACATCAGCATCGCGCTGGAGACGCCGTCCCACACCAGCCTGCGCAATGCCTTGCCGGCCGTGATCCACGAGATCGAGAGCGAGCGTGGCCACGCCAGCGCCGAGCTGGTGCTGGGCATTGCCGGCCAGCGGGTGAGGGCGCGAGTCGATCGTCTGGTCTGTCAGGAGCTGGGCCTCAAGGTCGGGCTGGGCGTCAAGGCGCTGATCTCCAGCGTGGCGCTCTCGGGCCCCGACGTGATCAGTCTTGACGCCATGGATGACGACATCCCCGTGGTGAATGCGGCCCAGCCGATTGCGGCCCAGCCGAATGCGGCCCAGCCGAATGGCTCTGCTTCGTCCGCGAGCTGACACCGCTCGCGCCGTTCACTGATTTCTCGAATTGATGGACTCTGGCAAGGAAACCTCCCATGCAGTTGACCCACCTGTGGCGCTATCCCCTCAAGTCCGGCGCCGCTGAAGCGCTGGAGACAGTGACGCTCGGCGAGGAAGGGCTCGCGCAGGACCGCCGCTTCGTGGTGGTCGCGGCGCGTGGCAAGTTCGTCACCGCGCGCACGCATCCCGAGATGCAGCGCCTGGCCTTGCGCGAAGACGCCAGCGGCCAGTGGCGACTGTGGCATCTGGACCGCCCCGAATGCGGCAGCGTCAGCTTTGCTACCGATGACCAGGCCGAGCGTCTCGACATCCAGGTATGGGCCGATCGGTTCACTGCCTTGAGCGTGAGCTTTGAGGCTGATGCCTGGCTGAGCGAGCAGATCGGCATGCCGGTCAGGCTCTGCTGGCTGGGCGAGCGCTCGGAGCGCTATCGCGAGATCATCGCGCAGCGCGTGAGCGCCGCCGATGGCTTTCCGCTGCTGCTGGCCAATCAGGCTTCGTTGGCGGCGCTCAACGCCCAGACCCCGAGTGCGGACCATGGCATGGATCAGTTCCGGCCCAACCTGGTGATCAGCGGCGCCGAGGCATGGGCCGAGGATGGCTGGCAGGAAGTGCGCATCGGCGAGACACGCTTCACGCTGGTGTCCTCCTGCACCCGCTGTGCGATGGTCAACGTCGACCCGGCGACGGGCGACAAGCGTGACGACGGTGAGCCGCTCAAGACGCTGGCACGGGTGCGCCGCTTCGCGGATGGCCAGGTGCACTTCGGCTACAACCTGGTCGCGGTTGACCCTTCACGCAGCGCGAGCGTGAAGGTCGGCGATGAGGTGGAAGTGACGCGCTTCAAGTGAGTCCTGTCATGTAGCGGCTGCTGGTCCGCCGACATCGCATGTCGCTATCGCATGTCGCTGGCGCTGGACAGCAGCATGAAAACGCCCGCCATCAACGATGGCGGGCGTTTTCGTTGTCACTCCGGAGCGTGGGCTCCGTTGCTCAGGCGGGAGGCCCGAACAGGACAGGTTGTCCATGGGCTTCGCGCCAGATATCCAGCGCGGCGCGATGCAGTTGGCTGTGACGCCATGCCAGCGCCTCGATATCGCGGTCATAGCCGCCGCCGATCACGCAGGCCACGGCGGCGCCCGCCGCGCGACAGCGCTGGATGACATGCCGCTCGCGCCGGTAGAGGCCGCTGTCGCTCAATTCGAGATGGCCGAGCCTGTCCGCGACATGCGGGTCGACACCGGCATCGAAGATCACCAGCTCCGGGCGTACCCGCGTCAGCACCTCCTCAAGTGTACGCTTCAGCACCGCCAGGTAGTCCGTATCGCCCATGCCCCTGGGCAAGGGCACGTCCAGATCGCTTTGCTGCTTGCGTGCCGGGAAGTTGCTCTCGGCATGCAGTGACAGCGTGAAGACCCGCGGCTCGTCGGCGAAGATCAACGCCGTACCGTCGCCCTGATGCACATCGAGATCGACGATCAGCACGCGCTTCACGCCGTCCGCCAGCGCCTGATGCGCCGCCACGCCGATGTCATTGAGCAGGCAATAGCCGCTGGCGGCCTCCGGGTGGGCGTGATGGGTGCCGCCCGCGGTATTGCAGGCCAGCCCGCGCTTGAGCGCTTCGCGTACGGTGGTCATGGTGCCGCCCACGGCCAGCACGCTGCGCTCGCGCAGTGCCTCGCTCCACACGAAACCGCTGCGCCGCTGAGCCTGCACGCTCAGGGTGCCAGTGAGAAATTCATGCACATAGCGGCGGGTATGCACGCTGAGCAGGTCGTCTTCCTCGGCGGGTTGAGGCGTCACCCAGTCGACGGCCGAGGCGCAGTCGGCCAGCTGGCGGTCGAGCAGACGCTTGAGCACGCTGAACTTGTCCATCGGGAAGGGATGCTTCTCGGGCAGCGCGATCCGGTAGCCGGGATGGTGAATCAGCGCCAGCGGCGGGCAGTGGGCATCAGCGACGGGGCACAAAGTGCACCTCCTGGCCGTCGGTGGTCAGCTGGCGAATGGCAGCGGGGCGGCCTTCGCTGTCCAGATCGACCAGCCCGATGCCGCAGGCATTCAGCAGGCGTTCGCCCTGACTGGCCGCATCGTGACGGCGCGGCGTGACACGCATGTTGCGCCGGCGTGTCAGCAGGTTGAGCGGCGAGCGCGGGGCGTACAGCCAGCGATTGAGACGGTCGAGCACATCCAGCAGGCCGACCGGGAAGCGATTGCGGATGCCGCTGCTGGTGATCTGCCAGATGCTCGGGCTCGAACGCCGATGCTTGAGGCGCACGTCGTAGGCGAAGGAGTAGTGCACATCGCCGGACAGGATCACGAAGTTCTGCGGCGTGCGCGAGTGGCGGAAGATGTTGAGCATCACGCTGGCCGCGCCGCGATGCGCCATCCAGTTCTCGGCATCGACCATCAACGGCTTGCCGGCCAGCGTGAACAGCTTCTGGATGCTCTCGATCAGCTTGACGCCGAACATCGGCGCCGGGGACACCAGCACCACGGCCGGATGGCCGACCAGGCGTTGCTGGAGTTCACTCAGTGCCTCCCAGTCCATCAGCCCCGAGGGATGCGAGAGCTTGCGCTCGCTGCGCCAGCGGCGGGTGCGCGTATCGGCCACGATCAGCGGCGGCGTGGTGTCGAGCTGATAATCCCAGCTTTCACAGCGATGCAGGTGGGCGATCAGCGCCTCCTGACGCTCGACATCGAAATGGCCGTCTGCGGCCTTGGCAGTGTGATCAGATTGCGCCGTGTCGGCGGAGATCTTGTCGGTAAGCGCCTTGTCAGTGCCAGTCAGGGCATGAGTGAACAGCGCCCGAGCCTCCTCCAGCAGCTCCGCCAGTGGCTCCGGCCCGTTGCCGGCGGCCTGACACAGCAGATAGCCAGTCAGCGCATTGCCGATGATGCGGCGCGAGAAGGGGTGGCCATAGGCGGCTTCCTCCCAGGCAGCGCTGAGGTTCCAGTCATCGGTGACATCGTGGTCATCGAAGATCATCAGGCTGGGGACATTGGCCAGCAGGCGACGTACCTGACCGAGTCCGCCACAGAAGCGCCGCAGATGGCGGGCCTCGGTGGCATGGCGCTCGCGGGTGGCGTCGTCATGGCCCTCGAGCGACAAGGGATCTTCCAGCGTGATGCCCAGCGCCTCCCACGGCACGTCAGACCACACCAGCAGGTACATGGCGATGACTTCCGACAGGCCGATCAGGTGGTTGTCGGCACCGGTGGAGGTGAAGATGGGCTTGCGCTTGGCACCGAAGAAGCTGGCGGCCACACCTTCGTTGGCCGGCATGTCCGGCAGCAGCTGCGGGCGGTGGTAGAGGTGCGAGGGGTGCTGGCGCAGCTCGCGAGTGTCGGAGACCTCGGCCTCCATCAGCGTCTCCTCCGGCAACCCCAGCCCCGCGATCAGCTGATCGATCGCGCCCAGCATCGGCCCCGCGACATCGTCGGCGTAGATCTGATCGCCGGTGAACAGCATCACCTCCGGCCACTCGGCGACGCTCTCACGTCGCTCGCTCAGCCAGCGATCCAGCGCCACCAGTCCATCGCCACCCGGGCCCTTGGGCGGCGGCGTCTCAAGGCGATCGGTCGACGCAGCATCTTCCGCACTCTGCTGCGCCTGCTGCTCGTCGTCACTCAAGCCGTGGTGCGGCTTGCGGCAACTGCCATGCGCGACACGCGTCAGGCGTGACGGCAGTCGAAAGCGCGGCAGGCTTTCACCGGGGTAGCAGATCTGTGGCGCCCAGTCGGCGATGCCCTGCCATTCGAGCGTGTCTGTCGATGATGCTGACGCTTCCGTTGTCGATGACGCTGTCGTTGTCGCTGACGGCTCCGCCAGGCCCAGCTCGTAGGCGATGGCGCAGTCGGCGGGCAAGGGCGTGTCGGGATGCGCTTCGATCAACAGCAGCCAGGCGTGCTCCCCCAGCGGCATCGCCAGATGCTCCGTCAGCCGACAGCTTGATGTCGTCGGCAGGCCATCCTCCCCTCGCGTGGGAGGTGTCGCGTCCTGCTCCGGCAGCAGCCACACCCGCGCCTGCTGTGGGCGAGAGGTCACCAGCCACAGCATCACGCCCTCGGCGGTGACACGGCGCAATATCGGGCCTGCCAGCACGCGGGGCAGGGCAGCAGTCGGTGTGGGAGAGCCGTTGGCAGGCAGCGAAGCGGACGAAATGGCAGACATGAAGCAGGCTCGATGGCAGGTGGAGACGGATAGCGGTCAGCTGACTATCATCAGCTGACGCTTAACAAGCGATAGCGTAACAGGCGACGAACGCCAGCCATGGGCGCAGGCGTGGGCCTGGGCCTGGGCCTGGGCGTATGAGTGGCTCCGTGCGTTGAGTGTGACAACTCGTCATGGCGCGAGGTTCGCAGGCTCGCAAAGCATGCGCGAGCTAGCGTAAAGTTGGGCCCTTGAATGCACATGGCGTTCGCACAATAGCATGGGAAACCGGCATGAATGATCCATCGGCGAAGCGCCTCGTGAGTCCGCTGTCCAGGCCAGTCAATCGCGGGCACGGCTCGCGCAGCTCCATCTGGCGCAAGGTCGCCCTGGCAACGAGCCTGATCGCAACCCTGTCAGCGAGTCTCTTCAGCCCTGCGGCCCTGGCCGCCGAGGCGCCGCTGGCGACAGGCGAGCGCCACGTGCTGGCGGCCAATGACTGCCTGCCTGCGCCCAGCGGGCCGGTGGTGTTGACGGTCGAGGGCGCTGTCAGCTGTGGCAATGCCGGTTCCCTGCAGGCACCGCGGGCGCGTTTCGATCTGGCGATGCTCGAGGCCATGCCGTCGCGCGTGGTGGCCACCCACACCCCCTGGACCCAGGGACGTGTCAGTTTCTCCGGCCCGCTGCTGCGCGAGCTGGTGGCGCGGGTGTCTGAAGATGCCAGGGGGCTCAAGGTGCGGGCACTGAATGACTTCGTGGCCGAGATTCCCCTCAGCGACATCGAGGACTTCGATGTCCTGCTGGCCACGCGCCGCGACGGCGAGCGCATGCCGGTGCGTGACCTCGGGCCCTTGTTCGTGCTGTATCCCTTCGATGCTCATCCGGAATTGCTCAATGAGCAGGTACGCTTTCGCAGTGTCTGGCAGGTCACCGGGCTGACGCTGGAGTGAGCGAGGGCTGGCGCCTGACCCCTCAGGCGCAAGATGACATGGAGTCATGCAGTGAATCAGTCGCCGGATGAAAGATCCCCGCTTTCAGGCACCGCTGCTGATCAGTCCCTTGCTGATCAGGGCATTGCCGCGTCGGGTGTAGGCGGAAGCGGCAATTCCCCCGCGCGCTGGCCGCTGTGGCTGGGCATGGCGATCAGCATCCTGTGTCTGCTGGCCTCCATCGGCATCGGTGGCACCATCCTGCACAACCAGGTCAGCCTGGAAGACCGCACCCGCGACGACGCCGTCTGGTCGATCTACAAGCTGGATCGCGAGGCGGTCAGCCTTTCCTCCTCGATAGCGCGCTATCGCGTCGCCGGGCCAGCCGATCGTGCCAGCATCTGGAATGAGGTGCTGCAGAATTACGAGCTGCTCTACAGCCGCACCTATATCTTCCGGCGGGGGGATTTCCAGCGCCACCTGATGACCCTGCCGGCCGTGCCGCTGCTGGCCGATGAGTTGATGAGCCAGATCGAGTATCTCGATCTGCGGCTGGAAAAGTGGCGGCATGGCCCGGTGTTCGAGGGCACGGGCCCGGTGCAGGGCGCCCAGGCTGACGACGCTTCCGCAGACATTGACGCGGCACAGCGTTCCCAGGTGCTGGGGCCCGAGGGTCGCGAGGCGGCGGAGTTCCAGCAGCTGAGCGATGCGCTGGGCGATACCACCCAGACGCTGTTGCTGCGGGTACGCGCACGCCTGGCCGAGGAGCTGGCCCGCGAGCGTCAGAGCCGCGACAGCCTGGTGCAGTTGATGTTGCTGCTGCTGGCGCTGATGCTGCTGGCCACCTTGATGGTCTGCCGTCAGGTCTGGCTGCAGGCCCGCGGGCGTGAACAGGCCCGCCTGCAGATGCTGGCGATGTCGTCGGCCCTCAAGCACGAGGCGGCGCGGGCCGAACAGGCCAGTCGCGCCAAGTCCGAGTTTCTTGCCACCATGAGCCACGAGATTCGCACCCCGCTCAATGGTGTGATCGGCATGAGTGAGCTGTTGCTGGCCGAACCGCTGCAGAGCAGTGCGCATCGCTATGCCAGCAGTCTGCGCGACAGCGGCGAAGTGCTGATGGGGCTGGTGGATGATGTCCTCGACTTTTCCAAGATCGAGGCCGGCAAGCTCAGCGTCGAACGACGCCCCTTCGAACTGCACACGGCCATCGATGGCGTGATCGACCTGCTGCTGCCGCAGATGGACAGCACGCGCATCGTCTTCGATGACCGCCGCTCCGCCCAGCTGCCCGAGCAGGTCATGGGCGATTCGGTGCGCCTGCGTCAGGTGCTGCTCAATCTGCTCTCCAATGCCTTCAAGTTCACCGAGCAGGGGCGTGTCTGTCTGCTGGTCGAGGCATTGCCGGCGGGGCGCGTGCGCTTCGAGGTCGATGACACCGGCATCGGAGTCAGTGAAGAACAGGCCGCCCAGCTGTTCGAGCCCTTTACTCAGGGGGATGCCTCCACTGCGCGCCGCTTCGGCGGTACCGGACTCGGGCTTTCGATCTCACGGCGGCTGGTCGAGCTGATGGGTGGGCGACTGGGCCTCAAGCAACGCCCGGGCAAGGGTGCCTGCTTCTGGTTCGAGCTGCCGCTGCCACGCGCCGCGGCGCTCAAGCGACCGGCCTTCACCTCCGCGCCCCTGCCGCTCAGCCGTGGCGAGCATGTTCTGGTGGTCGACGACAATCACATCAATCGCGAAGTGGCCCACTCCATGCTCAGTGGCCTGGGCTACACGGTGACGACGGTCGACAGTGGCGAGGCGGCGCTGGCGTGGTATGCGCGCCAGCGCGATACGGTGCTGGTGCTGCTCGACCTGCGCATGCCGGGACTGGACGGCTTTGCGGTGGCGCGGCGTTGGCGCGCCATGGAGCACAGTGACAGGCGTGCGCCGAGCCTTATCGTCGCGATGACGGCCAATGTGGCGGCGGGGGAGCGTGCGCGTTGTCTCTCGGCGGGCATGAACGACTTCCTGTCCAAGCCGATCCGGCGTCAGCAGCTCGCCAGCATGCTGGCGCGCTGGCAGTCGGGCAGCCAGGACCTCGGCGAATGGCGCGTCAATGCCCTCGCCAGCACCCAGCCCTTCGATCCGATCAACTATTCCCCTACCACTGAGCGACCGCCTCACTTCGAGGCACCGCCGGAAACCGGTGAGGCACTCGCGCGTGCGGCGTCACTGGTGGCATCACTCGATTCCCCCGCTGCGCGGCGTCGCATGATCCATGAGGCCCAGGCGCGTGCCACCGAGGCCGAGGCTGAAGCTGAAACTGAGACTGAAGCTGAAGCTGAAGCAGACAAGGTCAGTGAGCCGTCGGCGGCTGGCCCCATCGAGCGGCGTGAGCATGCGGGCGAGGACGAGAGCGAACGGGAAGGGGCAGAAGGGGGGCACACGAGCATGAACACAGGGGAGTCGTGGACATCTGGCGGCTCAGCGGCGGAGCTTGCACAGGCCGCGACGCCTGCGCTGCGGGATGAACTGGATGCCGACAGCATCGCGGCCCTCGAGGCGGCCTTCGAGGAGCAGCTAGAGCAGCAGTCCCAGCGCCTGTCACGGGCGGTGGATCATATGGACCTGAAGCAGTTGCAGCATGAAGCCCATCTGCTCAAGGGCAGCGCCGCCACCCTGGATCATGACCTGCTGCGCGATGCCGCCCTGCAGCTGGAGCTGCTGCTGGCATCCGACACGCCGCGCACCCGCATCGAGGCCGCGGTGGCGGCGCTGCTGGCCGAGATTCGTGATCACCGCATCGCCCACGATGCCGGTCAGGCCTGGCGCTAGCACAGCCTGGCGCCAGCAAAGCCGCCCTCGGCCAGATACATCACCTCAGGCATCACCTCAGACATCAGCTCAGTGCTGGCGGCGGCGCAGTTCGCGTTCCACCAGCGTCACACCGGGCGTGGTCTGGCCCTGAATGCCCTGCAGTGCCAGCGTCAGCGTCGCATCGGCGATCTGCTGGTGACGCTGGGGCAGTGAATGGATCGGCAGCGGCAGGAAGTCGAGCAGGCGGTCGTCGCCGAAGCTGGCCATCGCCTTGGGCGGATTGGCAGGCGGCCCCTCGGCGAACAGCACATCGAGCACGCCATCCATCAGGGTGTAGGAGGCGGTGACGATGGCGTCCGGCAGCGGTGAATGGCGGAGATGCTCGGTCAGCGCCGCCGCGCCCGCCTCGCGCTCGTAACGCGCGGCATGCAGGGTGGTGGCCTCAAGCTCGCTGCTGCCGGTGCGCTGCTGATAGTGCGCCAGCGCCGCCTGCATGCCGCTGGCGCGCGCCCGCGTGATATCGATCTCCGGCAAGGCATCCAGCCACAGCAGTCGCTGCGGTGCGTGTTCCAGCACAGCTTCGGTCAGCTGGCGAGCGGCATCTTCATTGTTGCTGACCACGCTGGCGAAGTGGCGCGTATCCAGCGCGCGATCGACACCGATGACCGGGAAGCCATCCAGCGCCAGTTCGCGGTAGAAGGGGTCATCGGGGGACAGGCAGCTGGCGGTGATCAGCGCATCGACCCGCCGCGCCTTGAGCATGCGCGCCAGCTCGCGCTCGGTTTCCGGCTCATCGTCGGAGCAGACGATGAACAGCTGATAGTCGCGCTCACGCGCCCCGCGCTCCAGCAACTTGGCCAGGCGGGCATAACTGGCGTTCTCCAGATCCGGCAGCATGAAGCCCAGCGTGCGGCTTTCACCACGCCGCAGCGCAGCTGCCTGGGCATCGATCCGATAGTGATGACGTTGTACCACCGCCATGACGCGCTCGACCGTCTGGGGGCTGATACGTCGTGCCTGTGCCTGCCCATTGACCACATAACTGGCGGTGGTGCGTGAAACGCCTGCAAGACGCGCGATTTCTGCCAGGGTCATGCCACTGTCCTTGCTGGAAAGGGGGAACGGGATCTGCGTGCTCCATGTGCGAGGAATGATGCGCACTTGTGGGCTCGGGTGCAAATCCTCTCTGCGCCGGGCACGCCTCGCTCAACGCCTCTCGAGCCCGCGCCACAGGCGGCTCTACGCCCAATGTCTAGTCACCAGAAGCGCGTTTTCGGTTTGTGTTCGCTTGATCGGGCGCAAGAAAACGGCCAGCATGAGCCCTATTGAGGTGACACGATTCAGCATGCTCGTCATCACGCCATGACGCCGCTACCCTGTCGGAACTCGCCAAGTGACGTGTCGCGGCAGCTGAGATATACGCTTGCAGCGCACCGCCAACATCCAGGCTCCTCATCAGAAGGGAGCCTCAAGGAGCCAGCCATGCTCAGTCTTGATCGCGAGGACATTCTTCTCGCCGCCCATGCCAGCGACTGGCGCGATGCCTTGCAACAGGCCGCCGACGCCCTGGTCGCCGGTGGGCGCGCCACGCCCGACTACCGTGAGGGCCTGCTGGCGCGTGAAGCCCAGTCTTCCACCTACCTGGGGCAGGGGATCGCGATCCCCCACGGTACGCCGGACAGCCGCGAGGCCGTGCTGGCCACCGGGGTGCGTGTCCTGCAGTTTCCGCAGGGCGTGGAGTGGCACGATGGCAATCGCGTCTTCCTGCTGGTGACCATCGCGGCACAGTCCGATGAGCATCTCGATATCCTGCGCGCGCTGACGCGTGTGCTCGATCGCGACGGCGTCAGTGAGCGCCTGGCCTCGGCGACGACCGCCGAGGAAGTGCTGAGCGAGCTGGGCCGCGAGGTGGTGCCGCCGCGTCTGGATGCCGAGACGCTGCTGTGCGGCTTCCCCGCGCGTGATCGTGACGAGCTGGTGCTGGCGGGGGCCGCGCGCCTGCGCCAGGCCGGCTGTGTCAGTGATGGTTTCATCTCGGCCATGCTCGCCGCCCAACCGGTGGCGCTGGGGCAGGGCGTGTGGCTGACGCAGTCGCAGCAGGATGTCACCCGCTCGGCGCTGGCCATCGTCACGCCGGAGAAGGCACTGGAGACGCGCCACGGACGCATCACTGCGCTGGCCTGTCTGGCAGTCGATGCCCAGCAGGGCCAGCATCAGCCGTTGCTTGAGCGCCTGCTGACGCTGTTGGAAGAGGGTGCGGGCGAAAGCCTGCCGGGCCTGTCGGCCAGCGCCCTGCTGGCGCGGCTGTCGGGGGAGTCCGCCACGGCGCAGCTGGCTCAGGTCGTGTTGCTCAACGCCCACGGCCTGCATGCGCGTCCGGCCAAGCAGCTGGTGCAGGCGGCGCGCGAGGCGGGAGAGCAGCATGGCGTCATTCCGGCGCTGCGACTGGAAGGCGATGACAGCGGTGTGGTCAGTGCCGCCAGTCTGACCAAGGTGCTGGGGCTGGGCGCACGCCGCGGCCAGACGCTGATCTTCAGCGCCTCCGGCGATGACTCGGCGGCCAATCAGGCGGCGCTGAGCATGATGGTGAGCGCGGTGCAGGCCGGTCTCGGCGAGGCGGTGGAGCCGCTGGCCGATTGGCGCGCCGACGCCGCCACGCCGCTGGAGGCCAGCGAACAGCAAGCCACCGGCGACACCCAGCAGGCCGCTCCCGCCGCCGACAGCGTGGTGCCCGCGGTGGCCGCCTCGCCGGGCATGGCCATCGCGCCGTGCTGGGTGATGCGCCTGCCGCGCTTCGTCTACGAGACGCGCAGCGATGCCGGCGCCGATCGTGAGGCCGAGCGCCTGGTGGCCAGTATCCAGACCGCCCGCGAGCAGTTGCTGGCGCTGGTCAATCGCGCCGAAGGCGCCGAGATGGCCGAGATTCTCTCGATGCACGAGGAGATGCTCGGCGATCCGGAGCTGTTTGCCGCGGCGCGCGAAAGCCTCGATGAAGGCCACAGCGCCGAAGCGGCGTGGTGGTCGGCCATCGACAGCGCCGCCAGCGCCCAGGAGAACCTCGCCGATCGCCTGCTGGCTGAACGCGCCGCCGATCTGCGCGATGTCGGGCGGCGGGTGCTCGGCGTGCTGACCGATACGCCGCTGCCCAGCGCCCCCGAGACACCGCATGTGCTGGTGACCGAGGACATCGGCCCGTCGGATGTGGCGCGCCTGGATACCACTCGCGTGCGGGGCCTGGTCACGGCGCTGGGCGGGGCGACCTCGCACAGCGCGATTCTGGCGCGCTCGCTGGGCATTCCGGCGGTGGTCGGGGCTGGCCCGAGCGTGCTGGCGATCGCCGATGGCAGCGAGCTGATCGTCGATGGTGAACGAGGCCGCGTCAGCGTGATGCCCTCGGCCAGTCGCCGCGCGCGTGCCGAAGAGGCGATCGCCGGGCATGAGCAGCGTCAGGCCGCCGCCTGGGAGTCGCGCATGGCACCCGCCACGACCCTGGATGGCCTTCATGTCGAGGTGGTCGCCAATCTGGGCAACACCGCCCATGCCGGCGACGCCGTCGAGCGCGGTGCCGAGGGTGTCGGCCTGCTGCGTACCGAATTCGTGTTCATGGCGCACCCCCAGGCGCCGGACCTCGCCACCCAGACCGCCCAGTACGGTGAGGCGCTGGATGCGCTCGAGGGGCGGCCGCTGGTGGCACGCACGCTGGATGTCGGCGGCGACAAGCCGCTGCCGTACTGGCCGCTGCCGCGTGAGGACAACCCCTTCCTCGGCCTGCGCGGCATTCGCCTCGCCCTGACGCGCCCGGAAGTGCTCGAGACCCAGGTGCGGGCGCTGCTGACGGCCGCCGGGGCGCGGCCGATTCGCCTGATGTTCCCGATGGTCAAGGACCTGGCCGAACTGCGTGGCGCGCGTGCCATCGTCGATCGTGTCCGCGCCGAGCTGGACGCCGCCTATGAGGCCGAACATGGTCAGCCACCAGTGCGCGACGTGCAGGTCGGCGTGATGATCGAGATTCCCTCGGCGGCGCTGACGGCGGCCAGCATCGCGCCGGAAGTCGACTTCTTCTCGGTGGGCACCAATGACCTGACCCAGTACACCCTGGCGATCGATCGTGGCCATGCGACGCTCTCGGCGCAGGCCGATGGCCTGCATCCGGCGGTGTTGCGCCTGATCGAGATGACCGTCAGTGCCGCCCACGCCCACGGTGCCTGGGTCGGCGTCTGCGGTGAGCTGGCCAGTGATGACCAGGCCGTCGGCGTGCTGGTCGGGCTGGGCGTGGATGAGCTGTCGGTGTCCAGCCGCCAGATTCCGCTGGTCAAGGCGCGGGTGCGCGAGCTGGACCTGGCCACGGCGCGTGAGCAGGCGCGGGTCGCGTTGGCCCAGCCGACCTCGGAAGACGTGCGCAGTGCTCTGGAAGCGCTGCTCGAGCAGGGCGAGCCTTCGGTTGCCGAGGTCACCTCAGGCGCTGCGGCCAGTGATGCGGCCAGTAATACGGACAGTAGTGCGGCCAGTAATGCGGACAGTAGTGCGGCCAGTAATGGAAACAGCCCGCGGGAGTCAGTGTGATGAGTGACAACACGACGCGTCAGGCCGCCGACTGCCCGGTATTGTGCGTGACGCTCAACCCGGCGCTGGACATGACCATCGGCCTCGACAGCCTGGTGCCGGGCAAGGTCAACCGGGCGCGCAGCCACCATCTCGAGGCGGCGGGCAAGGGCATCAACGTCGCCCGTGTGCTGGCGACACTGGGCCATCCGGTGACGCTGAGCGGCTTTCTGGGCGCCGACAACCAGGCCGATTTCGAGGCCGCCTTTGCCGAGTGGGGGCTGAGTGATGCCTTCGAACGCGTCGCGGGCGCGACCCGCATCAACGTCAAGCTGGGGGAGGCCAGTGGCCGTGTCACCGATATCAACGGCGCGGGCATGCAGGTCGATGAGGCCGCCTTCACGCGGCTTGAGGGGCGCATCGATGAGTGGATCGATCGCCAGCAGGCCGAGGGCAGCCCGGAGCGCTGTGCCGTCGTCATCGCCGGCAGCCTGCCGCCGGGTGTCAGCAGCGAGCAGCTGGCGAGCCTGGTGCAGCGGGTGCGTGCCCGCCGCATTGCCTGCTGGCTGGACACCAGCGGCACGGCACTCGAAGCCGGTCTGGTGGTGCCGCCCAGCGGCGTGAAGCCCAACGAGCAGGAACTGGCGCTGTGGGCGGGCGAGCCGCTGGAGAGCGACTCCGCCCGTCAGCGCGCGCTGGCGAGTCTGGTCGAACACGGCATCGAGCAGGCGCTGATCTCTGCCGGTCCGGAAGGCGTGCTGTGGGCAAGCCCCGGCGCCGAGACACTGCGGGCACGCCCGCCGCGCATGCGAGTGGTCAGTACCGTATGTGCCGGTGATACCCTGCTGGCCGCCATGCTGCATGGGGTGCTCTGCCATCCGACACCCACGGCGGCCATGCGTGAACGGATTCTGCGTCATGCCACGGCGCTTTCCGCCGAGGCCGTGACCCACCCGGGGCCGGGCAATCCCGCCGCCCCGGAGCTTGAAACCCTCCAACAACACACCAGCATCGAGACATTGGCCAGTGCCGAGGTCGCGACAGCCGGAGAGCCACGCCCATGAATGTCATCATCGTTACCGCCTGCCCGAGCGGCATGGCGACCAGCTTCCTGGCGGCGCGCCGCCTGGAGCAGGCCGCCCGTCGTCGCGACTGGGAGCCCCTCATCGACATGCGCTCGCAATTCGAGCGTGAACTCGTGTTGAGCGATGCCCAGCTCGCCGCTGCCGAACTGGTGATCGTCGCGGCGTCGCCGATGACCAGCGCCGGCCTCGAGCGTTTCGTCGGCAAGCGCGTGCATGTCGCGCCCATCGAAGAGGCGCTGCCGGACCCCGCCGCCTTCCTGGCCAATGCCGAGGCCCGCGCCCGCGTGCTGGAAGCCAAGGACATCGCCGATGTGGCTGCGACTGTCAGCACGACGTCCAGCACGACGACCACCGGCGCAGCTGATGGAGAGGTGGCGCACAAGCCGTCCATCGTTGCGGTCACCGCCTGCCCGACCGGCGTGGCGCATACCTTCATGGCCGCCGAGGCCCTGAGCGAGGCAGGGCGCGCGCTGGGCTACCCGACGCGAGTCGAGACCCAGGGCTCGGTGGGCGCGCAGGATGCGCTGACCGAGCAGGAGATCGCCGCGGCAGAGGTGGTGATCCTGGCCTGTGATATCGAGGTCGACCCGACGCGCTTCGCTGGCAAGCGGGTCTGGCGGACTTCCACCGGCACCGCGCTCAAGAAGCCGCGCGATACCATCGAGCAGGCACTGGAAGGCGCCGAGGTGGAATCCGCCACCGCCGCGGGCGGTCAGGGCAGCCAGCAGAAGGGCGAGAAGCGCGGCCCCTACAAGCACCTGCTGACCGGTGTGTCCTTCATGCTGCCGATGGTGGTGGCGGGTGGCCTGATGATCGCGCTGTCCTTCGTGTTCGGCATCAAGGCCTTCGAGGAAGAAGGCACTCTGGCGGCGGCGCTGATGCAGATCGGCGGCGGCTCTGCCTTCAAGCTGATGATTCCGGTGCTGGCGGGCTACATCGCCTACTCCATCGCCGACCGCCCGGGCATCACGCCGGGCATGATCGGTGGCTGGCTGGCCGCCACCCTGGACGCCGGCTTCCTCGGCGGCATCATCGCCGGCTTCCTGGCGGGCTACAGTGCGCTGGGGCTGAGCCGTTTCGTCAAGCTGCCGCAGTCGATCGAATCGCTCAAGCCGATCCTGATCATCCCGCTGGTGGCGAGTATGGTCACCGGTCTGGTGATGATCTACGTCGTCGGCACGCCGGTGGCGGGGCTGATGGCGACGCTGACTGAATTCCTCGAATCGATGGGCTCGGCCAATGCCGTGCTGCTGGGCATTCTGCTCGGCGCGATGATGTGCTTCGACCTCGGTGGCCCGGTCAACAAGGCCGCCTACGCCTTCGGTGTCGGCCTGCTGGCCAGCGAGACCTATGCGCCGATGGCGGCCATCATGGCGGCCGGCATGGTGCCGGCGCTGGGCATGGGGCTGGCCAGTTTCATCGCGCGTAGCAAGTTCGCCGAGCCTGAGCGTGAGGCGGGCAAGGCCAGCTTCATTCTCGGCCTGTGCTTCATCTCCGAGGGTGCGATTCCGTTCGCCGCCAAGGACCCGCTGCGCGTGATTCCGGCCTGCATGGTCGGCGGTGCCGTCACCGGCGCACTGTCGATGCTGATAGGTGCCAAGCTGCTGGCGCCGCACGGCGGGCTGTTCGTGCTGCTGATTCCCAACGCCATCAACGTCCCGCTGATGTACCTGGGCGCCATCGTCGCCGGCACCCTGGTGACGGGTATCGGCTATGCGCTGATCAAGAAGGGCGCCCAGCAGGTCGAGACCGCTGCCGCGACCTGAGCCGCTGGCAAGCAGGCAAGGACGCAAGCCGCAAACGCACAAGGCAAGACGCAAAAAGCCCCCGCCGGTCTCCCGGCGGGGGCTTTTGCATTGCAGGCCGAGCGCAGGCGCTCAGCGACGGCTCAGTCCAGCTCCGATCCGTCCAACTTTGATCAGTCCAATACCGATCAGTCCAGTTCTGACTTGCCGATCACGCCCGGCATCGCCGGCGCTTCGTTGACCGTATCGTGGCGCACGAAGGCCAGATGCTGCTGATAGGCGGTAACGACTTCGTCGAGCACCTGGGCACGCGACAGGCCGTTGAGCTCCTGACCGCTGCCGCCCTCGGAGAGGTGCACTTCCAGACGCAGGTAGAAGTCATCATTGGCGTCGATGAAGCTCGGCGTCTGCTGGCGCACCGCACGCACCTGGTAGACGAAGTTGGAGGCGTCCTCGAACTCGACTTCCAGCGTCACGCGGGGCAGCGGCTCATCTTCCAGCGTCTCTTCGGTGACGCTCGAGACCTGACCGCGACGATTGAGCTCCTCGGCCAGCTGGTTGAGGGCCGGGCGGATGGAGCGCTTGAGAGTCGCCTCGGAACTGCCGCTCTGGGCGAAGTCGAGCACGTGGTCCAGACGCTCATGCCAGTCGACGCCTTCGTAGACGCAGCTGTTGTCCTGACGCACGTTCTCCTTGCGGTCCTCGATCATCAGCGCCTTGTACATGCCGATCATCATGAAGATCAGCACGATGGAGAAGGGCACGGCGGTGATCACCACGGCGCTCTGCAGCGCGCTCAGGCCCCCGACCATCAACAGTGCCAGCGTCAGCAGGCCGATGATGGCGGACCAGAAGATGCGCAGCCAGATCGGCGCATCGTGGTTCACGTCCTTGAGGATGGAGGTGAAGTTGGCCAGTACCAGAGCGCCGGAGTCGGCGGAGGTCACGAAGAACACGATACCCAGAATCGCCACCACGGCGGTGGTGATGGTGGAGTAGGGCAGCTGCTCCAGGAAGGTGTAGATGGTGTTCTGCGGTGCGTTCAGGGCTTCGGTGGCCAGTGCCGCGACGTCCTGATTGGCGACCATGTCGATGGCGGAATTACCGAACACGCTCATCCACACCATCATGAAGCTCAGCGGAATCAGCAGCGCGCCGAACACGAACTGACGGATGGTACGGCCACGCGAGATACGCGCCAGGAACAGGCCGACGAACGGGGTCCAGGCGATCCACCAGCCCCAGAAGAACAGCGTCCAGCCGCTCATCCACTCATCGGTACCCGGGGTGTAGGCGTAGGTATCGAAGCTCTTGGCGGTGAACTGGGTGATGTAGTCACCGACGTTGAGTACCAGGGCGTTGAGCAGCTGCGAGGTGTCGCTGACGGCGAGCACGAAGATCAGCAGCGCGGTGGCCAGCAGCATGTTGAACTCGGACAGCATGCGGATGCCTTTCTCGACACCGGTGATCACGGAAATGGTCGCCAGTACCATCACGCCGATGATCAGCGCGGCCTGGACGGCGAGGTTCTCGGGCACGCCGAGCATGAACTTGAGGCCGTAATTCAGCTGGATGACGCCGATGCCCAGCGAGGTGGCGATACCGAACACGGTGGAGATGATCGCGAAGATGTCCACGGCGTTGCCGATCGGGCCATTGATGCGGTTGCCGAGCAGCGGGTAGAAGGCCGAGCGGATCGCCAGCGGCAGGCGGTGGCGGTAGCTGAAGTAGGCCAGCGACATGCCGGCGAGCACATAGATGCCCCAGCCGGAGAGGCCCCAGTGGAAGAAGGTTTCCACCATGGCATTGCGGATCGCCGCCTGGGTCTGCGGGTCACCGGTCACCGGCGCCACGTAGTGGGACAGCGGTTCGGCGATGCAGTAGAACAGGATGTCGATGCCGATGCCGGCCGCGAACAGCATCGCCGACCAGGACAGCAGCGAGAATTCCGGGCGTGAATCATCCGGCCCGAGGCGAATGCGCCCGAAGCGCGAGCAGGCGATCAGCACCCCGAAGACCAGATAGGCGACGATGGCCAGCATGTAGAACCAGCCGAAGGTGTCGATGGTCCAGCCCAGGGCGCTGCCGATCCAGGCGTCGGCCTGTTCGGTGAACAGCATCGCGAAGGCCAGGAAGGCGAGGATACCGATGATCGATCCGTAGAAGACCGTCGGGTTGATACGACTCGAGGACGGCGTGGCGTTCTCGGCGGAAGCAGGTTTCTGCATGAGCAACTCCTTATCAGGGGAAGTTTCACTCGTGCGTGGTGCTTAGCTGCCCGTCAGCCGCAGAAATTGCGGGTGGCGTGCAGGAAAAGACGGACACGAACGGCACGGGCCGTGCTCAGCTCACGCGCGGGGCGGAACTTGCAGCAGCGGCAGTGTCGACTGCCGTGGCGACGCGATTGCAGGGGCATCGCTGGGCAGCAAGCAAGAAATGCCGGTGGGCAATTCATGAGAGACGCCGGGCGCGCACCGTGGTGCGGCCCCTTTTCTGCAGGCCAGATTGGCCGCAGAAGAACGATGGCGGGTCGAGCGCTGGGGAACGCCTGGCCTTCATCGTGCTGCTCTCATCACTTCGAACGTCTACTCGGCGTCCCTGGACGTCACCCGCCTTCTCGCGAAGGGGCGGGTCACTCCGGTGTCTGCTCGCGAGTCCGTGGCGGTCGCCGTCGCTTGCTCCCTTGAAGTTGCCGGGATGGCAGGCGTCAGTCTCGTCGGCATCTGCCGGGTCCGCTTTCCTGTGACGGTTGCAGGCATCCCGTCTTGCTGCCGCCGGTCGAGATCGGCAGCGGAGGGGAGCTCAGCAGTCAGGAAAACGCGACTCACATCATCACGCCGTGTAATGCTCAAAGCCTTGCAGAATTATTTTAATTGATTGTTCAATAAAAATATAACCCCCCTTTGGGGAAAAAGGCAGTGCAACTGTCGCTTCCACTTATCCTCGTGTCGCGATCACGTCGCCGCGAGGCCCGATGGCAGAGCCTCGCAGGCGCGGTGTCGTGCTCGGAAAAATCGCTGTCGGTAAAAGGACACAACGACGCCGCCCCGACCACAGAATCGTGGCCGGGGCGGCGAAAGTGACGTCAGCAGGGCAGCTGAATGGCTGTGTCCGGGGGCGTGGATTGTCCGGTTCTTACCTCGCCGGGCCCACGATCAGCCGGCTTTCAGCTGCCCGGGTGATGGCCTGACTCAGGCATCTTCAGACTGGTCGGCGTCATGCATCGGGCCGCGCTTCATGTCGCCGCCCTTCATGTCACCCTTCATGCCACCATGATGCTTGCCAGCGTGATGGCGCATGCCATTGGCCATGAAGGCTTCCAGCGCATCGAGCTGCTCGGCGGACAGCACATCGGCGAGTTTCTCGCGGCCTTCCTCACGCAGTTCCAGGCGCTGCTCCTTCATTTCCTTGCGCATTTCCTGGCGGGCGGCGACACGCTCCTCTTTGGTGTCGGCGTCCTGCATGGCATCACGCATGTCGTCGTGCATCTCTTTCATGCTGTCATGCATCTCGTCACGCATTTCCTTGCGGACTTCCTTGAGCGCCTGCATCTGGTCATCGCTCAGGTTCCAGCTGGCCAGCAGCGCCTTCATGCCTTCCTGCTGCTGACGGTCGGCCATCTTCGGACCGCGCTTGTCACGCTGGTGCATCAGGTCCAGCACCTTGATCTGGTCTGCATCCAGCACCTTGGCCAGACGATCGTGCTGGGTCTTGCGCAGTTCCTCGAAGGCGGCCTTGCGCGCTTCACGCGAGTCGAAGTCGGTCTTCTTGAGTGACTCCATGTCGTCACGCATGGACTTGAAGGAGTCCTTGAGCGCGCTGCGTTGGTCGTCATCCAGGTCCCAGCTGTCGAACAGGGCGCCCATCAGCTGCATGCGCTGCTTGCCGTCGTCGGCCATATGCTTGCCGCCACGCTCGCCGGCCATGTGCTTGCCGCCGCGTTCGCCGCCACGCTCGTCGGCATGCTTGCCTTCGCCGTGACGTTTGCCGTCATGCTTGCCCATGTGCTTGCCGTGCATCGGCTTGCCGGCAGCCCAGTAGGCTTCGAGCACCTTGACCTGATTCTCGTCGAGAATCTCTGCCAGGGCGGCCTTGTGTTCTTCACGCTGTGCCTGGATGGCGTCGCGGCGCGCTTCGCGGGAGTCGAACTTCTGCTCCTTGAGCTGCTTGCGGCTTTCCATCTGCTGTTGCTTGAGTGCGTCGAGCTGTTGCTGCTGTTCATCGCTGAGATGCCAGCTGGCGAGAATCTTGTCGAGGCCTTCCTTGCGGTCGGCGCCGTCATGGTGCTTGTCGTTGCTTGAGGCCACGGCGGTCATCGGCAGTGCCAGGGCGGTCAGCAGACCGGAAACGATGAGCTTGCGAGAAATGCGGTTCATGGCGTACTCCGAGTGTCTAGATAAAGGGCCGGAATCAAGCGATAAGAGCATTATCAGCAGTGAATGTGCCGGCATTGTGCAACGTTTCATGGGGTTGCGTGCAACGCGCCTGGGCGGAACATGCAACGGCTTGCTGTGTCTTTTCTGCAGCGTGATCTTGTGGCCTGAATCCTGTAGAGACTGAATCCTGTAGGGACTGAGTCCTTGATCAAGGTGATGACGCCAGGTTTCAACCCGGGGCACTCAGACGCGGTTGCCATCAGCCACCGTGGTGGCGCTTCTTCGCCGCCTTAGCGTTCGCCTGGGCATTCGCCGGATAGTGGCGGTCGAACTGCTGGTGGAAGCGCTGGGTCTGATGGCGGTTCAGGACGCGATCGACATCGGCCAGGTAGGCCTTGCGCGCCTTGGTAAGCGCCTTGGCGTCGTGGTGGCTTTTAGCGGCCTGACGTTGCTGGCGATAGTGGCGATATTGCTTGTCGAGGGTGGCACGCTGGCTGACGTTCAGGCTGATGCCATCCAGCAGCACGTTCAGCGAGACATCGGCGGCGCTGGCACTGGTCACGCTCAGCGGTGATGCCATCAGCATGACGCTCAGTACGCCGGCACCGATCAGGCGAGTGCGGGAGAGAGCACGATTGGCAGGACTGTGGGACATGACGAATACCTCACTTGTGGCGTAGACCCGCGCTTGAGCAGCAGTAAATGGCTCTCGCTTAGGCAGTGATGACAGTATCCGTCGCAGTTGGACAGCAAGTTCGCACCGTGGGTGCAACAAAAACGCAACCGCCGTCTGTGGTCACAGACGGCGGTTGTCATGTTTCTGAAAGGTTTCAGGGCCTGCGCGAGGCGAGATATCAGTCCAGCACGTCAGGCTCGAACTTGTAGCCGACCCCATAGATGGAGCGAATCACGTCGCGCTCCGGCCAGACATTGGCGATCTTGCGGCGCAGCTTCTTGACGTGGGAATCCACCGTGCGCTCGGAGACGATGCGGTGGTCGCGGTACATGTGGTCCATCAGCTGGTCGCGGGAGAAGATGCGCCCCGGCGACTGCATCATCACCTTGAGCAGCTGGAACTCGACTGCGGTCAGGCCCAGGTCACTGCCATCGGCCAGTGCCTGCCAACCTTCCTCATTGAGCACCAGCTGGCCCTTGTCGGAGGTCTGCGAGAGGGTCTGATCAAGCGCCTGGCTGCGACGCAGCACGGCCTTGATGCGCGCCACCACCTCACGCGGACTGAAGGGTTTGCAGATGTAGTCATCGGCGCCCAGCTCCAGCCCCAGCAGGCGGTCCACTTCCTCGACCCGCGCGGTCAGCATCACGATGGGCAGCAGGTTGTCCTCGGCCCGCAGCTGGCGGCACAGGGTCAGGCCGTCGGTGCCCGGCAGCATGAGGTCCAGCAATACCAAGGCGGGTGTCTCGTCATTGACCGCCGCGATGACGGCGTTGCCGTCGTCGACATGCCGGGTGCGATACCCGCTGCCGTCCAGATAATCGCACAGCAGGCTGGCGATCTTGGGCTCGTCTTCCACCACCAGAATCAGCGGTTTCTGGGTCTCGGCCCGGGCGTCAGGGGTGTCGGCGTGAACGTCGCTCATGGTCAAGAGTCCTTGCAGATGAAAATGACTGTTTCAAGTAGACAACAGCGGCAGGCGAATGTCCCATCGCAGTCCGCCCAGTGATGACTGCCCCGGTACCAGCTGGCCATCATGCGCACTGACCAGCGCGCTGGCGATCGACAGGCCCAGGCCTGAACCCCCGCTGGAGCGATTGCGCGAGTTCTCGACCCGATACAGGCGCTCGGTGAGGTGGGCAAGCTCGGCCTCTGGCACGCCGGGGCTCGAGTCTTCCCAGCGCACGACCGCCCAGCCGGGGTGACCGGCGCCGTCCCCGGGTGAGGCAGCCTCGCGCAGCAGGCTGACCTTCAACTTGCCGGGCGAGTCGGTATAGGCGCGAGTGTTGCTGGCCAGGTTGCTCCACAGCTGATGCAGGCGCTGCATGTCGCCCTGCACGCGCAGCGGCAGCTGGATGTCGGTCTCAAGCTGGATGCCGCTGTCTTCCAGCCAGCCGCGCAGGTCGTCCAGGCTATCGTTGAGCTGGGCATTCAGCTCCAGCGGCTCGCGCCAGGCTTCCAGCGTGCCGGCGTCGCTCTGGGCCAGCAGGCGCAGATCCGACACCAGGCGGTTGAGAGCGTCCACTTCCTGTTCCAGCGAGCCGAGACTTGATTGGCTCATCGGACGGAAGCCGTCCTGCATGGCCTCTATCTCGCCCTTGAGCACCGCCAATGGCGTGCGCAGCTCATGGGAGATGTCACTCACCCAGCGCTGGCGGGAATCGCGGTTGGTCTCAAGCGTCTGCGCCAGCGCATTGAAGTCACCGGCCAGCCGCGACAGCTCATCCCGGCCGCGCACCGGCAGACGGGTGGCATAGTCGCCGCTCGACAGACGGCTGGCGCCACTGGCGAGGTCCCGCACCCGATGGCCGAGCCACCAGGCGATGCCGGCCGCCGCCAGCAGTGAGGCGAAGGTGGAGGACAGGATGATGGTCGCCAGGTTGCGCGATTGGCGCTCCAGATACTGGTCCTTGCCGCGGCGCAGGAATTCACTCACCGGCAGGTAGCCCAGCTCGCCGATCTTCTTGCCGTCCAGCATCAGATCCTTGAACTGCATGCCGGGGGCAGGGCGTGGCGGCCCATTGAGGCGCTGGCCGCGGGTATCGCGCAGCATGTAGTCCTGGGGGCGATCGAGGTTGGCGCCCGGCGGTGTCTCGAATCTGTCCGCCGGCGCCTGGGAATGCACGATGCGCCCCCAGTTGCGCCGGCTTTTCATCCACTCCCAGTTGCCTTCCGCGGCGTAGCCGCTGACCAGGTCGGACGAGATCAGCTCGATGCGCTCCTGCTGGGTCTGCTCCAGATACTCCGCGAACCCTCTGTCCATGCTGTGGGAGATGAACATGTAGATGCTGCCGCCGATCACGACATTGGTCAGCAGCAGGATCACGAACAGCCGCACTGACAGCCGTGAGTGCCAGGCGGTGACGGTGGGCATCATGATGGTTGTTCCTCCTGACGCGGGGTGCGGGGCGGCAGCCCCAGCAGGCGGCGCAGATTGTGCTGCAGGTCTTCCAGCAGCAGATAGAGCGAGGGCACCAGGATCAGCAGGATCACGGTCGCGAACAGGATGCCGAAGCCGATGGAGACCGCCATCGGGATCATGAAGCGCGCCTGGCGTGAGGTCTCGAAGATCATCGGCGCCAGGCCGAAGAAGGTGGTCAGCGTCGTCAACAGGATGGGACGCAGACGCCGTGTGGCCGCCATGATGATCGCCTCACGCGCGGTGGCACCGGCCAGACGCTGGCGGTTGGCGTAGTCGATCAGCACCAGGGCGTCGTTGATGACGATGCCCGACAGCGCCAGCATGCCCATCAGGCTGATCACCGACAGGCCATAGCCCATCAGCTGATGGCCGATGACCGCGCCGATCAGGCCGAAGGGAATCGCCGTCATCACCAGCAGCGGTTGCAGATAGCTTCTGAACGGTAGCGCCAGCAGCAGATAGAGGGCTGCCAGCGTCAGCAGCAACGACACCTGCAGTGACCCCAGGTTGTCGGCAGTCTCTTCCTGACGCCCGCCATAACCGATGCTCAGGCTCGGATACTGGCTCTTCAGCTGGGGATAGACGTCGCTTTCCAGGCTGGTGATCACCTGACTGACCGCGTCGGACGGGGTCACGTTGGCGGTGACCTCGATCACGCGGCGGCCATCGATGCGCAGGATGCTGGACGCGGCGCGTCCCTGCTCGATGTCGGCCACCAGCCCCAGGGGCACGCTGACGCCGTTGCCGGTCTGCACGCCGAAGTTCTCCAGCTGGGCAAGGCTTGCGCGCTGCTCTTCGGGCAGCAGCACCTTGACCTCGACCTCATTGCGGCCCTGCTGCTGCTTGAGGGCGGTCGCGCCGGACAGCGGGCCGCGCAGCTGGTTGGCCAGGGTGGCGCCATCCAGTCCCAGCGAGCGGCCGTAGGCATTGAGCTGCAGATAGAGCTCGCGCTTGCCGTCATCCAGACCGCTGTCGATGTCCGACAGCGAGCTGTAATCCTCAAGCGACGTCGCCAGTGACTCGGCGGCGGCCATCAGCGCGCCGCTGTCAGAGGAGGAAAGGCGGATGGTGAGGCCCGCGCCGCGCCCCGGCCCGCCGATATCGGATTCGAACAGCAGCGACTCGGTATTGGCGATGGTACCGGCTTCCTCACGCCAGGCCGTGATCAGCTGCGAGGGCGACCAGTTATCCTCTACCGTGGTGTCGAGGTTGGCGATGATGCTCAGCGAGTTGCCTTCGATCTCGGCGCTGGTGGAGTAGATCGCGGGGGCGTCGTCGCGCTCACGAACCCGCTCCAGCGCGTCCAGCAGCAGGGTGCGTACCTCGCGGTCCTGGCTGATCGGGCTGCCCACCGGCAGGTTGGCGGTGACGCCGGCACGGTTGGACTCGACACGCGGCATCAGCGAGAAGCCGAGGCGGCCACTGGCCATCCAGGCCATCGCCAGCACCAGCAGCGCCAGACCGCAGACGGCGGTCAGACCACGATAGTTCAGGCACCCTTCGAGGAAGGGCTGGAAGCGGCGACGCGTGAAACGCTCCAGCCCGTGCTGGACGCCATGGCGCACGCGGTCCAGCGGTGCCAGCCAGCGTATCGGTTTCTCGCTGGTGTGGCCCAGGTGCGCGGGCAGGATGAAGATCGCTTCGATCCAGCTCAGCGCGAAGATGCTGATCACCACCAGCGGGATGATGCCGAATACCAGCCCGAGGAAGCCGGGCAGGAACAGCAGCGGAATGAAGGCCACGATGTTGGACAGGATCGAGAACGCCAGCGGCACCGCGATCTCGCGCGCGCCGAGAATGGCGGCTTCGCGCATGCTGGCGCCGCGCTCGCGGTGCGAGTGGATGTTCTCGCCGACGATGATGGCGTCATCGACCACGATGCCCAGTGCGATGATGAAGGCGAACATCGAGATCATGTTGATGGATACGCCGACCAGCGGCAGGAACAGCATCGCGCCGAGGAAGGCGGTGGGGATGCCCAGCGTGACCCAGAAGGCGAGACGCGCCTCGAGGAACAGCCCCAGCAGCACCAGCACCAGTACCAGCCCCATCCAGGCATTCTTGAGCAGCAGCTCCAGGCGGTCCTGATAAACCAGCGAGTCATCGTCCTCGACGCTCAGCGTCAGTCCGCGCGGCAGGCTGGCGGTCAATTGCGGCAGCATCGCCATGGTCGCGGTGGACAGCTCGTTGGGCGTCTGGGAGCCGACCTGATAGATGTCGAGACCAATCGCCGGTTCGCCGTCGTAGAGCACTTCCTTGTCGCTGTCGGCGAAGCCGTCGGTGACGGTGGCGATATCGCCCAGACGCACGACATTGCCTTCCTGGCTGGAGATCACCGGCAGTTGCGAGAACTCGGCGGCGCCGTCGCGACGCGCCTCATAGCGCACCAGGTATTCGCCCTGCTGCGTGTCGAGGCTGCCCCCGGCCAGGTTGAGCGCCTGATTGCCGATCAGGCCGGCGATATCCTGATGCGACAGGCCATAGCGACGCAGCGCGCCTTCCTCCAGCGCGACATGCACCTCGCGGTCACGGATGCCGGTCAGCTCCACCTTGGTGATGTCGTCGCTGTCGAGCAGGCTCAGGCGCAGACGCTCGGCGACATTGCGCAGGGTCTGGTCATCGGTCTGGCCATGCAGCTTGAGCTCCATCACGCTGCGCGAGCGGCCTGCCAGCGAGTAGACGGGCGGGTCGGATTCATCGGGCAGGGTAGTGATGCTGTCGATGGCCTGCTGGATGTCCTGATAGGCGCGCATGGTCTCGACGCCGTCCTGCAGCTCGATGGACAGCGAGCCGAGGCCTTCCTCGGCGGTGGCGGTGATCTCCTCGATGCCCTCCACGTCCTGCACCGCGGACTCCATCGCCTGCAACAGGCTTTCGGAGACCTCATCCGGCGTGGCGCCGGAATAGCTGACGCTGACGTTGATGATCTCGAGCTCGAAGGAGGGGAAGACCTCCTTCTTGATCTGACTGGACATCAGCAGGCCGCCAAGAATCAGGCACAGCATCAGCAGGTTGGCGGCGACGCCGTGATCGTGCATCCAGCGGATGGGGCCCTTGAGGCGCGACTGTGCCGTCATGAGTCACTTCCGGTGGTCGTGGCGTTCTGGTCGGCAACCGTGGCGTTCTTGTCGCCAGCTGCGGTGCTCTTGTCGCCAGCCGTCGTCTTGTCGTCAGCCGCCTTGGCATCCGTCGCCCGGGCGGTCGGTGTCGGCGTATCGCCGCGCGCGCGCAGTGCCATGCCGGCTTCGACGCTGCTCAGGGAGCTTGTGATGACGCGCTCGCCGTCCACCAGACCGTCGGCGACCAGCAGGGTGTCATTGCCCAGATGGCGCACGACTACCGGGCGCTTCTCGAGATGATCGTCCGCCGTCAGTACCCAGACCTGTTGGCCGCTGCGCAGCGCACTGATCGGCAGTTCGATCAACGAGGCAGTGCGTCGGGGCGTCAGGGTCGCCTCGACCACATCACCGATGCGCAGCGCCGGGGTGCTGGCGCGCGCTTCTTCGGAGACATTGAGCGCCAGCGGGTCTTCCACCGCCACCATCACCTGGGTCAGCAGGCCGTTTTCTTCCAGCGACGGCAGCACGCTCCACACTTCGCCATGGCGGTGCTGGCCATCCGGCCATGCCTTGCTCGAGATCAGTACCGGCGTGCCCTGGCCATCACGGGCGTGGGTCGAGAGCCACTCCATGTCGGCCTGCGGCAGATTGAGGCGCACCCAGAAGCGGTCGGTGGCCACCAGCGTCAACAGGTCGGTGAAGGCATTGAGATCACTGCCTTCGCCGACCAGACGCTCGCTGATCAGGCCGTCATAGGGGGCGCGAATCTCGGTACGGGCCAGATTGAGCTTGGCCTGATCGCGGCTGGCGCGGGCGCTTTCCACGGCGGCCTGGGCCGACTTGAGCTGAGGCTCGCGCAGCACCAGCGCTTTCTGGGCCGCCGGCAGATTGCGACCGAAGGTCTTGTATTCCGAGGCGGCGCGGATCTGCTCGCCCTTTTCAGAGGCGAGGCTGGCTTCTGCCGTGGCGAGATCCGCCTCGGCCTGACGCAGTGCCAGCTGATAATCCAGTTGATCGAGACTGGCCAGCAGCTGGTTCTTACGGACTTCGCGGCCGGCTTCGATGCCTTCGGGGAAGGGCGCCAGCTGACCGCTGACGCGCGTGGAGACCGTGGTCTGGCGATCGGCGATCACGCGGCCGAAGCCCTCAAGCGTCGGGGCGTTGGCGGCATGGCTGACCGTGACCACCTCGACCGTGGGCGCAGGTGCCTCGCTCGGGGCACGCTTCGGCGCACCGGGGCGATGATTCATCCACCAGGCGGCCAGCGCGATCGCCAGCGCGAGAATGATCAGCGCCAGCAGGCGCATCCAGATCAGGCGCCGCGTGGAGGGTGCGGGGTGGACGGCAGGGGCGGGCGACGCGGAAGACGACGCTGGCGTCTCTGGGCTATGGTCCATGCGGACTCCGAACGAAAAGTGACTGGCCTGATGCGCAGCCGTCTTCTGGCCAGTCGCTTTGGCGTCGGTCAGAGCGGGCGGTGGATCATGGCCATGAAATGCAGACGAATGTGTGGATGATCGCATGATGCCATTCAGGCGCAATGCCAAAATGGGAAATAGCGTGCAACAGGCGCAATCTGCAATTGCGTGATTGGCGCCCCACAAAAAAAAAGCTGCCACACGAAGTGGCAGCTTTTCACGAGTGCGCTTGGCGGGCGGCGCCTGCTGACGGATGAATCGCTCTATCAGTCGGGCAGAACCGCGTGGGCAGGCCAGATTCAGTAGTTGAAATAGTTGAACTGGATGAACGGGATAAACTAGATGAACAGGCCGATCAGCAGCGCCATGCAGACGCCGATCACGCCGATCAGGGTCTCCATCACCGTCCAGCTCTTCAGCGTTTCCTTCTCGGTGAGGCCGAAGTAGCGGCTGACCAGCCAGAAGCCGGAGTCATTGACGTGACTGAGCACGGTGGCGCCACTGGCGATGGCGATCACCACCAGCCCCAGCACCGGGCCGGACAGTGCCAGCGTATCGATCACCGGGGCCATCAGGCCGGCGGCGGTGATCATCGCGACAGTGGCCGAGCCCTGGATGACACGCACGGCGGTGGCGATCAGGAAGGCAAGGAGGATCGGCGGCAGGTTGCTGTCGGCCATCAGGTTGCCGAGCACGTCACCGACCCCGGAATCGATCAGCATCTGCTTGAAGACGCCGCCCGCGCCGGTGACCAGGATGATGATGCCGGCGGGTTCGAGCGCCTTGGTGGCGACTTCCATCACCTGTTCGCGCGTCATGCCACGGCGTGTGCCCAGCAGGGTGAAGGCCATCAGGGTGGCCAGACTCAGTGCCACGAACGGATGGCCGAGAAAGCCCAGCCAGCCGACCAGCGGGCTGTCGTCACCGAACAGGAAGCCCGAGACGGTGTTGAGCACGATCAGCGCCAGCGGCAGCAGCACGATGGACAGGATCAGACCGAAGCCCGGGGCGCGCTGATTGACCTCTTCATCGCTCATCACGCTGCCGGTATTTTCCATGTAATCCGGAATCCTGGCGTCGATGCGCGCCGCGATGAAGCGACCGAAGATCGGCCCCGCGACGATCATCGCCGGCAGGCCGCACAGCGCCCCGAACAGGATGACGTAGCCGAGATCGGCACCGATCAGCTTGGCGACCGCGATCGGCCCCGGGGTCGGCGGAATGAAGGAGTGCGTCACGGCCAGACCGGCGAGCAGCGGAATGCCGTAATAGAGCAACGAGCGGCCGCTGCGGCGTGCCAGCGCGTAGACCAGCGGCACCAGGATGATGAAGGCGACATCCAGGAACACTGGAATCGCGACCAGAAAGCCGGTCAGCGCCAACGCCCATTGTGAGCGTGAGGTGCCGAAACGCCCCAGCAGGGTGTTGGCCATGCGATCGACACCGCCGGACACTTCCAGCATCTTGCCGAACATCGCGCCGAGACCGACCACGGTGGCAACGAAGCCCAGGGTGTTGCCCATGCCGTTGGTGACGGAGTCGATGATGGCGTCGGGCTGCATGCCGGTGGCCAGCCCGACCCCCAGGCTTACCACCAGCAGGGCAACGAAGGCATGCAGGCGCAGGCGCATGACGAGGTAAAGCAGCAGCAGAATGCCGCCGAGGGCGGCAAGGACGAGGGTGCTATCTGGGGACATGATGGCGAACTCTTGCGGCTGGCAACGGCGTGATCATCGGCCATTGCCCAAAGGCGTATTGTGTGAGGCATCGTGGGTCGTGCAGGATGAAAGTTACCGGTAACATTCACACTTACGCAATGATCCGAAAGGTGCATGAGGGGCAAATGCCTGTCGCGTCTGGCAGCTGACTGCCCGCCAACGGGCAGTCGCTCAGTGCGCGACAGCCGTCCCGAGGCGCCGGACAAGGGGTTGATCGGCAACATCGGCTACGCTGGTGGGCCATCGTTTTCATTCAGGGGGAGAGGGTTTTCATGCAGCAGCAGGCAGAAGGAGCATCAGCGGTCGCGTCGATGCCGACCAGGTCAGAGGCTCTGGCCGCCCAGGGGGGCGTGCGGCTTGTGGTCATGGGGGTGTCGGGCTGTGGCAAGTCACATGTCGGGCAGCAGCTGGCCGCGTGCCTGGGCGCGCAGTTCATCGATGGCGACGATTATCACGGTGAGGCCAACGTGGCCAAGATGGCGCGCGGCATTCCGCTGGATGACGATGATCGCCATGGCTGGCTGGCCCGTCTGACGGAGCTGATCGAGGCGGCGCGCCACGACGGGCGCAGTCTGGTACTGGCCTGCTCGTCCTTGAAGCGACGCTATCGGGATCAACTGCGTGGCGGGGACTCCGCGCTGGGCTTCGTGTTCCTCGAAGGCACGCGCGAGCTGCTGCTGGAGCGCCTCGAGGCGCGAACCGATCATTTCTTCAAGGGCGCTGACATGCTCGACAACCAGCTGGCGACGCTCGAGGTGCCCGGCGACGATGAAGGGCGCATCCATACCCTCGACATCAGTGCCACGCCCCAGGCGCTGGTCGAGAGTGTCTGTCAGCAGATCCTCGACGCGCCAGAGCGCTAGTCGGTCGCCGGACGTCTTACGGTGCCAGGCTGCCACCTTTCTGAAGACTGAAGCCCAGGTCTTCCCACAGGCCGTGGGGCGTGGCGTCGAGATCACCGCTCAAGCGCGCCAGCAACAGGGCGGCGGCGCGCTCGCCGATCTCGCGGCGTGGCGTGACCACGCTGGCCAGCGGCGGCCAGGTGCCGCGGGTCATCTCCAGGCCGTTGAAGCCGGCCAGCGCCAGCTGGTCGGGCACCGACAGGCCGCGGCGCTGACACTCGAACAGCCCGCCGGCTGCCAGGTCGTCATTGCAGCAGAACACGGCCTGGGTCTCGGGCCAGCGGGTCAGCATCTCGTCGAGCAGCTCGCCGCCCATGCGCACGCTGGAAGGGGCATCGGTGGTCAGAAGCGCCTGCTGTGACAGGCCGGCGGCCTCCAGTGCCGCGCGCCAGCCACCCAGGCGCTGTTCGACGCGGCGATCCATGCGCGCACCGAGAAAGCCGATATGGCGATGGCCCAGGGCGATCATGGCCTCGGTCATCGCGCGCCCAGCGGCATGCTGGTCCAGCCCCACCGCCATGTCGAGCGGCGCCTCGCGCTTCTCCATGCACTCCACTACCGCACAGCCCGAGCGCGCGATCATCTCGCGGGTACGAGGGCTATGGCGACTGCCGCACAGCACCAACCCGTCGATGCCGAAGGAGAGCCAGGTCTCGATCAGGCGCTCCTCTTCCTGCATCGAATAACCGGTGTGGCCGATCAGCAGCTGATAGCCTGCAGCCGCGAGCGGGGCTTCCAGACCGCGATGCAGTTCAGAGAATACGGCGTTGGAGAGCGAAGGAATCAGCAGTGCGATCAGCCGCGAGTGACCGCTGGCGAGGCTGCCGGCCTGACGATTGGGCATGTAACCCAGCTCGCGGGCACATTCGGTTACCCGCTCGCGCATCGCGGCGGACACCTTCTCGGGCTGATTGAGCGCGCGCGACACCGTGACCTTGGTGACGCCCAGTCGGGCGGCGATATCGGCCAGGGTAACGCGCTTGAGGCGGGAAGCTTTGTGTGGCTGAGAGGGCATGGACATTCAGGCGGCTGCGAAGGAGGTCAAGAGTGTCCCTGTTAAGGCGGCCCGGGAGCAAGCCTTGCCCGACGGATCAGACGTGACTCAGCGAGAGCAGGAACAGGATCATCGGCGGCGCCGCCAGCGACAGCAGGAAGCCCGAGACGACGGCGACCGGGACGCAGGCCACGCCGCCGGTCTGCTGGATCACCGGTAGCGTGAAGTCCATCGAGGTGGCTCCACCGATGCCGATGGCAAGCGGCGTGTAGCGCTGGATGGTCAGGGGGATCAGCACGAAGGCCAGCAGCTCGCGCGCCAGATCATTGAAGAAGGCGGCGCCGCCGAGAATCGGCCCAAGCTGATCGCCGACCAGGATTCCCGACAGCGAGTACCAGCCGAAGCCGGCCGAGATCGCCATGCCCTGATTCCACTCCAGCGCCAGCAGAGGCGCCGCCAGCAGGCCACCGAGCAGCGAGCTGGCCATTACCGTCAGCGCGATGATCAGGCCATGCCGATTGAGCAGGATCTGGCGCAGGCTCATGCCGGAGCTTCTGAGCTGGCAGCCGATCAGCGCCAGCAGCACATAGAGGGCCCATTCGGCGAGGGTGTCGGTATCCAGCTGGGTGCCGAAGGTCTTGAGCAGCACGCCGGCGCCGACGCCGAGCGCGACCACGGCGGCAAGGGTCAGCGAGCCGGACAGCGCCTGCCAGCGGGTCATCGGCGCGCCATCCACCGCCTGGGCGGGATTGGCGCGCAGCGGGCTGCGGCGCGACAGCCACCACAGCGCCAGCAGGTTCAGCGGCGTGATGATGGCGAACAGCGTCAGCGCCTGACCGCTCATGGCGGCCATGCCGACACTCAACTGCTCCAGTGCCGCCAGCCCCATGCCCATCAGGAACAGGATGAGATAGATGGAGGCATTGACCAGCCGGTTGACCACCGCCAGGCGGCCAGGATCGGTGAGACGTACCAGATAGCCGAGTATCAGCGGCAGCAGAATGAAGATGAGACCCGACAGCATGACCCTTCCCTGGCATTGCCACCCGGATAGCAGGGTGGCGCAAGTGATTGATTGGCGGTGAATACCGCCGAAGGACCTTACTATATCGGTTGGCGTGGGGTCTGGATAACCCCGCCATCAGCATTGCGCGAGAGACTTGCTGATGGCGTATCAGCGGGGCTTATGATCAGCCACTCGAGAAGCGGGAGCTTTCATCACTGGCGGGCGCTGCTCAGCTGGTTCAGGGTCAGATGGGCCGAGCGCGGCGGCACCTCGCCGTTGTGGTCGCCGTCCTTGTCCATGACGCCTTCGTAGTCGAGGTAATCGAGGCCGACCATCAGGCCCGGCCAGCGCGGCGCCAGCCAGATACGGTAGTGCTTGTGCTCACGATGCTGGCGCCATGCCTCGATGCGCAGGGTGCGGAAGGTACGCTGCGCCGCCTGGCGCGTTTCCTGACCCTGGATCTCGTACATCAAGGTGCGCTGGCGGCCCTTGTGGTCGAGATAATCCAGAGAGCAGGGCGTCGCGGGCAGACAGGCCTGCTCGCTCCATTGGCTGTCGACCTGCTGGCTCAGCAGCACCAGCAGGCTCTGACGGTCAGGAAGGCGGGCATCGCCTGCCTGCGGCGCTTCCCGGTTGTAGTCCTTGCCGATGCCGGCCAGGCGATAGCCGGAGCGATAGCCCTCGGGCAGCAGGCGACCCTCCGCGAGCGTGAAACGGCCCTGCTCATAGCCACTGGCAACCTTGATGGAGGCCTCCATGCTGGCAATGTACAGCTCGCCGCTCTGGCTGACGCGCTGGGTGATGGGCACATCCGGCCAGCCATCCAGCACCAGGGTGTAGTAGGCGGTGAAGGGCACCGGCGCGATGCTGGCGACAGGCGCCAGGGGCGTGTCAGGGCTGACGGCGGCCTCATCGTTGGCCGCCTGGGCACTGCCTGCCGACAGCAGCAGCGCTACCAGGCCTGCACGGCACAGGCGCTGCCATGTCGAGGGTCGATCAGCGCGGGTGGCGGTGCAAGCGCCGCGCCGCGCGGGGGCTTGAGAAACGTGAGACAAGGCGAAAGATGGCAGGGTCATGGTGACTCCCGAGACCGGCACTGGAGCCGTGGCCTGTGAATGGGGGTGTCGAGCGGTCAGGCAGCGACGGGGCAGGGCGACTGCACATGATGATGTAATGATGTTGAGGCGATCCACAATCAAGCCAACGCCCGTCAGGCGGCCACGACGATATTTCAGCGCTTGCTCATGTGCAATGGATAGGTACTCTGTAACTGCCTTGTCCTTCCGCCGCGCGCGGCGCGTACCTAGACGTTGGGTCCAATCAGGAGATCATCATGGCCAGCATTGTCATCATTGCCGGGGATTTTGTAGAAGATTACGAGCTGATGGTGCCGTTCCAGGCGCTGCAGGCGATGGGGCATCGCGTGGATGTCGTCTGCCCGGACAAGACGGAAGGCGATATCGTCAAGACCGCCATCCATGACTTCGAGGGTGATCAGACCTACACCGAGAAGCCGGGCCACAACTTCGCGCTCAACGCCAGCTTCGCCGAGATCGCCGTCGAGAGTTACGACGCGCTGCTGATCCCCGGTGGCCGCGCCCCCGAGTATCTGCGTCTGGATGAGCGTGTGCTGGCGATGGTGCGTCACTTCGTCGAGGCCGACAAGCCCATCGCCGCCGTATGTCATGGTCCGCAGCTCTTGGTCGCCGCCATGTCGCTGGAAGGCCATCGCGTCAGCGCCTATCCGGCCTGTGCGCCGGAGGTGACGCTGGCGGGCGGTGAGTTCGTGTCGCTGGAAGTGACCGACGCCGTGACCTCCGGCAAGCTGGTGACCGCACCGGCCTGGCCGGCGCATCCGGAATGGCTGCGTCAGTTCCAGGCGCTGCTGGTGTGATGCGCCCCCGCTAGCGCCCGTCATCGCATCGGATGTGCCTGACGACACCCTGCCACTCGGCGGGGTGTCGTCGTTTCAGACGGGGTGTCGTAAGGGTGCCGTCGTTTCAGTCGGCAAACGCCTCGAGCCAGGCCCGCTGCGGGGCGAGTCGTGATTGCTGTGCGGCTCGCCACGCAGGGTCGCCCAGCGTGGTGGCATAACGCTCGGCGTGATCACAGGCCAGCAGCAACCAGCTGCCGGCCAGCGACTCACCGCGAGCGCGCCTGAGCGCCAGACTCTCGAGCAGCCCCGCGAAGGCGGTGCCGGTGGAGGGGCCTACCTCAAGCCCGGCATGCTCGGCCAGCCACAGCGCCGCCTCCTGACTGCGCGCATCCGCAATACGCCGGTAGTCATCGAAATGGGCGGGGTCGAATGCCTCCAGCACGCAGGGCCGCCCGATGCCTTCGATGGGGTTGACCGCCTGCGGGGCGGGCAGGCGGGTCGTACGAGTGCCGTGGGTACGATGGTGCTGCCAGCAGGCGTGATAGACCGAGTGCTCGGGATCCACGCCGATCACGCGGGCTCGATGCCCCTCCTGATGCAGATGACGCTTGTGGCGCAGATGGCGCGCAAAGCTGGCAGCGCTGCCGCCGGTGCCGGCGCCGAGAAATACCGCCTGCAGCTCGGGCAGCTCACGCGCGGTGATCTGTGTCAGGCACTCCCCGGGCAGGCTGGTGTCGCTTGCCCAGTCGCCGGCAGTAGCGGCATGTCGGAATTGATTGAGGAAGTGGCCGCCGCTGTCATCGGCAAGCGCCTGCGCATGCTGACAGAGCCGAGCGGAGTCCTCGATTTCCACCACGCGCCCGCCCTCGCCACGAATCGCCTCCTGCTTGTAAAAGGCGGTGCCCCTGGGCACCACGGCAATGAATTGAAGCCCCAGCCTGCGTGCCAGCCACGCCTCAGAGACCGCGGTGGAACCCGAGGAAGCTTCGATCACTGGACAATCGGGCGTCAGCCAATCCTGCTGTAAGGCCTGCTCGAACAGCGACATCGCCAGGCGATGCTTGAGCGAGCCGCTGGCATGCGCCCGCTCGTCCTTGATCAGGATGCGCGCTTCGCCCAGCCCGCGCAGGCTGAGTTCCAGCAGCGGGGTCGCCGGGGTGGCGGCCTTCAAGGCCGCAAGCTTCATGAGGCTGCGTTGGCGCCATGACTCGCGCTGAGCCGCGTGCGTGCAGGCGTCGGCGTCCGCAATGAAAGGCGCTGTCGAGGGGAAGTCGGTGGTCGGCATGGCGCCATTTCCGGTCGCAGGAAGGAGCTTTCATGCTACGACCAGCCGCCAAGCAAAACTTGCCAGTTGTCATGGCGTGAGCCATGTTTCATGGCAAGAATTCATTGCGAGGTGAAGGTAATGGAGAAAATAGTGCTCGATGCCACGGACCGCGCCCTGCTGCGGCTGCTGCAGCGCGATGCCAGCCTGTCGTTGGCGGCGCTGGCGGAAGCCGTGCATCTGACCACGTCTCCTTGCTGGAAGCGCCTCAAGCGCCTGGAAGAGTGTGGTGTGATTACCGCACGGGTGGCGTTGCTGAACGCCGAGCTGATCGGCATGGGGCTGACGGCCTTCGTGCAGCTCAAGACCCGCGATCACTCGCGGGCCTGGTTCGAGCGTTTCGTGGCCATCGTCGAGGAGATCGAGGAAGTCACCGAGTTCTATCGCATGGCCGGTGACTACGACTATCTCCTCAAGGTGCAGGTCGAGGACATGAACGCCTACGACCGCGTCTACAAGCGGCTGGTCAACACCATCGACGAGCTGAGCGACGTGTCGGCCCGCTTCGCGATGGAGCGCATCAAGACGACCACCGCGCTGCCGCTGTGACCACTTTCAGGCAGTGAAGCCTGATCGCTGGGCAAGTTCCTCGCACCAGCGCGCTCAATAACCGTGCTCGCGGCTGATGCCGGTCAGCACTTCACCCTGCTGAATGCGGCGAATGTTGTCCGCCAACTGGTCGGCGGCCTCGGCCACCGGGGTCGGCGCGGCGGCATGCGGTGTGATGACCACGCGCGGCTGGTGCCACAGCGGACTGTCCTCGGCCAGTGGCTCGTGCTGGAAGACGTCGAGCAGGGCGCCCCTGAGCTTGCCTTCCTCGAGCGCCGCGACCAGATCCTCCTCGACCACGCTGCTGCCACGCCCCGGATTGATCAGCACGGCGTCGTCGGGCAGGGACTGGAAGACATCGGCGTTCAACACGTCTCTCGTGGCCGGCGTATTGGGCAACAGGTTGATCACCGCCTTGAGGCCGAGCGACTCGTCGCCCAGCACTTGCTGGAGGGTGCGGCCCCCTTCGCCGGTCTCATGGTGGCAGGTCACGCCCTGCAACGTGTGGGCGCTACGGCTGAAGCCATGTACCGGATAGCCGTCTGCCGCCAGTGATTCGGCGATCTGGCTGCCGATGGCGCCGAGCCCGAGCACTGCCACCGGGTACTGATGGGCGCGCACCACGCGGTGCGGGGCCCAGTGTGAGTCCGTCTGCTGTCTGGCATAGCGGTCGAAATCACGCCGGAAATGCAGCAGGCCATAGCGCACGTAATCCAGCATGTGGCTGGCCATGCCGGCATCGCTCAGCTTGAGCACCGGCACATCGTCAGGCAGTGCCGGATTGTCGAGCAGGCTGTCGACGCCCGCCCCCAGATTGAGGATCGCCTTGACGTCGTGACCGCGGTGGCGCTCGAACAGCGCTGCGGGCGGTGCCCATACCACCAGCACATCGCCCAGCATCTCGCCGTCATCGGCAACGATTTCCAGCGGCGCTTGTTTCGATGACTGCTTCGATGACGGTTCCGACGACTCGCCTTGCCGCGACCCCTTGGCGCCGGCGGTATCGCACAGGCGCTGACGCAGAGCATCGCACCAGCGTTCGGCGCGTTCATGATGTACCAGTATCCGCATGCTGTTCTCCTCTTCAGTAACGCTGGGTGGCGGGTCGGGATTTTTGAGCCGTCCCGGCCTGTTCGTAGGCTCTGTTCGTGGCTCTGTGCAAAGGGACTGGAGTTGTCGCCTCATCATGCGCCATTGTCTTGCGCCATTGTCTTGCGGGCATGGCCTGCTCGCGGGCGGCGATGGCGCAGGCCTTGCAAGGGCTCAAGCGAAGGGCGACAGTGCCAGAGTCGTCCTTTGACCCGTTGTTGGCAGAGTGACAGACTCGAATCCAGAGGGGAATTCGGATGTATGCATGTACGCCGACCCTGCCGACCCGCGGGGCGCATCGTCCGCTCGCGGTGCAGGCAGCCATTGTCAGCCCGGTGCGGCTGGCAGGTCGGTCACCCGCTGCCTGGCCCTGCGTATGGCCACTGGCTCCGCCCCAACGTGCTGCTTGCCTCAAGGCCTGATCGAAAAGGAGCGCTGCATGAGTCAATTCCCGCCCCATACTGGTGCGCCCCAGCCAGCCTTCGCTGGCCTGGCCACCTTGCCCAGCAGCGAGGCACCGGCCACCGAGAGTGACTGGACGCCACGCGCGCTGTCCGCTGGCCGTCAGGCCTTCACCATCGGCGAGTATCGCGCGCGTATCCAGCGGGTACGAGAGGCCATGGCGCGCGCCGGCATCGATGTGATGGTGATTTCCGACCCCTCCAACATGGCGTGGCTGACCGGCTACGACGGCTGGTCCTTCTATGTGCACCAATGCGTGCTGCTGGGGCTTTCCGGCGAGCCGGTCTGGTATGGGCGTCGTCAGGACGGCAACGGCGCGCTGCGTACCTGCTGGATGGGCGAGGACAACATCCTGTGGTATCCGGATTACTACGTGCAGAATCCGGACATGCACCCGATGGAGTTTCTCGCCCAGTCCATCCTGCCGCAGCGTGGCTGGCACGATGGGGTCGTCGGGGTCGAGCTCGACAACTATTACTATTCGGCGCGGGCGCACCTGGCGCTGGTCAAGGAGCTGCCCCACGCGCGGCTGGTGGATGCCAATTCGCTGGTCAACTGGTGTCGCGCGATCAAGTCTGAGCAGGAAATCGCCTACATGCGCGTGGCCGGGCGCATCGTCGAGCGCATGCATTCACGCATTCTGGAGATGATCGAGCCGGGCCTGCCAAAGAGTGCGCTGGTCGCGGAGATCTACCGGGTCGGCGTCGAGGGCGTGATCGGCCCCGAGGGTGAGATTCTCGGTGGCGACTATCCGGCCATCGTGCCGCTGCTGCCCACCGGCAGTGATGCCGCTGCGCCGCACCTGACCTGGGATGACACGCCATTTCGCCAGGGAGAGGGCACCTTCTTCGAGCTGGCCGGCTGCTACAAGCGCTATCACGCGCCGCTGTCGCGTACCGTATTTCTCGGCCGCCCGCCGCGCGATTTCGTGCGCGGTGAGTCTGCCCTGCTGGAAGGCATCGAGAGTGGACTGGCCATCGCCAAGCCCGGCAATCGCTGCTGTGACATTGCGCTGGCGCTGGGCGCGGCGATGGACAAGTACGGCTTCGACCGTGGCGGCGCACGCTGCGGCTATCCCATCGGCATCAGCTATCCACCGGACTGGGGCGAGCGCACCATGAGTCTGCGCCCCAGTGACGAGACCGTGCTGGAACCGGGCATGACCTTCCACTTCATGCCCGGCATGTGGATGGACGACTGGGGGCTCGAGATCACCGAGTCGATCCTGATCACGGAAAACGGTGCCGAGCCGCTGTGTGATGTGCCGCGCCAGCTGTTCGTCAAATAGCCTGCCGACAAGTGTCAGCAGCCCGCCATAACAAGGAGTGGTGTCATGCGAGAGTCCCCCGTCAGTCTGACCATCGATCTGTTCGCCGATGGCGTTCAGCACGGTTTCTTCAAGCTGCCGATCTCGACTGACGAGTCGGCGTGGGGCGCGGTGATGACCCCGATCAGCGTGATCGCCAATGGTGAGGGGCCAACGGTATTGCTGACCGGCGGCAATCATGGCGACGAGTACGAGGGCATCACCGCACTCTACAAGCTGGCGGCGCGTCTCACGCCTGAGGACGTGCAGGGGCGCGTCATCATCGTGCCGACCATGAATGCGCTGGCTGCCAGGGCCGGGCGGCGTTGTTCGCCTCTCGATGGCGGCAATCTCAATCGCAGCTTCCCCGGCAGCCCCACCGGCGGTCCGACCGAGCAGATCGCCGACTACTTCACCCGGGTGCTGGTGCCGCAGTGCGACTATGCGCTGGACCTGCATTCCGGCGGTCGCACCCTGGATATCCTGCCGTTCGCGGCTGCGCACCGTCTCGACTATCTCGAGGAGTCGCTGGGCGTCGAGCAGTGTCGTCTGCAGGAAGCCGAGAGCCTGGCCGGGGCGCTGGCCTTCGGGGCGCCCTCGGCGATGATGATGTTCGAACTGGACGCCGAGGCGCTCTACGACACCGCGGTGGAGCGCCAGGGCAAGGTCTTCGTCACCACGGAGCTGGGCGGCGGTGGCTCCACCACGCCGGAGCGTCAGGCGATCGCCGACCGTGGCGTCGACAACTTCCTCGCCTTCAGTGGTGTGCTGCGCGAGCGCAGTCGCGCGGATCTGGAGCAGGTCATCGAGCGCCAGCGTGCCAGCCAGGCGAACGCGCCGCTGCTGATCGACATGCCGGATGCCAGCTGTTACGTACAGAGCGAGCATGAAGGGCTGCTGGAGCTTTGCGTGGCACTCGGTGAGCAGGTCACGGCGGGGCAATGTGTGGCGCGGGTCTATCCGCTGGGGCGCGCCGGTCAGGCGGCGGTGGAATATCGCGCGGAGCGTGATGGCGTGCTGGTGGCGCGGCGTTTCCCGGCGCAGGTGAGTCTGGGCGATACCCTGGCGGTGATCGCGGAAGTCGTGGACGATCTGGCGCGAGAGGACTCATGAGCGCGCCCCTTTCACGCTCGCTGCCAGCGCCGAAACTGGATGCCTTCGATCTCAAGATTCTGGCGATACTCGAACGCGATGGCCGCATCACCAAGTCGCGGCTGGCCGAGGAGATCAACCTGTCGGTCAGTCCGTGCTGGGAGCGCGTCAAGCGCCTCGAGCAGGCCGGCATCATCGAGGGGTACGCTGCCATCATCAATCAGCAGCGCCTGAGTGATCAGCAGGGCGGCGCTTCCCAGGCGGCCGCCCCGCGCACGCCGGTGTGGGTCGAGATCCACCTCAAGCATCATGATGCTGGCAGCTTCCAGCGCTTCGAGCGGGCGATGCGTGAAGCGGATGAGGTGATCGAGTGCGTGGCGGTCGGTGGAGGCGTGGATTATCTGCTGCGGCTGGAGACGGCCAGCATCGATGCCTACCAGCGGTTGATCGACCGCTGGCTGGTCTCGGAACTGGGTATCGATCGCTATTTCACCTACATCGTCACCAAGCAGGTAAAATAGCGCGCCAGCTCCGTCGCCCTTCCTTCATGCAGCACGAGATACTCTCACCATGGTGCCTTTCGCCGCCCCTTCCGGCTCCGTCGATTGTCCGTCCCACGTCCAGGCCGAATCCCCCGGTGCCCCGGTGCTGATCTTCGATTCGGGGGTCGGAGGGCTCTCGGTGGCCTCAGAGATCCGCCGCCAATGGCCCTCATTGCCATTGGCCTATGTCTGTGACAATGCCGCCTTGCCCTATGGCACCAAACCCGATGACTGGCTGGTGGCTCGTATCGCGCAGGTGTGCGTGGCGGCGGTGGAGGCAAGTGGGGCGCGTGCGCTGGTAGTGGCCTGCAATACCGCCAGCACCCTGGCGCTGGCGGTATTGCGCGAAGCGCTGTCGATTCCGGTGATCGGCACCGTGCCCGCCATCAAGCCGGCGGCGGCGTTGGCACGTGCGCGTCAGAGTGCAGCACGTCGTGAGAAGTGCGAGCCGCCGGTGTTCGCGTTGCTGGCGACTTCCGCCACGGTAAGACGTGCCTATACGGAGCAGTTGATCCACGATTTCGCGGCGGATTGTCAGGTGATTCGTGTCGCCGCCGATCCGCTGGTCGCGGAGGCCGAGCGGCGTCTGCGCGGCAAGCCGGCGCGCCCCGAGGTGGTGGCGGCCAGTCTGGCAGATCTGGCGGCGGTCGAGGCGCTGGAGGTGGTGATTCTCGGCTGCACGCATTTCCCGCTGCTCGGTGCCGACATCTCGCAGGTACTGGGCGAGTCTCGGGTGGCGCTGGTGGATTCCGGCGCGGCAATCGCCCGCCGCGTGGCAGAGGTGCTGGCGCTTGACCCTGCGGCAGCGGCTGATCAGCAATTCGCTCAGGCTGCTCGGCAAGTCGCTCAAGCGGTTCAACCAGCACCGCATGAGCACATGGCGCTGGCGACGGATGCCCGGCAGCCGGGGTTGGCCACGGCGTTGGCCAGCCAGGGCTTCGCCGCGCCGCAGGCGCTGTCGTGCGACGGCTGAGGGGCAGGGGCGTTGGCTCTCACGGTCCCCTTGCACCTGCCTGCGCCCGCCTTGGCCCGCCATTCGGCGCTTGAGCTTCGCGCTGCCGATGGTAGGCTAGCGCGCCCAACCTTTGAATGGACGTGATCGGCATGGTTCACCATGACGTGCCCGCGTCCCTTTGCTCATCGTTTCAGTGCTGCGGTATGCCCGCAGGCAGGAGTCAGTGTGGCCATCGCCGTCGTCGATCCCAGTCAGTATGAACAGCAGCTCGCCGAGAAGGCCGAGCAGACCCGCGCACGTTTCGCTGCCTTCGATGCGCCGGAACTCGAGGTATTTCCCTCGCCGCCCAGCCATTACCGCATGCGTTGCGAGTTCCGTATCTGGCACGAGGATGATGACCTCTACTACGCGATGTTCGAGGTCGAGTTTGACGACGAAGGCAACAAGAAGAAGACGGTCGTGCGCATGGACGACTTTCCGGTCGCCAGCCAGCGCATCAATGAGTTGATGCCGCTGCTGCGTGAGCGCCTCAAGGCAAGCCCGGTATTGCGCGAGCGTCTGTTTCAGTGCGAGTTCCTCACCACTCTGAGCGGCGAGGCACTGGTCACGCTGATCTACCATCGCAAGCTCGGCGAAGACTGGGAAGCCGAGGCGCGCGCGCTGGAAGAAGAGCTCGATATCATGATCATCGGGCGTTCGCGCAAGCAGCATATCGTGCTGACCCGCGATCACGTCTTCGAGCGTCTCGAGGTCGATGGCCGCGAGTACATCTATCAGCAGGTCGAGAACAGCTTCACCCAGCCCAATGCCGAGATCTGCCGCTCGATGCTCAGCTGGGCACGAGACGTGACCCATCCTGACAAGGCGCAGGCGGAAGGCCGTGAGCAGGGCGATCTGGTCGAGCTCTACTGCGGCAACGGCAACTTCACCATCGCGCTGGCCGAGAACTTCCGCCGCGTGCTGGCCACCGAGATCTCGCGCACTTCCGTGGCCTCGGCGCAGGTCAACCTGGCGGCCAATAGCATCGACAATGCCCAGGTGGCGCGCATGTCGGCCGAGGACTTCTCGCTGGCGCTGGCAGGCGAGAAGGCGGGCCGTCGTGTCGCGGAGATGGACCTCGACAACCACGACTTCCGCACCGTGCTGGTCGATCCGCCGCGTGCCGGCCTCGATGCCGACAGCTGCGAGCAGACCGCGCGCTACGAGCGTATCGTCTACATCTCCTGCAACCCGCAGACGCTGATCGACAACCTTGAGGTGCTGTGTCGCACGCACCGTATCGAACGCTTCGCGCTGTTCGATCAGTTCCCGTATACCGACCACCTCGAGTGCGGTGTCTATCTGGTGCGCAGATAAGCGCGTCATCAAATCGGCAACTGTCGTCACGCCCGCATGGGTCAGGCATCGCGCCAATCGTTTGAAAAACCAGAGCTCCGTCGTCATCTACCTGTCAGGTAGGGGACGACGGGGCTTTTTTTGCGCACATGACAGTCACCCGAATTAGACTTTCGTTTCATGCGCGGACCGCCAAGTCAATACCCGATGCACAGATGTAATGCTGCATGACCAATATGGAACAGGCATGGGGCAGAGGCGCAGACTGCGCTAGTCTGTGATGCACTGCATGAGTCTGTGCTGCAACGCCTTTTGGCCGGCGCAGACTCTCTATGACTACTTTCCCTGATACATCCATCAGGTCAGTCGAGGTGATTGATGCTACACGTGGCGACGGACGGCAAGCAGGAATTTCTTGCGCAGCTCGAAGAGCAGCTGGACAAGCGACTTCCCAAGGACAAGGTGGACGTGATCGCGGCGTTTGCGCGCGACTATCACGCAACGGCCTCCTTCGAGGACATGGCCGAGCGCAAGCTGGATGACCTCTACGGTTCCACCCTGGCCGTATGGCACTTCCTGCAGAGCTTTGAGGCTCCCAAGGTGCGTGCCTACAACCCGGACTTCGAGAAGCATGGATGGCAGTCGACGCACACCATCATCGAAGTGCTGCACCCGGACATGCCGTTCCTGGTCGATTCCGTGCGTATCGAGCTCAATCGTCGTGGCATCACCGTCCACGCCATCCACAACGCCGTGCTGGCAGTCGCACGTGATGACGCTGGCCAGCTGGAGCGCGTGACGGCACCGCGTGCCGAGAACGCCCCGCAGCACCGCGAGTCGCTGATCTACATCGAGGTCGATCGTCACAACGACGCCGAGACACTGGAAGACCTCGAGACCAGCCTGCGTGAAGTGCTGGCCGAAGTGCGCGTTGCCGTCGCTGACTTCGACGCCATGCGCAGCCAGGGCGCCCAGGCGCTGCAGGAGCTGCGTGACAACCGTCCGCCGACCGTCTCCGAGGCTGACCACCAGGAAGCCTGCGACTTCATGCAGTGGATGGGCAACGACCACTTCACCTTCCTGGGCTATGACGAGTACACCGTCGACGAGCAGGAAGACGGCACCCGTGTGCTGAACAAGGTTGAAGGCTCCGAACTGGGCGTGCTCAAGCTGGACCTCGAGCGCTATCACGAGCAGTCCCGTCACCAGCAGAGCGTCAACAGCGATCAGTACGTGCTGATTCCGGAACTGCTGTCCTTCGCCAAGAGCGCCTTCCACGCCCGCGTGCACCGTCCGGCCTACCCGGACTACATCACCGTCGAGCGCTTCGATGAAGAAGGCCGCGTGATCGGCGAGCGCCGCTTCCTGGGGCTCTACACCTCCACGGTGTACAACCAGAGCCCGCGCAACGTGCCGATTCTGCGTCGCAAGGTGCAGGACGTCATGGAAGCCGCCGGCGTCAACCCGAAGGGCCACAATGGCAAGCACCTGCTGCAGATTCTGGAAGTCTATCCGCGTGATGATCTCTTCCAGATCTCCACGGACGAGCTGACCCGTACCGCCACCAGCATCCTCAACATCCGCGAGCGTCGTCGCGTGCGTCTGATCGTGCGTGAAGACCGCTTCGGCAAGTTCTTCTCGGTACTGGTGTTCGTGCCTCGCGACGTCTATTCCACCGACCTGCGCGTGCGCATCCAGAATCTGCTCTGCGAAGAGCTGAACGCCACCTTCGGTGACTTCACGCCGTATCTTTCCGAGTCCGTGCTGACGCGTATCCAGTTCATTCTGCGCTTCAAGGGCGATGAACCGGGCCAGTACGACATGCGCGCGCTGGAGAACAAGATCGCTCAGCTGGCCCGCAGCTGGCGTGACGAATTGCACGCCGCCATGGTCGAAGGCTTCGGTGAAGAGCAGGCCAACGAGCTGATGACTCGCTACCGTGATGCCTTCCCGGGCAGCTACCGTGACGACTTCTCGCCGCGCACCGCCGTCTATGACGTGGGCCACCTGCGCGCGCTGGACGAAGGTCAGGCCGTCGGCCTGAGCACCTATCGTCTGGTCGAGGACGACAACTCCGGTGTCAACCTGAAGCTGTTCCACAAGCATCAGCCGATTCCGCTCTCCGACGTACTGCCGGTGCTCGAGAACCTCGGTCTGCGTGTCATCGGTGAGCGTCCCTACGAGATCACCCGCACCGATTCCTCCTGCTGGGTGCACGATTTCGATCTCGAGCATCACGGCAAGGGCGCGGTCGAGCTCTCCGAAGTGCGCGAGAGCTTCATCGAAGCCTTCAAGAAGATCTGGTCCGGCGAAGCCGAATCCGATGCCTTCAACCGCCTGATCATCGGCTCTGGCCTGGACTGGCGTGAAGTGGCGATGCTGCGTGCCTACGCGCGTTACCTGAAGCAGATCCGCTTCGGTCTCTCCCAGGCCTACATCGCCAATGCGCTGGGCAGTCATCCGGACATCACTCGCGAGCTGGTGCAGTTGTTCAACCTGCGCTTCGACCCGCAGGGTCAGGGTGGCGAGGATGACGTCAACGCCTGTCGCGAGCGCATCAATGGTCTGCTCGACCAGGTCTCCAGCCTGAACGACGACCGCCTGCTGCGTCGCTACGTCGACCTGATGATGGCCACGCTGCGTACCAACTTCTTCCAGCCGGCAGAAGATGGCCAGGCCAAGGACTACATCAGCTTCAAGCTCGACACGCGCAGCATTCCTGACGTGCCGAAGCCGCGCCCGATGTTCGAGATCTTCGTCTACTCGCCGCGTGTCGAAGGTGTTCACCTGCGTGGCGGCAAGGTCGCACGTGGTGGCCTGCGCTGGTCTGACCGTCATGAGGATTTCCGCACCGAGGTGCTGGGTCTGGTCAAGGCACAGCAGGTCAAGAACGCGGTCATCGTGCCGGTCGGCGCCAAGGGCGGTTTCGTCTGCAAGCGCATGCCGGAAACCACCGACCGCGACGTGATCCAGAAGGAAGGTATCGCCTGCTACCAGATCTTCATCCGCGCACTGCTCGACATCACCGACAACCTGTCCGGTGGTGACGTGGTGGCCCCGACGGCCGTCGTGCGCTATGACGAAGACGATCCCTACATGGTCGTCGCGGCCGACAAGGGCACCGCGACCTTCTCCGACATCGCCAACGCCATCTCCAACGAGTACGGCTTCTGGCTGGGCGATGCCTTCGCCTCCGGTGGCGCCAACGGTTACGACCACAAGGGCATGGGCATCACCGCCAAGGGCGCCTGGGTCAGCGTGCAGCGTCACTTCCGCGAGATGGGCATCAACATCCAGGAAGATGAGTTCAGTGTTGTCGGTATCGGTGACATGGCCGGTGACGTCTTCGGCAACGGCATGCTGCTGTCCGAGAAGATCCGCCTGGTCGGTGCCTTCAACCACCGCAACATCTTCGTCGATCCGAATCCGGACACCGCGAAGAGCTTCGCCGAGCGCGAGCGTCTGTTCCGTCTGCCGCGTTCCAGCTGGGACGACTACGACAAGAGCCTGATCAGCGAAGGTGGCGGTCTGTTCTCGCGTGATGCCAAGACCATCGCCATCAGCCCGCAGATGAAGGAAGTCTTCGACATCAGTGCCGACCATCTGGCGCCCAACGAGCTGATCAATGCGATGCTCAAGGCGCAGGTCGACCTGATCTGGAACGGCGGTATCGGTACCTACGTCAAGGCCTCCACCGAGACCCACGCCGAGGTTGGCGACAAGGCCAACGATGGCCTGCGCATCGACGGCCGTGAGCTGCGCTGCAAGGTAGTGGGCGAAGGCGGCAACCTGGGGCTGACCCAGCGTGGGCGCATGGAAGCCGCGGCCAAGCGTGGCGTGCGCGTCAACACCGACTTCATCGACAATGCCGGTGGCGTGAACTGCTCGGATCACGAGGTCAACATCAAGATCCTGCTGGATGACATCGTCGCCCGCGGTGACCTGACCGACAAGCAGCGCAACCAGCAGCTGGCCGAGATGACCGACGAAGTCGGCGAGCTGGTGATCAAGGACAACTATCGCCAGACCCAGGCGCTGTCGCTCTCCGAGCAGCAGTCCAAGGAAGGCATGGGCGTCTTCCGTCGCTTCATCAATGAGCTGGAAGCGGCCGGCACCCTGGACCGTGAACTCGAGTTCCTGCCGTCCGATGAGGCGCTGATCGAGCGTTCCAACGCCGGTGAAGCCCTGACCCTGCCGGAACTGTCCGTGCTGGTCTCTTACGCCAAGAGCGATCTCAAGACCAGCTTGATCGCCTCTGACGTGCCGGACGACAGCTACGTGCAGCAGCACCTCGAGCGCGCCTTCCCGCGCGTGCTGATGGAGCGCTTCCCGGAAGAGATGTATCAGCACCGTCTGAAGCGTGAAATCGCCGCGACCCAGATCGCCAATGACCTGGTCGACCACATGGGCATCGCCTTCGTGCGTCGCCTGGAAGACACCACCGGTGCCGACAAGGCGGAAATCGCGCGTGCCTACATCGTGGCGCGTGACAGCTTCAATCTGGAAGCGCTGTGGACCCAGATCGAGGCCCTCGATCACCAGGTGCCGGCAGAACTGCAGTACCGCATGATGGGCGATCTGATGCGCCTGATGCGTCGTGCCACTCGCTGGTTCCTGCGTCAGCGCAGCGCCATGGGCGTCAAGGAATGCATCGGCCACTTCGCCCCGCGTCTGGCTCAGCTCTCCGAGAGCATCGGAGAGCGTCTCAAGGGCGAAGCCCGCGAGAACTGGGAAGCGCGTCGCGACAGCTATGTCGAGGCAGGCGTGCCGGAGGCCCTGGCCAGCACCATCGCCGCGACCTCAAGTCTCTATGCAGGGCTTGGCATCATCGAGGCGGCCAAGGCGACCGGCGAGAAGATCAATCGCGTGGCAGAAGCCTTCTACGGCATCGGCCATCGTCTGGAGCTGCCGTGGGTCGGTGACAAGATCAACGGCCTTGAGGTGCAGGACAGCTGGCAGGCGCAGGCACGTGAGAGCTTCCGCGATGATCTCGATCGTCAGCAGCTGGCCCTGACCGTCAGCGTGCTCAAGCAGGACAATGCACCGCGCGAGATCGATGAGCGTGTCGACAGCTGGATGGCCAGCCACGAGAGTCTGGTCAGCCGCTGGTGCTCACTGCTCGGCGAGATGAAGGGCGGTGCTCAGCTGAGCTTCCCGCTGTTCGCGGTCGCCCTGCGCGAGCTGGTCGATCTGGCCGAGTCCAAGCGCGAAGCCTGATGCATTCGGCCTCGAATGCAGCAAGAGCTGACGCAAGTGGCGAGTAGTTGATGACTCGCTGATAGAAGCCCTCACCCCCGGTGAGGGCTTTTTCATGGGGGATAAATAAAAAATTGATAGCTGAAGCCTGCGGTAAGGTAACTGTCGCCAGCTGTCTGGTATGCTGAATGGCGACCAGTGCAGAGACTGATACAGGCCCTGATGGTGGCATCCTTTTCTGCAGACCCTGTTTTCAGTCCTTGATTTTCAGACCCTCATTTCAAGTCTCGGAGTCGCTGCGGCGCTCGCTGGAGGCTTCTGTTTTCTAAGCATCAGTACAACAAGGCAGAGACACCATGTCATATCGTGCATTACCCCTCGCCTGCGCCTTCGCGCTCGGTCTGTCCACGCTGGCATCCCAGGCCGTGCTGGCCGATGGCAGCCCCGCTCAGCAGCGTGCAGAAGAAGCGGCAGGCAAGCTGGACATCTCAAAGTTCCTCAAGCCGCGCAGTGATGCCCACAGCCAGAACTTCCTGTTCGGCGGCACCAGCGTGCACCAGTTCACCATCAAGGAAGCCGGGCGTTACGAAATCGATGGCGTCGCCAGTTTCGATGTGACCGACCCCTATACCATGAAGGCCACGCTCGAGAGTGAGCAGGGCGAGGTCGTGGCCACTGCAGAAGGTGACAGGGCCTCCGATGGCTTGAACATGAATGCCGAGCTGGAGCCGGGCGTCTACAAGCTGCGTGTGCGCGCCGACAAGCTGGGGGCTGGCAAGTCCGGCGGCAACACCTATGAAATCAACGTCGCAGGCCTGAGCGAGAGTGGCGAGAAGCTGTCTGCCGAGGAAAGCGGCATCGAGACCGGCAACGGCCTGGTCTTCCTCGACACCGATGGCGATGGCCGTCGTACCGCCTTCGTCGATGCCAACGATGAAGTCGCGACCATCAAGCCGGCCACCGTTGCCGCTGCCGAACAGGCCGCCCGCGAGAAGAAGGCGGCCGAGACAGGCAATGCGGCAGCTGAAGGCGCTTCTGCCACGGGCGCCGCCGCCACTACTACTTCGGCAGCCGCGACTGCTGCAGCCGAGACGTCTGCCGCTGCTGCCACGGGCAGTGCTGCCGTGACGGAAGCCGAAGCGGAGCCGGATCGTCGTTTCGACGAGATCGTCACTGACGTGCGCATTCTCGAGAAGGGCGAGGTCATGACATTCGATGTCGCGGACCGTGGCACCGTGACCATCGACAGCGAGACCTTCCCGGGCAGCGAAGGCACCTACAAGCTGCAGATGCGCCTGTTGGACGAGAGTGGCAACACCGTCGCCAGCGACAAGGGCGAAGGCTTCCAGGGCGACTTCCACCTCAAGACCGTGCTGGAGCCGGGGCGTTACACCGTCTGGGTCAGCGGTCAGAAGTTCGGCTCCTCCATGCAGGGTGTCAACAACTACACCGTGCGCGTGCAGCAGCTCGACGTGAAATGATCTGCATGGCATGACTCCGGCATAGTCGGGTGTGACACCAGGGCGGCCCAGCGGGCCGCCCTTTCTTGTTGCCCTGAGCATGAGCAATGGTGTCGGCCTTGGCGTGAGCGATTTTATCGACAGCAGCGCGAGCATGCCGGCGCACAGTGTCTGTCCCCACGGGCTTCGGGTATACTTCGCGCCCAGCTATGCTGTCGTCACGACCCTGCCGCCCGCTGTCTGGAGATCATCATGTACTCGTTTGCTCGCTCGCTTCTCTTCAAGCTCGACCCGGAAACAGCTCATGGTGTGACGCTGAGTGCGCTGGACATGGCACATCGCCTCGGCATGGCGCGCGGTCTGGGCGGTGAAGCGCCACGTGATCCGGTCTCGCTGATGGGGCTCGAGTTCCCCAATCGCGTTGGCCTGGCGGCAGGTCTCGACAAGAATGCCGATCACCTCGATGCGCTCGCCGCTCTGGGCTTCGGCTTCGTGGAGGTCGGCACGGTGACGCCGAAAGGGCAGGACGGCAATCCCAAGCCACGTCTGTTCCGGTTGCCGGAGCATCAGGCGATCATCAACCGCATGGGCTTCAACAATGCCGGGGTCGAGCATCTGGTCGCGAAGGTCAAGGCCAGTCAGGCGCGTGCTGCCTCTGGTATCGTGCTGGGGATCAACATCGGCAAGAACCTGACCACGGCGGTGGATGATGCATTGAGCGACTATCTGGTCTGCCTCGATGCCGTGCATGCTCACGCCGACTACATCACCGCCAATATCTCGTCGCCCAATACCCCGGGGCTGCGCAATCTTCAGTTCGGTGATCATCTCAGCCAGCTGCTGGCCGGGCTTCGCCAGCGTTGCGATCAGCTCGATGCCGAGCGCGGCAGGAAGGTGCCGCTGGTGATCAAGATCGCGCCCGACATGGACAGCGAGGAAATCCTGTTCGTGGCGCGGGCGTTGGCGGACAACGGCATCGATGGTGTCATCGCCACCAACACCACCATCGAGCGCACGGCAGTCGCGGGAAGTCCGCATGCGCAGGAGGCGGGCGGACTTTCCGGCGCCCCGGTGCGTGAATCGTCGACGCGGGTGATTCGTGGCCTGCGTGAAGCGCTGCCGAACATGCCGATCATCGGTGTGGGAGGGATCACCGATGGCGAGAGTGCGCGCGAGAAGATCGCCGCGGGGGCGGATCTGGTGCAGCTTTACTCCGGGCTGATCTACCGCGGCCCGGTATTGGTCGGTGAGTGCGCGCGCGCACTGGAGAAGGCCGATACCCTGATCAAGGTGTGATCCAGCCTGGGTTCCGTCGCAGCGTGATGCTGGTATCTCCCACTCACGGCGCTTTAAGAGACTGCGAGTGGGGGAAGGGCTGACACGGAAAAGCCGCCTCCTGACATCAGAAGGCGGCCTCGGTACCGGCGTGAATGATGATATGACAACGGCAGGGAAGTGATGCGTGATCTGCCGTTGTCGTGTTGGCTGCCATGTCCAGCCAGCGTGCACGATGCGAAGCGCTTTTGCCGTCAGAAACGGCGGTTGGGGGTTGGCCCCTTGAGCTCATCGGGTGCGTGGATGGTTGAAGCAGGCCTGGAAAGAACCTGCTGATGCAGTCAAGGTGAACGTTTGCCCGTGTCGTGCTCCGCGCTGGACCGTCGTCCTCGCAGGCCGTCGCCTGCTGCGCCTTCTCTTCTGGAGCCATACCACGATTGAAACGACACGAGCGCCAACATCTCGGCCTTTCAGGAAGTGAAGCGAGTTGGCCCCATTGCCTACTGCGTCTCTTGCCTGTCAGTGCCGCGCGTCATCAAGATAGAAATAAGGCGTTACCTCCCTGGTGATTTGACGTGTCGCTGGGCGACTTCCGTGGGATTTTCCGGGTGATGTCGCTAAACCGACTCACCGTGAACACCTCGAGTCCTCTCTGTACGTGCCAGCCGGCCCTGTAACTTGTCAGGAGGCGGTGGCGTGATGCCGGAGAATCCGCTTGGGCAGCGCTTCAGGCTGCGTCGGCGGGGTGAAGGGCGCCAGGCGCCGTATTGCCAGTGTCATTCCGTGACGAGCCGCTTTCCTGAAATGGGATGACCTCCTAGTCGCGTATGATGAACCTTGGCGTCATGCGGTGCTCAGCTGAGCACCATGGGGTTCTTGTGGATGCCGGAGACGCCGGTCATTCCCGACCATTGGTCTCCGCGGCCTTCACGCCAGCCGCTCATCCAGAATTCACGTAGATTGACATCGATACTGGGACAATCATCACGGGAACGGCCGGTGACACCAGCCTTGTAGCCGTGAACATAGGCACGCTGAAAGCGATCACGTTTCTGTCTCTTCATGGATGACCTCTAAGTGAGAACCCATCGGCACTGCGTGTCAGTGATGGCGAGACATACCCGGCGAGACCTTGTCTGGCCGCGGTTGTCCTGCCATTGGACATGCCGAGTGAGAGAGTTGGCCGATGCCCTGTCGGGCACTGCCGGCCTCGTGCATCATCACCTCGCGTCGTTGGCCATTCTTGTCGGAAAAGGTCACGAGTGTGAGATGATGGAAGGTCTTGCCTGTATATGCTCGAGCGTGATGGTGAAAGAGCGACTGCCTTGCCGTGCCGGAAGTCCGATCTCCTGAGCGGCACAGACAGGCTGCCCGAATGAGGCTCGTGTCCCTTGATCCTCGATTTCGCATGGCGTGTCACCTTTCCGAATTGCAGCTACACCTATAGTTTTTAGAACACTGCCTCTGGCTTGTCGACAGCCGTATAGGAATATCGCTAGTGCCAGAAGCCAACTCACAGGAATAAGTCCGGCGCCTGCCGGTGAGAGATTCATGACTGATACGACCTCTGCGACTACACCCCGCGCGCCCAGCAACTCGCTCTCTACCTGGTTTGCGACCTGCCCGCGTGGCATCGAAACGCTGCTGGCCGATGAGCTGACGGCTCTGGGTGCCGAGGTGACTGGCACGACCGTCGCTGGCGTACACTTCAACGGTAGCCAGGAAACCGCCTACCGCACCATCCTGTGGTCGCGACTGGCCAACCGCATCATTCGTCTGCTCACTCGCGTGGGTGGCGTCGATACTGGCGAGCAACTGCGCAAGGCGAGTGCGGGTGTCGATTGGGCGATGGAGTTACCGGATCGTGCATCCATCGCCGTCGATTTCCACGGAAAATGGAAAGATATTCGCCACACCTTCTTCGGTGCCCAGACCGTCAAGGACGGCATCGTCGAGGCGATGTTCGAGGAAGGCCGCAACAAGCCGACCGTCGATGGCAAGAATGCAGATCTGCGCATCTACGCGCACCTGCACAATGGCTACATCACCCTGGGCATCGACCTCGTGGGGCGCAGCCTGCATCAGCGTGGCTACCGTCCTGATCTCGCCCATGCGCCGCTCAAGGAGAACCTGGCGGCGGCCCTGTTGATGCGGGCCGACTGGCCGGCGCGTGCGGCGCGTGGCGAGAGCCTGGTCGACCCGATGTGCGGCTCCGGCACGCTGTTGATCGAAGCAGCCTTGATGGCGGCGGATATCGCGCCGCAGTCGCTGAACCAGGAGTTCGCCTGCCGCCACTGGGGGCGCCATGACGAGCGCATCTGGAAGGGCCTGTGGGAAGAGATGGAGCAGCGTGCCATTGCCGGGCGCCGCAAGGTCACCGCACGTCTGTTCGGTCGCGATCACAGCCCGCAGGCGATTTCTGCCGCGCGCTCCAACGCCATGCGTGCCGGCATTCCGGCGCTGATCGAGCTGGAAGGCGCCTCCGTCGCCGAGCTGACCTGTCCCGAGGGCGCCACCACTGGCCTGGTGATGACCAACCCGCCCTACGGTGAGCGTCTGGGCGAGCTGCCGGCACTGGTGCCGCTCTACGCAAGCCTCGGTGAGCGCATGAAACGTCACTTCGGCGGCTGGACGCTGGCCATGTTCACCGGCAACCCGGATCTCGGCCACCGCCTCGGCCTGCGTGCGCATCGCCAGTATGCCTTCCGCAACGGTCAGCTCGACTGCAAGCTGTTGATGATCGATGTGGCGGCGCGTGAGCGTACGGCCGATGAAGACAGCGTGGCCGAAGATGCCCGCAGTCAGCCCGCGCTGAGCGAGGGCGGCCAGATGTTCGCCAATCGCCTCAAGAAGAACCAGAAGTCACTGGCACGCTGGCTCAAGCAGAGCGGTACCACCTGTTATCGCCTCTACGATGCCGACATGCCGGAGTACGCGCTGGCCATTGATATCTATGGCCGTCATGTGCACGTTCAGGAATACACGCCGCCCAAGTCCGTGGATGCCAGTCAGGCGCAGCGCCGTCTGATGGATGCACTGGCGGCGATTCCGCAGGTGCTGGGCTGCTCGCCCAACGATATCCACATCAAGCAACGCACGCGTCAGGCAGGCAAGGCGCAGTACACGCGTCAGGACAGCTCCGGTCAGCGTATCGAGGTGCAGGAAGGCGATGCCAGGCTGTGGGTGAATCTCAAGGATTACCTGGATACCGGCCTGTTCCTGGATCACCGTCCGGTGCGCAAGCTGCTGGGCAAGGAAGCGGATGGCAAGCGGGTGCTCAACCTGTTCTGCTATACCGCGACGGCCACCGTGCATGCGGTGCTGGGCGGTGCCAGCGAGAGCGTCAGCGTCGACATGTCCAATACCTATCTGGACTGGGGGCGCGAGAACTTCAAGCTCAACGGCATCAGCGAGAAACGCCATCAGCTGGTGCGTGCCGACTGCCTGAAGTGGCTGGAGCGCTCCCGCGAGGAGTTCGACCTGATCTTCCTCGACCCGCCGACCTTCTCCAATTCCAAGAAGATGGAAGGCACCCTGGATATCCAGCGTGATCACGCGCGCCTGATCGACCTGGCGATGGCCAGTCTGGCGCCGGGCGGCACGCTGATCTTCTCCAACAACCATCGTCGCTTCGTGATGGATGACAGCGTCAGCCAGCACCATGTGGTGGAAGACCTGTCGCGCAAGCTGCTGGACCCGGACTTCAAGCGTCGTCCGGATATCCACCACGTCTTCCGCATCCGTCGCGCCAGCGATGTGAAGGGCTGAGCGATGGCCAGCGTCCCGCTGTGGCTCTACACCACGGCGGGCTGTCATCTGTGCGCTCGGCTGGAAGCCACGCTGCAGGCGCTGGGGGCGGATATCACGCTCACGCGGGTCGAGATTGCCTTCGATGCGCAGCTGAGCGAGCGTTACGCGACGCGCATCCCTGTACTGGCGAGCGCCTCGGGTGCGGAGTATTCGCTGGCCGATGGCGAAGAGGTGTTGCCGGAGTGGTTGCGCGCGCAGGGTGTCGAAAAGGGCATCGAGCAGGGTGTCGAAATGACGCCCCCGGCCGAGCACGACTCAGCCATTGAGCCGCAGGGCCCCACCCTGCGCAATGGGCGTCGCTTTCTGCGCTGAGAGGCGCAGGCGTGTCGCGTGATGCTGGTGAAAAAAGACCGCCGCTACCTCAGGGTAGCGGCGGTCTTTTCGTGTCCGGCACCGTGCTGCGCACTAGCTCTCCAGCAGTGACATCTGGCGCATGGCGTCTTCGGCTTCCGGGCTGTCGGCCGTGGCCTCCAGCACCTTGGTGTAGCCGCGTGAGGCCTGGATGTGGGCGAGGTCGCTGACCCAGGTCATGGCCTGCTCGTGGCTTTCGGCGAGATCGTGCTTCAATCCGCCGAACTGGGTGCCGATCTGGCCCCATGAGCGGCTGACGATCCAGTCGCCGAACATGTCCTGATGCACATGGACCAGAACGTAATCGTGGTGGCTTTCCCAGCGGATGATCACGCGTGACTCCCGAGGCGAAACGATGGTGGCTGGACTCAATCATGAGCTTGTGACGCCCGTTGCGTGCGCCTAAGATGGCACGGCGGCGGGCAAGCAAGCATACCATTGTAATCTTCACGTGCCTTGCGGCAAGGTGTGAAGTCACTCAGGCGCACATGTTGGCCCGTGAACCCGCAGCGACACTCATTGCCACAGCAAGGAAAGGCAACAGATGCACATCATCGTGGACGATAACGTCCCTCTGGCAGAGGAATTCTTCTCCGAACTGGGAGAGGTGACCTGCATGCCGACTCGCGAGATCACCAATGCCGTCCTCAAGGACGTCGACATGCTGATCTGTCGCTCTACCTTGCGCGTGGATCAGGCGCTGTTGGAAGGAACGCGGGTGCGCTTCGTCGGCTCGCCGATCATCGGCACCGACCATGCCGATCTCGAATGGCTCGCAGCCAACGATATCCACTTCACCAACGCGCCGGGCTGCAATGCCGACTCGGTGGTGGATTACGTGCTGTCGTCGCTATGGCATCTGGCCGAGCAGGAAGGGCTGGATCTGCAGCTGGACCGCCGCTTCGGCGTGGTCGGAGCCGGGCAGGTCGGGTCACGGCTGGTCAAGCGTCTCGAGTCGCTGGGTGCCGAGGTGCTGGTCTGTGACCCGCCGCGCGCCGCGCTTGAGGGCCAGAGCGATGCGCGTCCCGAGAAGTCCCGCTTCGTGGACCTCGATGAGCTGGTCGCCGAGTGTGATGTCATCTGCGTGCACACCCCGATGGTCACCGGTGGCGAGCATCCGACCCATCATCTGATCAATGCCGAGCGTATCCGCGCCATGAAGCCCGGCAGCGTGCTGCTGAGTGCCGGCCGCGGTGGCTGTGTCGATACCGCGGCGCTCAAGCAGCGCCTCAAGGAGCAGGCTGATCTGCTGACCGTGCTGGATGTGTGGGAAAACGAGCCGGATATCGATGCCGAGCTGGCCGCACTGGTGGACATTGCCACGCCGCACATCGCCGGGCATAGCCTGGATGGCAAGATGCAGGGCACCGAGATCATCTATCAGCAGGCCTGTCGTCACTTCGGGCTGCCGGCGCGCCGCAAGCTGGGTCAGCTCAAGCCGGACCCGTGGCTGCGCAAGCTGGTGCTGACGGGCTGGGCACCGCCGGAAGAGGCGCTGGGACTCTGCGTACGCGCCTGCTATGACGTGCGCCGCGATGCGCTGGGTCTGCGTCGCTATCAGCGCCGTTTCGGCAATGCCGAGGGGTTCGTGCGTTATCGACGCGAATATCCGCTGCGTCGCGAGTTCTCCACATTGCGTGTCGAGCTCAAGAAGAATGCCCGCGAACTGCGAGAGGTGCTCGAGGGCTTCGGTTTCTCCCGCGTCAAGCTGGTCAGCAAATGATCACGGCGTGATTCGCAAGGCGCCCTGCCACGCCCCCGTCAGCCCTGCTGGCGGGGGCGTTCGCATTGTGGAGGTCGCTTTATGGACGAGGGCCTTGCTACATGCCTGCATCCATGACCGTTTCGGTCTTCGACCTTGGTCGATATAATGCGCCCCAGATCGCCTGGCGACACGCGCAGGGGTTGGCCTTGACGGCATGCCTCGCCTGACGCTGCGGCGTTGCTCCCCATTCTCCGTGTCTTCTGCCATGCCCGTCACCACGCGGCGTGTCGGCGTCCTCATTCCTTGAAGATGGTGTCTTGTATGCAACAACACCCTGATAACTCTGCTGAGGACGGCGGCTATCGTCCGCCTTCTCTGCTGGATGCCCTGATTCCCATCGTGCTGGTCATCGCCATGCTGGTGCTGGCGGTGGTGCTGTTCGGTGCCGATGCCTCCTGGGGACCGAATCAGGTCGCGCTGCTGTCCGGCGCGATGATCGCAGGGATCATCGGCCTCAAGAATGGCTATCGCTGGAGCGATATCGAGGAGGGAATCAACAAGGGCATCCAGATATCGCTGGGGGCGATCCTGATCCTGCTGGCGGTCGGCGCGATGATCGGCACCTGGATTCTCGGCGGCACCGTGCCGGCGATGATCTACTACGGCCTGGACGTGATCGCGCCGCAGTACTTCTATGCCTCCGCCTGTCTGCTGTGCGCGCTGGTAGCGCTGTCGGTGGGTAGCTCGTGGACGGTCGCCGGTACCATCGGCATCGGACTGATAGGTATTGCCGATGGCCTGGGGCTATCCGAAGCGATTACCGCCGGCGCGGTGATCTCCGGGGCCTACTTCGGCGACAAGCTCTCGCCGCTGTCCGATACCACCAATCTGGCGCCGGCAGCGGCCGGCACCACGCTGTTCGCGCACATTCGTCACATGCTGTGGACGACCGTGCCCAGCATCCTGCTCGCGCTGGCAGGCTTTCTGTGGCTCGGCCACGACTCCGTCTCCAGTCTGCAGACGCCGGAGCAGGTCGCCAACCTGCGTGCCCAGCTGGGCGAGCAGTTCAACATCGGCCTGCACCTGCTGATTCCGCTTCTGGTGCTGCTGGTGATGGCCGTGCGTCAGATGCCCGCCTTCCCGGCCATCTTCATCGGCGCGGCGCTGGGCGCCGTCTTCGCGGTCATCTTCCAGCCGCAGGCGGTGGTGGGGCTGGCAAGCGTCACTGACATGTCCACCGCCATGGCGCTGCTCAAGGGCGTGTGGATGTCGATGTTCGATGGCTATGTCTCCCACAGCGGTGATGAGGTGATCGACTCGCTGCTCTCCAAGGGCGGCATGAGCAGCATGCTCAACACCGTGTGGCTGATCCTGTCGGCGATGACCTTCGGTGGTGTGATCGAGCGCCTTGGCCTGCTGGAGCGCCTGGTGCAGAGCCTTCTGGGCGCGACACGCAACGCCGGTTCGCTGGTCATCACCACACTAGGCACCTGCCTGGCCTCCAACGTGGTAACCGGGGATCAATACATCTCGGTCATCCTGCCGGGGCGCATGTATCGCGCCGAGTTCCGTCGTCGTCGCCTGGCGCCGGTCAACCTGTCACGCGCGCTGGAAGATTCCGGCACCATCACCTCGCCGCTGATTCCCTGGAACAGCTGCGGCGCCTACATGGCGGCCACCCTCGGCGTCGCGACCTTGAGCTACCTGCCCTTTGCGCTGTTCAACCTGATCAATCTGGCGCTGGCGGTGGCCTATGCCATGGTCGGCTTCAAGCTGGAGCGCCTTGAAGAGGGCGAGGGGACTGAAGGCGTTGAGCCGACACCGCTGGCCGAGTCGCTGGTGCTGGATACGCCCCACGAGACCTCGGAGTCACGCTGACCAGTTCCGATGTATGGAGAGAAAAAGCCCGCCACGTGGATCACGTGGCGGGCTTTTTTACGGCTCAAGGTCAGGGTGCAGCTGTTTTGCTCAGCGCTCAATCCGCGCACTGGTGCTGCAGAAGACGCGCGAGAAAGTCACGGTATCGCTCAAGTTCCGCCATCTCGATGTATTCGTCTGCCTTGTGGGCCTGCGCGATGGAGCCGGGCCCACACACGACGGTGGAGAAGCCGCGGTCCTGGAACCAGCCCGCTTCCGAGCAGAAGCCGACGCCACAGCGCTCACTCTGTCCCGTCAGGGCGAAGGCCAGCGCTTCTGCCTTGCCGTCGGGTTCCGGGGTGAGTGCCGGCACCGAGGCATAGTCCTCCAGTGTCTGGATGCGGCAGTCGGCTGAATGCTGCTGCATCTCGCGCGCCAGTTGCGCGGTGAAGTCATCGAAGCGTGCACGCACCGCGTCAGGCGGATCACTGGGCAGATTGCGCAGCTCCCAATGAAGGCGAGCGTCCTTGGCAATGATATTGGGGGCATTGCCGCCCTGCATGGCACTGACGTGCAGGGTGGAATAGGGCGGCTCGAACAGCTCTCCCCGGGTGGCATTGATGCGCAGCTCGTTTGCCGTGCGCTCGAGTGCCGAGATGATGCGCGCGGCGTAGAAGGTGGCCGAGACGCCAAGGTCTGGCCGGCTTGAATGGGCCGGGACGCCTGTCACCTCAGTGCGCCAGGAGTGCACGCCCTTGTGCGCTGACACCACGCGGCCTTGCGTCGGCTCGCCGATGATGACAGCGGCGACCTCGGGAAGTGTCTCGCGCATGTGGTCGATCAGCGGCAGGCAGCCCATGCAGGTGCTTTCTTCGTCATAGGAGAAGGCAAGATGGATCGGCCGCTTGAGAGGTGATGCGAGAAACTGCGGCACCATCGCCAGGCACAGCGCGATGAAGCCCTTCATGTCCACCGAGCCGCGACCGTAGAGGCGCCCCTCCTTGAGCGTGGCCTGGTACGGTTCCTGCGACCAGGTCTGCCCCGTGACGGGCACGGTGTCGGTGTGACCGGAAAGCACTACGCCCCCGGCGACGGGCGGCCCTATCGTCGCCAGCAATGAAGCCTTGTCGCCCTCGGCATTCGGCAGCACGGTCGCCTGGATGCCGTGCTCGGCCAGCAGGTCACGCACGAAGTGGATCAATGCCAGATTGGAGCGGTCCGACGTGGTATCGAAGGCGATGAGGCGAGTGAGGATATCGAGGGTGCGTTGCATGTCAGGCCTCATGAAGCGTGGCGTTTCTCGAGGGTGCGAAAGCCGAGGGTGATCAGTCCCGCGATGACGAGATAGATCAAGGCCATCAGCAGTAGCGGCTCGTAGACGATATAGGTTTCCTGGCGGATACGCCCGAAGACGGCATAGGTGTCGATGGCGGAAATGGTCGCGACCAGTGGCGTCGCCTTGAGCTGGATGATCAGCTCGCCATTCAGCGTGGGCAATACCCGTTGTACGGCTCTGGGCAGCCAGATGCGTCGGAGAATGCTGAAGGGAGACATGCCCAGCGAACGAGCCGCCTCAAGCTCGCCGCGCGGTACGCCGGCAAAGGCGCCGCGCATGACCTCGCCTTCATAGCCCGCGAACGACAGGGTCAATGCACAGAAGGCGTAGATCCACGGATCTGCCAGCACCGGCCACAACCAGCTGCCACGCAAGCCGGGGATATACGGAAACAGAGACCCCAGTCCGTAGTAGAGGATCCACAGCTGCAGCAGCAACGGGGTGCCGCGAATCAGATTGCAGAATCCCCGCGCCAGCCACGCCAACGGGCGCGGCCCTCGTGCCTGCGCCAATCCCAGCGGAACGGCCAGCAGGAAGCCCGCCACACTGGTGGAGACCAGCAGCAAGAGCGTCAGCAGTATGCCTTTGCCGATCTCGCCTCGGTACTGGGCGACCCACTCCCAGTGCATCTGGGTACCGATCACCACCAGGGTGGCGACGACAATCGCGATCAGGATGAGGCGATGGGGCGGAAGTCTGGGCTCAGCCATGGTGGGCCCCCTTGTCCATGCGACGCTCCAGTGTCTTGAACAGCAGGTTGGAGGCAAGCGATACGATCAGATAGAGCGCCCCCGCGGCGCCGAGAAACAGCAGGTAATGGCGGGTGGAGCCGGCCGCCTGACGCGAGGCCAGTGTCAGCTCCGTGAAGCCCACGACCGCCAGCAGTGCGGTGTCCTTGGTCGCGATCAGCCATAGATTGGAGAGGCCCGGCAGGGCGCCTGGCAGCAACAATGGCAGCGTGATGCGGCGCAGGATGGTGAAGGGGGGCATGCCATGCGCCAGTGCGGCCTCATGCATCCCCTTGGGGATGGCATTGATGGCGCCGCGGATGACCTCGGTGGCATAAGCGCCCTGAACCAGAGCGATGACGGCCACGCCGGCGACGAAGGGGCTGACCTCGAGGGGGCCGAGGCCGACGGCGTTCGCCAGATGGTTCAGGGCATCGGGCGCCGCGAAATACACCAGCAGGATCAGTACTAGCTCGGGAACCGCGCGTATCACCGTCGTATAGCCGGTGAGCAGATCGCGGGTGACGGGGCCACCCGAGATCTTGCCCGCAGCGCCCGCCATGCCGATCACCAGGCCAATCAGATAGCCGCTCGCCGCCACCTGCAGCGATAGCACCAGACCATCCAGCAGAGCGCCTCCCCAGCCCGGCGGCGTCAGCGACAGCAGCTCGCCGATGCTCATGTTGCGATAGTCAGCCATGCAATTTCCTCATGCGGTATGGCGAAGTCGAGACGAGACGGTATCAATCTCCGTAGATATCGAAGTCGAAGTACTGCTTGCTGATCTCGTCATAACGCCCGCTGGCACGAATCTCGGCGATACCGGCATTCAGGCGCTCCAGCAGCTCGCCATCATCCTTGCGTACGCCGAATCCAACGCCGGACCCCAGGATGCTCTCGTCGTGCGCGACATTGCCCTTCATGTCACAGCACAGCTCGCCATCGTCAGTCGCGAGATAGCCATCCAGCACCAGGATATCGGCCAGGGTGGCATCGATGCGTCCGGCGAACAGGTCCTGATTGGCCTCGTCCTGGGTCTGGTATTCACGCACTCGAGTGTCGGGGAAGTGGCGCTTGGCATAGGTCTGATGAATCGAGGCCGACTGCACGCCCAGTGTCTTGCCGGCCAGTCCTTCTGGCGTCGGCGTGATCTCGTCGCCCTTGGCACCCATGACGGCAGCGCTGGTCTGGTAGTACTTGTCCGAGAAGTCGATGACCTTTCGGCGTTGCTCGGTGATGGAGAGTGAAGCGGCGATCGCATCGATCTTGCGGGTGGTCAGCGCCGGAATCAGGCCATCCCAGGAGGAGGTGACAATCTCGCACTCAAGCTCTGCCGCGGCACAGACGGCATTGGTGATATCAACTTCCCAGCCGGTCACGCTGCCATCGGACTGCGGAGTGGCAAAGGGCGGGTAGGGTTCGCTGGCGAAGCCGACACGTACGACGTCGGCCTGGGCGGTAGTGCAAAGGGTCAGGGCGACGGCGCCCAGAGAAGCGATAGCGGACAGGGATTTCATTGTTGATTTTCTCCTGGTTCAGGTAATCGAGCCGATGAACTGCTTGAGGCGCTCGGAAGAGGGGGTGCGAAATATCTGGTCGGGGGTGCCCTGGGCCTCGATGTTGCCCTGGTCGAGGAAGATGACCTTGTTCGCGACATCAGCGGCGAACTTCATCTCATGGGTGACGATGACCATGGTGCGTCCTTCGGCAGCCAGATCGCGCATCACCTCGAGCACCTCGCCGACAAGTTCGGGATCCAGTGCCGAGGTCGGTTCATCGAATAGGAGCACCTCCGGGGACATGGCCAGGGCTCTGGCGATGGCGCCACGTTGCTGCTGGCCACCGGAAAGCGTCCTCGGGTTGGCCTGGCGGTGGGAGTACAGTCCGACGCGCTCCAGCAGCTGGTGAGCATGCTCCCGAGCTTCTGCGCGGGACTGACCGAGCACCTGAATCGGCGCTTCCATGAGGTTCGCTTCGAGGGTCATGTGAGGCCAGAGATTGAAGTTCTGGAAGACCATCGCCAGGCGAGCTCGCAGCAGACGCAGCTGTCGGCGATTGACGGGTTCGAGTCGCTGACCGCGCCGCCGCAGCGCCACGTCCTCGCCCAGCAGGCGCAAGGCCCCGTCGCTGGGTGTCTCGAGCAGGTTGATGCAACGCAGCAGGGTGGACTTTCCCGAGCCGCTGCTGCCGATCAGTGAGATCACGTCACCACGCTGGGCGGTGAGGTCGATGCCCTTGAGGACTTCGCGTCCAGCAAAGGACTTCCAGAGGCCGCGAATGTCGATGACGGCATCGTCATTCGTGTCGGTCATCGGAGTGACAGGAGAGTGAGGCACGCGCGAGTCCTCTGATTGATCTTGTTGTTATGCACTCGGATACTGATTATGCAGTTGCATAAAGTCATGTGTCTGTATAAAACTATGCATCTGTGTAAAAATTATGCATCTGTATAACATTCGGGTCAATTGTGACTGACAGACCATCAAAATGAGGTTTCCTCCATGTCGAATACCCCTGCCTCCACCCGATTCGGTTGCCACTCGATGGCCGCTCGAATGACGCGTGTCCTGATGCGTCGTCCTGGCGACAGCCTGCGCAATGCCGATCCGGCGGTCTGGCATTACAACCACTACTTCAATGCCGAGAAAGCCATCAGTCAGTACCAGGCTCTGGTCGAGATGGTGGAGGAGAGCGGTGCCGAGATCGTCTGGATGGAGGACACCAATGATGGGCTGTCAGATGCCATGTTCACCCGCGATGCCTCGGTGGTGACGCGTGCCGGCGCCGTGCTGCTCCAGATGGGCAAGCCGCTGCGCCAGGACGAACCGAACCGGCATGGTCAGGTCTACGAGCAGGCCGGCATTCCGGTCATCGGTCGGCTGGAAGGTGAGGCTGCCATCGAGGGGGGCGACACCCTGTGGCTGGATGAGAACACCCTTGTCGTCGGCATGGGCTTCCGCTCCAACCGGGAGGGCGTGCGTCAGCTCAACGCGCTGCTCAATCCGCATGGGATCGAGGTGCTGGGCTTCGACCTGCCCGTCTGGGAGGGCGAGGCGGCCTGCCTGCATCTGATGTCGGTTATCTCGCCGCTGGCGGATGACGCCTATCTGGTACATCCCAAGTTGATCCCCGCTGCACTCTGGACCTTGATGAAAGCGCGCGGTATCCGCTTCGTGATTGCCCCGGAAGAAGAGTTCCATCAGTCGCTGGGCCTGAGCCTCAATGTCATGCCGTTGGCGCCGAACGATTGCGTGATGATCGATGGCTTCCCCGGCACGCGTGCCGTGATGGAAGCCGCCGGCGTGCGTGTGCGCACTTTTGAAGGTGACGCCCTGTGCATGGCATGCGAAGGTGGCCCCACTTGCCTGACCAATCCGATTCTGCGCGAGGGGTAATTCACGTTCCATGGCCAGTCGTCGAGACAACAATGCCCGAGAGGATGACCTGATCGAAGCGACCCTGACCTGCATTGCCAGCGAGGGGATCTCGCGCACGACAGTGCGGCGTGTCGCCGAATATGCCGGTGTCTCGAATGGGTTGATCCGCTTCTATTTCGAAGGCAAGGACAACATGCTCTACGCGGCCTATCGTCGCTTTCTTGAGCGCTTGCTGTCCGATGCCTCCGACACGATAGAAGGACGAGAGCTGGCACCTCATGCAAGGTTGAAGGCCTTTCTTGAGGCCAATCTGTCACCGCCGATCGTGACACCGCAGACGTTGTTGCTGTGGGCCAACTTTCTGCCGCTCACCTATGGCGACCCTCGCATGGCGGAGATTCGCCGCGAGGCCTATCGCGAAACGACCGAGCTGTTCCGTCATCTGGTGGAGGACGTTCTGGTGGCGGAAGGGCGTCAGGAAGACGAGACCCGGCTGCAACATCTGACCATCGCGCTCAACGGGCTGGTCGATGGCCTGTGGATCGAGGGCGCCCTGCGGGGTGATTCGCTGAACGTGGGCGAGATGCAACAGATAGGCCTCGACGCTGCCGTGAATCTGCTGGGGCTGTCGGGGTGGGAAGCGGTGGCATGAGAGGCGGCCTGCCGAGCGGCGCCCACTGACAGAAAAGCCCGCCATGTGGATCACGTGGCGGGCTTTTTGCTGTCTGCAGGGGCCAATCAGGCCGTGCGGGATTGGCGGAGCTTACTTGTAGGCAGCGGCCTTGAGCGCGGCGATACGCTCATCCAGCGGCGGGTGGCTGGCGAACAGTTGCTCCATCAGCTTGCGGCTCTTGCCGGTGGTGATGGCGAAGGCGGTCATGGTGTCGGGCATCTGGTCCGGCAGCTCATGTTCCTGCTTGAGGCGAGCCAGGGCATTGATCATCGAGCCGCTGCCCGCCAGACCTGCGCCTGCGGCATCGGCACGGTATTCGCGCCAGCGCGAGAACCAGGCGACGATCATCGAGGCCACCAGGCCCAGCACCATTTCCAGTACGAACACGACCGCCATGTAGCCGAAGAAGCCAAGGCCGCCATTCTCGTCATCGCGCTTGAGGAAGGCGTCGATGGCGTGTGCGGCGATACGCGCGAAGAACATCACGAAGGTGTTCACCACGCCCTGGATCAGCGTCAGCGTCACCATGTCGCCGTTGGCGACGTGACCGATCTCGTGCGCCAGCACGGCGCGCACTTCCTCGGGACGCATGCGATTGAGCAGGCCGGCCGAGACGGCGACCAGCGCATCATTGCGGTTCCAGCCGGTGGCGAAGGCATTGGATTGCTGCGCCGGGAAGATGCCGACTTCCGGCATCTTGATGCCTGCGTCGCGCGCCAGTTCTCCGACGGTGTCCAGCAGCCAGCGCTCGGTGTCATTCTGCGGCTGTTCGATGATCACGGTGCCGGTCGAGGACTTGGCCATCGTCTTGGACAGGAACAGCGAGATCACGGAACCGGCCATGCCGATGATGAAGCAGAAGATCAGCAGTGCCGTGTAGTTGATGCCGTTGGCTTCCATGTAGCCATCGAAGCCCAGCAGGCGCAGCGTGACACTGGCCAGCAGCACCACCGCCAGGTTGGTGATCAGGAAAAGGGCTATCCGCATCATGGGGTCAGGTCTCCAATGCCAATATATCGGTAGGGCGCAATTATCTGCCCGCGATACTGACAGTGAGATGAATCACTGGCGGTGGCGCGGGCAGAATCTGCGTCGATAGTCTGCAAGAACGGTTTGCAAGGACAGCAAGGTATCACCACTGGAGGCGACCTGCGTAGCCCCTTGATCGCGGGGGCTGAGCCGACGTCAGGCCTTGCGACGTCGCGCCAGGAAGCGGCCGAGGCGTTCGATGGCTTCTTCCAGCTGGTCGGCGTAGGGCAGGGTCACGATGCGCAGGTGGTCCGGATTCGGCCAGTTGAAGGCGGTGCCCTGCACCAGCAGCATCTTCTCTTCCAGCAACAGCTCCAGCACCATCTGCTGATCGTCCTCGAAGGGATACATCTCGGGGTCGAGACGCGGGAACATGTAGAGCGCGCCCTTGGGTTTCACGCAGCTGACGCCGGGTATCTCGTTGAGCTTCTTCCAGGCTGCGTCACGCTGGGCCAGCAGACGTCCGCCCGGCAGTACCAGGTCATTGATCGACTGATAGCCGCCGAGCGCCGTCTGGATGGCGTGCTGCGCCGGCACATTGGCGCACAGGCGCATGCTGGCCAGCATGTCGAGGCCGGAGATGAAGTCGGCCGCCGGGCGCTTGTCGCCTGAGAGAATCATCCAGCCGGAGCGGAAGCCCGCGCAGCGGTAGCTCTTGGACAGCCCGTTCATGGTCACGATCAGCAGATCATCGGCCAGCGCGCCGGTGGAGACGTGCTCGGTGCCGTCGTAGAGGATCTTGTCGTAGATCTCGTCAGAGAACACCACCAGACCGAATTCGCGCGCGACCTGCAGGATGTCCTTCACCACCGCGGGCGGATAGACCGCGCCGGTCGGGTTGTTCGGATTGATCAGCACGATGCCCTTGGTGTGGCTGGTCACCTTGGCGCGGATGTCCTCGATGGAGGGCGCCCAGTCCTGTGCTTCGTCACACAGATAGTGCACGGCGCGACCACCGGCCAGGTTGGCGGCAGCAGTCCATAGCGGGTAATCCGGCGCCGGTACCAGCAGCTCGTCACCATCGTCGAGCAATGCCTGCATGGCCAGCACGATCAGCTCCGAGACGCCGTTGCCGACGTAGATGTCCTCGATCCCGACACCCTGGATATCCTTGCGCTGGCACTCCTGCATGATCGCCTTGCGCGCAGAGTAAAGCCCCTTGGAATCACAATAGCCCTGCGCTGTCGGCAGGTTGCGCATCACGTCCTGCAGAATCTCTTCCGGTGCCTCGAAGCCGAAGGGCGCCGGGTTGCCGATATTGAGCTTGAGAATGCGATGGCCCTCGTCCTCGAGACGCTTGGCGTGCTCGAGAACCGGCCCGCGAATGTCATAGCAAACGTTGTCCAGCTTGTGTGACTTGCGAATTTCGCGGGGCTTTCTTTGCTCGGTATCCATGATGCTTTCCGTAGATCTCCGTCACGTAAGGTGTAGGGGCGAGCGTCCAGCATATCGCGCCGCTGGCCTGCCGCGCCACGGCCAAGGGCCAATAGCGTGGTTAAATTTGTGGTTTGAGATGTTCAGGCAGAAAAAAATCCCGCCAGAGGTTTTCTGACGGGATTTTCAACTGGCATTCAAGCGTCTCCCGCGGGCGGGAGCCAGGCGAGAGTCGCGTTAGCGCCTTGTTCTGGTAGCGTTATTCGCTCTCTTGCTCATGCGTTTCGGCCCCATCTTCCGTCTCGCCACTGGCTTCCGGCACCGGCTCGGCAGGAATGTCGGCGGGTGTTTCCAATGTCAGGCGCCCGAGTTTGCCATCGCGCAGTTCATGCAGCAGCACCTCGGCACCGCGGTGCAAGTCGATGATGCCACCGGCACGCAGGCCGCCGCGCTTGCTGGCGATCTCTTCCAGAATCGCGACCCCATTGAAGCCGGACAGCGCCATCAGATCGACCTTGCGCGGGCCATCACTCTCGACTCGCTCGGCGTCAGGGTTGGCGCTGTAGGCCGGCAGTGACTTCAGCTTGTAGCGTGCGGTCAGCTCCGTGGGGTAGCGCTTGGCCAGCTCGGCCGCGACGATCACCGCCACATCGGTGTAATCGATGGCGGTGTCACGGATCGCGCCGCTGCCGGCCAGGCGATAGGCGCTGGCCTGGTCTTCGATCTTCGGCCACATCACTCCGGGGGTATCGATCAGGGCGATGCCACCGTCGATGCGAATCTTCTGCTGGCGCTTGGTGACGGCGGGCTCGTTGCCGGTCTTGGCGATCTTGCGTCCCGCCAGACCATTGATCAGCGTCGACTTGCCGACGTTGGGGATGCCCATCACCATCACTCGCGCATCACGATCGACGCGGATATGGCCGGCCATCTCGCGGCACAGCCGCGGGATCTGCTTGAGATCACGCGCCTCAAGCGTGGTGATCGCCAATGCACGAGTGTTGGGCAGGCCATCGAAATACTCGACCCATTCGCGAGTGCGTGCCGGGTCCGCCAGATCGGTGCGAGACAGCAGCTTGAGTACCGGCTTGTGGCGGGTCAGTTCGGACAGCACCGGATTGGTGCTGGAGTAGGGGAGGCGGGCATCGAGGACTTCGATGACCACGTCGATCTCGGGCAGCGCGTCCTTTATCTGACGGCGTGCCTTGTGCATATGTCCCGGATACCAGCCCAGCATGTCGCTTCTCTCCTGCCGTCAGGGGTATGACGGTTGATCTGTCACCTCTGTCCTGCCTCCTTCTTCCCGCATGCCAGGCAGGGCGCTCATCCATCAGGGATGGCGCTACATGGTATGCGGAAGAGGAGGGGACGCGTATGGCGACGCATTCTATCAGAGGAGGCCTGGCCATGGAGGCGCGCTATCCGGTCATCACTGCCCGGCGCCTCTATCGACTCTCCATGCCCCGGGCGTCAGGCGCGGGTCGGCTTGAAGCGCAGCGCGACGGAGTTGATGCAGTAGCGCTGGCCGGTGTCAGTCGGGCCATCCGGAAAGACGTGCCCCAGATGGGATTCGCAGCGGCGACAGCGCACTTCCACGCGACGCATGCCATGGCTGGTATCGAAGTGCTCCTCGACGGCGGCATCGGCATGGGGGCGGTCGAAGCTCGGCCAACCACAGCCGGAGTCGAACTTGGTGTCGTTGTCGAACAGCTTGGCGTCACAGGCGATGCAGTGATAGGTACCCGGCGTCGGGCTGACTTCGTGATCGCCGGTGAAGGGGCGCTCGGTCCCTGCCTCGCGCGTCACCCGATATTGTTCCGGCGTCAGTCGCTTGCGCCATTCCTCTTCACTGCGAATCAACTTGTCCTGAGTCTGCGGGTCTTGTTCGCTCATGATCTCTACTCTCTATCTATGCGTTTCTCGAATGCGTGCTCGTGTGAACCTGCAAGCAAGTTCTCCTGCGCGGCGATCCGAAAAGAGTGACTGCCGGTCTTCACGCGAAACCCGGTACATACCCCAAGAATGCGGGCGTCAGGGCGTGACCACAAGCATGTGGTGGATGCACTTGGCCAACGCCGGAAAAATCCTGTTGAAGCAGGGGGTTGACGAAGGGGGAGGGGCTTTGTAATATACGCGCCACCTCGACGAGGCAAGAACGTTATGTCCCATTCGTCTAGTGGTCCAGGACACCGCCCTTTCACGGCGGTAACAGGGGTTCGAACCCCCTATGGGACGCCACTTTCTTGCAGCGTAGAGACCGGAGTGCGGGAATAGCTCAGTGGTAGAGCACAACCTTGCCAAGGTTGGGGTCGCGAGTTCGAATCTCGTTTCCCGCTCCAAAGGAAAAGGCAATGCGACAAGGTCGCGAGCTGGTTCGCCAGTCCGATCGAATCTCGTTTCCCGCTCCAGTGTGTCCCATTCGTCTAGTGGTCCAGGACACCGCCCTTTCACGGCGGTAACAGGGGTTCGAACCCCCTATGGGACGCCATCTTCGGTCTTGTGTGGTCGCATGATCTGCTTGTGTTGCGGGAATAGCTCAGTGGTAGAGCACAACCTTGCCAAGGTTGGGGTCGCGAGTTCGAATCTCGTTTCCCGCTCCATTAGGAACAAGTGGTGTGACAAGGTCGCGAGCTGAACGTCAGTCCGGTCGAATCTCATCTCTCGCTCCAGTACGTCCCATTCGTCTAGTGGTCCAGGACACCGCCCTTTCACGGCGGTAACAGGGGTTCGAACCCCCTATGGGACGCCATGCAGAGCATGATGGTGTGGCAAGCCAGCAGTAAGACAGATGTCGTGAGCACAGGTTCATGGCACCCGGTGCGGGAATAGCTCAGTGGTAGAGCACAACCTTGCCAAGGTTGGGGTCGCGAGTTCGAATCTCGTTTCCCGCTCCAGTAGGAAAAGGCAATGCGACAAGGTCGCGAGCTGGTTCGCCAGTCCGATCGAATCTCGTTTCCCGCTCCAGTACGTCCCATTCGTCTAGTGGTCCAGGACACCGCCCTTTCACGGCGGTAACAGGGGTTCGAACCCCCTATGGGACGCCATTCTGTTTTACGCCGCAGTTTTTGTGTTTCGACAGGCGGGAATAGCTCAGTGGTAGAGCACAACCTTGCCAAGGTTGGGGTCGCGAGTTCGAATCTCGTTTCCCGCTCCAGTCGAATGTGACGTTGCAAGCAAAAGCATGACATAGCAGTACGCCATCGCCTGACAGACACGATCATCGTGTTACGTCACTGGCGATTTTTTTGTGCCTGGAATTCCTCTCCACCCTGTTCTGCGCCGCTCGCTGGTGCTGTCCCCCGCGTGATTTTCTCTCTCTGCTTGTTTCCCGTGGCGCACTGATGCCTTTCTGCCGTGTGTCTGATGTGGCAGCGCCGAATGCGTTACCATGCGCATCCAATATCTTGCGTCTGATTTTCATGTTCGCGGACTGCGCAACAATGCCATCACTGGTGCGCAATTGTTCTCAGATGCGTCTTTTCTGCTGTGCTGACTGACAGCGTCAATCGATTACAGGTGTCCGATGTCACGACCTGCCTTGTCTATCCGTGGCCTGACCAAGGTCTACGGCAACGGTTTTGAGGCGCTCAAGGGGATTGATCTTGATGTCCCCGAGGGCGATTTCTTCGCGCTGCTGGGCCCCAATGGGGCCGGCAAGTCCACGACCCTCGGCGTGGTGAGTTCGCTGGTGCAGAAGACCGCAGGCAAGGTCGAGATCTCAGGAATCGATATCGACAAGGACTTCTCGAAGGCCAAGTATCACCTCGGTGTCGTGCCGCAGGAGTTCAACTTCAATCAGTTCGAGAAAGTGCAGGACATCGTGATGACCCAGGCGGGTTATTACGGCATGCCGATGAAGGAAGCCCGCCCGCGTTCCGAGCGCCTGCTCAGGGACCTCGGGCTGTGGGACAAGCGCGATACCCCGTCACGCATGCTGTCCGGTGGCATGAAGCGCCGCCTGATGATTGCCCGTGCGCTGATCCACAAGCCGCGTCTGTTGATTCTCGATGAACCGACGGCCGGTGTGGATATCGAATTGCGCCGCTCGATGTGGGAATTCATGCGCCGCATCAATCGTGAGGAGGGCACCACCATCATCCTCACCACGCATTACCTGGAAGAGGCCGAGAGCCTGTGCCGCAACATCGCCATCATCAACCATGGCGAGATCGTGCATAACACCAGCATGCGTGAGCTGCTCAAGGAACTGGATGCGGAAACCTTCCTGCTCGACATTCGTGAGTCGCTGACCAAGGCGCCGGTGATTGCCGGGTTCGAGGTTTCCTTGAGTGATCCTCAGCAGCTGGCGCTCGCCGTGCGCAAGGGCCAGTCGATCAATACCGCCTTCGCGGCGCTGGATCGCGCCGGTGTCACCGTGGTGTCGATGCGCAATCGTGCCAACCGTCTCGAGGAGCTGTTCGTCGACCTGGTCGAGCGTTCCAACGCCGAAAGCGGTATCGCCTCCAATGTTGCCAAGGAGATCACGCAGTGAACCCCCGTCAGCTATGGGTGGCTCTGGTCACCATCGTCGTCAAGGAAGTCCGTCGTTTCACGCGCATCTGGCCGCAGACACTGTTGCCGCCTTCCATCACCATGACGCTCTATTTCGTCATCTTCGGCAATCTCATCGGCTCGCGCATCGGCACCATGGACGGCATCAGCTACATGGATTACATCGTGCCGGGGCTGATCATGATGTCGGTGATCACCAACTCGTATTCCAACGTGGCCTCGTCATTCTTCTCCAACAAGTTCCAGCGCAGCATCGAGGAGCTGATGGTCTCGCCACTGCCATCGTGGATCATCCTGCTCGGCTACATCATCGGTGGCGCCGTGCGCGGGCTGGGGGTCGGCATCATCGTGACCGCCGTGGCCTTCCTGTTCACGGACCTCGATATCCATCATCCCTTCCTGACCATCATGGTCGTGGTGCTGACGGCGCTGCTGTTTTCCATCGGTGGCTTCATCAATGCGCTGTTCGCCCGCAAGTTCGATGACATCTCGATCATTCCGACCTTCGTGCTCACGCCGCTGACCTACCTGGGGGGCGTCTTCTATTCCATCCACATGCTGCCGGAATTCTGGCAGACGGTGTCGCTGGCCAACCCGATCCTCTACATGGTCAACACCTTCCGCTACGGCATTCTGGGCGTCTCGGACATCAGCGTCGGCCCGGCGATGGCGGCTATCGTGGCCTTCATCATCGGCCTGTTCGCCTTCGCGCTGTGGCTGCTGGAGCGTGGCAAGGGCATCCGCAGCTGAAGATGTCGCCCAGACGATGATGGTAAGATGCGCGCTATCGCGCCAGTGCATGCAACGCCGGCTTCTGCCGGCGTTCTGCTGTCTGCGCCCCTGATACCGATGCGTTATTGGCCTATTTCACTGGAGTGCTGTCATGGCTCACCCCACTGCCGTCAACGTGCCCGATGAGGCGCGCCCCGAGACCCTCAAGGATGCCCCGCTCGGGCGAGAATCCGCCTATCCCGAGCACTACGATGCCAGCCTGCTGTTCCCCATCACGCGGGCAGCCAACCGTGGCCCCATCGGCATCGATGACGCGGCGTTGCCGTTCGTCGGTGAGGATGAGTGGCACGCCTTTGAAGTCTCCTGGCTGGATGAGGCCGGCAAGCCGTGGGTGCGCGTGGCCCGTTTTCGCCTGCCGGCAGCCTCGCCGAACCTGATCGAATCGAAGTCCTGGAAGCTCTATCTCAACAGTCTCAATCAGAGTCGTTTCCCCGATCAGGCAGCGGTGCAGGCAACGCTGGAGCGTGACCTCGCCGCCGCGGCCGGTGCGCCGGTCGAGGTGCGCCTGATGGAGCTGGACGATGCCGAGCTGGACGTCGGGTGCCTGCCGGGAGAGTGCCTCGATGACTTGCCGATCAGCGTCGAGCACTACACGCCGTCGCCGGAGCTGCTCAGCGCCGATGCCGCCGACATCGTCAGCGAAGACCTGCACAGCCATCTGCTCAAGTCCAACTGCCCGGTCACTGGTCAGCCCGACTGGGGCAGCGTCTGGATTCGTTATCGCGGCCCGCGTATTGATCGCGAGCGCCTGCTGGCCTATCTGATCAGCTATCGCCAGCACCAGGATTTCCATGAGCACTGCGTCGAGCACCTGTTCGTCGACCTGATGGCGCGCGTGAAGCCCGAGTCTCTGCTGGTGATGGCGCGCTACGTGCGGCGTGGCGGCCTGGATATCAGCCCGTGGCGCGCCACGGCGGATCTCGAGGTCGAGGCCCGCGCCAGTCTGCCGCTGCGTCTCTCCCGGCAGTAGTCGTCTATGTCTCCTCGCCGGTCAGATAGCGCCTTGCCAATCAGATAGATAGCAGCGAGTGATGAGACGACGTACCGGCGACATGCTAGTCTGAGAATCATTCTTATCTTAAGTCTGTGACAGGAGAGACGATGGACGCGCTTACGTTACTGCATGAACGTAATTCCATGGGCAAGCTGATGGCGCCGGCCCCGAGCGCTGAGCAGATGGAGGCCATCTACCAGGCCGCCCTGCGCGCGCCGGACCACGCCGAGCTGACGCCCTGGCGCTTCATTGAATTCACGGGTGGCGGGCTTGAGCGCCTCGGCGAGCTGTTCGCCGAGGCGGAGCGCAACAAGTCGCCGGCCGGTGACGATGCCGCCCAGGCCGCTGCCAGCAAGAAGCCGCTGCGTGCGCCGATGGTGATCGCGGTGATCGCCAGGGTCACGCCGGACCACCCCAAGGTGCCGCGTGTCGAGCAGGTGGTCAGTGCCGGCTGTGCCGCCCACGCCATGCTGTATGCCGCTCAGGCCCAGGGGCTCGGTGGCATGTGGCGCACCGGTGGCTACGCCTTTGACCCCATCGTGCACGCAGGGCTGGGCATGGGCGAGCAGGATGAGCTGGTCGGCTTCCTCTATCTTGGCACCCCGGGCGGACGCCTCAAGCCATTGCCGAACCGCAACAGTGCCGACTTCGTCGAACGCTGGCAGTGAGGCGCTGAATGAACGAGCCGTCGCGCTTGAGTGGTGAGGCCTGGCCACCGTTGCCTTTGCCGCGTGACGGGCAGGGGCGGTCGGGCAGTCTCGTGGCACCGGTCAGCGACGACCTGTCACGGTTTCGTGGCTGGCTGACGCAGGCGATCCCGCTGGCTGCTCATCTGGGGCTTGTCGAGATGCAGTGGTCAGAGCCCGAGCGTGCGACGGGTCAGCTGAGCTGGCATCTGCATCTGCCGCCCAATCTCAATGACAAGGGCACTGCCTTCGGCGGCGCCATGAGTCTCGAGGCGACCCTGTGTGGCTGGAGCTGGCTGACGCTCTGGCTACGTGCCCGCGGTATCCAGCGCGATATCGTGGTGTCGCAGGCCAGCCAGCAGTTTCTGGCTCCGGTCAGTGGCGACTATCACATCATCTGCGCGCCGGATGACATGGCGGCGCTGCACGAGGTAGGCGAGCGCCTGGCGGCAGGACGGCGAGCACGACTGTCGCTGACCCAGCAGCTGTGGTGTCAGCTCGAAGGGCAGTCCGCTCCGCGACTGTGTTTCGAGGCCCGTGGCGATTACGTGGTGCTGGGGCCGTGATGACGAGCACGGCCTCGGGCCAATGGATGGGTCGAGAGCACAGATTGAAAGCGCAGGGCGGAGGCAGAGCGAGTGCACTGACGCTATCTATCTGAAAGTTTTTGGAAAAAAGGCTTGCGCCACTCGAAGGTTATCGATAATATACGCCGCGTTCTCAAGGGAAACACGACGCAGTCGGGTGACCAATGAGAGCACTGATCTGGAGGGGTGTCCGAGTGGTCGAAGGAGCACGCCTGGAAAGTGTGTAAGTCGAAAGGCTTCGAGGGTTCGAATCCCTCCCCCTCCACCAGATTCAGAAAAGCCCGCATCTCACGATGCGGGCTTTTCGCGTTTCTGAGCGAGCTATCGAGCTTGCACTACAGCGTCTGTCATCCTGAGCTGTTATCATGCCCGCCTTCAGACTCACCCCATCGCCTGTCGAACCTTTCCCGAACGCCTGATCGACACTCATGACGCTGTCATGCCGTCAGTGGCGTGCTCGGGTGACGTCGGGTCCGCCTCCGGAATGCCCGGGGCACGAGATGGCGTGAGGCAAGACCGATTCCGCCTGCAAGAGGACATGAGATGGCTCGTATTGCCATGGCACGCCACATTCTGGTGAAGACCGAGGCCGAGGCGCAGCGTCTCAAGCAGTCACTGGAGCGCGGCCAGCCATTCGAGAAACTGGCCAGGAAGCACTCCACCTGTCCCTCCGGCAAGCAGGGCGGTGACCTGGGCGAAGTGCGTCCCGGCCAGATGGTCGGCGGCATTGATCGCGCCATCTTCAAGGGGCCGCTCAATACCCTGCAGGGGCCGCTGAAGAGCAAGTTCGGCTATCACCTGCTGGAAGTCTTCTTCCGCGGCTGATATCTGCCAGGCCTTTGCGGCTCCCCGTATCTCCCGGCGCCAGCGTGACACTTCGTCACCGCCCACCTTTTTCATTTCAAACGGATATTCCCTCGTGATCTCTACCGCCAATCTCACCATGCAGTTCGGTGCCAAGCCGCTGTTTGAAGACGTCTCCGCCAAGTTCGGGCGTGGCAATCGCTACGGTCTGATCGGCGCCAACGGCTGCGGCAAGTCGACCATGATGAAGATTCTCGGTGGCGATCTGGAGCCGTCCGGTGGTCACGTCATGCTCGAGCCCAATACCCGTCTGGGCAAGCTGCGCCAGGACCAGTTCGCCTATGAGGAATACACGGTGCTCGACACCGTCATCATGGGTCACGAGCGTCTGGCCGTGGTCAAGGCCGAGCGTGACCGCATCTACTCGCTGCCGGAGATGAGCGAGGAAGACGGCATGAAGGTCGCCGACCTCGAGGTCGAATTCGCCGAGCTGGATGGCTACACCGCCGAAGCGCGTGCCGGTGAGCTGCTGATGGGCCTCGATATCCCCATCGAACAGCACCTGGGGCCGATGAGTGAAGTCGCGCCGGGCTGGAAGCTGCGCGTGCTGCTGGCGCAGGCGCTGTTCTCCGATCCTGACGTCCTGCTGCTCGATGAGCCGACCAACCACCTGGACATCAACACCATCCGCTGGCTGGAAGGCGTGCTGACCGCGCGTTCCAGCACCATGATCATCATCTCGCACGACCGTCACTTCCTGAACAGCGTCTGCACCCACATGGCGGACCTGGATTACGGAGAGTTGCGTCTGTTCCCGGGCAACTACGACGAGTACATGACCGCCGCTACCCAAGCGCGTGAACAGCTGCAGGCCGACAACGCCAAGAAGAAGGCACAGATCGCCGAGCTGCAGTCCTTCGTCAGTCGCTTCTCCGCCAATGCCTCCAAGGCCAAGCAGGCGACCTCGCGTGCCAAGCAGATCGACAAGATCCAGCTCAACGAGATCAAGCCGTCCTCACGCGTCAGCCCGTTCATCCGCTTCGAGCAGACCAGGAAGGTCCACAACAACGCGGTGATGATCGACAAGCTCTCCAAGGGCTTCGACGGCAACACCCTGTTCGAGAACTTCAGCTTCACGGTCGCCGCCGGTGAGCGTGTCGCCATCATCGGCCCGAACGGCATCGGCAAGACTACGCTGCTGCGCACCCTGGTCGGCGAGATGCACCCGGACGCCGGTGAAGTGAAGTGGACCGACGCCGCGGACGTCGGCTACTACGCGCAGGACCACGCCCATGACTTCGCCAACGACATGAGCCTTTACGACTGGATGGCGCAGTGGACCGGCGGCGGCGAGCAGGTCGTGCGTGGCACCCTGGGTCGCATGCTGTTCTCCAATGACGACATCCAGAAGTCGGTCAAGGTCATCTCCGGTGGCGAGCAGGGCCGCATGCTGTTCGGCAAGCTGATCCTCAAGCAGCCCAATGTGCTGGTGATGGATGAGCCGACCAACCACCTGGACATGGAATCCATCGAGGCACTCAACCTCGCGCTGGAAAACTACCCGGGCACCCTGATCTTCGTCAGCCACGACCGCGAATTCGTCGGTTCGCTGGCCACCCGCATCATCGAGCTGAAGGCCGATGGCGTGGTCGACTTCTCCGGCACCTACGACGACTACCTGCGCAGTCAGGGCGTCATCGTCTGAGGCGCGCCGTGACTGGCTAGTCTGTCCGGTCTGACAAGACACCCTCATCGTCTCTGACGGTGGGGGTGTCTTGTTTTCCATGTCCGGCCGCTGGCTGCGACAGGCTTCTGGTAGAATGCCGGCCCGCGTGTGTCTGCACGGCCGATTCCCTTTCCTTTCTTCGCTTCACGGAGTGTCCCGCATGGCCACATACGACGTCATCATCATCGGCGCAGGCGCGGCAGGCCTGATGTGTGCCGCCACGGCAGGCTATCAGGGCAAGCGCGTGCTGGTGCTGGACCACGCCAACAAGGCCGGCAAGAAGATCCTGATGTCCGGCGGTGGGCGCTGCAACTTCACCAATCTGGATGCCGGCCCCGCCAACTTCTTCTCGCGCAATCCGCACTTCTGCATCTCGGCGCTCAAGCGCTACACGCCGCACCATTTCCTGGAACTGGTGGAGCGTCATGGGCTGGAGCACGTCGAGAAGAAGCCGGGACAGCTGTTCTGCGCCGATTCCGCCAAGGATCTGCTGGCGATCCTGCTGACGGAGTGTGAATGGGCCGGGGCGGAGATTCGCCTGAGTACGCGCATCACCTCGCTGGAGCGCGCGGGCGAGGGCATGCGGGTCGAGACCAGCAATGGCACGCACACGGCGGGACGCGTGGTGGTGGCCACCGGCGGCATGTCGATCCCGACGCTGGGCGCGACCGGCTTCGGCTACGACATCGCGCGCCAGTTCGGGCTCGAGGTCACCGAGACCTACGCGGCGCTGGTGCCGTTCACGCTGACCTCGCAGTGGAAGGAGCGTCTGTCGCCGCTGTCAGGGCTTGCCTGTGACGTCAGTGTCACCGCCGGCAAGGGCCATTATCGCGAACCGATGCTGATCACCCATCGCGGGCTTTCCGGACCGGCGATGCTGCAGGCTTCCAGCTGGTGGACACCCGGTCAGCCGCTGGACATCGACCTGCTGCCGGGCGTGGATGCCTACGCCGAGCTGCTCGCCCTGCGTGAGCAGCATCCCAGACGCCAGATCGGCCCCTGGCTTGGCGAGCGCCTGCCCAAGCGCCTCGCCCAGTCGCTGGTCGAGTGGCAGGACGCTGATGCCGGCCGCATCAGCGAGCGCAGTCTCGCCGAGCTCTCCAACGCGCGTCTTGAACAGCTGGCCAAGGCGCTCAATCACTGGCAGCTCAAGCCGGCGGGCACCGAAGGCTGGCGCACCGCCGAGGTGACGATGGGCGGCGTGGTCACCGATGCCATCTCACAGAAGGACTTCAGCGTGCGCGATCTGCCGCAGCTGGCCTTCATCGGCGAGGTGCTGGATGTCACCGGCGAACTGGGCGGCTACAACTTCCAGTGGGCGTGGTCCTCGGCGGTGGCCTGCGGCCTGAACTGCTGACCGGCACCTTCTCGCCACTGGCTGCGCCTCACGCCATCTGCTGGCGGATGGTGGGCAGGCGCTGCTCGACCAGCGCGACGAAGGCCTCGATCACCGGACGGGCCGGTGTGGTGGGGTAGTGCAGCTCCAGCGGTACCGCGCCGAGTGCCGGGCGCAGGGGAATGAACTGGCAGCCATCACGTTGCAGGCGGCGAATGCAGCCGGGCGCGATGGCGACTCCCAGTCCCGCCGCGACCTCACTGAGCAGTGTCTGCATCAAGGCCGGTTGTCGCTGGATGCGTGGTGAGAAGCCGGCATCGCCGCAGGCACTGATGATCTGATCGAACAGCCCCGTCGCCTGCCCGCGCTGAAACAGCACGAAATCCTCCTGCGCAAGCTCGCTGAGAGCCAGTCGCTTGCGGTGCGCCAGACGATGCCCCTCGGGTACCACCGCCATCAGCCTATCCTCGTAGACTGCCACGGCGGTCAGGCTGTCACGCTGCTCGCTGGGGAGCGGGCGCGACAGCCCGATGTCGATCTCGTCACGCGCGAAGGCATCCAGCTGCTGCTGGGCACTCATCTCATGCAATGACAGGCTGACCTCGGGATGGTCGCTGACGAAGTCGCGCATCAGTCCGGGCACGAAGCTTGCGCAGGCCGAGCTCATGTAGCCGATGCGCAGTGTGCCGGTCTGGCCGCTGGCAGCCATCGCCACGCGCTTGCGTGCCTGTGCCTCAAGCGCCAGCATGCGCTGCGCTTCTTCAAGCAGGGCCTCCCCCGGTGCCGTCACCTTCACTTCCCGCGTATTGCGCCACAGCAGGCTGACGCCCAGCTCGGCTTCGAGGTCGGCGATCTGGCGGCTGATGGCGGGTTGCACGGTATGCAGCTCACGGGCGGCGGCCGAGAAACTTCTGTGCGTCGCCACCGCGACGAAGGTTTTCAGTGTGCGGAGTTCCATGCCGGCCCTCGTGGCTGATTGATGTCCAGTCAGTATAAGTCATATCAAGTATTGTCATTTCTATTATAAGCCTGCACTCGCTAGTCTGAAGGCCTGCCAAGCCTCCCTTCTTCAGTCTCTGCCGTCTCGCCTTGTCTCCTGTTTCTGGCTGATTGCCGCTGGCCTTGCCTCGCGAGCACGCAAGCCAGCGAGAAGGCGGGACGCGTAGCGGCTGACAGGAGGGTTCTGAATTCGAGTGGAGCCAATATGACGACATCAACGAGTGGAGTGGCCGCGCAGGATACGCGCGGGGCCTCACAATCGCTTTCTGCCGGCGGCCGTTTCACGCTGCTGGCCATTGCCTGTCTGACCATCATGGTGGGCACCGTGGTCGCGCCGGGGCTTCTGAGCATCGCTTCGGCGCTTGAGGTGGAGAGCCATGCCAGCTGGCTGATCACCCTGCCGTCGCTGGGTGCCGTGCTGTTTGCCCCCATCGCGGGGCGCATGATCGATCGTATCGGTGCCTATCGCGCGCTGACAGGCGGGCTGTTTCTGTATGGTCTGCTGGGGGCAGGCGGTGCCCTGCTGGAAGGCATGGTGTCGGTATTTGCCGATCGCATCCTCTTGGGGGGCGTGACCGCGCTGGTGATGGCGGGGGGCACCACGCTGATCTCCGAGTGGTACCACGGCCATGCGCGTCTGGCGATGATCGCCCAGCAGGGCATGTCCATCGAGCTTGGCGGGGTGATCTTCCTGTTCGTCAGTGGTGTGCTGGCGGGGTTTGCCTGGCAGCTGCCTTTCCTGCTCTATCTGCTGGCGTGGCTGCTGCTGGCCATGCTGTGGATGATGGTGCCGAGGCAGTCACCTGCAGCCCCTGATGAAACGGCTGGCCAGTCGGGTCAGCAGGCGCTGTCAGCTTCGCTCACCAGTGTCTATCTGGCGGCGGCCATGGCCATGACCCTGTTCTTCACCGCCATCGTCATGCTGCCCAAGCGCCTGAGCCTGCTGGGGCTGAACGAGGCCTCCACCGGCATCTTCCTGGCGGCGATCTCGCTGGTCGCGGTGGTGGCAGCGATGCTGATGCCAAAGGTCTCACGTGCCTTGCGCGAGATGCCGACGCTGGTACTTGCCTTCCTGCTCTATGCCGGCAGCCTGTTCGTCTTCCAGCAGGCCGAGAACATGACCCTGATGAGTGTCGGGGCCGTCTTGTCCGGCATGGGCTTCGGCTTCTCGATCCCGTTGCTCAACCACATGACGGTGGAGCGCAGCCACGCCTCGGTGCGCGGTCGCAATCTCTCCTACCTGACGATGGCGATCTTCCTGGGACAGTTCCTGACGTCCTTCCTGGAATTCCTGCCCGGTGACGGTAGCAATGTCTTCGGCGCCGCCGCCGTGCTGGGGCTGATCTTCGCGGTGCTCTATCTGGGCGTGTATCTGCTCAAGCGTGACAGCCGCAGCGCCTGATCGCGGCAGGGGTCACGGAGCTGCACGTCGCAGAGACGAAAAAAGCCCCGCCACCTGAATCTCAGGTGGCGGGGCTTTCGCTGTAATGCCGTGATCATTTGTCGAACAGTACTCTCAGACGGCGAATCATCACCCAGCCCATCAACCCGCGCTTGAGCAGGCTCAGGCCCTTCTTTGGCCGGAACCCGCCCCGCGCCGCGATCAGGCCGCCCACCAGCACCAACGGACCGCGGTATTGCTGGACCTTGGCCCAGCCGCGGTCGATGGGGGCGGTGGCCTCCTTGAGTTCGCGCATCGCATGGCTGACATCGAGGCGCTGCTGACTGATGCGTGCTTCGAGTTCCGCACGCCGGGCGTCACGCGGATGTGCTGACCGGCGTCCGCTCCCCTGTACGGGGGGCAGCGCCGGCTCGCGTCGCGCGAGGGACTGTCTGGAAGAACTCATCTCGTCTCCTTGGCAGGCACTGGCAGGCGGGGCATCAAAGGTTTTCGCGTTGGCGCTGGCGTTCCAGTGCGTCGGCACGCACATCCTTGAGGCTGTCGCTGTCACGGCTCAGGTTGCTGAGCGTGGAACGCAGCAGGCTGCGCTGGGAAGCGATCACCTTGACGCGCCAGGCGATCAATCCCCCCAAGGCCAGCAGGATACCGCCGCTCAGGGCAATGGCCAGCAGGCGATGGGTATCCCAGAAGGCCACGACCACCAGCAGGATCGCCAGGCCGATGCCGAAGCAGATCAGCATCAGGGCGATACCCGACAGCAGCAGCATCACGAACAGCCGTTCGCGTTCTTCCTCGAGCTCCAGCACGGCGAGACGCAAGCGCGTCTCGCCACTCTCGACCAGGCTCGCAGTCAGACGTCGGATGGCGCCAAGTACGCGTTCAACCGGCCCTTGCTCCTGCATCAGCGACGGCCAAGCAGCATGCCGACGACGACACCGGCGGCCGCGCCGATACCGACACTGGTCCACGGATTGTCGTGCACGTAGCGGTCAGCGCAGTCAACGGATTCGCGTGCGCCGGCGGCGAGACGATCGCCCTGGGCGCTGAGGCGGGCGCGGGTGGCTTCCAGGCGAGTCTGGGCGCGGGCGCGGGCTTCCTTCATGCTCTCGCGGGAATCTTCGGCCGAGGCGTGCAGCAGTTCCTCGACGGTCTGGGACAGATGGCGCAGATCTTCCTTCAGCTGGTCGGTGTTGGCACCGGTCGCGGAAGTGGTGTGATCGCCGATCTTTTGCATAGCCATGGTGTAACTCCTTCCCGTATGTCGAATCAGATTTCGCGAATGGTGAGCGCGGTGTTGTCTGCGCTTGACTCTCGAACTCTCTCTTCCCTGGGGCGCCGCAGGCGGCAGGGCATGACCTGAATCCACTTGCACGAGACTTCCTGCAAGTATCGTCAGCACGTCGTCATGACGTGTCTTGCGTGGTCATGCACAAGTCGTGGGGGTCGAATGCGACAAACACAAGGGCAAGACACGCACAGAGCACGATATCGCCATGTCGCGTGCGGGAGGCATGATCTGGATCATGGATGTGCCACCTGGCGCTCATGGGCAGTCCACATGGGCGGTGCATACGGTGAGCAGATGGCAAGACGGGCAGCCTGGGCTGCCCGTTGCGGGAGGGGTATGCGAGTTCCTTGATCAGGTCTCCTGCATCAGAACTCTTGCATCAGGTCTCTGGCGAGCCGGCGAAGAAGGTATTGATCGAGAAGCCCAGGCCAAAGCGATTCACGCTGTGGTCGTAGTCGATCAGGCTCTCACCGTAGCCGTGGTAGTACTGCACGTAGCCACGCACCTTGCCGAACAGCGGGAAGGAGTAGTCGAGCTGGTTGCCGTAGTTGCCCTTGGAGGGGTTGCCACGCACCATCCAGGTGACTTCGTGCTGATCGGAGGTATAGCCGACCGTGATGTCGCCATAGCCGATGTAGTTGTAGAGGTCCGGATTGTCGTCCTCGCCGGACTCCTCCGGTACGCGCCAGTGCGGCGTGACCGCGATGGCCCAGTCACCGTTCTGGAACATCATGTCGGCGTAGACACGGTTCCAGCTGCGCGACAGCGGGTCGGAACGTCCGTTGGACTGATGCGCGAAACCGATGCGGTTGCGGGTATTGGTCCAGCCGAACAACTCATAACGATTGTCGAACTGCAGGAAGGCTTCCGGTTCGTAATTGGTCTCGCGGAACGGCGCCGAGGCATCGGAGTTGTAGGCCTGCCACCAGCTGCGCTGGGTATAGGCGAAGAACAGGTCGCCATTGTCACCGAAGATGTCATCCATCAGCTCGACCTTGAGGCTGAGCTGGTATTTCACCTCGGTCTTGTCCACCTCGCCTTCCCGGGTGACTTCGGCAAAGCCGTTGGCATCCGGGTTGGTGTTGTAGGCCCAGGGCAGCAGGTAGTTGCGCTTGTAGGCGGTGATGGCAAGCGGATTCTTCTCGGCATCGTCCTCGAGAACGACACGCTCCTTGGCACGCTGCTGGGCCAGGCTTTCATCGAGGGGCGCGCCAGGGCTATGGCCTTGCGCCCCCTCGGTTTCAGCCGCCTCCGCCGAGTCGCGAGCGTAGTCCGCATCCTCCCGGTTGGAGAGAAATACCTGCTCGGTACGCGGGTCACTCTCGACGTCCTCCGCCGTGCCTGGCGCAGAAGCTGCCAGTTCGCGCCAGTCAGCCTGACTCATGGCACCCGCACGGGCCTGGGCGGCAGTCATGCCCAGTGCTTCGGGAGCGAAACGCTCGCCGTTGGCCAGTACCACGCGTCCTTCGGCATCCATGGTGTAGGGCACGTCGGCCGCTGCTGGTGCGGCAGCACCCAGCAGTACTGTGGCCAGCACTCCCGAGAGGCGTGCAGGAACGGACCGGAATCCGATGGAGGCAAGGCGGAGGGGCATGGAAGTATCCTGTCGGTTACACCGCGGCGGGGGAGCAGGGCATTATGGAGCAATGCTCATGACATGTCTGCCATTCTACTGGCGGCGCAGTGTCCGGTTCCAGCACGAAGATTCCGACAGGTGCGTCGTCTCGATGCGACGATGCATGTCGCTCACGCTGGCCTGCAAGCAGTGCTTTTTCGTCCTGTCACTCTTTGCTTCATGCTTCACTTCGCTGTCTAGTTCATTCTCTCGTTCATTCTCCCCCTTATCCTTTGCTGGGCGACGCCGGCGGACGTTTGCCGACAAGGATTGCGTGGGATGCAACGCCAGTCGACAATGCGGCCCTTGCCCGCGTCTGCGGCCTGACACGATGTCATTCTGCATGGCTGACGGCGGCCTGGCGGGGCAGCAGAGCCGATGAAAAAGCGCGGTGGTGATCATTGAGGAGACAGCTGTGACAGGTGACAAGCCCTTGAGACTGATGATGTTGGCAGGCGCCTTGCTGCTGATGGTGCTGCTGGCCTGGGTGCCGGCCACGGCCAGTGCGGATGCCCCGAAGCGTGCTGATGTCCAGACTCAGCTTGAAGACCTGCAGAGCGTCGAGAAACCGGATGCCGACACTCGTCAGCGTATCGCGGACCTCAAGGATACCCTGACGGTGCTTGACGACCTCGCCGAGGCCACCAGCAGCCTGAATTCCCTCAAGAGTGAGGTCAAGGAGGCGCCGGCGGAGTTGGCGAAGGCGCAGGCCGAGCTGGCGCGTCTGCCTCAGGACTACACCCCGCCCAGCATCGCGTCACTGGAAGATGAGTCGGTCGAGGCGCTGGACAAGCGCATGACCTCGATCCTCGACTCGCTGCAGAAACTGCAGGACAAGCTGGCCGATACCAACCGGCGCCTGATCAATGCCCAGAGCCTGCCGGAGCGTTCGCGCTCGACCCTGGCCGATGCGCAGCAGCAGGTGCAGCGCCTGCAGACCCAGCTGGGTGGCAACACCGATGCCGACCTGTCCGGTACCGGGCGTGACCTGATCGAGGCCCGCCTGGCATTGGCCGAGACGCGTGGCGAGCTGAGTCATTCAGAGCTCAATTCAAGCTCTCTGCTGCGTGAGCTGGCCCAGGTGCGCAAGACCCTCTACAGCCGCCAGATCGCCAATCTGGAGCAGGGCCTGGAACAGATCCAGACGCTGGTCAACGACAAGCGCCGCAACCAGTCCGAGCAGACCATCGCCGATGCCACCAGTGGCGCGAATGCCGCGCTGGCCGACAATCCCATCTTCCAGCAGGTGCTCAACCGCAATCGCGAGCTCAGCAGCCAGTTGCTGGCGATCACCGATCGCGTCAACGCCGTGATTCGCGATGGGCTGGAGGTGCGCACCCAGCTTGATCGCGTCACCCAGGTCGAGCGCACCATGAGCGAGCAGATCGAGGCCATCAAGGGCAGCGTCCTGCTGGCACGTATCCTTCGCGAGCAGCAGAGCCGCCTGCCGCAGGTCGATGTGCGCAAGGACTTGAAGGAAGAGATCGCCGACCTGCGCCTCAAGCAGTTCGAGCTCAACAAGGTGCGCGAACAGCTCGCCGATATTCCGGGCTATCTCGATTCGCACGTGCTGGGCGAGGCCGCGGCGCTGGAGCGCCCCGGCGGCAATGCCGATGTCAGTCAGGTCAGCGCCGAGCTGCGTCAGGCGTTGATCGGTCAGCTGGAGGCGCGCAAGGAGCTGGTCGACAAGCTCGACAAGGAATACGACAGCCTGCTGGCACGCGCCATTGATCTGCAGCTCAACCAGCAGCAGTTGCTCGAAGTCTCCGGACGCCTGCGCCAGACCATCGAGGAGCAGCTGTTCTGGGTCGCCAATGGCAAGCCGCTGGATCTGGAATGGCTGTCACGCACCCCGGAAATGCTTGCCGAGGAGCTCAAGCCCACCGTCTGGCGCGGCGTGGTGGCGGGGCTGTCCAAGGGCTTTCAGCTCAGTGACCTGTGGGTGGCGCTGCCGGGCTTGCTGCTGCTGATCTTCATCACCTGGAAGCGTTCACGCATCCGCGCGCGCCTGGCGGATCTGCATGCCCAGATAGGGCGTCTGAAGCAGGACACCCAGCTGCATACGCCGCGCGCCATTCTGCTCAACGTCCTGCTGGCCATTCCTGGCGCGCTGGCGCTGGCGCTGATCGGCGGTGTGCTATCGCTGGGTGAAGGTCTCATGCTGTGGGCGCTGGGGCAGGCACTGTTGAAGCTGTCGCTGGCGTGGGGCATCTTCGCCATCTTCCGCCGGTTGCTGGTCAAGGACGGCGTCGCCGAGCGTCACTTCCAGTGGCCGGCCACCTACGTGGCGGAGCTGCGTCGCCATATCTGGTGGCTGGGTTTCGCGCTGCTGCCGGTGGTGCTGACCACCAACATCATCAGCGAGGCTGACCTCAATCTGCTCGAGCGTCCGCTGGGGCTGGCCATTCTGTTCGTGGGCCTGATGGCGATGAGCTTCTGTCTCTCGCGGCTTATTCTGGCGCATGTGCCTTTCTTCGGGCTCAAGCTGTTCCGGCTGATTCTGGGCCTTGCGATGGCGCTGGTGCCGGTGGCGCTGGGCGTGCTGATCTGCCTCGGTTACGAGTACACCGCGCTGCGCCTGTGTGGCCGCTTCATCACCACCATCTTCCTGTTCGGGGCCTGGATTCTGGTGGAAGCCACCGTGGTGCGCGGTCTGGCAGTCGCCGCGCGGCGACTGGCCTATCGTCGCGCCGTGGCGCGTCGCCGCGCCCAGGTTCAGGAGGGCGCCGAAGGCGGTGTCGAGGTGGTGGAAGAGCCGCCGCTGGACATGGAGCAGGTCAACTCCCAGTCACTGCGTCTCTCGAAGCTGATCCTGGTCATCAGCTTCCTGGCGATCTTCTATGTGGTGTGGGCCGACCTGCTCAATGTGCTCAGCTATCTCGACAGCGTGGTGGTGTGGGAAATCGCCGCCTCCGTCGAGGGTGATTCGGCGACGCCCATCTCGCTGGCGGATCTGATCGCGGGCATGATCACCCTCGCCGTGGCGGTGATGATGGCGCGCAACCTGCCGGGCTTGCTGGAGGTCTCGATCCTGTCGCGGCTCGAGCTCAAGCAGGGCTCGAGCTACGCGATCACTTCGCTGCTGTCCTACGTGATCATGGCGACCGGCTTCGTGATGACATTGGGCAGCATGGGTGTCAGCTGGGACAAGCTGCAGTGGCTGGTGGCGGCATTGAGTGTCGGGCTGGGCTTCGGTCTGCAGGAGATCTTCGCCAACTTCATCTCGGGCCTGATCATCCTGTTCGAGCGCCCGGTGCGCATCGGCGACACCATCACCATCGGCAACCTGCATGGCACGGTCAATCGCATCCGGATCCGTGCCACCACGGTGACGGACTTCGATCGCAAGGAGATCATCATTCCCAACAAGGTGTTCGTCACCGATCAGCTGATCAACTGGTCGCTGTCGGACAACGTCACGCGGGTGGTGCTCAATTTCGGTGTCGCCCATGGCAGTGATCTGGATCTGGCGCATCGGCTGCTGATGCAGGCCGCCCAGGAAAACAGGCGAGTGCTCAAGGATCCGGAGCCGCTGGTATTCTGCCTGTCCTACAACCAGGACAACTTCGGCTTCGAGTTGCGCATCTATGTCAATGACCTGACCGATCGCCTCTACGCCACCGATGAGATCAACCGCTGGGTGGATGCACGCTTCCGTGAGCATGGCCTCAAGGTCGCCTTCCAGCAGATGGATGTCTGGCTGCATCGTGACGATGGCACCGAGCGTCTCGTCGAGCAGCGCAGCGCCTCGGCGGAGCCGTTGCGCCCCGCCAGCGGCTCACCGGAAAGCAGCGAGACGGAAAGCACCGAGTATCAGAGCAGCGAGCACCGGGAAGGGGGGGCACTGATCGCGCGTCGCAAGCCCACTGAGGGCCTGGCTGGCCGTGAGGATGTCGGGCTGCGCGAGGCCGCACCGGACCCCGATGGTAGTGATGGCGGCGGAGATGCCGGCGATCGCTGACGCTGAACCTTCCCGCTTGTCTCATTGAATGCCGCATGGCATCACGCTCAAGGCGCCCCGTGGGGCGCCTTGAGCGTGATGGGCTCGGTCCTGTGTCCAGTCCGTTTACAGAACGGGAGGGGCTAGCCAGCCCTGACGACACGCATCATTGGTTCAATTCTGGCGGCGTGGCTGACGGGGGGTGACTCTGATTCTGGCCCTTGCCCTGGCTCGCTTCACTGGCAAAGGGAGCAGGGGCCTCGAATTCCAGTACCCAGCGGCTCAGGAAACTGGCCTGCTTGAGGCGATCGAGTGTCGCCAACAGGCCCGGGCCGATCTCGATCGGGCGTAGCGCATCGCCCAGTTGCTCGCGCATATGCTGTGCGCTGCCCTCGCCACTCACCTCGGGGTGCAGTGCGCCCAGCTGGCTGTCGCTGGCCACCGCCTGCTGACCCTCCAGACTCAGCCACCAGTCGAGAAAGGCCTCACCGGCCTCGGGGTGAGGAGCCTGCTGGGGGACGAAGGCCAGCCGGCGCTGAATCAGCACGTAGTCTTCCGGCACGATCACCACCAGCTCCGGGTGGGCGCGGGCGAAGGTCACCGCATAGGGGCCGACCAGGTTGTAGGCGATGTCCACCTCGCCGCTGGCCAGTGCTTCGAGCATGGCGCCGCTGGTGCTGACCAGTCTGGCATCGGCCTGACCCATGGCGCGTACCAGCGTCCAGTAGCGCGGCGATTGACGGGCATCGGACACGGCATAGGTAAAACCGGAGCCGCTGCGGCGCGGGTCATAGCTGATGATGCGACCGCGTAGCTGCTCGCGGCGTGTCTCGAGGAGATGCCAGAAATCGCGATGGCTGCGCAGCACATCGAGGGGGTTGCGCAGGCCGTCGAGGTCCGCCAGTCGCTTGAGCGCATCACGTCGCGCCACCATCACGATCGGCTCGAAGCTCATCGCATACAGCTCATTGCGCCAGCGTGAGTTGGCCGGCCAGGCGGCCAGATTTGGTGCGTCGAGTGCCAGGGCGTGCCCCTGGTTGGCGAGTCGGTACTGCAAGCCCATCGCCGAGGAAATCATCAGGTCGGCCTGCGGCGTCAGCGGTGCCTGCAGATACTGTGCTTCAAGCCCCAGGGCGGAGCGATTGACGTAGTGCAGCACTCGCTCAGGGTGCTGGCGGCTGTAACGCAGCAGCAGCGGACGAATCTCGGGCAGATCCAGCGCGGCGTGGATCGTCAGGTCGGCCGCGAGGCTGGCGCCACTGTCAGGCGCGGGCGCCGTGAGTGGCTGGCCGCCCTGCAACCACAGCGATTGATGCTCTTCGAGCAGCGGATCGAAAGCCGCCCGGGTCGCCGCCTGACTGACGGGGCTCACAAGCATGGCCAGCGCGAGGCAGGCCGTCAGTCGTCCAGCGCGCCGTCTGCCCGAGCGGTGATTGTCAGAAAGCTGTCGTCCGGTTGGCGGTCGTCTCACTAGCATGCTGTGCCTCCTGTCCTGGCAGGCTTGCCGGCCTGTGCTGATTCATCATCCCCATCCATTCTCACCTCAGGCGCTGCACAGGGTGCCAGATGCAGACTGACGCATAGCCCGCAGGACGCGCCTGGCTCGTTTGCATCGTTTGCGCGGGATGCAGAGTCAGCAGCCTGCGTCACGCTGCGTGCTGTCGAGTCGCTGAGCGTCAGGCGCGCATCGTGGTGTCGCGCGATGCCATCGACGATCGCCAGCCCCAGTCCGGCTCCCTCGTGATGCTTGAGCTCATCGTGCTGCTGCGCCGGCGTCTGGACATGACTGTCGGGCTGGGTGTTGCGGTGGAAGGGGCGCAGCACCAGCAGGCGCCGTTCGGCATCGATGCCCGGGCCGTCATCCTCGACACTCAGCCGCCAGCGGCCCGCCAGTGTGGCACTGTCCGCTTGCGCTGGTAGAGCATCGCTCGGCGCCGCCATCCGGCTCAGGGTGAGTGTGACGGTGCGCGCGCCGTGCTTGCAGGCATTGTCGATCAGGTTGGCCAGTGCTTCCTCGAGCTGCCACTCGACGCCCAGCGTCCAGGCGGCGCCATCGATATCCGGGGCGATCTCGAGGCCGAGGTCCACCCCGGCGCGATCACAGCGCAGGAACAGGCGGCTGACGGTGGCGCGCGCCAGCGCTGACAGCTCCAGCGGCACGCGCGGCGGCTGCACTTCCGGGTTGTTGAGTCGTGTCAGCGACAGCAGTTGATTGGCCAGATGTGCGGTATGGCTGGCGGTGGCCTGCATCTGGCCCAGCGCGGCATGCCAGGCGCTGGGGTCCTGCTGACGCAGTGCCAGCTCGGCGTGAGCGGAGAGTCCCGCCAGCGGGGTGCGCAGCTGGTGGGAGGCATCACCGATGAAGCGCTCCTGATTGGCGCGCACGCGGCGCATGCGCGCCAGCAGGTCATTGATGGTGTGCTTGAGTTCTTCGAGCTCGCGCGGCAGGGGCAGGTTGAGCGGCGCTAGGCTGCGAGAGTCACGTTCGCGAATGGCGCGACGCAGCCGGGTCAGCGGTGATAGCGCCAGCCGTACGCCGGTCAGCACCACCAGCAGCGCCAGCGTGGCCATGCCCGCCAGACGCACCAGCGAGCCACTGAACAGCTCACGCGTCAGGGTGTCTCGCCCCTCGCGGGTATGGGCGACGCGAATGCTGTAGCGCTGGCCGTGGCGTGGGTCATCGCCCCAGCCGCCCAGCCGGGTGTCGAGGCTGCCCAGCCGCAGTGCCTGCCCCTGCCAGGCGATATCGCGAAACGACAGCTCTCCGCTGCGTCCGAGCGATTCCTGTGGGGTCAGGCGACCATCGGCGGCGCGATTGGCGTCCGGCAGGTGGGTATTGCCGGTGACCTGCTCGCCATCGGCGTCCACCAGGCTGTAGAAGACGCGCTCCTGGGCGTCGGTTGCCAGCATCTCGAGGGCGGCGGGCGGCAGATCGAGCCACAGCTGGCCGTCCTGCCATTTGACCTGCTCCGCAATGGTGACCAGCGCGGCCTCCAGCAGCCGGTCATAGGCGCGGTCCGCTGCCTCGCGCGCCGACAGGAATGCCTGCACCAGCAATAGCGTGCCCAGCGCCAGCAGGGGCAGCAGCAGCCAGCTCAGCAGGCGCCGATAGAGGCTGATGCTGCGTTTTGCCGCCGTCTGCGGGCGTGGTGAGGGGGCGGAATTCAAGCGCTGCCGTCCGTGGTCTGTTCCAGTAGATAGCCAAGGCCCCGGATGGTGCGCAGATTGACGTCGCTGCCTTCCAGGCGCTTGCGCAGGCGATGCACATATACCTCGATGGCGTTGTCGCCCACGGCTTCCTCCTCGCCGAAGGCCTCACGGGTCAGGCGCGCCTTGTCCACCGGCTCGCCGGCATGCTGGATCAGACAACCCAGCAGGCGCTGTTCGCGGGGCGGCAGCGCCAGTGGGGAATCGGCGATCAGAAAGCGTGCATTGAGTGGCTCGAAGGCCAGGCTGCCGAGGGTCAGGCGTGGGGCGATGCCCGGCGAGGGCGCTGGCTGCTGACTGGCCTGCTGGCTGGCCTGAAGAGTGACATGGCGGCGCAGCAGGGCGCGCACGCGGGCTTCCAGCTCATCGAGCACGAAGGGTTTGGCAAGATAGTCATCGGCGCCCAGGTCCAGCCCGCGCACGCGATCTTCGATGGCGCCGCGCGCGGTGAGAATCAGCATCGGTGTCTGGCGGTCGTGCTGGCGCAGCGCGGCGAGAATCTCGAGCCCGGAAGCGCCGGGCAGGTTGAGGTCGAGCACGATCAGCGCGAAGCCGTGATCGCGGTGGGTCGACAGGCATGCAAGTGCCGCAGCGCCATCGGCCAGGTGGGTGACCGCAAGGCCCTCGGCGGAAAAGACGCTGCATAGCGTGCTGGACAACAGGGCGTCGTCCTCGACCAGCAGCAGGGCCGGGGGCGGTGCGGTGGCTGGGCCACGCGCTGAGGCGTCAGCCGCTGAATCGTCAGCCGTTGAGCCGTCAGCCGCTGAGGGGAGTGAGTCGGGAGAAGTCATCCGGGCTCCGCAAATGCGCGTGAGGTACGCGACAAGAGTGATGAGAGTCAGGCTCAGGACCGGTCTGCGACCTGCAGTGGCCGCTTGAAGGCGTAATAATGCCTCAAACAGGCAGCCAATGGCGCTTGCGCCAGCGTATCATTGGTGGCCTGTTTCGTGTCGCTGACAAGGAAGCCAGCATGCCATTCATTCCGCTGCAGCGCCTCAAGGTGCGCGCCTCTCGTCTCTCGCCAGCCCATTGGCTCACGGCTGTCATGTCGCTCAGGGCTGCTATCTCGCTCACGGCTGTCACGTCGCTCAGGGCTGCCGTCTCGCTCAAGGCTGACGCGCCGCTCAGGCCGCTGCTGACCTCACTGTCGCTGGGCGTGGTGGGTGGTTGGCTGTTCCAGCTCACCGGCATGCCGCTGGCGTGGATGCTGGGGCCGCTGGTCGCCAACCTGCTGGGCGCGATGGCCGGGTTGAGGCTCGGTGTGCCGGACCGCCTGCGCAACCTGTTTCTGGGCGTACTGGGTCTGACGCTGGGCGCGCGCGTCTCACCGGAGCTGGTCTCGCACCTCTCCAGCTGGTGGTTGTCGGCGTTGCTGCTGCTGGCGGGGGTATGGGCCTCGACGCTGGCCTGCGCCGCCTGGTATCGCCGCTGTGGTTTTGACGCCACCAGCGCGTGGTTCTCCTCGGTGCCCGGTGCGCTGACGGCGATGGTGGTGATCGGCGAGCGCATCGGTGGCGACCCGCAGCGCATCGCGGTGGCGCAATCCTTGCGAGTGCTGCTGGTGATCATGATTCTGCCGCCGCTCTATTGGGTGCTGGAAGGTGCGTCGGGCACGCCCGGCATTGGCAGGGATGTGGCGGTAAGCGGCCTGTGGTTGATCGCGGTGCTGCCGATTCTGCTACCCCTGGCCAGGCGACTGCGCATACCGAATGCCTCGCTGCTGGCGCCGCTGTTGTTGGCGCTGGTGCTGTCGCTTGGCGACGTGGTGCGTTTCTCGCCACCGGTGTGGGGCACCGATGTCATGCAGCTGGTACTGGGCTGCGCCATCGGGGCGCGCTTCAAGGGTCTTGCGCCGCGGGTGCTGGTCGGGGTGATGGGCCAGTCGGGCGTGGCGACCCTGATTTCGCTGTCGGTGCTGGGCTGCTTTGCCGAATTGATCCATCAGCTGATGGGGGTGCCACGTGACGTGGCCTTCCTCGCCCTGGCCCCTGGCGGTATCGGCGAGATGGCGCTATTGGCGGTGGCGCTCGATCTCGACCCGATATTCGTCGCCTTCCATCACCTTCTGCGCCTGATCGTCCTGATGCTGTTGCTACCCGTGATGGCGCGTCATTTCCGTCACCGCCATGCGCGTGAGGCAACGCTATAGCCCGCGGCGCGATCTCCCCTTGTGAGGGCGGCGATGCGCTGTTATAGTGTGCGCCTTGATCACGCCAAGTGCTTGAAGTTCAAGCGATTGGCTCGGTAGTTTACCAAATGATCATGTTTGTGGTGGCCCTGTCGGTCCTCCCGCAATGCTAGGCTGCAAACCCCGCCAGGCCCGGAAGGGAGCAACGGTAGTGGCTGACGCGTGTGCCGGGATGTGGCTGATGGGGCCGCCTCCATTTCAGGGCCCTGAAAATGGCTGCTCGTGAAATGTCCGCATCATCCCGCCTGCTGTGCAACGCTCCATCGCAACCCCTTGCAAGACCTTCGCTTCACGCTGCCTGAAGCCTTTCGCCACACCCTCGCTGTCTGAACCTGTCATCTCCTGCCTGACCCGAGCCCCGCTTGGCGTTTCGTCGTACCCGTAATTCGGGGGCGCACCACGCCTGTCATCCGGCGTCGTGCCCTCAATCCTGATGCGCAAGTGGCATCGCGCTTTGAAGCCACACGGCAAGTCGCTAGAATGAGCGCATTCTCAGCGAGGCCACGTCATCGGTCTCCGTCTGTCGATCGTCGGGGGTAACGCCCAGCCGGGTCGTGCAGATTTCAGCTCATGTTTCAGATCGCCCAAGGAATGCCCCGCTCAATGAGCTATCAGGTATTGGCGCGCAAGTGGCGCCCGCGCAATTTTCACGAACTGATCGGTCAGGAGCATGTCAGCCGTGCGCTGGTCAATGCCCTCGATCAGGGGCGCCTGCACCATGCCTATCTGTTCACCGGGACCCGCGGTGTCGGCAAGACGACGCTGGCACGCATTCTGGCCAAGTGCCTGAACTGCGAAGAGGGCGTCAGCTCCAGGCCGTGTGGCGTGTGTGGCACCTGTCGCGAGATCGATGATGGCCGCTTCGTCGACCTGATCGAAGTCGACGCCGCCTCGCGGACCAAGGTCGAGGACACGCGTGAGCTTCTGGACAACGTCCAGTACGCGCCGACCCAGGGCCGCTACAAGGTGTATCTCATCGATGAGGTGCACATGCTGTCGACCCACAGTTTCAATGCGCTGCTCAAGACGCTGGAAGAGCCGCCGCCCCATGTGAAGTTCCTGCTCGCGACCACGGATCCGCAGAAATTGCCGGTCACCATCCTGTCGCGCTGCCTGCAGTTCACGCTCAAGAACATGCCACCGGTGCGCGTGGTCGAGCACCTGTCTGACATTCTCGCTCGCGAGGAAGTCAGCTTCGAGGAAGACGCACTTTGGCTGCTCGGCAAGGCCGCCGATGGCTCGATGCGTGACGCCATGAGTCTGACCGATCAGGCGATCGCCTTCGGCCATGGTCAGGTACGGCGCGAAGATGTCGCCGCCATGCTCGGCACGCTGGATCACCGCCATGTGCTGGCGCTGCTGGAGTGTCTGGCCTCGCTGGACGCCGCGAGTCTGCTGGCGGAGGTCGCGACACTGGCCGAGCAGGGGCCGGACTACGGCGGGGTGCTGGACGACATGGCCTCTGTCTTCCATCGCCTGGCGATCGCCCAGATGGTGCCGAGCGCCCTGGACAACGGGCATGGCGACCGTGATGCGCTGCTGGCGCTGGCCAGCCGTTTCACCGGTGAAGACGTGCAGCTCTATTACCAGATCGCCCTGCAGGGGCGTGGCGACATGGCCAACGCCCCGGATGCGCGCACCGCGCTGGAAATGACGCTGCTGCGCATGCTGGCCTTCCGCCCGCAGGGCGTGCCGCGCCCGGCGCAGACGCCGCTGCCGATGACCGGCCAGGCGGAGGGGGCGAACGCGCCTGGCGCTCAAGCCCCGGCGCCTGTTCAACAGGCTCCTGTTCAGCAAGCTCCGGCTCAGCAGGCCCCTGTTCAAGAAGCCCCGGTTCAGCAGGCTCCTGTTCAAGAAGCCCCGGCTCAGCCTCAGCAAGCGCCGGCGGCCCCGGTGGCGCCCGCGCCCCAGCATGCCGCATCAGTGGCCGCGCCAGCGACCGACGCACAGCCGCCGATGGCCGACGAGCCGCCCCCGTGGGCGACGGAGGACGTTCCGCAGGACGCCCGGGATGCCGGCTTTCGCGACGTAGCGCAAGACGCGCCTCAGCCAGCGGCCGCGCCGGTGTCGGCGCCAGCGCCAGAACAGACGGCAGCTCGCGCACAGGCGCCCGCTGCGCCCAGTTCGGCGATGTCACGCCTGAGTGCCGCCTTCGGTTGCGCGCCAGCACAGCCAGAAGCTGCTGAGTCATCGGCTCCGCAGCCCGCTGAAGCCGTACCAGCAGCACTAGAGCCCGCTGAACCTGTACCAGCAGCGCTAGAGCCCGCTGAGTACTCAGCGCCAGCACAACCCGAGCCCGCTGCATCGCCGGCGCCTGAGCCGGTCGCAAACGAGCCAGCCGTGGCAGCGCAACCGATGCCGGAGCCGGCACCCGCACCTGTGGCTGCGCCCACGTCAGCCCCGAGCGCCCCTAGTGCCGATGGTCGCTTGAATCACGCCGCATGGCTGGAGCTGTTCCCCTCGCTGGGGCTGGGCGGCATCACGCGCAATATCGGCGCTCATTGCCTGGTCGAGCACGACGACGGCACCCACCTCAAGTTGAGGCTGGACCCCGCCCAGTCGGCGATGATGGCCGAAGTCCACCAGGAGCGCATTCGCAAGGCGCTGGCGGGCCAGGGTGTGGAGCGTGCGCTGGAGATCAGCGTCGCGCCGCTGCCGGAGGGTCTGGAAACGCCGCACAGTCGTCGCATTCGTCTGCTGGGCGAACGTCACGCGCGCGCGGTTGAAGCCTTGCGTGCTGACCCGCATATCCAGTCCATGGAGCAACAGCTGGGTGCTCGTCTGATCGAGGAAAGCGTCAACTCCTTCGAGCCGGACAACTTCTGATCGAGCGTCGGCGGTGCCGGGCATCGCTGACGCTTCCCCGACTTCGCGGTGCGTGTGCCGACAAGGCACGCATACCATAGGCCGGAGGTGCCACGACATGGCACGTCGGGCAGACGGCATTTATCGTTAGGTCATGTTCAACACGTTATTGATGAGGTGAGCCATGTTCGGTGGAAAAGGCGGTATGGGTAACATCATGAAGCAGGCGCAGGAAATGCAGGAGCGCATGCAGAAGGTCCAGGAAGAAGCCGCCAAGGCGGAAGTCCAGGGCGAATCCGGCGCGGGCATGGTCAAGGTCACCATGAACGGTCGTCATGACGTCGCGCGCGTCGAGATCGATCCGAGCCTGATGGAAGAAGACAAGGAACTGCTGGAAGATCTGCTGGCGGCCGCCGTCAATGACGCGGTGCGCAAGGTCGAAGTCAATTCCAAGAAGCAGATGGAAGAGGCGACTGCTGGCTTGAACCTTCCGGCCGGCTTCAAGATGCCGTTCTGATGGGGTTTTCGCCGCTGGTAGATCAGTTGCTGGATGCCTTGCGCGTGCTGCCGGGCGTTGGCCCGCGAACGGCACAGCGCATGGCGCTGCATCTGCTGGAGCGTGATCGCATGGGCGCCGATCGTCTGGTCGGCGTGCTGGGTGAGGCGCTGGAGCGCGTCGGCTATTGCGCGCGCTGCCGCACGCTGACAGAGGAAGAGGTCTGTCAGCTGTGCCTGAGTCCGCGGCGTGATGAGCGCGTGCTGTGCGTGGTGGAATCGCCCGCCGACCAGCTCGCCATCGAGGGTGCGGGAGGCTATGTGGGGCGTTACTTCGTGCTGCACGGTCATCTGTCGCCGCTGGATGGCATCGGGCCCGAGGATATCGGGCTGGATGCGCTGGAGACCCGCGTCCGCGAAAGCCAGATCGAGGAGCTGGTGCTGGCCACCAACCCGACGGTCGAGGGCGAGGCCACCGCACACTACATCGCCGAGCAGCTTCGCGATGTGCAACACGGTGGGCAGCCGCTCAAGCTGACGCGTCTGGCCTATGGCGTGCCGATGGGCGGCGAGCTTGAATACGTCGATGGCGGCACGCTCAGTCGTGCCTTCAGCGGCCGTCTGCCGTTCACCCTCGGCGAGATCTGATGCGATGCCGGTGCCGATGCTCGGCACCGGCATCGATGTCGAGGCAGCTTCTGCAAAAGGCAGCTTCGGTATCAAAGCAACTACAGCAGCACGTCTGCGGGCGTGGTGGTCAGGAACCACCACGCCCGCGGTCGTTTACCGCCCGGTGTCTGGCGAGTGCCCGTCACCTTCAATTACCGCTTGCCCGGGCAAGCCTGTCACCACGAGATTTCCTTGCTGATGAGTGATCAACCCGCCACCGCACTGCTGTCAGAACTCGATTTCGAGGCCGTCTGGATCGAGACCCCCGAGGCGCTGGCTGCTGCCTGTGCAGAACTGGAAGGCGCCGATTGGCTGGCGTTGGACACCGAATTCATCCGCGAGTCGACCTTCTTCCCGATTCCGGCACTGGTGCAGTTGATGGCCGCCCGTGACGGCGAGCTGCCCGGTGCGGACGGCAAGACGCCGCGCATCTTCCTGATCGACCCCACCGTGGTGCCGGCCAGCGAGGCGCTCAAGCGTCTGCTGGGGGCAGAGGGTCCGCTCAAGCTGCTGCACGCCTGTGGCGAGGACATGGAAGTCTTCCTGCGCTGGGCGGGCGTGGCGCCGACGCCGCTGATCGATACCCAGATCGCCGAAGGCCTGACCGGCGGCGAAGCCTCGATGGGCTATCAGCGTCTGGTCGAGCGTGTGGTGGGCGTCACCGTGCCCAAGGAAGAGACGCGTTCCAACTGGCTCAAGCGCCCCTTGAGTCAGGCGCAGTGCGACTACGCCGCGCTGGACGTGCTGTTCCTGCCGCAGGTGTGGTCCGAGCAGCGCGATGCGTTGCTCGAGCTGGGCCGCATGGCCTGGCTTGAAGAGGACTGCCGGGACCCGGGCAGCAGCGGCGGTGCCACACCGGACCCGGAGTACTGGAAGCGTCATCGCAGCCTGTGGAAGCTCTCGCCGCGTGGCCTGGCCGCCTGGCAGGTGCTGTGCGACTGGCGCGAGGAGCAGATTCGTCTGCGCGACGTGCCGCGTTCGCGCCTGCTGGCCGATGCGCAGTTGTTCGGTATCTGTGAGCGACTGCCGACCAATCGCTTCGAACTGGCCAAGGTCGATGGCATGCATCCGCCGCAGATCAAGCGCCACGGGGACACCGTGCTGACGCTGCTCAAGGACGTGGCGATGATCGATGACAGTCAGCTGCCGCGCGTGCCGCCGTCGCCGTTGGCGCCGGAGTGGAAGAACTGCATGAAACGCCTCAAGCGGGAGGTCAATGCGGTGGCCGAGGCACAGCAGCTCAAGCCGGAGATTCTCGGCAAGCGCCGTGACATGGAAGCGCTGGTGATTGCCGATCACGAGGGCGAGCCGCTGCCCTTGCCGCAGGGCTGGCGCGGTGAGCTGCTGGCCGCGCGCCTGGCCAAGGCGCTCGAGAGCTGACGTACGCCGATTCCGTGGGCCAGACTGCAAGGGGCATGCGCGAGGCTCGCGCAGCCTGGCTTGCCAGCAACACAGGTCATGAACAGGCCAGAAACCGATAGTGAGCTCTCGGGTCATGCCCGTGACGCCAGAGCTCGCTGATGCGCGCAAGCGCTGCAAGATGATGGGTAGCCCGATGACAGACGACAAGATGATCTGCGAGATCTACAAGAGCGCCAAGAAGGACGAGATGTACCTCTACGTCGAGAAGGCGCGCGGACTCGAGGATGTGCCGGAATCCCTGCTGGGCATCTTCGGCACGCCGACCCCTTTGATGACACTGCTGATTCGTGCCGACAAGCCGCTGGCGCGCGTTGCCAGCACCACGGTGCTCGAGAAGATTCGCGAGCAGGGCTTCTATCTGCAGATGCCGCCGGCCAAGGAAAACCTCCTCAAGGAGATTGGCGTGACGCCGCCGGAAACGCATTACTGACGCCCTGTCCGGCAGACAAGACCGTACTGATGAAACGACCCTGCTGCCCGGCAGGGCGAGGAGAGCAAGATGAGCGATGTTCCGCAGCCTGACGGCGGAAAGCGTGAGCGTTTCTGGGAGCGCCACGCACTCTCGGAGCTGAATACCGCCGAGTGGGAGGCGCTGTGCGACGGTTGTGGCCAATGCTGCCTGCTCAAGTTCGAGGATGAAGACAGTGGCGATATCGCGGTACTCGATGTCGCCTGTCGCCTGCTGGATGTGCGCAAGGTCAGTTGCCGCGATTATCCCAATCGCGCTACGCGCGTGCCGGGCTGCATTCCGCTGGATGTCGAGACGGTGGGCAAGCTGCGCTGGCTGCCGGAAACCTGCGGCTATCGCCGCCTGAATGAAGGCCGTGAGCTGCCCGAATGGCACCCGCTGTTGACCGGCGATGCCAAGAGCGTCAAGCGTGCCGGGGTCTCGGTGTCACGTTTTGCCGTCTCCGAGGTGTCTGTGCGCCAGCAGGACCTGGAAGACCACATCATCGCGATCATCGACCCCGAGAGCTGAAGCGCGCCGCGGGCGCGTGTCAGATTTCAGGTGGATGCCTTCAGAAAGCGCAGCTCGATGAGCTGCGCTTTTTCGTATCTGGCAATTCGTATCTGGCATTTCGAGTCAGGCATTCACTGGCCTTGTATTTGACGCCTCTGACCCTCAGTCACGGCTTGATCTTCCACATGAGATAATTTGCATGAGTTGATTTGCACGACCCAAGGCGCGGGCGTGCACTCAGGTACACAATGCCTGGTTGAAAATAAATGAACGTTCATTTATTTTGTGGGGATTCGCTCAAGACCAGAACAGATCAGACCAGAGGCAGACGGGCCATGCGCCATCGTGATGAACACAAGCAGCAGGCGTTGCTGGAAGCCACGCTGCATGAGGTGGCCGAGCATGGTTTTGCCGTGACCTCCGTGGCGCGCATCGCGCGTGCCGCCGGCATGTCGCCCGGCACGCTCTATCTCTACTACCGTGACAAGGATGACCTGCTGGAGGCGACCTTTCGTGAGGTCAGCCGTCGGATCATCGCGGTCGCCATCGAGGCCTTCGAGGCCGAGCCTGTAGAGGCGCTCGAGGACGAGCCGTCAACGCTGCCGCCGGCCGCCCAGCAGCTGAAATCGGCACTGTGTCGGGTATGGAATGCCCTGGTGGCATTGGGGCGCCATCAGCCCGCATTGTTCCGCTTTCACGATCAGTTTCTGCACTCTTCCCATATGCAGGATGCCCTGAAGGTGGCCAATCAGGAGCGCGCCGCGCCCTTGCTGGACGCCTTCGCGCTGGGCCAGCAGACCGGCATTCTCAAGCAGATCGATCTCGCCCTCATCGAGGTGTTCATGTTTCGGTCGATCTACAGCCTGCTGCAGGGCTCCGGTTGCCAGGTGCCAGCCATCAGTGATGACAGCTTCGACCAGGCCTTCGAGATGGCCTGGGACGCGATCGCGCTTCGCCAGTGAGGGCAGCCAACCCCGCAGCGCACGCCGGACAGATGACAGATTTTCGCTTGTGCCATTTCATTCCAACGATTCAAGGGCCCGCTGATGAAACTTCGACCTGGTGCCATGCCACACCTGCGTACTCCTTTCGCCTGGCGGGGAGGCCGCGTCCTTCAGCTGTTAGGCGGACTCCTGCTGGCCCTCGGGCTTGCGGCCTGCAGCGAGGCCGAGGCACCGCTGGAGAAGCAGAAGGTGCATCCGGTCAAGTTGCTGTCGTTGTCGGATGAAGGCGGCGGTGTCATCCAGCGCTATCCCGGTGTGGTCGAGGCCTCGGAGCGCTCCAACCTGTCGTTCCGCATCGGCGGTGAGCTGCGCGAACTCAAGGTCCAGGCCGGACAGGAGGTCGAGAAGGGCGAGTTGATCGCCCGTCTGGATGATCGCGATGCCAGAAGCGAGCTCAACAATGCCCGTTCCAGCTTCAATCTGGCGCAGGCGACCTACAAGCGCATGAAGTACTCGGTGGAGAAGGGCGCCATCAGCCGGGCACGCTTCGATGAGGCGCAGGCCGAATTCCAGTCTGCGCAGGCCCAGTATTCCCGGGCGCAGGACCAGCTCAGCTACACCTATCTCAAGGCGCCCTATGACGGGGTGATCGCGCGCGTGCCGGTGGACAACTATCAGGTGGTCGCCGCCCAGGAAACCATCGCCGTGCTGCAGCAGCCGGGGCAGATCGATGTGATCTTCAACATGCCGGAGCGCCAGGTGCGCGCCATCGATCGTGAGCGTGCCGCGGCCGGGCGCCTTGAGGATGCCGCCCTGGCCTGGGTGCGCTTCGGCAGTGGTGAGACGCGCTACCCGGCCCGTTACAAGGAGCACGACACCAGTGCCAGCGAGGGCTCGCTTAGCTATGAAGTCACCCTGACGCTGCCGGAGCCGCAGGACATCACCGTGCTGTCAGGCATGAGCGCCACCGTGGAGCTGGACATGCAGCAGCTGACGGCGGCGACCCAGGGCCAGTGGCGCGTGCCGATCGAGGCGGTGGTCGCTCAGGAGGAAAGCCCGGACCAGCCCGTGGTGTGGCGCTACGTGCCCAAGGGCGGTGACGCCCAGGCGAGCGCATCCATCAACACGGACGCCACCACGGACACCGGCTCAGACGACGGCAGGAATGAGGGCAAGAGCGAGGGCAAGCAGCAGGAAGTCAGCGCCCAGGGCACCGTCGAGGCCGTGCCGGTCACGGTACTGCAGGCCACCGGCGAAGGACTGGTGATCACGGGAGAACTGAGTGCCGGTGACCGACTGGTCACGGCGGGCGCCAGTCGCATGGAAGCCGGGGAGCCTGTGCGTCCCTGGGTCAAGGAAGCGGGGCTCTGATCCATGGTCGATTACTTCCTGAGACACAAGGTCATCAGCTGGATGGTCGTGCTGCTGCTGTCGGTGGGTGGCGTGACCTCCTTCTTCGGCCTCGGCCAGCTGGAATTTCCCGAGTTCACCATCCGCAACGCGGTGGTGATTACCCAGTATCCGGGTGCGACGCCCAAGCAGGTGGAAGAGGAAGTCACGCTGCCGCTGGAGAAGGCGATCCAACAGATTCCCAATCTCAAGCGCGTCAGCTCGGTCAACAGCTCCGGTCTTTCCCAGATCACGCTGGAGCTCGAGAGCAGCGTGCGCGAAGGCGAGATGCAGCAGTACTGGGATCTGCTGCGCCGCAAGGTCAATGACGCCCAGTCGAGCCTGCCGCCCGGCAGTGGCTCCTCGATCGTCAATGACGACTTCGGCGATGTGTTCGGCCTGCTCTACAACCTGAGCGGCGAGGGCTATTCGGCGCATGACCTCGAGGACCAGGCCGACTTCCTGCAGCGCGAGCTGACGCTGGTGGAGGGGGTCAAGAAGGTCTCCATCGTCGGCGCGCGCAGCGAGCAGGTCATCGTCGCGCTGGATCGTGATCGCATGCAGGCGCTGAACATCTCGCCGGATCAGCTCGCCAACCTGCTCAATGCCCAGAACGTGGTCGGCGACGCCGGGCGTATCCGTCAGAACGGCCTGTCGCTGGAACTGCAGCCAAGTGGCGAGTTCCAGAGCGTGCAGGACCTGGAGCGTCTGGTGGTCGGGCGCCCCGGCAATGGTGGCCTGATTCGTCTCGGCGATATCGCCTCGGTCAGCCGCGAGTACACCGAATCGCCGTCACGCCTCTATCACACCGATGGCGAAACGGCGCTGTCGCTGGGTATCTCGTTTGCCTCTGGCGTCAATGTGGTCGAGGTCGGTGCGCTGGTCGACAAGCGTCTTGGCGAGCTTGAGTCGCGCATGCCGCTGGGCATGGAGCTGACCACGGTCTATCACCAGCCCCAGGTGGTGGATGAGGCGGTGTCCGGCTTCTTGATCAACCTGGCCGAGGCCGTCGGCATCGTGATTCTGGTGCTGCTGGTGTTCATGGGCGTCAAGAGTGGCGTGCTGATGGGGCTGGTGCTGTTGATCACCATTCTCGGCACCTTCGTCATGATGTCGATCCATGGCATCGAGCTGCAGAAGATCTCGCTGGGGGCCTTGATCATCGCGCTGGGCATGCTGGTGGATAACGCCATCGTGGTCACCGAGGGCATGTTGATCGGCCTCAAGCGTGGCAAGACCAAGCGTCAGGCCGCCTTCGAGGTCGTCAACCAGAACCGCATGCCGCTGCTGGGGGCCACGGTGATCGCGATCACCGCCTTCGCGCCCATCGGTCTGTCGCCGGATGCCACCGGCGAGTTCGTCGGGTCATTGTTCTGGGTGCTGTGCTACTCGTTGCTGTTGAGCTGGATCACCGCCCTGACGCTGACACCGTTCTTCTTCGACATGTTCTTTCGCGAAGCGCGGGAGACGGCGGGCAGTGGCACGGACGAGAATCAGGAGGAAGACCCCTATCGAGGCGTCATCTTCCGTGGCTTCCGCAGCTTGCTGAGCTGGGCGATCCGCCTGCGCTGGCTGACCCTGGGGGGCGCGGTGGCGTTGCTGGTGGCGGCCGTGATGAGCTTCGGGCAGGTCAAGAATGCCTTCTTCCCGGATGCCTCGACCCCGCTGTTCTTCGTCGATGTCTGGATGCCGGAGGGCACCGACGTGTTGGCGACGGAAGCGCGCATCGCGGACCTTGAGCAGCAGGTGCTCAAGATGGACAAGGTCAAGCATGTCACCAGCGTCACCGGTGGGGGCGCCCAGCGCTTCACGCTGACCTACTCGCCGGAAGACAGCTATGCCAGCTTCGGGCAGCTGATCGTCGAAACCCGAGACCGGGCCAGCCGCGAAGCGCGCATGGAGGAGGTGATACGCCTGGTGCGCGCCGAGTACCCTGAAGTGGAATACAAGGTGCAGGCGTTGCAGGTCGGGCCATCGGCCAAGGCGAGTCTCGAGGCGCGCCTGTACGGCGAAGACCCCGCAGTGCTGCGTCAGCTGGCGGGCAAGGTACGTCGCGTCTTCGAGGAGGAGCCGCTGGCCGACAGCATTCGTCTGTCATGGCGCAATCGCGTCAATCGAATCGAGCCCGAATTCCTGGATGATCAGGCGCGGCGTGTCGGCGTGACACGTGACTCGCTGCATCAGGCGCTGCTGATCAACAGCGACGGCGAGAGCGTCGGTGTCTATCGCGAAGGCTCCGAGCTGATCCCCATTCTGCTGCGCGGTGAGGAGCGTCAGCGCTTCGATCTCGACACCCTGGCGAGTCTCAACGTCTGGAGCGATGAGCAGGAGACCTACGTGCCGGCGGGCTCGGTGATGGGGCCGCTCAAGACAGAGCTGCGTGACCCTTTGATCAAGCGTCGTGATCGTCAGCGCATGCTGGCGGTCTACGCCGAGCCAATGCCGCTGTCCGGGGAAACGGCCGCCAGCGTGCTGGGGCGTATCCGTCCCAAGATCGAGGCCATCGAGCTGCCCGAGGGCTACCACCTGGAGTGGGGCGGCGAGTATGAAACCTCATCCGAAGCTCAGCAGGCGTTGTTCTCCTCGCTGCCGATGGGGCTGCTGGGCATGTTCGTGATCACGGTGCTGCTGTTCTCCAACCTGCGTCAGGCGCTGGCCATCTGGTCCATCGTGCCGCTGACGCTGATCGGTATCGTCAGTGGTCTGATCGTGTTCGGTGCGCCGTTCACCTTCATGGCGCTGCTCGGCACCTTGAGCCTGATCGGCATGGTGCTCAAGAACGCCATCGTGCTGGTGGAGGAGATCAACGTGCAGCTCGATGAGCAGGAGGATCGCTTCCAGGCGGTGGTGCAGGCGGCCGTCAGCCGTGTGCGGCCGGTGTCGATGGCGGCCATCACCACCATGCTGGGCATGATTCCGCTGTTCCCGGATGCCTTCTTCTCGAGCATGGCGGTGGTGATCGTGTTCGGGTTGGGCGTGGCGACCCTGCTGACGCTGGTGGTGCTGCCGGTGGCGTACTGCGCCTTCTTCCGTATCCCGACCAGCAACAAGTTTATGAAGACATCCTGATGTGATGAGAATGCGGTAATCTTGGTCTTCGCTGTCTGCGGCCACCCACACCATGACGCCCGATGACAGTGCCTTTGTCATCGGGCGTCATGGTGTGGTTCGTGCTCGCTATCCTGCGTGAGGGGCATCGCCGCAAGCCCCTTTCCGTTACACTATGCGCCGCCGGTTGCGAGTTGCCCGGTCGCAAGTGTTGCGTCAGTCGAATCCTATCGAGTCGTGAGGTGTGCCTTGGTCGAACCCCTGAGTGCCTGGTGGGGGCAACAGCTGGTGTTGTGCGGTTGGGGTTTCAGTGCCGCGCCGGAAACGGTGTGGACACCGGCCCAGGCGTGCGCGCGTCTGAAGGCCCAGGAAGTCCCGGATGCGGGGGAGCTGGGATGGCGTCTGCTGGAGGCCTTCCCCCATGACACCCCGGACCCGCTGCACCAGCTGGAGGCGTTGGAATTGCTGGCGCTGGCACTTACCGCCGGTTGGCTGTCAGAGGCGCGCACGCGTGCCTGGCTGATACGTCTGCTCACGGCGATCGGCGGGCGCTTCACCTCGCTGGATGACTGGCTCAAGGCCCTGGCCCATTCGCGCAGCGATGCGGGCTGGACGCGAGGCGATGATGGCTTCTTCGAGGCCAGTCTCGCGCTGTCCCAGTTGGAGCACGAAGACGCCGGCGTCACCTGGCCGCGTCTGCTGGAGGCGCTGGAGTCACAGCCTCCGGTGGCGGTTACTGAGCTCTGGCCTCAGGGTGAGCGCGACCGGGTCTGGATGGCGCGCGCCATCTTCTCGCCGTGGCTCGGTGGCCAGACATTGACCACCGATGACAGCGGCCCGCACGAAGACGGTGCCAGCGGTTTTGACGCCGCGGCGCACTGGCCGGACGTCACGCGCTGGCTGGCCGAGACCTGGGCGATCACCGGGCGTGATGAGCTGATTCGACTGTTGCTGTGGCTGGCCTCACAGGGGCATCGCTATGGCTGGGACATCGACAGCGCACGCCTGATGACGGCCAGCGACAGCGAGCGTGCCAAGTGGCTGGATGAGCTGGAAGCGGACGCGGCTCAGGAAGAGGCCGAACGCAAGTCGGAAGGGCGCAAGGGCGTCCCCGCGCATGCCTCCTCCAGCATCGACGTCGCCGATGGCGGGCTGGAAAAGCCCCCGTCACCCGCGGCCTATGGCGAGCTGTTGCTGCAGTATCTCGATCGTGGTGAGCCGCTGGAATTCGCCGCCTGGGACTGGCTGCGTCTGGTCGATCTCGCCTTCGCCGGGCTATGTGCCGGCTGGCTGAGTCGTGAGGAGGGCGAGGACTTCGCCGCCCACGGCATCGACCTGCTGGCGCGCCGCTATGCCGATTGGCAGGGCGTGGCTCGCGCCTATCAGCGCGGTCGCAGCCTGTTCGAGGGTGTCGATCTGACCCGCGACACCGAGAGTGACTGGCGTCCGCTGATGGCGTCGCCGCTGACGCCGCTGCGTTGCGAGCTGCATGCGCTGCTGCCTGCCTCCCAGCGTGAGCGCTGCCGAGCGGCGATTCGTGCGTGGCGCAATGACAGTCGCCACTGGGTGCTGGCCATCGCCAGTATCCGCGAGCCGGACCTGCTCTATCGTCAGGGTCTTGTCGCCGAGGTCGATACGGCGCGCCGCGAAGAGGCACGTCAATATCTCAACGAGACGCTGGCGCTGGACACCCGCGATGGTGTGCAGGGCATGGCGCGCTTCTGGCTGCCGGCGCAGGCGCATCATCTCAATCAGTTGGCCGCCGATGCCGCGCGTGGTGCCTTGCCCGATGCCCAGACGCCCTTCGGACGTGCCGATGCCGTCGAGCTGGAACGCCGTCAGCGGCTGGCCGTCTGTCATCGCTATCCTGCCAGTGTGGTGATGGCCGAGAAGTACGCCTTCTATCTGCTGATGGTGCAGGACAGCGGTGATTTCCCCGCCGATGAGCTGGCCCAGTGTGCCGAGCGTCTGCGCAGTGCCCTGTGCCGCTACTATCCGGACGCCACGCGCCTGCTGGAAGCCTGGGCGGTATGGGAATCCGCGGTGCCGGAACTCGAGGACCATCCGCTGGTCAACGAGATCCGCTGGCATCTCGATGACCCCGGCAGCCTGTTTCATTGGCTCGACTGGCGCGCCAGCGACTGGCAGGAGCCGGGGCTGCGCCCGAGTCTGGATCGCTTCACGGCGCTGGCGCTGAGCGGCCCGCTCAATACGCCGTGCTGGGGCGAGCCGATGGTGGAGTACGGGCGGGGCGTCGAGGAACTCAGCGGCTGGCTCGAAGGTCATTACGGCCTCGCCAACGCCGAGGCGCTCAAGGGCTTCCTCGACTTCCTGCGCGATGCCGGTGATCGGGACGAATACCAGATCAATTACGGCCCCTACACCCTCAATCGCGCTCGTCTCGATAATGAGATCGACGTGCTGGAAAGCGCCGAGCGCGGCGATGATGAGCAGGTGCATCTGGACCGTCTGCGACGCGTCAGGGACAACGAGGCGCGCTGCAACGAGCTGGATATGGCGGCGTGGGACATCGCCCAGATGGTGGACCTCGCGATTGCCGGGCGACAGCTGGGCTGGCTGGATGATGCGACCTTCACTGCCTATCTGGACAGCGCCTATGCGATGGCGCGTGACCACTACGGCAGCTGGAAGGAATATGCCCGTGGGCTGTTCGCCGGCTATGCCTTCTTCATGGGCAATACCGACCAGCGTGACAACTTCCTGCGCGGCTTCCGCGATGCGCTCATCCAGTGGTTGACGGTGGCGCCACCTCTGGCCGGTGCCTGGTCGAGTCTCGATTTCCCGGGCGCGCGCCCGGGGCATTGGCCGGCGTTGCATCTGGATGTGCTGAGCGGAGACGCTCGCACGTTGCACTGAGCGGGATTCAACCCAGGTCGGGTGAGCGGCAGGGGCACCTTCTCTGATGCTTTGGTCTAAAATCTGCGGTAATGGCATACGGTTTGCGGAGACATGAACTACTATCCTGCGAACGACTTGGGTTTGTCATCTGACTGTCGTCATCGTGTTGCAAGGTGTGCTGCTGCCTGATCCGGCCCACCTTGTCAGATGGTCACCGTGTTATCTCTGATCGATCAACGATCATCGTCATGCATCAATGGTTATCGCCGTCCGCAAGCGCTGCTCACCTTCACCCTTCCAGCGCCGGGCCCACGACGAGGAATGCTGGATGCGCCACGCGTTATTATGCTGTTTTCTGATCCTGCCACTGGGTGTGGCGGGCTGTGCCAGTCACTCAACACCGTCCAATGAAGTGGCCTACTACGATGTGGACCTGCCGGAACTGCCGAAGCTCAAGCGCTATCGCCAGTCCGCGCCCCAGCCGGTCGCCGAGTCGCAGGACTATGCCATGACTGGGCCGAGCATCCGCGATGTCCTGCTGGAAGAGCATGATCGCTGGGCCGGGACGCCCTACCGTCTGGGGGGAACCAACTCCCGCGGCATCGATTGCTCCGCCCTGATGCAGCATGTCTTCAGTGATGGCTTCGGCATTGATCTGCCGCGTACCACCAACGACCAGGTGAAGCGTGGCAAGCGTATCGACAAGTCGCAGCTCAAGCCGGGCGATCTGGTCTTCTTTCGTCCCTCTCGTCGTTACAACCATGTGGGGGTCTATGTCGGCAATGGCTACTTCCTGCATGCCTCCACCTCGCGTGGCGTGAAGCTGTCGCGGCTGGACAACGTCTACTGGTCCAGGCACTACTGGCAGTCGCGTCGCCCGATGCCCTACGAGGCCATGCAGATGAAGCTGGCCATGCGCAGCCAGTGAGCCGATCATGCCTGGCACTGAAAAAACCAGCGCTGAAACAGACAAGCCCTTGAAGAGACAAGCACCTCTTCGACATCACCCGGCCCTGGCCGGGTGATGTCGTTTCTGAGCCCTGGAACTTGTCAGCCACTGTTCAGGAAGGAGAGTCCAGCGCAGCGCTGTCAGCCTGACCATCAGCGTTCAGGGCGGGCCTCCCGGCCGCCGAGTGCTCAATGACGAAATCGACCAGCGCCTGCTCGGCACGCGACAGGCCGCGCTCGCGACGCCAGGCGAGTGACAGCTCAAGCCAGGCGGGCTCATCGAAGGAGACAGCGGTCAGGTTGTTCTCTTCACGGTCATCCTCGACCACACGCTTGAGGAAGGTGGTGATCCCGAAGCCACGCGCGACGATCGCCTTGTTGAGGGCGATCAGGTTCGATTCGAAGGCGATGCTCGGCGCGAGTCCATGCTGACTGGCCAGGCGCTCGATGAAGTCGCGATGGAAGTAGCCGCGCTTGAAGACCACCAGCTCCTCGGCGAAGAACTCCTCGACGCTGATCTGCGTGCGTGCGGCCAGCGGATGATCATTCGCCAGACAGACCACCATTTCCTCACTCAGGAAGTGGCGCCGGATCAGGCCATGGGTATCGGTGCCGAGTTGATCCTCGACGATGACGCCCAGATCCAGCTCGGCATTGTCGATCATCCGACGCAGGCTCAGGGTACCGCCCTCGATCACGCTGAGCTTGATGTCGGGGTAGCGTGCCTTGAACGCCATCAACAGGGGCGGGAAGTAGTAGGAGCCGAGCATCGAGGAGACGCCGATGCGCACCTCGCCCTTGACCAGCCCCTCGAGCTCGGCCATCGCCAGTGCCGCGCGCTGTGCCTGTTGCAGCAAGGGGCGGGCATGCTCGAGCAGCGTGTCGCCGGCCGGTGTCAGGCGCAGACCGCGTGAGCCTCTGACCAGCAGCTGCGTGCCCAGTCGGCTTTCGAGCCCGGCGATCGACTGGCTGACCGCTGACTGGGCCAGGCTGAGTGCCTGAGCGGCAGTGGTGAAGCTCTGGTGCTCGACGACACTGACGAAAATCTCGAGTGCACGCAGATCGAAGGGCAGTTTCATCACGGGGTCCTTTTGATCGCGAAGTTCCTTTCAGCGCGGCTCCCTTCTCGGCGCAGTTTGCGTCATCCCAGTGCCGCCATTGCCATCAGCTTTGCTGATGGGCAGCATCATGTCGAGATATTTTACTGATGCGGGCGCGCGGCGCAGACTGGCGCCATCCCCATGCTTGATTGAGTGCAGGTACCTGATGGCTTCATCGCTTTCCGCGTCTTCTTCCCCCGATTCCGCCTCCTCGTACTCCGCCGCACAGGCAGAGCTGCCCGAACCGCTCAAGGCGCGCGGGCGTGACTGGCGGCGCATGACCCAGGCGCTGTGTCTGGGTTCCTTCGTGGTCTTCATCAACCTCTATCTGGTGCAACCGCTGCTGCCGCTGCTGGCGACGGATCTGGGCCTGAGCTCGCTGCAGGCGAGTCTGTCCCTGTCGGTAAGCACCCTGACGCTGGCTCTCGCATTGCTGGTGTTCGGTCCGCTGTCCGATGCGCTGGGACGGCGGCGTATCCTGCTGTGGACCCTGGCCGGCGGGGTGGCCTGTTCAGGACTGGCCCTGTTCGCCGAGGGCTTCTGGTCGCTGCTGGCGGTGCGCGCGCTGCAGGGCTTTCTGCTCGGCGGCCTGCCGGCGGTGGCAGTGGCGTACATGAGTGACGAGATGGAGCAACCCGCCTTGATGGTGGCGGTGGGGCTCTATATCAGCGCCAATTCACTGGGCGGCATCTCCGGGCGGGTCGCGGGGGGCGTGATTGCGGAGCATTGGGGCTGGCAGGTCAGCTTTGCCGCTATCGGCGGTGTCAGCCTGCTGGTGCTGGGGGTGTTATGGCAGCTGCTGCCGCGCCAGAGACGCTTCGTCGCCCAGCCGCTCAAGCTGAGCAGCATGCTGGCAGGTCTGGGGCGTCATCTTCGCAACCCCCGTCTGTGGCCGGTGTTTTTGCTCGGCGGGCTGAATTTCTTCATCTTCGTCAATCTCTACAGCTACATGACATTCCGACTGAGTGAGGCGCCCTGGTCGCTCAGCAGTCAATGGCTGGGGCTGTTGTTCCTGACCTATCTGGCAGGCACCTTCGGCGCCTCCCAGTCTGGCCGGCTGGCACGGCGGCTGGTGTCGGGGGGCGCGCCTGAGGACGGCGAGGCCGCGCTGGCGATCGCTCAGCGACGCGGTCAGGCACTGACCATGATGCTGGGCACCGGCATCGTGGTGCTCGGCACGCTGCTGACGCTGAGCCATTCGCTGATCGGCATGCTGATCGGCCTGAGCCTGAATGCCTTCGGCTTCTTCCTCGCGCATGCCACCGCTTCGGCCTGGGTCGGACGCAATGCCGAAGGCGCGCGGGCCAGTGCCAGTGCGCTGTATCTGACTGCCTACTATCTGGGCGCGAGTCTCGGTGGCTTCTGGCTGGAGCCCTTCTGGCAGGCTGCCGGATGGCCCGGGGTGGTGGCCGCCAGCGTACTGGTGCTGGCGGTGACCTTCTCGCTGGCGACCCTGTGCTGGCGCCGGGCCGCCACGCAGTATCGAGACTGAGATCAGCCCAGACAGCAGAGCACGCAAACGACAACGGCTCGCCATCTGGCGAGCCGTTGTCGTTCAGAGGGCTTGGAGGGCGAGATCAGTGCGTGGGCGCGTCGTCGCCCCAGATCTCCTCCAGTTGATCATCGCGGCCACAGCCGGCGCGGTAGAAGCGATAGCGCACCGGGTTCTTCTTGTAGAAGTCCTGATGGTAGTCCTCGGCCGCATACCAGGGGCCTGCTGCCTCGATCTCGGTGGCGATGCCTTCGGGGAATCTGTCCTTCAGCGCCTCGCGACTGGCTTCTGCGGCGTCACGCTGGGCCTCATCGAGGGGGTAGATGCCGCTGCGGTACTGGGTGCCGGCATCACAGAACTGGCGGTCCACCGCGACCGGGTCGATGTTGTGCCAGAAGACATCCAGCAGGGTGTCGTAGCTGACCTTTTCCGGCTCGTAGACCACCTTGACCGCTTCGGTGTGCCCGGTGCGCCCCGAGGAGACCTGCTTGTAGGTCGGGTTGTCCTGTTCGCCGGCGGTATAGCCGGAGGTGGTCGAGATCACGCCATCAAGCTTGTCGAAGGGGCCCTCCATGCACCAGAAGCAGCCACCGGCGAAGATGGCGACTTCCTGGCCTTGAGCGACACCCTCGGCGACGCCCTTGGGCGCCGTTTCCGGGTCGAAGGCATTGGCGTGGCCGACAATCAGCAGACCGCCGAGCAGGCTTGCCAGTGGCGTGAGGCGTTTGAGCGCAGAGGAAGGGATTCGCGTGTATCGGGTCATGATGTCTCCGGGAAAGGCGTCGTTCCTTCGAAGTGAGAACATGGAAATCTCCATGTCCCGGTGGGCCGCGAGGTGGCTGGCCTTGCCATTCACTCACTGCCTGTATCAGGGTTCTACGCGAATCAACGTGGGATGGATGCGAACATGCAGAATGAAACGTTACCGTTGTCGTGATCAAGCCACTGCCATTCACTCCGCTACGCGAATCAGTGCATCCAGTCAGCGACATGCCTCGTAAGGACACGGTACCTCCCAATGACATGCCCATGACGGCAGGAATCGAAAAGGAAATCGCCAGTGAATAAACGCAAGTTACTGCTTCTAGGCGCCATCGTCGCTGCCATCGTGGTGTTCTTTGCCAGCGGGGCACAGGACTACTTCACCCTGCAGAGCCTCAAGGCCAGCCAGGCGGAATTCCAGGCGTTGTTCGCGGAATCGCCGTACAAGGTCGCGGGCACCTTCTTCGTCGTCTACGTGGCGATGGCCGCACTCTCGCTGCCCGGTGCAGCACTGCTGACGCTGCTGGGTGGCGCGCTGTTCGGCTTCGGCTGGGGGCTGTTGCTGATCTCCTTCGCCAGCACCATCGGTGCGACGCTTGCCTTCCTGATTTCCCGCACTCTGCTGCGCGAGAGCATCGAGAAGCGCTTCCGCCGTCAGCTCGAGTCACTCAACCGGGGGGTCGAGCGTGAGGGCGGCTTCTACCTGTTCACCCTGCGCCTGGTGCCGGTCTTCCCGTTCTTCATCGTCAACCTGGTGATGGGCCTGACGCGCATGCGCGTGGTCACCTTCTACGTGGCAAGCCAGCTGGGCATGCTGGCGGGCACCGCCATCTACGTAAATGCCGGGCGTGAGCTGGGCCAGCTGGAGTCGCTGTCCGGTATCCTCTCGCCGGGGCTGATCGTCTCCTTCATCGCACTGGGCGTCTTCCCGCTGATCGCCAAGAAGATCGTCGGTGTTCTGCGCAAGCGCAAGCAGCAGGCGGCCTTCGACAAGCCGAAGACCTTCGACTACGACATGGTCGTGATCGGTGCCGGTTCGGCGGGTCTGGTGACCAGCTATATCGCCTCCGCCGTCAATGCGCGTGTCGCGCTGATCGAGCGTCACAAGATGGGCGGTGACTGCCTCAATACCGGCTGTGTGCCCTCCAAGGCGCTGATTCGTGCCGGGCGTGCGGCTCATGAGATTCGTCAGTCCCAGCGCTTCGGGATCACCGCCAATGAGCCGGAGATCGACTTCGCCAAGGTGATGGGCCATGTGCAGGACGTGGTCGAGAGTGTCGAACCGCATGACAGCATCGAGCGCTACGAGAGCCTGGGCGTGGAAGTCCATACCGGCAATGCCAGACTCAAGACGCCCTGGGAAGTGGAAGTCGATGGGCGTGTGCTGACCACCCGCAATGTGGTGATCGCCACCGGTGCTCGTCCGCGTGTGCCTGCGATCCCCGGGATCGAGCTGATCACGCCGCTGACCTCTGACAACCTTTGGGATCTCAGGGTGCAGCCCAAGCGCCTGGTCGTGCTGGGTTCCGGTCCGATCGGCATGGAGCTGGGTCAGAGCTTCGCGCGCCTGGGCAGTCACGTCACCATCATCGAGGGTGCGCCACGCGTGATGCCGCGTGAAGATGAGGAGGTCAGTACGCTGATGCACGAGCAGCTGGCTGGTGAGGGCGTCGATCTGCGCATCAATTCCACCGCCACGCGCATCGAGGTGCTCAAGGACAAGGACAGTCAGCCAATGCGCCATCTGGTCGTGAGCTCTCCCGACGGCGAGGAGAGCTGGATCGAGTTCGACGAGCTGCTGGTGGCCATCGGGCGCGAAGCCAACGTCGAAGGCTTCGGTCTGGAAGAGCTGGGCATCGCGGTTTCCGAGCGCGGTACCATCGATGTCTCCGAGTCGCTGCAGACTCTGCAGCCGAACATCTGGGCATGCGGCGATGTGGCCGGCCCCTACCAGTTCACCCATGCGGCGGGTCATCAGGCGTGGCACGCGGCAGTCAACGCCTTGTTCGGTGGTCTGAAGACCTTCAAGGTCGACTACCGTATCATGCCGATGGTCACCTACACGGAGCCGGAAGTGGCACGTGTTGGCCTCAATGAGACCGAAGCCAAGGCCCAGGGCTATGAGTACGAGGTCACCCATTACGAGATGGGCGAGAGCGATCGTGCGCTGGCCGAGCGGGCCACCGAAGGCTTCGTCAAGGTGCTCACCGAGAAGGGGCGTGATCGCATCCTGGGTGTGACGCTGGTCGGTGCCTATGCAGGGGAGTGGTTGGCAGAATTCACCATGGCCATGAAACATGGCATCGGTCTCAACAAGATACTCTCCACCATCCATCCGTACCCGACACTGTCGGAAGCCAACAAGGCCGCGGCGGGCATGTGGAAGAATGCCCACAAGCCGGAAGGCGTGCTCAAGGTGCTCGATCGTTACTTCACCTGGCGCCGCAACGGCCGCTTCGAACCGACCAAGACGCTCAAGGCGACGGACACCGCGAGTGCTCCGGCTGCTGAAAAACACTAATCGATGACTGATGCCGCGCACCCGCATGTCCGGGACGCGGCATTTTTCCATCAGGAGAAGCCCTTCATGAAGACGAATCATCTGGCGGGTCGCCGTCGTGCCCTGGCGCTGATGGGCGGTTCGCTGGTCTTGCTGGCCGGCGCCATTGCCAGCCCCTGGGCCGCTTCTCTGGCGTATGCCGCAGATGCGCAGGCCGGGCGCCCGATCCCTGAGCTCGCTTCGCTCGAGTGGCAGGTGATCGCCGAACGCGCACGCGGTCAACGTATCGACTTTCATGCCTGGGGAGGTAGTGAGGCGACCAACGCCTATCTGCGTGCCCAGGCCGAAACGGCAGCAGCGCGGCATGGTATCGAGGTGCGCCACGTCAAGATCGCCGATACCGCCGAGAGCGTCTCGACCCTGCTGGCCGAGAAGGCGGCCGGGCGCCGTGATGGCAGCATCGATGTGATCTGGATCAACGGCGAGAACTTCCGTGCGCTCAAGCAGGCCGAGCTGGTGTGGGGGCCCTTCGTGGAGCGCCTGCCCAACAGCGACTATCTGCTCGAGGAGATCGGCGCGCGCGATTTCGGACTCGCCACTGACGGTCTGGAGGCGCCCTGGGGGCGTGCGCAGCTGATCTTCATGTACGACACCGCGCTGCTGGAGTCGCCGCCGCGCTCGATGCAGGCCCTGTTGGATCTGGCCAGAAAGCATCCCGGACGCGTGACCTATCCGCAGCCGCCCAGCTTCCACGGCACCACCTTCCTCAAGCAGGCGTTGCTGGAACTGATGCCCGCCGAGCAGCGCGAGGAGCTGGCCGCTGCCATGGTCGATGAGGCCCAGTTCGCGCGGCTGACCGCACCGCTGTGGGACTACCTCGATGCGCTGCATCCGCTGATGTGGGCGCAGGGCGAGCGTCAGCCGGCCGGTGCCGAAGAGCAGATGAAACTGCTCGCTCAGCGCAGCGTGTGGATAGCGCTGACCTTCGTGCCTCAGGAAGTGGCCAATGCCCGTCAGGAAGGGCGGTTGCCACCGACCATCGAGCCGTATATCCATGACGGTGGCACCCTCGGCAATGTGCACTATCTAGCGATTCCGGCCAGTGCACCGCACAAGGCCGCTGCTCTGGTGTGGATCAATCAGTTGATGTCCGCCGAGGCCCAGGCCGCCAAGGCCGACCCCTCGCGCTGGGGCGATGACACGGTGCTGAATGTCGCCCGCCTGCCGCCACAAGAACGCGCCGCCTTCGAGGCCTTGCCGAGCCTGCCGGGCAGCATGTCGCCCGAGGCGTTGGGCACACCGCTCAGCGAGCCACATCCGAGCTGGACCGATGCGCTGGAGGCCGAGTGGGCGCGACGCTATCGCAACTGACGCAATGGGTCGCTGATCGCTGGCGTGTCGCGCCCGCCACTGGTCATGCGCCGCTGACGCCCGCCCGCGTGCTGCGCTGGGGCGTCCTGCTGTTGCTGCTCGGCCCGACGGCGCTGGGGCTGGCCGGACTGGTCGCGCCGGCCTTCGGGCTGTGGCCGACACTGGGCTTCGAGGAGGTCTCGGCGGTCGCCTGGCAACGCTGGTGGGCCTTGCCCGGACTGACGGAGGGCTTTCGTCTGACGCTGGTCAGTGGCCTCGGCGGTACGCTGCTGGCGGTGCTTTTGACCCTGGGGTGGGTCTCGGCCGCCGCCGGGACTCGCTTCGGTGAGCGCATGGAGCGTCTGCTGGCCCCGATACTGGCGATGCCGCATCTGGCGCTGGCACTGGGGCTGCTGTGGCTGGCGGCGCCCAGCGGCGTGCTGATGCGCCTGCTGCTGGCACCTTTCGAGGTACTGGTACCGCCGCAGTATCCGCTGCCGGATGCCCATGGCTTCTCGCTGGCGATCGGGCTGGCGCTCAAGGAGGCGCCATTTCTGATGCTGATGGCGCAGACGGCGCTGTCACGCCTGCCGGTCACGGCGCAACTGCAGGCAGGCCAGGCGCTCGGCTACAGCATCCCTCAGCTGCGCTGGCGCATTCTGATGCCCCAGGTGATGCGCGCGATCGCCTTGCCCATCGGTGCGGTACTGGCCTACTCGCTGGCGGTGGTGGATGTGGCACAGGTGTTGGGGCCGACGCGCACGCCGACGCTGGCGGTGCGCCTGGTCGAACTGTGGCGTGACAGTGACCCGACGGCGCGCCTGCCGGCGAGTGTCGGCGCCCTGATGCTGGCCCTGCTGGTGATCGGGATGATGGCGCTGGGCGCGGCGCTGGGGCGCGCTCTGCTCACCTGGCACCGCGACTGGGTATTGAGCCATCACCCGGCGCGCGCAAGCCGCCTGGCGCTGGCGAGTGAAGTCATGTTCGGGTGTGTCGCGCGCGGAGTGCTGGGCGGGGTCACGCTGATCTCACTGCTCGCCTTCGTGGTGATCGGCGTGCAATCGGTGGCCAGGAGCTGGTTCTTCCCTGCGCTGTTGCCGTCTCGTTGGGGCTGGGAGAGCTGGCACCAGGCCCTCGCAGGCCTGGGTGATGCCTTCAGCAACAGCCTGTGGCTGGCGCTGCTGGTGGCGACGCTGGCCGTCATCCTCAGCGTGGCGGTGTTCGAGCGTGAGCGGGAAAGTGGCCGCCTGCGCGGCTTCGTGGTCTGCCTCTATCTGCCATTGCTGCTGCCGCAGGCCAGCTTCCTGTTCGGCTTTCAGGTCGGCTGGTTGAGCCTGGGGGCCAGCCCCGGTTGGACGGGAGTGGTCATCGGCCATCTGCTGTTCGCCTTGCCTTATGCCTGGCTGACGCTGGCCGGCCCCTGGGCACGCTTCGATACCCGACTCGAGCAAGCGGCACGTCTGCTGGGGCGTTCACGGCTCGAGGTGCTGATCGGTATCCGCCTGCGCCTGATGCTCAGGCCGCTGGCCATCAGCTGGGCAGTGGCCTTCGCGGTCAGCATCGCGCAATACGTGCCGACGGTGGTGCTGGGCGGCGGGCGTGTCCCGACCCTGACCACCGAAACCCTGGCGCTGGCGACGGGGGCCGACCCACGTCTGACCGCGGTGGCCGCCTGCCTGCAGGCTTGTCTGCCGCTGGTGGTCTACTTGCTGGCGCGTGCGGTACCAGCCGGGCGCTCGGTCTCGCCGACGCGCGGCTGAGCACCTGTCGGGCGCTGGAATGACGATGACCTCAACGATCTCATGGGAGTAGATGCAACATGCTGGACAAGTGGACCTCACGCTGGGTACAGCCGCCTCTGAAACGTCTTGCGAAAAGTGCGGCGGCGCGCGGTCTGCATCCGGATCAGCTGACCCTCGCGGGCTTCGTCATCGGCATGTTGGCGTTGCCGTTGCTGGCTTGTGGGCACTTCGGGCTCGCGCTGGCCGCGATCCTGATCAATCGGGTGGTGGATGGGCTGGATGGCGCGCTGGCGCGGCACGCCGGCCTGAGCTCCGATGCCGGTGGCTTTCTGGATATCTGTCTCGATTTCCTGTTCTATGCCGCTGTGGTGGTGGGTTTCGCACTCTCGGATCCTGCCGCCAATGCGATGGCGGCGGTGGCATTGCTGTTCGCCTTCGTCGGCACGGGCTCGAGCTTTCTGGCCTTCGCCATCATGGCGGCCAAGCATCAGCTGGAGCGACCCAATTTCACGCGCAAGGCCTTCTATTATCTGGATGGCCTGACCGAAGGCACCGAGACCATTGCCTTCTTCGTGTTGGCTTGCCTGATGCCACAGCATTTCGCATGGTTGGCGTGGATCTTCGCCGCGGCATGCATCCTGACCACGCTGACGCGCGTATGGGGAGGGTATGTCACCTTGCGAGCGCAGGACCAGAACGAGCATCACGGCATCGTCCCAGATTGATGCGTTGCGAACCTGGCCGTTCCGGTGACATGGCTTTTCACCTTCCTCACTTGCCTTGCTCAGGCACATCGGAGTTCTGCCAATGAAGATTGCTTCCCGTCAGTTGCCGTCATTCCTGCCCCTGTTTGCGGCAGTCGCCTCCAGCGGCCTGCTGACGGCGCTACTGCCCTCCGTGGCCCACGCGGCTGACAGGAGTTTCTCGCCTGCGCAGATTCTTGCCTGGGGTGAGAAGACCTTCGAAGGCCAGACGGCCTATCGCGTGGTGGAGCGCGACGGCAGCCCTGCGCTCGAGGCGCGCGCCCAGGGTCAGGCGTCCGCACGCTATCTGGAGCAGGATATCTCGCTTGAAGAGACGCCCTACCTGAAATGGTGCTGGCAGGTGGATGGCATCTATCCGGGCCTGAACGAGAAGACCAAGGGCGGCGATGACTATCCGGCACGCCTCTATGTGGTCAACAAGACCGGCATCCTGCCGTGGCAGGTGGAAGCCATCAATTACGTCTGGTCCAGCAACGAAGCGCAAGGCAGTCACTGGGACAATGCCTTCACGGATCGTGCCGTGCTGCTGGCGGTCGAATCCGGCGACGTGAAGGTGGGGCAGTGGGTGGCGGTGGTGCGCGACCTGCGTGCTGATTACGCGTCACTGTTTGACAGCAAGCCGAGCGAGATTGCCGGTCTTGCGCTGATGGCTGACGGCGACAATGCCGGCGGTGATGCCACGGCGCTGTTTCGTGGCCTGAGCCTTTCCAGCGATGCCACGCCGCCCGACTGCGGCGTTTGATCCGGGAGCATGAGTGATCAGGCCTGTGGAGAGAGGGCTGAGCCAGTCTGACCAGCGCGCCAAGCCAGCCGGGCCTACACGAAGGCAGTCACGAAAAAGCCCCGCGACTGATGACTCAGTCGCGGGGCTTTCGGTTCCGACCTCCCACAGTATGGGAGGTGCTCATCCGGGGCGAGGCCTCAGATGAGGGAAGAGGCGGAGCTTAGTGCTCCACGCCGCCTTCGCCGTGAACGTGGCCGTGTTCCAGCTCTTCGGCAGAAGCTTCACGCACGTTGGTGATCTGCACGTCGAAGTTCAGGGTTTCGCCGGCCAGCGGGTGGTTGCCATCGACAGTGACAGTGTCGCCTTCGACCTTGGTGACGGTGACCATCAGCGGGCCGCCCTGGGTCTGCGCCTGGAACTGCATGCCAGCTTCGATGTCTTCGACACCCTGGAAGGCTTCACGCGGTACTTCCTGGACCAGGGCTTCCTGGACTTCGCCGTAACCTTCTTCCGGAGAGACGGCAACTTTCAGCTCGTCGCCGGAAGTCTTGCCGTCGAGTTCCTTCTCGAGGCCCGGGACGATGTTGCCAGCGCCGTGGATGTAGGCCAGCGGCTCGCGACCTTCGGAGCTATCCAGCACTTCCCCTTCGTTGTTGGTCAGGGTGTAGTGGAAGGATACGACGGCATTCTGGGCGATTTGCATGATGAGAGCCTTTCGATAGGTATATGAACGTCAATGGTAACGTGCCCCTGAGGTGACTGTCAGGGGGGAAACTGGAAAAAAGCCGCGTATCACGTGGCTCCTGGCCCGCTGATGACATTGCCGGAGAGGCAATCCAGCGCACGTTGCCTTGTCTTGAAAGTATAGGTGACGCTCGCAGGCGTGCATTTCAACCCCGAGGCAGGGTTTTTTCTCACCCCGAAGTCATTGGTGAAGAAAGGCGCAAAACTGTCGGATCATCAGGTGTCTGGCGGAGTTGCCCTGTCAGCGTATAGTGGCCTTCCTGCTGGCGGCCATGCAAGGTTGGGGCGATGGCTTGCGAGGGCCACGGGGTCTGGTTACTCTGCCTACTCGGATATTGCGGATTCTGACGCGCGGCCCGAGGTGGCCTCGCTCTGCACACTCTGTCCCGTCGCCTGACGGGAAATGACAACTCAGGCGCCATGCGACCCTATTTTTCAGGAGAGAATTTCGATGACCGTGACATTGATCTGGCTGGTGAGCTTCGCTGCGATCTTCATGCTGTGCTTGAACCGCTGGGAAGGCTCGCTGGGTGCCACCGTCAAGCGTGTCCTGCCGGAGGCTCTGAGCATCGATAGCGGTGACCGCTACGTCTGGGGCGTGGCCCTGGGTATCCTGGGGGCGACCTTCATCGTCAATCCCATCTCCATGCTGATGGCATTGATCGTGCTGGCGCTGATCGTTCTGATCGGCGGCAAGCTGATCTGCTGGGGCATGAGCAAGGTCAAGATGCACTGATCTCACCAGCAGCAACCTTCCGGGAAGCCTGACGTTTCCCGCAGACAGAAAGGCCGGGCTATCTGCCCGGCCTTTCTGTTTCTGCTCATCTGTTTCTGCTCATCTGTTTCTGCCCATCAGGCTCTTCTCATCGGACTCTGCTCAGCCATCGCTGCCTGTCAGTGCCGCTTGCAGCTCAGCGCTGACTCACAGCCAGGTCGAGAGCGTCAGCGAGCCGAATTGATCGCTCTCCTGCTGCGTCTCGAATTCGTGAGTGCGCCACACGTTGACGAACGCCAGCTGCCAGCGTTGCCAGCTGAGCGCGAAGCCCAGCTGCAGGTCGCCGACCAGTGGGCGACGGTCCACCGAGGCGCTGTCCTCGAAGCCATTGCCATCCAGCAGCATGTTGTAGGCCATCGCGCGGCCTTCGATATTGGCGAACAGGTACCAGGCGAAGTCGCCGTCGGAATGGAAGTACTGACGGCCGCCCTGGGCTGGCGCGACTGTCGGTATCCCGTAGCTGCGGGTCAGCCCCTGGCCGATGCGCACTCCGCCTCCGACGCCCGCATAGGTGTAGAGATTGCCCAGCGCCACGGAAGCCGATGGCCCGTACTCCACCTCAAGCCCCGCGGCCCTGGCGGGCAGCCATAGCTGCGTCTGCCAGCCGGTATTGATCACCGGCTCGTTGTGCAGCTGGTGATCCCAGCCTTCCGGCTCATCGCTGCTGGTCAGCTTGTGTACCGCCTTCTGGGCATCCTTGGCGCCCGAGGCCGGGCCGACGATGCCGAGATCCAGATTGAAGGTATCCACCCGTCGCCAGTCATCTCCTTCTTCACCGGCGAACAGCGAGACGCCACCGAACAGGTAGCCTGCGTAGGGGCGGTCATCCTGATCAGGTTGATCTCGCGTGATGTCATTGGGGGTATAGATCTGCTGTCCGAAGCGGTAGGCCGTGGCGTCCAGTCGCGCAGCGCTGAAGCCGGGCACCCAGTCCGCGAATGAGCGTGACCAGTGCTGCTGTGGTGTCTCGAAGGTGTAGCTCAACGCAAAGCCGTTGGTGTAATGGCCATCATCGCCGGAGGTGAGAATGTCGTTCTCGACCTTCAATGACAGCACGCCACCCTCGTCCTCGGCTGCCTCCACCATGGGGGCCAATGCCACCGCACCCAGCATGATCAATGCCATGCCCAGGCGCCGGGTCGAGAAGGCCGGTGCCATCTGCGGGGCATGGCTGAGGGCGGCGGTACCGCCGGGACTGTCAGTGACTGCGCTGGGACAAGCGCGGGGGGAGCTTCTTGAAGATGACATGCCACAAGACAGCTTGCGGGTGCTTGGGCGAGAACCTGCTGGACGGGCAGTGACGGGACGCATCGCAACTCCTGGGACGGAAAGTTGTACACAGAGTCAATTTTGGCTGCAGACGTATAACTTTGCACAAAAAATCCCGATTTCATAGCTTGTTAACCAATAGGCAATCTGCAGACTACCCATTGAGGCGATCCATGGCTGTGTGAGTTGGAAGGAGGGGGGGACGAAGCGAAGGGGGGAGGCAGGAGAAAGCGAGGCGACGCTTCCTGGGCGGGGCCTGCGACAGGCACCGCAGAAGGGCACAGAAACCAAGCGGTCGGCGCCCCCTGCAAGGGAGCGCCAACCATCGAGAACTCAGTAAGGCGCGACGCTCAGGTTGGCGCCGTAGCCGACCAGGCGGACACGTTGGCCAACCGAGAAGGCGGTATCGGCTTTCTGGACGACGATGAGGCTGTCGCCGGCATCGCGGCGGACTTCAATCTCGTAGGCATCGATCTGGTCGACCTTGTCAGCGATCGACTTGCCAGCCACGCTGCCGCCGATGGCGCCCGCGGCAGTGGCGATCGCACGGCCGGAGCCGCCGCCGATCTGGCTGCCGAGCAGGCCGCCGACAACCGCGCCACCCAGGCCACCGAGCACGCCACTACCTTCATCCTGTGCCTGGATCTGCACCGGGCGCAGTGAGGTGATGGTGCCGTAGCTGACGGACTGTGCGCGCTTGGCCTGATCGCCGGTGTAGACGTTGCCGGAGTAGATGTCGCTGTTCGCGCAGCCGCCAAGTGTCAGCACGCCGAGTGCGATCACGGGCAGCCAGCGGCGTGCGCCAGTCGATCGTTTGTGAGTCAGTGAGAGTGTCATGGTGTATCTCCTCGCATGATGCGGTGCAGCTTGAGGTTGTGATGGAGAATGCTGAGTGCTGAGAGAGCAAGACTCAGGTAGGCGATCACTTCCTTGGGCCGCCAGCAGGTTCCTGTCACGACGGGCGTGCGAGAACACTGTTTCTTAACATTATAGACCACGTCGGCCTTGACGGGTTCCCGACCTGAAACGCTGAGGTGACGCAACTTCTGCACTTCCCGGTCGCGTGAGTGCTACCACGTGGGTACCGACCACGTGAGTACCGACCACGTGAGTACCGACGCATGAGTGCTGCCACGTAAGGACTTCCGTGTGAGCACTTCTGCATGAGCCATGCCGCATGAATGTCAGCGCTGGGATATCCGTCGACGTTGATGAACATTCGCGGCGGGCATCCACGGCGGGCATTCAAGGCGCCAAGGCACGAAAAAGCCCGCGTGAGCGGGCTTCGGTCAGTCTGCGGGTGGCACCTCGCGCAATCCTGTCATTGCGAGGTGCCATACCGCGATGTCAGCGGCCTAGAACTGGTCTTCTTCCGTGGAGCCCGTCAGCGCTGTGACGGAGGAGTTGCCGCCTTGAATGACGTTGGTCATGTCATCGAAGTAACCGGTGCCGACTTCCTGCTGGTGCGCCACGAAGGTGTAGCCCTTCTCGGCTGCGGCGAATTCGGCTTCCTGCACCTTCTCGACATAGTGCTTCATGCCTTCGCCCTGCGCATAGTCGTAGGCAAGATCGAACATGTTGAACCACATGTTGTGGATACCGGCCAGGGTGATGAACTGGTACTTGTAGCCCATGTCCGACAGTTCCTGCTGGAACTTGGCGATGGTGGCGTCGTCGAGGTTCTTCTTCCAGTTGAAGGAAGGCGAGCAGTTGTAGGCCAGCAGCTGGTCCGGGTATTCCTTCTTGATCGCTTCGGCGAAGCGGCGCGCCTCCTCGAGGTCCGGCTTGGCGGTTTCGCACCAGATCAGGTCGGAGTAGGGCGCGTAGGCCAGACCACGGGCAATGGCTTGATCCAGACCTGCCTTGACGCGATAGAAGCCTTCGTCGGAGCGCTCACCGGTCAGGAACGGCTTGTCGTAGTCGTCGACATCCGAGGTGATCAGGTCGGCGGCATTGGCATCGGTACGCGCGATGACCAGGGTCGGGACACCCGCCACGTCAGCGGCCAGGCGAGCAGCCACCAGCTTCTGCACCGCTTCCTGGGTCGGCACCAGTACCTTGCCACCCATGTGACCACACTTCTTGACAGAGGCCAGCTGATCCTCGAAGTGCACGCCGGAGGCGCCCGCACGGATCATGGCAGTCATCAGCTCGTAGCCGTTGAGCACGCCACCGAAACCGGCCTCGGCATCCGCCACGATAGGCGCGAAGTAATCGACGAAGCCGACATCGCCGGGGTTGGCCCCTTTCTGCCACTGAATCTGGTCGGCGCGGCGGAAGGTGTTGTTGATGCGCTTGACCACGGTCGGCACGGAATCCACCGGATAGAGCGACTGATCCGGGTACATGGCCTCACTGGTGTTGTTGTCGGCGGCGACCTGCCAGCCGGACAGGTAGATGGCCTCAATGCCGGCCTTCACCTGTTGCATGGCCTGGCCACCGGTCAGGGCGCCCAGACAGTTGACGTAGCCCTTCTTGGCATCACCATTGACCAGTTTCCAGAGCTTCTCGGCACCGCGGGTCGCCAAGGTGTTGGCTTCCTGGACGGAACCGCGCAGGCGCACCACATCCTCGGCGGAATAGGGGCGAGTGATCCCTTTCCAGCGCGGATTCTCGGCCCAGTCCTTCTCGAGCGCGGCAATCTGATCGGCACGTGTGTGACTCATGGTGGCATCTCCTGATGGCTTCGTCGTCGGGGCTCAGCCCCTGGCGTATTGTCTGTGTCTTGTATCTGTTCGCTTGTCTATCGTCTGACGGTCGACGCGAGAGCGACGCGTGAAATGGGAGTGGCGGTGCTCTGCGTCTTGAGGTTGCTGCATGACAGTTTGTTGTTATTGATCTTTCAGGCATCACCAGAGGAGTCACGCCGTGCGACAGAAGACGTCGTCGGTGGCGTTGTCGAGCTCCGCTGGCTCAGCAAGTCTGAAGCGAGCCTTGATCACGCCAAGGCAGGCTGTTTCCAGGCCGGGTGCCGCTGTCAGCGTGATGCCGTCCAACCAGGGCATCAGGAAGTACAGGCTGGCTTCCAGCGTGGGTAGCGTGCAGTGGCTGAGGGTGAGGACGATGCGCGGCGGCCTGCCGTTTGGCGCGCGCAGTCGTGAGACCAATTCTCCCCAGCACAGCGCCTCGCGCACGCTGCTGATCTGGGCAATGGCCAGCACCGAATGACGTTCGCCGCGATGCCGCGCGGCGGCCAGTGTCCAGAGGGCCCGGGGAAGCGGGCGGTTGCCCAGCTGCATTCCCGTCACGTCATCGGTGAGTCCGGCGAGTGACAGCTGGTCAGGCGCCTCCTGCGTCTCGCCAGCGGTTGCCGGCTGCCCGTTGCGCTCAAGCTGCCAGCCACTGCCCTGTGAGCGCAGTTGCCATTGCTCGCCGGGAAGCTGCCAGCGCTGGTCGCGACTCAGATGGCAGATCGTCTGCGCCTGTGCCGCCACCGACTCCGCTGTCTGCGGTGGCAGCAGGTCCTTGAGGGGACGCGCCAGCTTGAGAATCCGTGTGCGGATCTCGGCGTTGTGCCATTGCTCGGCCAGAGCGGCATCATCAGGTTCCCCGAGTACCTGGTCACCCCTACCACCTATCAAGGCGACCTGCGTTCGTGAGTCTGAGGTGAACATGGGCGAATCTCCTGAAGGCGGTGCCGAGTCGGGCAGTGCGTCATGTTGCAGTGCAGCGTAAATGGCTTGATCTCTAGCATCGCTCCGAAATTGAGTGCTGTCTTTCATTCCTTGGTCGTATTAAAACGATCGTTTTACAACAGATTCAACGTTGCGTAATTCCTGCTGACAAACAGTCGTTTTAATTCATTCTCAATGACGTCATGATGTCAGTATCCATGCGGTTTGGGGAATTATGACTTGGTCAAGGAGCGGGTTGTAGCCAGACTACAAGAAACTTCAGGGTACAAAAAAAACCGGCCCTGGATAGGGCCGGTTTCTTAAGGATTAAGCTAAAATTCAGTTCAGAATCAAGCGCATGCTGCGATGCGGTATGCCGGCATCGAGAAACTCGTCGCCGTAAGCCGTGAAGCCGAGACGTTGATAGAATTCCAGCGCATGGGTCTGAGCATCCAGTAGCACTTCAGCGTGGCCAGCCTGACGCGCAGCATGGATGACCGCTTCCATCAGGCGTTGGCCAAGCCCCAGCCCGCGTGCTTCGGAGAGAATGGCGACACGGCCGACATGGCCGCCCGGCAATAGACGGGCCGTGCCGACGGTGCGGCCATCCAGATGCACGAGGAAGTGTTCGCAGGCGTCGTCGCGCCCGTCCCACTCCTCCTCCCGCGGTACCTGCTGTTCCTCGATGAACACGACGCGGCGGATCTCGCTGGCCTCGTTGCCCAACGTCTGCCAGTCGCCCCGTTCCAGGCTGATCATGGCGTCACTCATTCTTCATCGTCCTCTTCGTCCTGAAGGTCACATTCCAGTATCAGGCTGCCGCGGTTGATCAGCGCCGTCAGCAGGCTGGCCACGGCACTGCGATCAAGGTCTGCCGTGGTGTAGTCAAGCAACACCGCGGTAAGGCGCTGATCGGAGGCCAACGCTTCCGCCAGCGGCTGGGGGGCCAGGATACCATCGCCATCGACGAACAGCGTGCTGTTGCCATCTTCGCCGTGACGGAAGGCGAAGCGTGATCCAAGAGAGCGCACCAGTACGCCTTCATCTTCCAGATACTCGACCAGCTCATGCGTCTTGAGGGCCGGTTCGCGAGCGGCGAGCTGCTCCAGGTACTTGGGCTGGGTCATGTAGCGGCCGAACCACTGCGCCAGCTGGGTCGGGTTATCCAGCGTACTGAGCAGCAATTCGCGCACACGCTCGAGCGAGGCGTCGTCCAGCTCGCCGGCATTGGCGACCGGTGCCATGCCCTGGTCACGGTAGCGCAGCGATTCCGGCAGGCTGGCACCCAGATAGTCGGCGTAGGAGGTGACGACTTCATCGGCGGAAGGCGCGCGGAAGCCGACGGAGATGGTCATGCAGTCATCGGACTGGCTGACACCGTGGTGCGCCAGGCGCGGCGGTACGTAGAGCATGTCGCCGGGTTCCAGCACCCAGTCCTCGCCCGGCGTGACCTCGAAGTGCTTGAGGATGCGCAGGTCGATGCCATCGATGATCTCGGCGTCGTCTGTGTGCATGCCGCCCAGCTGCCAATGACGCTGGCCTTGGGCCTGCAGCAGGAAGACATCGTAGTTGTCCAGGTGCGGGCCGACGCTGCCGCCGGTCGGCGCGTAGCTGATCATGATGTCATCGAGGCGCCAGCGCGGCAGGAAGGTGAAGGGCTCGAACAGCGCGGCGACGTCGGGGACGTAGTGATCCACCGCCTGCACCAGCAGGCTCCACTGGCTGTCGTCCTTGGCGTCGAGACGCGCGAAGGTCGCCTCATCGAAGGGGCCGTGGCTGACCTGCCAGGGCTTGTCCGGGCCGTTTTCCTCGACCAGACGCGCTTCGATGCCATCCTCACAGGCCAGACCGGCCAGTTCATCGGCTTCCAGCGGCGTCTCGAAGTCTGCGAAGGCCCCGCGGATCAGCAGCGGCTTCTGCTGCCAGTAATCGCGCAGGAATTCGCGGATGCTCAGGCCGCCCAACAGCGCCAGAGGCGTGTCGGTGTCGCGGGGGGCGGGGGATGTGCTCATGCAGAACCTCTCGAACGCGAACGGCAGCCTGTCAGGGGGCGGCGGTCTCGCGATGACGTCGTTGAAGCCGTTTTGCCGGATGGCAGAAGGCGATGCGTTCCATGCCGAGCCTTGAGAGCGTGGCATGTCGTGCCCACTGACGAAGAACGTCAGTGGTCGTGAATCCAGGGTGTCATTCAGCGTGCTGCGTGTTGCATGCGTCCAATGCGCAATGCATGACGCCGGAGCAAAGGCCCCGGCGTCCAAAGATTTGCAGTGACCTGCGCCGCTTAGAGCGCCTTGGCCTGTGCAATGGCGTTGCCGATGTAGCTGGCCGGGCTTAGTGCCTTCAGCTCGGTCTTGACGTCTTCCGGCAGTTCCAGCGTCTCGATGAAGGCGGCGAAACCGGCCTGGTCGATACGCTTGCCACGGGTCAGCTCCTTGAGCTTCTCGTAGGGCTTCTCGATGCCGTAACGACGCATGACGGTCTGGATCGGCTCGGCCAGCACTTCCCAGCTGTTGTCCAGGTCGGCGTTCAGACGCTCCGGGTTGGCTTCCAGCTTGCTGATGCCTTTCAGGGTCGCCTGGTAGGCGATCAGACCCTGCGCCAGGCCGGTGCCCAGGTTGCGCAGCACGGTGGAGTCGGTCAGATCACGCTGCCAGCGGGAGATCGGCAGCTTCTGTGCCAGATGGCCCAGCACGGCGTTGGCGATGCCCAGATTGCCTTCGGAGTTCTCGAAGTCGATCGGGTTGACCTTGTGCGGCATGGTGGAGGAGCCGATCTCGCCGGCCACGGTGCGCTGCTTGAAGTAACCCAGCGAGATGTAGCCCCAGACGTCACGATCGAAGTCGATCAGGATGGTGTTGAAGCGGCAGATGGCATCGAACAGCTCGGCGATGTAGTCGTGCGGCTCGATCTGGGTGGTGTACGGGTTGAAGGTCAACCCGAGGCTCTCGACGAAGGTTTCGGCGTTGGCCGCCCAGTCGATGGCCGGATAGGTGGTCAGGTGGGCGTTGTAGTTGCCCACGGCACCGTTGATCTTGCCGAGCATCTCGATGCGTTCGATCTGCGCCAGCTGACGACGCAGACGCGCGGCGACGTTGGCCATTTCCTTGCCGAGGGTGGTCGGGCTGGCAGTCTGACCGTGGGTGCGCGACAGCATCGGCTGTTCGGCGTGCTGGTGGGCCAGCGCGACGATCGCTTCGGTCACTTCACGCATCTGCGGCAGCAGCACCTTGTCCAGGCCGCCACGCAGCATCAGGGCGTGAGACAGATTGTTGATGTCTTCACTGGTGCAGGCGAAGTGGATGAACTCGGTGACGGCGTTGAGTTCGGCGTTGCTCTCGACCTTTTCCTTCAGGAAGTACTCGACCGCCTTCACGTCGTGGTTGGTGGTGCGTTCGATGTCCTTGATGCGCTGGGCATCCTCGACACTGAATTCACTGACGATGCTATCCAGCACGGCGTTGGCATCCGCGGAGAAGGCCGGCACTTCAGCGATCTCGGCGTGGGCGGCCAGGCGTTGCAACCAGCGCACCTCGACGATGACACGGGCACGGATCAGGCCGAATTCACTGAAGTGCTCGCGCAGGGCCTCGGTCTTGGCGCCATAGCGGCCATCGACAGGAGACAGGGCGGTGAGGGCGGACAGCTGCATGATGAGAATCTTCCGATGGTGGCAGGACATGACGCGCTGCCGGTTCAAGTGTCTCGGAGCCCGGTTCACGGGCTCCAGCGTTGTTGAAGCGAATTCGGGTGTGAATCAGGTTGCGTCAGGTGACGCGCTGGCGCGAGCTCGGCTCAGCCCAGCTGCTGCAATGACTTCTTGAGCGCGCTGCGCTGGAAGACCAGCTTCCAGCGACGGCCGCCCTGCTGGTCCCACAGCAGTGCGAAGCGCACGCCTGCCAGCAGGGCGCAGCGGATGCGTTCCGGCATCATGCGCTGCTGCAGCAGGCCGGGATCGCCCTGCACCACGATCCGGTAGCGGAAGGTGGAGAGGGTCTGCTGGTAAAGCTCGCCCAGGCTTGCGATCACGTTCTCGTGGGTCGGCCCGAAGTGCTCGGCCTGGCCCTGGATGCGCGTCAGGCCCGCGCCCAGCTTTTCCAGCATGTCCGGGTCCTTCTTGAGCTTGCTCATCAGCATCACCAGCGAGAAGCCGTAACGCATCACCACGGGTGAGACCTGGCGACGTTCCATCACCGCACTGACGGTGTCGATGCCGAGCCGCAGGCGGTTATGGTGCCCGCCGTAGATGGCTTCGAAGCTTTCCGGATTGGTATCCAGCGTGGCATTGACCAGGGTTTCCCAGGCGCGCTCATCGCACTGGCCGTGGCGGGCCAGCTCATCGACCAGTGCGGCTGCCTGGAAGACACCCGCCAGCGAAAGTGCCTGGCGGGTAGTGGTATCAGTGACGGGACGGATCGGCACGCTGGTCATTGCGCGGCGGACTCCTCGGGGCCAGAGAGCGGGGCGGTGGAAGCGCTGGCATCCGCCGCTGGAAGTTTCCAGGCGGCATCGATCACGCCGCCGCCCAGACAGATGTCGCCGAGATAGAAGACGGCAGACTGGCCGGGCGTGACGGCACGTTGCGGTTCATCGAAACGCACCTCGACACGCTGGCCGTCATTGACGATCAAGGTCGCGGCCTGGTCTTCCTGGCGATAGCGGTTCTTGCAGCGAATGCGCAGCTCGCCATTGGCGTCGGTCTGCGGCGGCTCGCCTGCGACCCAGTCGACGGATTCGGTGCTCAACGCCTGAGTGTAGAGCAGGTCGTGGTGCTTGCCCTGCACGGCGATCAGCACGTTGCGCTCCAGGTCCTTGGCGCACACGAACCAGGGCGCGTCCGGATAGCGCTTGAGGCCACCGATCCCCAGCCCCTGGCGCTGGCCGAGGGTGTAGTACATCAGGCCCATGTGCTCGCCGATGACATCGCCATCGGGAGTCTCGATCTTGCCGGGCTGAGCGGGCAGGTACTGCTTGAGGAAGTCGGCGAAACGCCGCTCGCCGATGAAGCAGATACCGGTGGAATCCTTCTTGCGCGCGGTGATCAGCTCATGCTTCTCGGCGATGGCGCGTACTTCGTGCTTCTCGAGCTCGCCGACGGGGAACAGGGTGCGCGCGATGGCCGCCTGCGGCACGGCGTACAGGAAGTAGCTCTGGTCCTTGTTGGTGTCCAGGCCCTTGAGAAGGCGCGGGAGGCCCTCACGCACGCCGCCACGCACGTAGTGACCAGTGGCGATCAGCTCGGCGCCCAGCATCTCGGCATACTCGAGGAAGACCTTGAACTTGATCTCGCGGTTGCACAGGATGTCGGGATTCGGCGTGCGACCGGCCTTGTACTCGGCCAGGAAGTGCTCGAAGACGTTGTCCCAGTACTCCGCGGCGAAGTTGGCGGTGTGCAGCTTGATGCCGAGCTTGTCGCACACGGCCTGGGCATCGGCCAGGTCTTCGAGGGCGGTACAGTATTCGCTACCGTCGTCTTCGTCCCAGTTCTTCATGAACAGGCCTTCGACGTGGTAGCCCTGCTCCATCAACAACAAGGCAGAGACGGAGGAGTCGACACCGCCGGACATGCCGACGATGACCTTGGTTCCGGTACCGGTTTCAGCGGTCATCAGTTCTCTCGTCACCCGCATGGCCGCGGGTTGTCACAAACAGGGGAGGCGGCAGACCCGTCATTCTGGCGCCGCTCGAATGGCCGAGATTATACCTGAATGCGGGGCAGGGATTCACCCCGCCTGCACCGTCTGCCGCGCTGGGCCGCAAGCGCCGCTTGAAAGCACGCCTGGCGGCTGACTTCCGGCGCGGGCGATCGCTCAATCGTGCAGCACATCCAGCGGGAAACGCTTGCCACGTTGGCTATCGCGGATACGACGGGTCACCAGCGGGCTGCGCAGGCGGCCCATGTCCTCGAGCTGCTCGATCTCCTCAAGCGACAGCCAGTGCGTTCTGACGATGTCAGGGTCCAGCGGCGTGCACAGGTGCTCAAGGGCGGCGGCCTCGAAACTGTGGGAGTGGAAGTGGGTGCCGTCCTCGGCCACGTGCACATAGAGGCCGAGATAGCCGGTGAGCAGGATGCGCCAGGCGGTTTCCTCGCGAACTTCGCGTTTTACGCCGTCGATGATGCGCTCATGGGGTTCGAGATGGCCGGCCGGCTGGTTGAACACCGTGCAGGGCCCGCCCTTGTCTTCCTCGACGATCAGGTAGCGCCCGGCGCGTTCGACGACACAGGCGACGGTGACATTCGGGGGCCAGCGAGCAGCCATCAGGATTTCCTTCCTTTCTTGGGGGATGAGGGGCGACGGGCGCCGCCGCCGGGTGTCTTGCCTGAACCTTGACCTGAGCCCTTGCTGAAACCCTTGCCATTGCTGGCTTTACTGCTTCTACTGCCACTGCCCCGGGGGCCAGCGTTGCCGGTGCGGCGCTCGCCCGGCTTGCCCGTCGCGCCCTTATGGCGTGGCGAGCGGGACTCGCGACGAGGTGGCGCTGGCATCTCGACTTCCTCGCTGCGCCATTCACCGGGTGCAAGGCCATCGAGCTTCCATGGCCCGATGGCCGCGCGGATCAAGCGCAGGGTCGGCAGGCCGACGTGGGCGGTCATGCGACGCACCTGGCGATTGCGACCTTCACTGATGATGATCTCCAGCCAGTGGGTCGGAATGCTGGCACGAAAGCGCACAGGGGGTTGCCTGTCTGGCAACGCTGGCGGGTCAATCAGCCTGACCTTCGCCGGTCGGGTCATGCCATCCTTGAGCTCGACACCGGCTCTCAACGCGGCGATGGCCTGCTCATCGGGGGTACCTTCCACCTGTACCCAGTAGGTCTTGGGTTGTTTCTTCCTCGGGTGCGCGATCTGGTGGGAGAGCGCGCCATCACTGGTGAGCAGCAGCAGTCCCTCGGAGTCATAGTCGAGGCGCCCGGCGGCATAGACATCCGGCACGTCGATGAAGTCAGCGAGCGTCTGGCGGCCCTGATCGCGGTCGGTGAACTGCGTCAGAACGCGGTAGGGCTTGTGAAGCAGATATATGAGAGACATGGTTTAGACTTTTGTCGCGGCTGCCGTATAAGCCTACTGTGAGAAGCGGCACGGGTGCTATACTCGCGCCTCCACTGAATCCATGACAGGGGAGTTATCAATGGGGTTCCAGAAGATTGTCGTCCCGGAAGGCGGTGCCAAGATCACCGCAAATTCCGACAATACCCTCAACGTTCCGAATAATCCGATCATCCCGTTCATCGAAGGCGATGGTATCGGTGTGGACGTGACTCCGGCCATGAAGATTGCCATCGACGCTGCTGTCGACAAGGCCTATGGCGGCGAGCGCAAGATTCACTGGATGGAAGTCTACGCCGGTGAAAAAGCCACTCACGTTTATGATGCTGACACCTGGCTGCCGGAAGAGACTCTCGAGGCTGTCAAGGATTACATCGTTTCCATCAAGGGCCCGCTGACCACTCCGGTGGGCGGTGGTATTCGCTCCCTGAACGTCGCTCTGCGTCAGAAGCTGGATCTGTACACCTGCCTGCGCCCGGTGCGCTGGTTCACTGGTGTGCCGAGCCCGGTCAAGAAGCCGGCTGACGTCGACATGGTCATTTTCCGTGAAAACTCCGAAGACATCTATGCCGGTGTCGAATGGAAAGCGGGGACCCCGGAAGCCGACAAGGTCATCAAGTTCCTGCGCGAAGAGATGGGTGTCACCAACATCCGCTTCCCGGAGAACTGCGGTATCGGCGTCAAGCCGGTCTCCGAAGAAGGTACCAAGCGTCTGGTCCGTCAGGCTGTCCAGTACACCATCGACAACGACCGTGAGTCGCTGACCCTGGTGCACAAGGGCAACATCATGAAGTTCACCGAAGGTGCCTTCAAGGATTGGGGCTACGAAATCGTCAAGGACGAGTTCGGCGGCGAGCTGCTGGATGGCGGTCCGTGGATGACCTTCAAGAACCCGAACAACGGCAAGGACATCGTGGTCAAGGACGTCATCGCTGACGCCATGCTCCAGCAGATCCTGCTGCGTCCGGCGGAATATGACGTCATCGCCACCCTGAACCTGAACGGTGACTACCTGTCCGACGCCCTGGCGGCGGAAGTGGGTGGTATCGGTATCGCGCCGGGTGCCAACCTGTCCGACACCGTCGCCATGTTCGAAGCGACTCACGGTACTGCACCGAAGTACGCTGGCCAGGACAAGGTCAACCCGGGCTCCGTCATCCTCTCTGCCGAGATGATGCTGCGTCACATGGGTTGGGTCGAAGCGGCTGATCTCGTGCTGAAAGGCGTCGAGAAGGCCATCGCCAAGGGTGAAGTCACCTATGACTTCCATCGCCTGATGGACGATGCCAAGCTGCTGAAGTGCTCCGAGTTCGGTCAGGCTGTCGCTGACAACATGGATGCCTGAGACCCTGCGTTGATCTGATGTCCAGGTATCAGGTTGCGTGACAGGTTTCAGCAGAAGGCCCCCGGACATGTCCGGGGGCCTTCTTGCGTTTGAGATGGAAGCTTCTCGGCTGCGCGCTCAGGCTGCCGCCAACGATTGCCACTCCTGGGCATTCTGAGTGGAGCGTTCTGCGCGGTAGCATTCCGGGTTTCATTGAGCGGCGAGACGCTTGAATGGGTCGTCAGTTGGCGACGCCTGACGAGAAGTGTCTGTCGCGTATGTGAGCGAAAATGCATGCAAATGCCCGCATTCATGTCAGAGCGTCGCGATGCAGGCATGAACGTGTACGCCCGGGCGTGCGCGACCAAAGCTTGCAACCAGATCGACAAGCCCCCATCTTTTCCTTATCACACCCACATTGAGACGACGTGGCAGCGCTTGTCCTTCTTCGCGTCGCGTTGAGGCAATCTGCTTCGTCACGGCTTGTGTTCACCGGATCAGCCCCTTATGTTCAAGACAGAGACATCGCGCGGCAGTCCTCCCTTACTGGAGACACTGTCGATCAGCAATCAGGCCCCGTCGGCTCAGGAACCCGGATACCAGGAAGACCACGAAGGAGATCTGGCATTCGAGACCGCTGAGCCTGAACTGGCTCCACCGCCCATGTACAAGGTCGTTCTGCACAATGATGACTTCACGCCGATGGACTTCGTCGTGGAGGTGCTGACCACCTTTTTCAACAAGGATCAGGAGCAGGCAGTACAGATCATGCTCGCTGTCCATCATCAGGGAAAAGGAACCTGTGGCATCTTCAGTCGCGACATCGCGGAAACGAAATGCCACCAAGTCAATCAATATGCTCGAGAGTGCCAGCATCCGCTGCTGTGCGACATCGACCGGGCGGAGTGATCCGTCCAAGACGCGGCCTAGAGGGGACTTGCCATGTTGAGCAAAGAACTTGAACTGACCCTGAACACGGCCTTCACCGTGGCACGTTCCAAACGCCACGAATTCATGACCGTGGAACACCTCCTGCTGGCACTGCTGGACAATGCCTCCGCTGCCGATGTCCTGCGCGCCTGTGGTGCCAATCTGGACAAGCTGCGAGTCGATCTTCAGGACTTCATCAATTCCACCACCCCGCTGATTCCGGAAGAGCAGGAAGACCGCGAGACTCAGCCGACGCTGGGCTTCCAGCGCGTACTGCAGCGTGCCGTCTTCCACGTGCAATCCTCCGGCAAGAGTGAAGTGACCGGCGCCAACGTGCTGGTGGCCATCTTCTCCGAGCAGGAGAGCCAGGCCGTCTACTTCCTCAAGCAGCAGAATGTCGCGCGTGTGGATGCGGTCAATTACATCGCGCATGGCATCTCCAAGGTCGCGGGTCACACCCAGACGCCCCAGGCGTCGGTCGAGAATGAAGAGAGCGAAGAGGCGAGCAGCGAAGGCGGCAACAATCCGCTGACCAACTACGCCACCAACCTCAACGAGCAGGCGCGTCTGGGCAAGATCGACCCGCTGATCGGCCGCGATGGCGAGCTCGAGCGCGTGGTGCAGATTCTGGTGCGTCGCCGCAAGAACAATCCGCTGCTGGTCGGTGAGGCCGGTGTCGGCAAGACCGCCATTGCGGAAGGTCTGGCCAAGCGCATCGTCGAGGAGGATGTGCCGGACGTCATCAAGGAGGCTGTGGTCTACTCGCTGGATCTCGGGGCGCTGCTGGCCGGCACCAAGTACCGCGGTGACTTCGAGAAGCGTCTCAAGTCATTGCTGGCGGAGTTGCGCAAGGAACCGAGCTCGATCCTGTTCATCGACGAGATCCACACCGTCATCGGTGCGGGTGCCGCCTCCGGTGGCGTGATGGATGCCTCCAACCTGCTCAAGCCGCTGCTGTCTTCCGGCGAGCTGCGTTGCATCGGTTCCACCACCTTCCAGGAATTCCGCGGCATCTTCGAGAAGGACCGCGCCCTGGCGCGTCGCTTCCAGAAGGTCGATGTCATGGAGCCGTCGGTGGATGACACCATCCGTATCCTCAAGGGGCTGCGTGGTCGCTTCGAGGAGCACCATGCCATCAAGTACACCGATGCCTCGCTGGAAACGGCAGTGCGTCTGGCGGACCGCTACATCAACGACCGTCAGCTGCCGGACAAGGCCATCGACGTGATCGACGAGGCCGGTGCCCACCAGCGCCTGCTGCCGGAGAGCATCCGCGTCGACACCATCGATACCGAGCAGGTCGAGGCGATCGTCGCCTCCATCGCTCGCATTCCGCCGAAGACGGTCTCCAGCTCCGACAAGAAGCTGCTGTCCAATCTCGAGCGCGATCTCAAGATGCTGGTGTTCGGGCAGGACGACGCCATCACCGGACTGTCCGCGGCGATCAAGCTGTCGCGTGCAGGCCTCAAGGCGCCGGACAAGCCGGTGGGCAGCTTCCTGTTCGCTGGCCCGACAGGCGTCGGCAAGACCGAGGTCGCCCGCCAGCTGGCGGCGTTGATGGGTATCGAGCTGGTGCGCTTCGACATGTCCGAGTACATGGAGCGTCACACCGTCTCGCGTCTCATCGGGGCACCGCCGGGGTACGTCGGTTATGACCAGGGCGGTCTATTGACCGAAGCCATCACCAAGCAGCCGCACTGCGTGTTGTTGCTGGATGAGATCGAGAAGGCGCACCCGGAAGTCTTCAATCTGCTGCTGCAGGTGATGGACCACGGCCGCCTGACCGACAACAACGGTCGCGAAGCGGACTTCCGCAACGTCATCCTGGTGATGACCTCCAACGCGGGTGCCGAGCAGGTGGCGCGTCGCTCCATCGGTTTCAAGCATCAGGATCACTCCACCGACGCCATGGAAGTCATCCGCAAGACGTTCTCGCCGGAATTCCGCAACCGTCTGGATGGCATCATCCAGTTCGGCGCGCTGGATCTCGCCGTGGTGCGCAATGTGGTCGACAAGTTCCTGGTCGAACTGCAGGCGCAACTGGATGAGAAGCGCGTGCAGCTGGATGTCGCTGACGAGGCGCGCGACCTGCTGGCGACCCTCGGGTACGACCCGGCAATGGGTGCTCGCCCGATGGCACGCGTGATTCAGGAGAAGCTCAAGAAGCCGCTGGCAGAGATGATACTGTTCGGCGACCTGTCCGAGTCGGGCGGCATCGTGCATGTCACGGTCGACAACGGCGAACTTCACCTGGAAACGGAAGCGGAAATGGCGTGATCTGACGCTCAGCTTCCTGCCCTGAAGGGGCGACATGAACGGTCAGTGCTTCAAGCACTGGCCGTTTTTTATGGTCGCCAGTCAGCAAGCTGTCCGCACGTAGCGAGCATGGAGTCGATTGCTCAAGCCGGACACGCGCGCACGTCAAGGGGCTCGCGATCCTCAAGGGGAGGGCGGGGGAAGCGAATGCGTATAGGGGGACGGTGCTCAGCGGGGATGAGCCGCCTGTCATCATTGAATGGGAGCGAAGACCTGATTGGCGTTCGGGCTCAAGACACATTCATGGGACAAGGCGGCATCATCGGAATACTCAGGCATACGCCATCGAGGTGGCGGGTGTCTCGCCGTGGAGGGCAAGTCTTGCAACCTCGATGCGTTCCGGGTCCGGGCGGAGGGTTCAGGCGGAGGTGACGCTGGTGCCTGAGGTGCCGGGAACGACCGGTTCAGCCAGCCGGTGTCATGATGATCGCATGCAGGTCCAGGACGTGCAGAGTGATCGATGGCATGGCAACCGGCAGGGCAGTCTGACCGTGCTTAGCGCGAACGGTAGACGATACGGCCCTTGGACAGGTCGTACGGAGTCAGCTCAACCTTGACCTTGTCGCCAGTCAGGATGCGGATGTAGTTCTTGCGCATCTTGCCGGAGATGTGGGCGGTCACGATGTGGCCGTTTTCCAGTTCAACACGGAAAGTGGTGTTCGGAAGGGTGTCGACGATGACGCCTTCCATTTCAATATGATCTTCACGCGCCATATAGGCTGATCCTCACTTATTACAGGGAATACTGCTGGTAGTTCCGAGCCGCCTCAGCACAAAAAGTGCCCGATTCGGGACTTCGATACGCGATATTGTGCCGTAAGGGCGGCGGCAAGGCAAAGTCGAAGCGCGATTGTACGCTCCTTGAGCGCCTGTGGGCAGTTCAGGAGGAAGATAAAAATCGGCTTCTTGCGCCGGGGCAACTTCCGGGAGGCGGTTGGTCGGCAGTCGGCGCTGTCTGGTGAGCTCCTGCTAGCTGAACGATGCTCATCTTGACGTTGTCAGACGCGCTTGCGTCGAGAGGGCGCCCGCAGAGCGCGTCACTCGCCGGGTGCCACTGACGCGCCTTGCTTGACCAGGCTCAGTGGCAGATGACTGTCGGTATGGTTGGCCGGTATGCGTCGCCGCCAGTGGCTGCCATCCAGATACTCGAGCGGCTGAAAATGCTGTTTGTAGTTCATCTTGCGGCAGTCACGGATCCAGTAGCCCAGATAGAGGTGGGTCAGGCCTTCGCGGCGTGCCTGCTCGATCTGCCACAGCACCGCGTAGGTCCCCAGCGAGCGCTGATTCAGTGACTCATCCGGGTCGTAGAAGGTATAGATGGCGGAGAGGCCATGGCTCATGCGGTCCATGGCGGCGACGGCCACCAGACGACCATCGAGGCGAAAGCTCACCAGACGGGCATAGTCATCGCGGGACGTGAGGAAGGTTCGATACTGCTCATGACTGGGCGGGAACATGTCGCCATCCGCATGACGACTGCGGATGTAGTGGGCGTACAGGCGATAGTGCTCGGGGTCGAAGAGTGCCGGCCCTTCTTCGATGACCAGGTCGGCATTGCGGCGCACGAGACGCTTCTGGGTGCGGTTGGGCGCGAAGTCGGCGATCGGCACGCGTACGGAAATGCAGGCACGGCAATCACCGCAATGTGGACGATAGAGATGAGAGCCGCTACGGCGAAAGCCGAGCAGGGCAAGGGCGTCATAGACACCGGAATTGGGCGCTTCCTGCGGATCGAGAAACAGCGTGGTCGCCTGGCGGCCTTCCAGATAGCTGCAGGCGTGCGGTACCGTCAGAAAGAAGCGCAGATCGCGTTGCGGTTGCTTGGGGGTATTGCTGCTCACCGTTGCATCATCTCCCTCTTGGAATTGCCGTGGTCATCATTCCCGGGCGTGCTGCGTGGGCCAGGATGTCAGTGACCACTTGCCCTCATGCCCTTGGCCAGTGGCATACTGGTCAAGATAGCTGATGAAATCGCTGCGGGCGATGCTGCGGGCGCCAAGACTTGCCAGGTGCGGAGTATGCATCTGGCAGTCGATCAATGGAAAATCCCGTGCCCTCAATTCCTGGCACAGGATCACCAGCGCCAGTTTCGAGGCATCGGGTACGCGCGAGAACATCGACTCGCCGAAGAAGATGCGTCCACAGGCGACGCCATACAGGCCGCCCACCAGAGAATCGCCCTGCCAGACTTCAACGCTGTGGGCGTGTCCCATGGCATGCAGAGCGATGTAGGCCTGCTGCATTTCTGGCAATATCCACGTGCCAGCCTGGCCATCGCGAGGAATGCTGGCACAGGCATTGATCACACCGGTAAAGTCGCGGTCGATACTGTAGCTCAGGCCTGCATTGCGCAGGCGCTTGGCGAGACTGCGGCGTACACGGACTCCCTCTGGCTTGAGCACCATGCGTGGGTCCGGTGACCACCACAGGATGGGGTCACCCGGACTGAACCAGGGAAATATGCCGCGGGGGTAGGCCGCCAGCAGCCACTCGGGACTGAGTTCGCCCCCTGCACACAGCAGGCCGTCGGGCTCGCTCAGGGCGGTGGAAGCATGCGGAAAGCGGACAGGGGCAGGGGGGAGCCAGGGAAGCATGGGCAGCCTCTTGTCGGTTCGGGAACATGCACGGAGCAATGGGCTCCTGGCGCCTTGGCGTCATGAGCGGACGTGAATCGGCAATTATGACGTCACTGCCATCGAATGGTTATGATAACCGGCTGAAGGTACATGGAAAATCGCCCACAAGGTGCAAGGGGGATGGCGACTTGACTGCCAAGAGTGCCAGAAAGACAAGTCGGGAACAGGCCAAGCCTGAAACCCGTAGCCGCCGTGCGGCAGCAACACCCAGGAAGCGTGCCCGTCAGAAAGCGGACTCGCCGGGCTTCTTCGCGCGTCTGCGCGGTGCTTCGGCCAACGAGTCCAGCCCGACACGCAAGACGCCGCGCGTCTCGGGCAAGCCCGCGAGGAAGGATGCCAGCGGCCAGCCTGCTGCCAAGACCAGAAACAAGCCGCGCGTGCAGGAAGAAAGCCCTGCAGCCCAGCGCCGCGCCGAGCGTCAGGCCGAACGCGCCGAACGTCAGGCCATCCGCGCCGAGCAGCGTGCGGAGAAGGCAGCGCGACCACCGTCACGCCTGACCACCACCCTGCAGGGCGTCAGTCGTGAAGGCGTGGTCATTCTCATGCTCAGCCTATGCGTCTTCATGCTGCTGGCGCTGTTCAGCTATGCGCCGACGGACCCCGGCTGGTCCTACAGCGGCCCTGAGCTCACGCCCAGCAACTGGATGGGCAGCATCGGTGCCTGGCTGTCAGATGTGCTGTATTCGCTGTTCGGCGGCAGTGCCCTGTGGTGGCCGGCGATGCTGGGCTTCGGTGCCTGGCGTCTGATGCGTCAGCCCAGTACAGAGCTGGTGTGGGACCCGACGACCATCGCGGTGCGTGCTGGCGGCCTGTTCCTGCTGATCATGGCGACCTGCGTCATCGGCGATATCCAGTTCTACAGCCCCGACAGCCAGCTGACCAACGGCGCGGGTGGCATTCTCGGCAAAGGCATTGCCGGTGCGCTGACGCCACTGATCGGCATGGGCGGCACGGTACTGGTCGCGCTGGCCAGTTTCCTGTGCGGCTTCACGCTGTTTACCGGCATGTCGTGGCTGACGGTCATGGATGAGCTGGGCAATGGCTGCATGCGGGTGTCCGGCTGGTTCGCCGAGCGCTTCAACAGCCGCCGCGACGATCAGGACGCCTACGATGACGAGGCAGCCTACGCCGAAGAGCCGCTGACTCACGAGGATGGTGAAGAGGATGACGCGGATCATGAACCAGCACCCAGACTGAGCTGGTGGCAGCGTCTGCTGCCGGGCCGGCGTGCCCGTGAGGATGAGTGGGACGAGGACAGTGACGAGATTCTGCTTGGTCGCCGGCAGGAGGCAGAAGGCATCGCCGCCAAGCCGCGCGGCCAGCGCCGTGTCGAGCCGTCACTGGACGGCGGCACCGACGAGGCCATCAGCGCTCGCGATGACTTCACGGACGACCGCAGCACCGATATCCCGTGGCAGACTGCTGAAACCACGCCTTCCGCCAAGGTGCCGGGCGCTGCCTACACCGAGCGCATGACGGTTCAGAGCGCCAATGTCAGCATCGAAGGGGTTGACCTGGCCGCGGCCCTGAAGACCGCCGTGACGGCAGAGGCTGCCTCCGCGCCGCGTGTCGCGCATGCCGATGTCACGCGCTCTCGTCTGCCGCAAGCCGCTGCCATAGAGGCTGAGCGCCAGCGTCATGCTGATGCCTCGGTTACGGCTCAGGCCCCCAAGGCGGCAACGCCAATCCCTGCCGCCGAAGATACAGCATCAGTCTCCGACAGTACGGCTGTCCCTGCTGCCTGGGACGCTGCCTCAGCCTTTGCGCCGACCGCTCGTCATGACACGGCTCGTCATGAAACCGCCCGTCACGACATGGCACAGGAAGCTCAGGCGCAGAGCGAGGCCGAGGCTCACAAGGCTCCGTCTCAGGCTCAAGAGCTGGCTCGCGAGCAGGAAGCGCAGCGCTTGGCTGATCAGGAAGCGCAACGTCTGGCAGAGCAGGAGGCGCAGCGCGAAGCAGCACAGAAAGCACAGCGCGCAGCCGAGCAGCAAGCGGCAGAGCGACAGGCGCAGCTTGAGAAAGAGGCGCAGCGTGAGAAAGAGGCACAGCGTGAGCGCGACGCGCAACTTGCGCGCGAGCGCAGCGGTGCCGCGCCGGATAGCCGCAATCAGCCGCCAGAGCCCAGGGACGACGATGATGCGCCCCTGCCCGGCAGTGGTGGTCGATTCGCCACGGCCGCAGGGCTGGCAGCCGGTGCGGGTGTGATGGCGGCCGGTGTCACGGCGGCCGCTTCCGAAACTCCTGCTCGCAAGGCGGTTGTCTCCTGGGATGATGCCTTCGAGCAGCCGACGGGCAACACGCCGACACAGGCAGATGCGCCTGCGGCGCCTCATCAACCAGCCGAGCCGGTCGCGCCAGCGGAGCCCGATTCCGTCACGCCTCAGGCCGAGCATGTGCCGCCTTTCGAGGCACCGACAGCCACGCCGGAAGCGGCCCCCGCGCCGGCCGAGCGTCCCTCCTGGGCCTATGACGGCGATGAGTCCGGCATGGTGCCCGGCGGTGGTCGCCTGGCGACGGCGGAGGATGCGCAGGCGGCTGCCAGCGACCCCTCCGGTCCGACCCTGTGGACCGTGGAGCACATGCAGAGTCAGCGCCATGAAGGCGCCGATCACGAGGAGGAGCCGGAAGGGGACTTGCCGCAGCTGAGCCTGCTGACGCCGCCGGATGCCCAGAAGCCCAACTACAGCGAAGAAGAGCTCGACCAGATGGCCGAGCTGCTGGTGGTGCGTCTGCGCGAGTATGGCGTCAAGGCCGAGGTGGCGGATGTCTGGCCGGGACCGGTCATCACGCGCTTCGAGATTCAGCCGGCACCGGGTGTCAAGGCGTCCAAGATATCCAATCTGTCGACGGACCTGGCGCGCTCACTGCTGGTCAAGAGCGTGCGCGTGGTCGAGGTGATTCCGGGCCGTCCGACGGTCGGCATCGAGATTCCCAATCCCAACCGTGCCATGATCCGTCTGCGCGAAGTGTTCGATTCCGATGCCTATCAGCTGGCGGAATCACCGGTCACGCTGGCGCTGGGCCAGGACATCGGTGGCGCACCTGTCGTGGCCAACCTTGGCAAGATGCCGCACCTGCTGGTCGCCGGTACCACCGGCTCGGGCAAGTCGGTGGGCATCAACTCGATGCTGATCTCGATGCTGCTCAAGGCCACGCCGGACGAAGTGCGCATGATCATGGTCGACCCCAAGATGCTGGAGCTGTCGGTCTATGACGGCATTCCGCACCTGCTGGCGCCGGTGGTGACTGACATGAAGGAGGCTGCCAACGCCCTGCGCTGGTGTGTCGCCGAGATGGAGCGTCGCTACAAGCTGATGGCCGCCATGGGCGTGCGCAACCTGGCCGGCTTCAATGCCAAGATCGATGAAGCCGAGGCGCACGGCGCTCAGATCGCTGACCCGCTGTGGGAGCCGCAGCCCTGGGAGATGCACCAGCATCCGCCGGTGCTCGCCAAGCTGCCCTACATCGTGGTGGTGATCGACGAGTTTGCCGACATGTTCATGATCGTCGGCAAGAAGGTCGAGGAGCTGATCGCACGTCTGGCCCAGAAGGCCCGTGCCGCGGGGATTCACTTGATTCTGGCCACCCAGCGTCCGTCAGTGGACGTGGTGACCGGCCTGATCAAGGCCAACATCCCGACGCGCATGGCCTTCCAGGTCTCCTCCAAGATCGACTCGCGCACCATTCTCGATCAGGGCGGCGCCGAGGACCTGCTGGGCCACGGTGACATGCTCTACCTGCCGGCCGGTGCTGGCATGCCGACGCGTGTTCATGGTGCCTTCGTCGATGATGACGAGGTCCACCGTGTGGTCGACGATTGGAAGCGTCGCGGCTCGCCAGAGTACATCGAGGAAATCCTCACCGGTGGTGTGCAGGCCGATGCGCTGGCCGGTCTCGAGGCTGAAGGCGAGGACAGCGATGCCGAGCAGGATGCGCTCTACGATGAGGCCGTGGCCTATGTCGTCGAGTCGCGTCGTGCTTCCATCTCTGCCGTGCAGCGCCGCTTCAAGATCGGGTACAACCGCGCCGCGCGTCTGGTCGAGGCGATGGAGATGGCGGGTGTCGTCTCCGCGATGGGCACCAATGGTTCGCGGGAAGTGATCGCGCCCAACCACAGCGGCTAGTCGCCGCAGGCCTTGTCGCTGCACGCCGGAACACACGAAGGGGAGCTTTTTGCTCCCCTTCGTGTCAAAGACGTCAGATAACAGATCACTGCCAGCAGGATGTTGGCAGCAATCATCCCGAATCGCTGAAATGATGATGGTCAGGTGCAGGGCCTCGATGCCGAGGCTCGCCACTGGTCTTCCTCATCGCAAGGAGTTTCATGAAGACATTGTCGCGTTCTTTCGCATCTTCGTTGACCGCTCGTCTGGCCAAGGGGCTGGGCGCCGCTCTGATGCTGGGCATGGCCGCTCTGCCAGCTCACGCCGAGGAATCGGCAGGCGATCGCCTGTCGCGCCTGCTGGAGCCGCTCAAGACCTATGCTGCCGACTTCGATCAGCAGATCCTCGATGCCTCCGGTCAGCGTCTGCAGGAAGCCAAGGGCAAGATGTGGCTGTCGCGCCCGGGCAAGTTCCGCTGGAGCGTCGATGCGCCGTACCGTCAGGAAGTGGTGTCGGATGGCAAGGAAGTCTATCTGCATGATCCGGACCTCGAGCAGGTCACCGTGCAGCCGCTGGATGAGCGCGTCACCCATACGCCGGCACTGTTGCTGTCAGGTCGTTCCAGTGAGTTGACCGCCAACTATGCGGTCAAGCGACAGCAGCAGGGTGCACGTGAGACCTTCACGTTGACGCCCAAGCAGGCCGATACGCTGTTTGAAAGCCTCAAGCTGACCTTCGACAGCGAGCAGCTCGACATGCTGCAGATGGCGGATTCCACCGGTCAGCGCACGGCGATCGACTTCAGCAACGTGCAGTACAACCCGTCGCTTCAGGATAGCCGTTTCGTGTTCCAGATCCCGCAAGGCGCCGACGTCATTCGCGAGCAGTGATCGCGCCCAAGGTGCAGCGCAAATCCTGAATACGCTTGACCAAACAGGAACGCCCGGACCAGACGGTTCGGGCGTTCCTGTTTGTGCCAGTTGCGACTCGGCAGTCATGTGCGTGTGAGATTCGCCGCTGATCAGCTCTGTCCGGGCGTCTCGCCACGGTCTGCGGCGGCGTCCTGCTCGCGGCGCCAGCGCTCAATCTCGGCGAAGCGCTTCTCGCCACCATGTTGGGTCGGGCGATAGAACTGCTGGGTCGGCAGTTCTTCTGGCCAGGCATCGTGGGAGCTGCCGGCCGGATAGCCATTGGGCTCGTTGTGGGCATAGCGATAGCCTTCGCCCATGCCCAGCTCCTTCATCAGCGTGGTCGGGGCATTGCGCAGGTAGACCGGCACTCCGAAGTGGGGCTGCTGGCGCACGAAGGCCTTGGCTTCCTTCCAGGCCACCTCGATGGCATTGCTCTTGGGCGCGATGGCCAGATGAATCGCCGCATGCGCGATGGCGCGCTGGCCCTCGTAGTCACCGAGGCGCAGATAGGCGTCCCAGGCGGCGATGGTCAGTGGCAGGGCGCGCGGGTCGGCATTACCGACATCCTCGGAGGCAATCGCCGTCAGGCGCCGCACGACATCCAGCGGGTCGCCGCCACCATCCATGAAGCGTGCCATGTACAACAGTGCCGCGTCGGGCCGCGAGGAGCGTATCGACTTGTGGATCGCCGACAGCAGGTCGTAATAGTCATCGCCCTGCTTGTCGAAGCTGGAGGCCTGATGACCCAGCACGGCCTCAAGCGAACTGTCCTCGAGTATCTCGCGCGTTCCTCCCTGGGCGTCTGGCTCACGACGCACGAAGTCACAGGCGGTCTCCAGCAGGCCCAGGGCACGGCGTGCATCGCCGGAGGCCGAGCGCGCGATGCGGGTCAGCGTCTCGCGGCTGGCTTCGATATTACGCTTGCCGAGGCCGTTGACCTCATCCTGCAGGGCGCGCGTCAGCACCTCGATCAGGTCGTCCGTCTCCAGGGCCTTGAGCACATAGACCCGCGCCCGTGACAGCAAGGCCGAGTTGACCTCGAAGGACGGGTTCTCGGTGGTCGCGCCGATCAGCGTCAGCAGGCCGGATTCCACATGCGGCAACAGGGCATCCTGCTGGCTCTTGTTGAGGCGGTGGATCTCATCGAGAAACATCACCGTCTGGCGATCGCTGGCCTGGAAGTGTCTGGCGCGCTCTACCACCTCGCGGATGTCCTTGACGCCGGCCATCACCGCCGAGAGCTGCTCCAGGTGCGCATCACAGCCCTTGGCCAGAATCTCGGCCAGCGTCGTCTTGCCGACCCCCGGCGGCCCCCACAGGATCATCGAGCGCACCACACCGGAGGCCACCATCTGGCGCAGCGGCATGTCAGGCCCGACCAACGCTGTCTGTCCGATGTAGTCATCCAGGGTGCGTGGACGCATGCGGAAGGCCAGTGGCGCATGGGAATTCGAGGCGGTATCGGCAAAAAGATCCATCGGCGAGTCTGGCTCCGGCAGGCGTGGGCAGTATTGCGCTCATCATGGCCGATCCTGCAGACCTGTACAAATCAGCAGTGGCGGTGCGCTCAGTCAGCGGCCTCAGGCCGCGCGTGGCATCGCACCAGACTGTCATGTTTTCCTGACAGCATGAGACGCTCATTCAGGCAATCCCACCCAACGTCTAACTGGCGCTTGGGGGATGTGTCCTACACTTCTAGGTGACGACATTGCTACATTCGGTAGCAATGCCCGAGGCGGCAGCGCTGTCTGCCAGCATCGGCCACCTGTTCCGTAAGGAGGAGGAAGTCATGCCCAATGTGACTCAGCTGCGCCAGGACCACGCCAACATGGCTCGTCTGCTGCACGTGCTTTCGCATCGCCACAAGACGCTCGTCAGTGGTGAGCGTCCCGACTTTCGCATGATGCGTGAGGTGGTGGATTACATTCTCGATTACATGCAGGGCTTCATCATTCCGCTGGAGCGTCAATGCACCCAGATGCTGTGCGAACGCTCCGAAGACGCCGCGCCACTCTGTCAGCGCCTCATCCAGCAATATCGCACCCTGCACGAGCGTCTGGACAAGCTGTCCGACAACCTCGACAGCATCCTGATGGACCAGATCATCCCGATGGACCAGTTCAATGCCGACCTGCGCGAGTATGTGGAGGCACACCGTGACTACCTGCGTGCCGAGCGCCAGGAGCTGTTCCCGCTGATGCGCGACAACCTCAGTGACGAGGAATGGCAGCAGCTGACCGATGCCATCCCGCATGCGCGCACCGAGCTTGAGCGCCTTCAGGAAGCCTACCCGGAACTCTACGCCGAGCTGACCGAGAGTGATGTCGTGACCGCCTGAACCACGTCGGTTCGATCAGTGACGCTCTGATCCATAGCGGTCTAGTCAGGAACTCGCCACACAGAAAGAATCCGCACCTTGCCCGCCACAACAGAAAGAACGCCAAGTCGTTGGCGGGTATTCCGAAAGTCTCCACGTCTCATCTCCCCCACACTGAGCTCATCACATGACGCCCGCCGCGTTTCGGTGGGCGTTGTCCTTGGCGGTGTTCCGCCTTCTCAGATGACGGCCGAGCGGCCCGGGAGACAAGCGATGAGTGCTCAATCTCTTGCACGACAGTGGGCAACTTCCCAGGACGGAGCGACATCCGAGCCTGCCCAGTTCGCCAGCGAAGGCATTGCTCTGGAAGACCAGCGCCTGTTTCGCCAGCTCGCCTACGTGAATGGCTGCTGGGTGCATGGCGAAGGCGGGCGCGAGGAGGCGGTCTTCGACCCTGCCACCGGCGAGCGTCTCGGCCAGGTGCCGTGGCTCGAGGAGGCGCAGATTGACGCCGCCATCGCCGCCGCCGATGAGGCCCAGCGTGAATGGCGCAAGCTGCGCGTCGACCAGCGCGGCGAGCTGCTGGATGCCTGGTACGACCTCATCCGTGCCCACAAGGAAGACCTGGCCATGCTGATGACGCGTGAGCAGGGCAAGTCGCTGGACGATGGGCGTGGCGAGGTGGAATACGGCGCCAGCTTCGTTCACTGGTTCGCCGAGGAGGGCAATCGTGCCTTCGGCGAGACCATCCCCAGCCATATCCCGAATGCCGCGCTGGGCACCGTGCGTGAGCCTATCGGTGTCGCGGCGCTGATCACGCCGTGGAACTTCCCGCTGGCGATGATCACCCGCAAGGCCGCGGCCGCACTGGCGGCGGGCTGTACGGTGCTGGTCAAGCCGGCCGGCGAGACGCCGTTCTCGGCGCTGGCGCTGGCGGAGCTGGCCGAGCGCGCCGGCATTCCCGCCGGTGTCTTCAGCGTCATCACCGGCGAGGCCTCCGAGGTCTCCAAGCAGCTGTGTGACGACCCGCGCGTCGCCGGGCTGTCATTCACCGGTTCCACCCGGGTCGGGCGTCTGCTGCTGAAACAGTGCGCCGACAGCGTCAAGCGTGTCTCGCTGGAGCTGGGCGGCAATGCACCCTTCATCGTCGGGCCGGACATGGACCCCGAGGAGGCTGCGCGCGCCGCCGTCGATGCCAAGTTCCAGACCTCCGGTCAGGACTGCCTCGCGGCCGACCGTATCCTGGTCCACGACAGCCTCTACGAGGACTTCCTGAGCCACTTCGCGCGCATCATGAAGCAGCTCAAGGTCGGCAATGGCCAAGTGAAGGGGATCGACCTTGGCCCGCTGATCCACCGCGACGCCGTCGCCAAGGCGCAGACCATCGTCGATGACGCCGTCGAGCGCGGCGCGCGGCTGATCCACGGTGACCAGAGCATGGCGCCGGGCCCCAACTTCTTCATGCCGGTGTTGCTGGCCGACATCACGCCGGACATGCGTGTCTGGCGAGAGGAAACCTTCTCGCCGGTGGCCGGCATCACCGCCTGGCACGATGAGGAAGAGGTGATCGCGATGGCCAACGACACCGAATACGGCCTCGCCGCCTACGTCTATACCCACGATGTGCGCCGCATCTGGCGACTGATGCGTGGCCTGCGCTTCGGCATGGTCTCGGTCAATTCCGTCAAGATGACCGGCGCGCCGATTCCCTTCGGCGGCGTCAAGCAATCCGGCCTGGGTCGCGAAGGTGGCCGTCAGGGGCTCGAGGAATATCTCGATATCAAGTACTACTGTCTGGGTGGACTGGAAAGCGCCTCCGGAAGTTGAGACGGACATCCTTCACTGTCACATGTCGTTCATGGCGACCGGTGGCCATTGAGCACCGCCGGTCGATCGCCCCTAGTTAAGCATTCGGAGAGTCACATGAGCACCGATAACACCCTGAGCCAGGCCGCCAGCTTCGATGATGCGACCTCGACCGATGAACTGATTCGCCGTGACCGCAAGGTCACCTTCCATGCCTCGACCCACCTGCGCGATTACGCCCAGGGCGATGCACCGGGCCGCGTGATCACCGGCGGCGAAGGCATCCGCATCCGTGAGCGTGACGGACGTGAGCTGATCGACGGCTTCGCCGGCCTCTACTGCGTCAATATCGGTTACGGGCGCACGGAAGTCGCCGATGCCATCCATGAGCAGGCCCTCAAGCTCAGTTACTACCACACCTATGTCGGCCACTCGAACGAGCCGCAGATCGCGCTGTCCGAGAAGATTCTCGAGCTGGCCGGCCCCGGCATGGCCAGGGTCTATTACGGCATGTCCGGCAGTGATGCCAACGAGACCCAGCTCAAGCTGGTGCGCTATTACCACAACGTGATCGGCAAGCCGGAGAAGAAGAAGGTCATCTCGCGCTGGCGCGGCTATCACGGCTCCGGCATCGCCTCTGGCTCGCTGACCGGGCTGGCGGCCTTCCATGATCACTTCGATCTGCCGATTCCGGGCATCCTGCACACCGAGGCGCCGGACTACTACCGCCGTCCTGCCGAGTGCGCCGAGATGAGCGAGCGCGAATTCTCCACCTGGTGCGCCGAGAAGCTCGAGGCGATGATCCAGGCCGAGGGGCCGGAGACCGTCGGCGCCTTCATCGGCGAGCCGGTACTGGGTACCGGTGGCATCGTGCCGCCGCCGGAAGGCTACTGGGAGGCCATCCAGGCCGTGCTCAAGCGTCACGACATCCTGTTGATCTGCGATGAAGTGGTGTGCGGCTTCGGGCGCATCGGCAGCCAGTTCGGCTTCCAGCACTTCGGCATCAAGCCGGACCTGGTAACCATCGCCAAGGGCCTGACCAGCGCCTATCAGCCGCTGTCCGGGGTCATCGTCGGCGACCGTGTATGGAAGGTACTGGAGCAGGGCACCGGCGAATTCGGCCCCATCGGCCACGGCTGGACCTACTCCGGGCATGCGCTGGGCGCCGCCGCCGGCGTCGCCAATCTGGAGATCATTCGCCGCGAGGGCCTGGTCGACAATGCCCGCGATACCGGCGCCTATCTGCAGAACGCCATGCAGGCCGCCTTCGCCGATCACCCCATCGTCGGCAATGTGCGTGGCATCGGCCTGCTGGCGGCACTGGAGTTCTCGCCGCAGCCGTCACAGCGCAAGGCGTTCGACTCAGCGCTCAAGGTCGGCCCGCGCATCTCCGCGGCGGCCCTTGAGGAAGGCCTGGTGGCACGCGCCATGCCGCAGGGCGACATCCTCGGCTTCGCGCCGCCGCTGGTGGTTACCCCCGAGGAAATCGATGACATCGTCGCCCGCGCGCGTCGCGCCGTGGACAAGGTGCATCAGGAGCTCGTCGACAATGGCGATCTCTCTTCCGGTGATCCCGCTTCTGGTGACAAGTAAGTCATGGCATTGACCTTACCCCCGCTCAAGAGTACACGGGAAACGCCGCTGGCGCTGGCCGATATCTATGCCGCGCGCCAGCGGCTGTTTCATTCATCGACGGCCACGGGTGTCGAACGCACGGCGCTGGTGCCGTCACCGGCGCTGTCGCGCCGCTTCGATGCCGAGATTCTGCTCAAGCTGGAGACCCGCCAGCCCACCGGCGCCTTCAAGCTGCGCGGGGCCAGCAATCTGCTGGCCGCCGTGGCGGAACAGGACACCGGAGAGGCCTTCGAGCGCCTTCAGCGCGGCGTGACCACCGCCTCCACCGGCAATCACGGTCGCGCGCTGGCCTACGCCGCGATGCGCCGTGGCCTCAGGGCGGTCATCTGTCTCTCCGAGCAGGTGCCCGCCAACAAGGTGCGTGCCATCGAGGCGCTGGGTGAGCTGGGCGGTGCCACTGGTGGCAGTGTCGAGGTGCGCCGGGTCGGGCGCAGCCAGGACGAGGCCTTCCACGAGGTCAATCGGCTGGTCGAGGAGGAGGGCATGCTGTCGGTGCCGCCCTTCGATGACCCGCTGATCGTGGCCGGTCAGGGCACCATCGGGCTTGAGTTGATGGAGGATTGCCCGCAGCTCGATCAGGTACTGATCGGACTGTCCGGCGGCGGCCTGCTCGGCGGCATCGGGGCGGCGCTCAAGGCGATTCGCCCCGAGATGCAGGTGCATGGCATCAGCCTCACCGAAGGCGCAGCCATGTGGCACAGCCTGCAGGCAGGCGAACCGGTGGAGGTGGAAGAGGTCGCCAGTCTCGGCGACTCACTGGGCGGCGGCATCGGGCTTGGCAATCACACCACGCTGCCGCTGGTGCGCCGCGTGATGGATCACCACCATCAGGTCAGCGAGCGCGCCATCGCCCGCGCCATGCTGATGCTGCTGGAAGAGGAGAAGCTGCTGGTCGAGGGCGCCGCCGTGGTCGGGCTTGCCGCACTCGAGGCCTCGCGGCTGGGCGAGACCGACCCGGTGCTGGCCGAGTCGATCCGCGGCCAGCGTGTCGCGCTGATCATCAGCGGCAACGGCGTCAGTCTGGAGACCTTCGATCAGGCCCGAGCGCTGCTGGCGGACGCTCAGCAGTGATTTATTCGCCCATGGCTCACAGCGTGAGACAGCTGACGGCACACCAGGAGGAGGGCGCATGACACAACCGGCTCAAGAAAGCATGCAGACGTATTCCCGTGAACAGATCGAGCAGGTCGTGGGGCTGGACGCCACGGCACTGGGCACCATTCGCGATGCCTTCATCGCGCTGGGCCAAGGCAAGGTGGTGCAGCCGCCGATCCTGTCGATGGCCATCGAGGAGGCCAACGGCGAGGTGGACGTCAAGACCGCCCATATCCAGGGGCTCAAGCACTTCGCGATCAAGATCAGTCCCGGCTTCTTCAACAATCCCGCCCGCGGCCTGCCAAGCCTCAATGGCCTGATGGTGGTGTTCTCCGCCGAGACGGGACTGGCCAGGGCCCTGCTGGATGACGGCGGCTATCTCACCGCCATTCGTACCGCGCTGGCCGGTGCCGTGGCGGCAGAGGCCCTGTCACGCCCCGACAGCAAGCGCGTCGCGCTGATCGGCGCCGGTGAGCAGGCGAGCCTGCAGCTGGAGGCGCTGCGGCTGGTGCGCGACATCGAGAGTGTCGATGTCTGGGCACGCGACAAGGAGCGGGCCGAGCGTTTCGCGCGTGAGACGGAGGAGCGACTGGGCCTCACCGTACGCAGTCATGACAGCCTGCACGCGGTGTGTCAGAACGCCGACATCATCGTCACTGCCACGCCATCTCACACGCCGCTGCTGGAATACTCGATGCTGCCGGAAGGCGTGCATGTCACCGCGATGGGTTCCGACAGCCCCGAGAAGCGCGAGCTGGAAGCCGATGTGCTGACCGATTGCGACTACTTCGTGTGTGACAGCCGTGCCCAGTCGGAAATCAATGGCGAGCTGAAGGGGCTGGATGAAGACCAGGCCAAGGCGTGCGAGGTGTACGAGCTGGGCAAGCTGCTGGCCGATGGGCGTCGCCTGCGTGAGGGTGACCAGAACAGAGGTGAAGAGACCGAAACCGCCACTGATACCCGCATCACGGTGGCAGACCTGACCGGCACCGGCGTGCAGGACACCGCGATTGCCAGCCTGGCGCTGGCTCGACTCGCCCAGCGCTAGCGCCGCACGCAGCGACAGCGGGTCGTGAAGGCGCGACGGACTTGCCCAGCGCGGCGCCGCATGCGAGGGTCACGCAGTAACGGCAGGAAGCCGTTGACTCCCTCGTCCACTCGGAGCCTGTCGTGACTCGAACCATGCCCTCACCCTCTGCTGCGCCGCGCGCCCTCAATGCTGCTCCCGGGGTAGAGGTCCGCCGCTCGCCGCTGGCGGACCTCTGCGCCGACTGCGATGCCGTGACGCTGCTGCCACCGCTATCCCCGCCGGGTGAGGGGTATCTGCGCCATTTCTGCCAGCTGGATTCCCCGCTGGCGGTGTTCGATCTCGACGATACCCTGCTCGATGGCGACTGCACCGGCATGTGGATGCGCTGGATGGCCGCCTGTGGCTGGATCGAGGATGTCGAGGCCTTCATGGCCATCGGCGAGCGCCATCAGAGCGAGTATCACGCCGGCACTCTGGATATCCACGAGCACACCGGTCATCTGCTCAGTCCGCTCATCGGGCGACATCGCGATGAGGTGCGGCGCGAAGTCGATGATTTCGTGGAAGAAATGGTGATGCCGCGTCTGCTGGAAGGCGGCATCGCGCGTCTGGCTGAACACGGCGAGGCGGGCCATCGCACCCTGATCATCTCCGCCTCCATGCACCATCTGGTCGGCCCCATCGCCAGTCGCCTGACCGCCGATGGCGCGCTGGCCACCCATCCTGCCTTCGATGAAGAGGGCCGCTTCACCGGCGAGACCACCGGCATCGTCACCTTCCGCGAAGGCAAGCTGGCGGCGCTGGACGCCTGGCTGGAAGACGCAAGCCAGCTCAAGCGTGCGCCGCAGGCACTGTGGGGCTACTCCGATTCCCACAACGACCTGCCGCTGCTGGAGCGGGTCGATCATCCCCACGCCACCCAGCCGGATGCGCCGCTGCGCCAGTTCGCCGAAGCGCGTGGCTGGCCGGTGGTCGACTGGCGCCAGTCGCACCTGTCCATCGAATCGGACTGAGCGTGCATGCAGCCGTCGACTGACCCCCACCTCGTGCCCGATCACAACCCGGATGCCAGAGCCCTGCAGGCGCGTGGCGTCGCGCTGACGGCGCTGGGCGTGCTGCTGATCTCGCCGGATGCGCTGTTGCTGCGCCTCGCCGATGTCGCCGATGGCCCGCTGGTGTTCTGGCGCGGCCTGCTGACGGCCATCGGCTTCGCGCTGATTCTGCTGCTCACCCAGCGCGGCGGGCCTGGCCAGCGCTTGGTCAGTGCGCTGGCGCGCATGCGTGGCTGCGGGCGCACGGGACTGTGGGTCGCGCTGCTGTTCACCGGCTCCACGCTGGGCTTCGTGCTCGCCAATCAATACACCCGCGCCGGCAATGTGCTGATCATCCTCGCCGCCAGTCCACTGTTCGCAGCGCTGATGTCGCGGCTATGGCTGGGCGAGCGCCAGCCGCGCCATGTATGGGGCGCGATTCTGGTCTCGCTGGCGGGCATCACGCTGTTGGTGATGGACGAGGCGGGCAGCGGCTCGTTGACCGGCAATCTGCTCGCATTGGGCTGCAGCCTGTCGCTGGCGGGCAACTTCACGCTGTGTCGCACGCGCCCGGGGCTCGACATGAGCCCGATGCTGACGCTGTCGGGACTGCTGACCGCGCTGTGTGGCCTGCTGGCCTGCACGTGGTTGGCAGTCTCTGGGGCAGGAGAGGGTGCAGGGGAGGGTGCAGCAGAGGTCCTCGAGAGCGTGCTCACCCAGCTATGGCCCTCGCACAGCGATGATTTCGCTCAGCGCGCCGGCTGGCTGGTGCTGCTGTGTCTGGTGCTCTCGCCGCTGGGCTTCACGCTGATCCAGCGCGGCCCGCTGTATCTGCCGTCCGCCGAGGTGGCGTTGCTGATGCTGCTGGAAAGCGTGTTCGGCATCCTGTGGGTGTGGTGGGTGCTGGACGAGTCGCTGACACTGCGCGGCTGGGTAGGCGGCGCCATGGTGCTGGGCGCGATGCTGATCAAGAGCCTGATCGACCGCCGCCTGCGTCACCTGCAGGCCATGCGCGCCCCTTCTGCGGATGCGTCTGCGGGCGGCAACTGATACAATCCCGCCCATCCCCGAGTTTATTCACTGTCAAATGACAGCCCTCTGGACGCCTCACGGCGACCGGAGCGAATAGCTCATGGCGCGAAGAAAGCCACAGGGCGACCGGAAACGATAGCACTTCACGACGCGAGCCAGGCGCGAGCGGCACTGCCCTGACGCAGTGATGAAGATTGCCACAACCGGCCGTCAGACTGACTCGACAGCGCCAGGATTCAGCACGCACACCACCCTCCCCAACCTGTTGCGGACGACTCGATGACAAGCAGCCTCAAACAGCAGTGGCTCTCCAACCTCCGGCCCGACATCCTGTCCGGCCTGGTGGTGGCGTTGGCCCTGATCCCCGAAGCCATCGCCTTCTCCATCATTGCCGGTGTCGACCCCAAGGTCGGCCTGTATGCCTCCTTCTCCATCGCCGTGGTGACTGCCATCGCCGGTGGCCGTCCGGGCATGATCTCCGCCGCCACCGGTGCCATGGCACTGCTGATGGTCGACCTGGTCAAGGACCACGGCCTGGAATACCTGCTGGCCGCCACCGTGCTGACCGGCGTGATCCAGATCATCTTCGGCTACTTCAAGCTCGGCTCGCTGATGCGCTTCGTGTCGCGCTCGGTGGTCACCGGCTTCGTGAATGCGCTGGCGATCCTGATCTTCATGGCCCAGCTGCCGGAGCTGACCAACGTCACCTGGCACGTCTACGCCATGACGGCGGCCGGTCTCGGCATCATCTATCTGCTGCCGCTGGTGCCGAAGGTCGGCAAGCTGCTGCCGTCGCCGCTGGTCTGCATCATCGTGCTGACCATCTTCTCCATGATCGTCGGTCTGGATATCCGCACCGTCGGCGACATGGGCGAGCTGCCGGACAGCCTGCCGGTGTTCCTGATTCCGGACATCCCCTTCAATCTGGAAACCCTGTGGATCATCCTGCCGTACTCGCTGCCGCTGGCGGTCGTGGGTCTGCTGGAATCCCTGATGACGGCCACGCTGGTCGATGACCTGACCGATACGCCGTCCGACAAGAACCGTGAGTGCAAGGGCCAGGGCGCGGCCAACGTCGTCACCGGCTTCCTCGGCGGCATGGCGGGTTGCGCGATGATCGGTCAGACGATGATCAACGTGAAGTCCGGCGGTCGTACGCGCCTCTCCACCATGGTGGCGGGTGTCGTGCTGCTGATTCTGGTCGTGTTCCTCGGCCCGTGGGTCTCGCAGATTCCGATGGCCGCACTGGTCGCGGTGATGATCATGGTCTCCATCGGCACCTTCTCCTGGCAGTCGATCCGTGATCTCAAGACCCACCCGATGTCCACCAACATCGTCATGCTGGGCACCGTGGCCGTCGTGGTCGCGACTCACAACCTGGCGATCGGTGTGCTGGTCGGCGTGCTGCTCTCGGCGCTGTTCTTCGCCAACAAGATCGGTCAGGTGCTGCATATCGGCAGCGACATGAATGCCGATGGCCGTACCCGCGAATACCGCGTGGTCGGTCAGGTGTTCTTCGCCTCCAGCGAGCAGTTCCAGGCCGGTTTTGACCTCAAGGAGACCGTCGAGCGTGTCGTCATCGACGTCAGCCGTGCGCACTTCTGGGACATCACCGCCATCGGCGCGCTGGACACCGTGGTGGTCAAGTTCCGCCGCGAGGGGACCGAGGTCGAGGTGCGTGGCCTCAACGAAGCCAGCGCCACGCTGGTGGATCGCTTCGCGGTGCATGACAAGCCGGATGCGGTCGAGAAACTGATGGGTCATTGATCCCGTTGGCGCCTCCCGCCTGATCGAGGGCGGGGCGCCAGCAGCGTGATTGATGCGTAAAGACGGCGGGCAGTCCTTCACGGGCTACCCGCCGTTTGCGTTGATGGGGTCGGAAAGTGGTAATCTCGAAACAGGCGCCTGAAGCGCCAACCTTGATCGTCAGCATAAGGAAGCACGCCATGAGCCAATCCTCTGCCAGTGCCCTGACAGGCCATGACAAGGTCACCGCCTGCATTGACGGCTCCGCCTTTGCCGTCTCCGTGTGTGATGCCGCCGTATGGGCAAGCCAACGTCTCTCGGCGCCGCTGAGCTTCCTGCATGTGATCGACCGCCAGGAAGGGGCGGGCGAGGCCAGCAGTGATCTCTCCGGCAGCATCGGGCTCGGCGCGCGCGAGCACCTGCTGGAAGAGCTCGCCACCCTGGATGAGCAACGCGGGCGTATCGCCCAGGAGCAGGGCCGCCTGATGCTGGAGGCCGCCTACGAGCGCGCCGTGCAGGCGGGTATCGCCGAGCCGCGCCCACGCCAGCGCAATGGCGAGCTGGTCGAGACCCTGGAGGAGCTTGAGGACGAGATTCGCCTGCTGGTGATCGGCAAGCGTGGTGAAGGGGCGGAGCAGGCCAGCGAGCACCTGGGCAGCAATCTGGAGCGCGTGATCCGCAGCCTGCATCGCCCCGTGCTGGTGGTGCCGGGCGAGTTCAATCTGCCGACGCGGGTGCTGATCGCCTTCGATTGCAGCAGCACCATCAAGCGCGCCGTCGAGGTGTTGGCGGCCAGTCCCCTGCTGCAAGGCGCGGAGCTGCATCTGGTGATGGTCGGCGCGGAAACGGTGGAGCATCAAGCACCGCTGGACGCCGCGCGCGACACTCTCACCGCGGCAGGTTTCAGCGTGCAGGCAAGCTTCAGAGCGGGGGAGGTGGAAGCCTGTCTGCGTGAATATGCCAAGGAACACGCCATCGACATGCTGGTGATGGGCGCCTACGGTCACTCGCGCATCCGTCAGTTGCTGGTCGGCAGCACCACTACCGAGATGATTCGCAACGCCACGGTGCCGCTGCTGATCCTGCGCTAGCACTGTTCAGCCCACGCCCTGCCGGGCAATGAGAACGCCGCGCCTTTCCCTGTCATGTCGGGACGGCGCGGCGTCGTCATTTCTACCCCTTGGGGAGTGGCTACAGGTACGCAAGGCAGAAACCCTCTCGACGACTGGAAAATACCCCGCAGGTCGCGTTGCGCCGCTCGCCGGAATCTGGAACGCTGATGGCCGCTTATCCTCATTGCGCGTCATGCCGCTGCGGGGCTTTCCCTTACGCAGGCGCGTCTTTCACCACTCCAAGAAGAACGGCACAAGGACACTCTCCATGAGCGATATCCAACGTCACGACACCAAGCCGCGCATGAGCCGCGCCGTGATCCACAACAACACCATCTACCTGTGTGGTCAGGTTGCCGGACCGGACCACCGCTTCGGGAATATCACGGACCAGGCCAACAGCATGCTCGCGCGTGTCGATGCGCTGCTGGAAGAAGTCGGCACCGACCGCGAGCACCTGCTCTCCGCCACCGTCTATCTCAAGACAATGGATGACTTCAAGACCTTCAACGACATCTGGGATACCTGGGTACCACAAGGTCACGCCCCCGCCCGCGCCTGCGTACAAGCCGCCATGGCCAGCCCGGAACTGCTGTGTGAAATTACCGTGGTCGCTGCCGTTAAGTAACTCGCAGTATGATTTTTCTAAGCCCGTCTGAGATTTCTCTGGCGGGTTTTTAAAGTAATTGTTTTTTTGACATTTAAGCTAAGATAATCATATAATCTAAAGATAATTTATATTTATTTGTGATATAGGGTTTTTATGTTAAAGCCTAATGGAAGAGAAGTTATTGAAGACAAAGAAATTAATACAGGAGAGAAAGAGGTAGTTAAAGCAGACTCCGCAGGTGAGCAGTTTAGGAATAAGTTATTTTTGCGCTTGGTTGCTAAAAAAGCACAGTTTAAAAGAGTTGATTTTAGTTACACTATATTTGATTCTGTTTATTTTAAAAATTGCACTTTTGATAGCTGTAACTTTATAGGATGTAAGTTTTTAAATAGTAATCTGTCGGGCTCTAGTTTTCATGGGTGCGATTTTATTTATTCTACTTTTGATAAGACTCAAGTAGACACTGATATTTTGAAGTCTGAGTTTAATGGTAGGGAGAATCTAAAGCTAAAGTTTGCGCGGTCATTGCGATTGAACTATCAGCAGCTTGGTGATTCTAAAGCTGTTAATAAAGCAATGGGTGTAGAGCTACAAGCAACAGAAACACATCTAAAAAAGTCATGGCATTCTGACGAAAAGTATTATAGAGATAAATACAAGGGGATTAGACGTTTTCAAGCTCTTCTTGAATGGGTTAACTTTAAATTTTTGGATTTAGTCTGGGGTAATGGTGAGTCTGCGACTAAACTAGTTAGATGTATGGTTTTTTTGTTAATAGTTATGGCTATGGCTCATGTTTTCTTTTTTGGAGATACTAATTCCATAAGTGATTATCTTCAATCAGCTGTAATCTCTGTACAAGTTTTTCTTGGAGTTATTAAGCCGTTAGAATACTCAAATACATATTTGGCATTTATATATTCAATAAAACTCGTGATGTTTGGTTTTTTTGTATCTATAGTTGTTAAAAGGTTCAATAGGCGCTGATATGTATATTTATGCTTTTGGTTCTGTGTGTCGTGGGGAAATAGATACTTCTTCTGACGTAGATTTATTGGCCATTCTAGATAACGCGGAACATGGTTTTGATCCTTTGATATATTCAATATATTCATATTGCCGATTGCAAGAGCTATGGGTACAAGGTAATCCGTTTGCATGGCACCTTCATTTGGAATCTAAGTTAATTTATACCTTGGATGGAAGTGATCCAGTAGCTAAGCTAGGCTCGCCGGCTAAATATACAAACGCAGTAGCAGATTGTGAGAAATTTTATGCTATCTTTTTGAAGGCTAAAGAAGAAATCTTGAGCTCCAGTTTCTCAGAGGTTTTTGAATTATCTAATATTTTTTTATCTATGAGGAACTTTGCAACTTGTTATTCTCTGCAATATTGTCGCGAACCTGTTTTTTCTAGAGATTCTTCTATACAGATCGGATTGAATAGTTTGGATATACAAGAAGATATCTATGATATTTATAGGAGAGCTCGCATGCTATGTACAAGAGGTATCGGCGTGCAATTAACAGACATAGAAATATCCGAGGCCAAATCTTGTATGGATTATATAGATGAATGGATGAAATATACACTTGCGGGAGTTAGCTGAAATGAGAGACTCTGAGTTTTCTAATAGAATAGACGCGCAGCGTCAAGCTATTAAAATTATAAACAGCTCAGGTGCTTTTAAAGAGCCTATATTTGGTCTGTCTGATAAGGCAATTAATCGGTGGGTTAATAGTAATGGTGTAAATGCGGAGGATTGTTTTGTCAAGCTGATAAAAGATATCTCGAAAAGTCTATTTTTTTTGGCTAATAAAAGCCAGGAGCAAATCTCAGAAGAGTATAGATATTTGTCTAGAGAAGTTAATGCAAAGCTCGATCTATTAAGGGTGATGTTACAAAAAATTTGATATATCGCTAGGTGGATATACTGTCACAAAAGTTAAGCCTTGTTAATTTAATTCTAGCCTCATACCTCACCCATTCCCGATAAAACCCGTCCAGTCGTTCTGTCTCGCTGAGGTGTGATGCCTCGGCGAGGCGTTCGCGTGCGTCTGCAGGCAGCATGGCGATGCGGGCGTCGAGGTCCTGGGCGTGGCGCGGGTTGCGGTATTCGAGATCCAGCCCGAGTGGGGCGGTAGCGAGGCCGACGAGCACATGGCCGTGGCGGTGGGCGATGGAGACATGGCAGCCTGCCGGTAGCCCAGGATGGTGGGGTGCCTGGCCGCGCGGCGACCAGTCGGCCAGCGCAAGCTGGATACCCTGGGCAGCGGCGAGTTCACCGAGCAGCAGGCGAGCGAGGTGTGACTCGGCTTCACGTTGCTGGCGACGGCGGGCCTTGGCAGATGACACGAGGGTGTCCGCGTTATCCACATCCGGCTGGCGAGCGCGCAGCGAGCGATAGCAGGAAGCCTCAGTCGAGGAGTTGATAGAGGGAGCAGCCGAATCAGCACAGGAGGCTGGCAGCACACACGCCTCGGCCAGCCACAGGCGGGCTGGCCGAGGGGAAGATTCAGAGCAGGGATTGGGCAAGGCGCAGGCTGCCGAAGATGCCAGGGCGGCGGCGAAGGCATGGGGATCATGCGAAATCAGCGGCTCGCCGTTGGACAAGTCGGCGCTCAGCGAATCAGCGCTCAGTAAACCAGCGCTCAGTGAAGCGGAGCCATCCGCTGCAGCATGCCCCAGCACCACGCAGCGATAGGCGGGGTGATCGGTCAGGCGCGTCGCAGGCTCGTCTGCCGAGTTATCCTCAACCGGCTCGTCTGCCTCGCTCACATCCTTGCCTTGCCTGGCCGTCATGATGGCGAATCAGTTCTTCGGATGCAGGATCACCAGATCCCCACGCAACGCGACGCCCGCGATGATATTGCCTGCGTGGCACTCGTACTTCTCGCTGCTGGAGTAGGGCACCTTGTCATAGTCGCTGCGGATGTTGATGACCGCATTGGCCCCGTATTCGCGCGCCTTTTCCTGCAGCGCACGCAGCGCCGACAGGAACACCCAGCGACAGGCTTCCGCATCGCTCTTGTTGGTGGCGTTGGTCTTCGGGTTCACCCGTGCCCAGCCGCGCTTCTCGATGCGCTCGTAGGGCTGCTTGTCACCGAAGAAGAAGGCCACGTCCTTGCCCAGTCGCTGACTGGCCGCGGTGCTGGCCATTACCGGCATGATCGGCAGGAAGTGTTGGGTATCGCGCGCCTCTGCCGGTGCGGAGGCCAGCAGACTGGCAGAGCCGATCACCAGGGCGGCGCCCATTGCCATGCCTCGTGCAGAGCGAGTGGCACGCAACACCCAAGGGAATGACTGAGCAACGGATGACGCCATGTGAAACCCCTCCTTACCGTGTGATTGACTGGCTCGAGGCCAGCGAATATCGCCGTCAGACAGCCATAGGCGTGAGCCAATCACACCATAGACCATGCAGCGGGCGCGTATCTTGCGCCAGAACTGACCCGCTGCAAAGTCGTCTGGTAGCGACAGTCGTGCGCCAGCTCGCTCGCAGTGCAGTCACTCCTGCCAGCGACGCAGAATCAGCGAGGTATTGATGCCGCCGAAGGCGAAGTTGTTGCTCATCACGGTGTCCGTCTCGATCTCGCGGCCTGCGCCGGTGAGGTAGTCGAGCTGCGCACAGCGCGGGTCGAGACTGGTGAGATTGGCGGTGCCGTGGAACCAGCCCTCACGCATCATCTCGATGGCGATCCAGGCTTCCAGCGCGCCACAGGCGCCCAGGGTATGGCCGGTGAAACTCTTGAAGGCGCTGATCGGCGTGGAATCGCCAAACACGGCATGGGTGGCGTGGCTCTCGGCGATGTCGCCGCGCTCGGTGGCGGTGCCATGCGCGCTGACATAGCCGATCTCCGAGGCATCGACACCGGCATCTTCCAGCGCCATGCGCATCGCGGCTTCCATCATGTTGGCGTCCGGCTGGGTGACGTGACGGCCATCGGAATTGGTGCCGAAGCCGAGAATCTCGGCGTGGATGGTCGCGCCGCGCGCCAGGGCGTGCTCCAGCTCTTCCAGAATCAGCGTACCGGCACCCTCGCCGATCACCAGGCCATCACGTTCGGCATCGAAGGGCCGCGGTGACAGGTCCGGGCGCTCATTGCAGGTGCTGGTGGCGAACAGGGTGTCGAACACCGCGGCGTCTGCGGCGGACAGCTCCTCGCAGCCACCGGCGACCATCGCGGTCTGGCGGCCGAAGCGGATCGCCTCATAGGCGTAACCGATGCCCTGACTGCCCGAGGTGCAGGCGCTGGAGGTGGTGTGAATCCGCCCCTTGATGCCGAGGAAGACGCCGATGTTGACCGGCGCGGTATGCGCCATCATGCGGATATAGGAATTGGCGCTGAGGCCATCGGTGGAGTGGTTGATCAGCATGTTGCCGAAGTCGGCCACCGCGTCCGGCTCACCGGCCGAGGCGCCGTAGGCGATGCCCATCTGGCCGCTTTCCTTGAGCGGGCTGTCACTCAGGCCGGCCGCTTCCAGCGCCAGTTCGCTGGAGCGGGTCGCCAGCTGCGCCACACGGCCCATGCTGCGCAGCGCACGGCGGTTGTAGTGCTTGGGTAGTTCGAAATCGTTGACCGGCGCGCCGAGGCGGGTGTTGAGGCCGTCGTACTTGTCCCAGTCCTCGATATAGCGGATGCCGGTGCGCCCGGCGGCCAGGTTGGCGCGCAACGTCGGCCAGTCATTGCCGATGGGTGAGAAGCCATGCATGCCGGTAACCACGACGCGATTGCCACGAATTGCAGGAGCGGTCGCCATCAGAACATCCCTCCATTCACGGCGATGGTTTGGCGGGTGATGTAGCCGGCGTCCTTCGAGCACAGGAAGGCCACGGTGGCGGCAACTTCCTCGGCTTCCCCTGCGCGGCGCATGGGAATCATCTTCAGCGCCTCTTCCATCTCGACGCCTTCGGTCATCTCGGTGGCAATGACGCCGGGTGCGACGGCGTTGACGGTGATGCGGCGCTTGGCCAGCTCCACCGCCAGCGCCTTGACCGCGCCGATCAGTCCCGCCTTGGCGGCGGAATAGTTGACCTGACCGCGATTGCCCATCATGCCCGACACCGAGGACATCACGATGATGCGCCCCGGCTTGCGACGGCGTACCAGCGGCATCGAGAGCGGCTTGATGACGTTGTAGAAGCCATCGAGGTTGGTGCGGATCACGCTGTCCCAGTCTTCATCGGTAAGCGCCGGAAAGGCGTTGTCGGCATGGATACCGGCATTGCAGATCACGCCGTAGTAGCAGCCGTGCGCCTCGATATCCGCTTCGAGCGCATTGCGCGCGGCTTCTCGGTCGGCGACATCGAAGCTCAGGATGCGCGAGTCACCGCCCAGGGCGCTGATCTCACGCGCGACCTCCTCGGCAGCGTCGCGGCGCGAGCGGCAATGCAGCACCAGGTTGTAGCCTTCGCGGGCCAGACGCAGCGCGATGGCGCGGCCGATACCCCGGCTGGAGCCGGTGACCAGAATCCACTCGCGCGCTTCAGGGGCGGCGGTGGCAGTTTCAGTAGCGGGGGGGGTGACAGACATCAGACGTTACCTTGCGATGAGGCACCGGCAGCATCCTGCTGTCCGGGTGAGGATTCTTGTGCGGTCTCTTGCGTAGACGCCGCAGAGGGCAGCGCCTCGGGCGCCGGCTCGAAGACATTGACGCCGGCACGCGCGACGGTGGCGCCGTGCTCGTCGCTGATGGTGGCCTCGAAGGCGCCCAGACCGTTGTCAGCGCGATAGTCGAGCTGAACATGAATCTGCCAGCGACAATCGCAGGAAAAGGCGGCGACTTCGCTCTCATAACGGCGACTCCCAAGCAGAAAGCCGACTCGTGGTGGCTGGCCGCTGCGTGCGGCCTGCAGGCCCGACCAGGCAGCGATGGCCTGCGCCATCCACTCAAGCCCGACCCAGGCGGGGATCACGGTCTGCCCGTCGGCGTTGTGCTCGGCGAACAGGTTGTCTGGCGTCGGGGTGATGTCGGCGCTCAGCGAATGCTCGTCACAGCGCAGCACGTTATCCAGCAGACACATGCCGGCATCATGGGGCACATAGGGGCCAATGGCGCAGGGCATGGCGGGATAGCCCGCCTCACGGGGCTGCACATCAGAGTCAGCAATGGAAACTGAGTCGGTGCTCGGGGTCAGCATGCAGAGGACTCCGGGTCGGTGGTGTGACGCTCCAGCACCAGCGAGATGTTGTTGCCGCCGAAGGCGAAGGCATTGCTCATCACCCGCAGTGGCGGGGTCTCGGGACGGTCACGATAGACGATGTTGAGCGCAGGCAGCGTCGGGTCCAGTGCCTCACGCGGCGTGGCATGCGGCGGCAGGCGACCATGTTCCAGCGCCAGCCAGCAGAATGCGGCTTCCAGCGCACCGCAGGCCCCCAGCGTATGGCCGGTGAGGGCCTTGGTCGAGCTGACGGCGGGCAGACGGGGCTCGTCGGTATCAGAACCGGCATCAGAAACGCTGTCAGAACCGGCATCAGAACCGGCATCCCTGCCGAACAGGCGGCTGATGGCGAGGCTTTCCATCGCATCATTCAGCGGCGTGGCGGTGCCGTGCAGGTTGATGTAGTCGATCTCGCCGGGGGTGCGTCCGGCACTGGCGAGTGCGCCGCGCATGGCGGCCTCGGCGCCGCTGCCATCGGGGCAGGGCGCGGAAATATGGTGGGCATCGCTGGATTCACCGACGCCGGTCAGCTGTACGCCGCCGCGCTCCGGCGTGACCACGAACAGCACCGCGGCCTCGCCCAGATTGATGCCATCGCGCTCGGCCCCCAGCGGCAGACTCTCCTTGCGACTGACGGCCTCCAGACTCATGAAGCCTTTCACCGTCATGTGACACAGGCTGTCGGCGCCACCGGCGATCACCGCATCGCACTGGCCGGAGGCCAGCAGGCGGCGTGCGCTGGCCAGGGCCTTGGCGCTGGAGGTGCAGGCGGTGGACAGGGTGTAGATCGGCCCACGCGCGCCGCTCATCCAGGCGACACACTCGGCGGGTGCGCCCAGTTCCTGGCGACGATATTCAAAGCTCTGCGGCCAGCTGTCGGCGCTCGGCGTGCCCTGGGCGACGGCGGCGCGCTGGGCGTCCATCGCGGCTTCCGTCTCGCCGATGCCGGAGGTACTGGTACCCAGCACCACGCCGATGCGCTCTGGGGCGATGCCCTGACGCTTGAGAGCCTCAAGCTCCGGTGCCAGCTGCTCAAGCGCGGTGGCCAGCAGGCGGTTGTTGCGTGAGCGTAGCGGGGCCGGCCAGTCGCTGTCATCCACCAGCCGCGCGGTGACGCGTCCCAGTGACAGCGGCGTGCCGGGGCTGAAGTCATCGCTGACACGCAGGCCACGGCTGGCGCTGAACAGCGCACTGCTGATCAGGCCGTGGTCCGCGCCCAGCGGGCAGACGATGCCGGGGCGTGACAGGCGGCAGGCGTTGCCAGTGTCGCGGCCCTTGGGGGTTGCGGTGGCCACGGTTGCAACAGATTCAGTCATGCGCGGGAGCTTCCGGTGAGTCGTCAGAATCGTTCTGTGTACTGGGCGCTGCCAGCGGTTCCAGCGTCAGCTGCATGTCGGCTGCCGGGTCGCGCAGCGTCACGCGGCCGCTGGCATCGCGGCTCAGCTCGGCGATGGTCACACCATCATGTGTGATGATGCGCTGCGCGGGCTGGCGGCGTTGCTGCCAGTCGCCGCGTTGTACCAGTTGCCAGCCTGTGTTCGCAAAGGCGTCATCGATCGCGTCCTTTGGCCAGTGCACCCAGGCGATACGCCGTGCCAGCCAGTCGGCGCTGAAGGGCAGCTTCTTGAGCACCTCGGGGCGTGCCTTCTCGAAACGACTGCCATCGGCGTCATGCACCAGCGTCAGCAGGCGTTGGCCCTGCACGCTGAGCATGACCAGCCGCATGGCCTCGGGCGATTGGCGCAGTACGCCGATGAGAGGCGGCAGATTGTGCTCCTGCGCACCCTCGCCATCGACTGCACGCTGTGCGCTGTCATCACTCTCTATACGCGCCACACGCAGAATCAGACGTTGGGTGCTGGTCTGCTCGAGATTCGCCAGCGCCGGCATCGGGCTGGCAGCCTCCAGCGGCTTTGGGGCGAGCAGGCTGCAGCCGCTCAACAGCAGAGTGGCGGCCACGGCAAGGCTGGCCAGCCCGAGGCGGCTGCTCTGCCCTGATGAACGCAGCCCGACTGAGCGCAGCCTTGCTGAACGCAGCCCGGTGAAAACAACGTGAGAGGCGAAAGAGATGTTTTTCATGACGCTACTTTACCTGTTCTCGCCGATGCTTGCTGCGCGGCCGAAGGCGCTGAGGCCAGCGAGTGAGTCGCTTTCCGGCTCCGCGTCAGGCGCGAGTGTCTGCTCGGGCGCGGTCAGCCTGGCAAGGGCCGTCAGGCGGCGGCGACTGGCGCTGACGAAGGGGTTGGCCGTGTCCCAGGCGTAACCGGCGAGCACCGAGCTGATCATCTGGCGAATCCGTGCATGCGGCTCGGGATGATAGATGATGTCGGTCAGACGGCTGTCGTACCAGGCGGTGACGAATTCGCGGAAGACCTCGATGCCACGGCGCAGCGGCTGCTCGTATTCGCTGGCCCAGTCGGGGCGCTGCTCATCGCGGGTCGCGGTAAGCTCACGCGCGACCAGCGGCGCGGCACGCAGCGCCGATTCCAGCGCGATGGTCACGCCGGAGGAGAATACCGGGTCCAGAAATTCTCCGGCATTGCCGAGCAGCGCATAGCCCGGGCCATGCAGGCGACTGACATCGGCGCTGTAACCGCCCAGTGACTGCACGGCGTTGGCCGGTCGAGCCTCACGCAGCAACTCCGCCAGGCGCGGTTCTTCCATCACCCACTGCCACAGGCGTGTCTGCGCATCGTCCTCGGCGGCAGGCTCGATCAGCTCGCGCGGGCCGACCACGCCCAGCGAGGCGCGGCCATTGGCGAAGGGAATCAGCCAGTACCACACATCGGGATGCGTCGGATGCGAGGCGATCAGGATATTGTCGCGACGATAGCCCTCGGCGGGCGGCGCGAGGTCGGCGATGCCATCGTGGACATGGCCGAACAGCGCCATGCGCGGCTCCAGGCGCGGGTCACGCTCAAGGGATTCGAGGCGCGCCAGCACGCGGCCATAGCCGCTGGCATCCAGCACGAAGGCGGCCTCAAGCTCCCGGCCATCGTCCAGCGTGAGGCGTGGCCCGCGAGTGTGAGACGCAGCATGATCGGCAGGCGTGAAGTCCGTGACCGTCACGCCGAATTCGACCTCGGCACCCGCCGCCCGCGCGCCCTCGATCAAGCGCTGATCAAAGTCGGCGCGCTCCACCTGCCAGGTGGTGCCGGGGCCGTCGCTGAACTTGTCGCGGAAGTCGATCACGCGATGCTCGCCGCGGCGGGTAAAGGCCGCACCGGTCTTGCGCTGATAGCCACCGGCGGCCGCGGCCTCCATCAAGCCGCAGGCCTCCAGATGCTGCATGCAGCGTGGCAGCAGGCTCTCGCCGATGGAGAAGCGCGGGAAGTGGCTGCGCTCCAGTACGCGCACCGCATGGCCCGCGCGTGCCAGCCACGCCGCCGCCACCGCACCGGCGGGTCCGGCGCCGATGATGATGACTTCCTTGCGTGGTGGGTTGTTGCTGCGATCTGCCGATTCCATGGCATCGTCCCCTGTCGTCGTCGATATCGTTATCGTTATGTGTTCATGTTGCGCTGCGTTCCCTGCGGCTTGCTTGCCCCTCGCTCATGGCTCGCCTCAACTGCGCGCGAAGGGCACCAGGCACCAGGTGGCGCTCAGCCCCAGCAGGCAGGCCAGCCCCAGTGCCGCCAGCGCCGGTGTCTGACTGAAGCTCAATAACCCGAAGGCTAGCAGGCTGGAGGCGCACGACAGCGAAATCGCCAGCAGGCTGGCCTGCGATGCACGGCTGTTGCTGGTCTGTGCTGCACCTGACGCTGTAGTTGATAAAGAGCGGCGCGCCGGATGCTCGGCACAGAAGATGCCCGCATCCAGGCCAATCCCCAGTACCAGCAACAGGCCCAGCAGGTGGAAGAGGTTGAGGCCGACGTCTGCCAGCGTCAGGGCCGCCAGTGTCAGCACCACCCCGCCCAGCGGCGGCAGCAGGGCGCGCCAGGTGCTGCGGCGATAGCGCAGCGCCAGCAGCAGGCTGATCAAGACCACCGCGCCGCCGACCAGCCAAGCCATCTCGCTGCGAATCCTGCCCAGCGTCGTCGAGAGCCTGGCGACCTGATCGACATACTCGAGGCTGTCGTCATCCACGGCGAGGCGCGCAAGCGCTTCACTGCCCGCAGCCGTGACATCGCCGAAGCGCACGATACCGATGGCGGCGCTGCGCGAGTCGAGCCACAGTCGCTGGCCCATCTCGCCGGCGGGCAGTGCGACCCAGTCCGCCGGGCGCAGCGGGTGGGCGTCTGCGATGGCCTGCTCGGCACGCTTGACCAGCTCGGGCGGCAGGCCTGAGGTGCTCAGCACCTGGGGCAGCAGGGTGCGGGTGCGCTCACGCATGGCGCCGAGATTGGCCTGCTGCTGCGCAAGCGTCGGCAGTTGCTGAGCGAGGCTCGCCCAGTGGCCCAACTGCTGTTGCGCATTCAGTCGCTGGAAGGTGCCTTCCAGCGCATGTAGGCGCGTGAGCAGGGCGGCGTCGGTCTCGGCCTGCACGATCAGGTAGCGTAGGCCGTCCGGTTCGGCGAGCAGGCGCTGGACCTCGCGTTGCTCATTGATCAGAGACGCAGGCGAGGGGTTGAGCTGCGTGAGACGGTCATCGCTGCGCAGTCCGTAGAGGCTGGCCAGCGCGGCCACCAGCAGCAGCGCCAGCGCCTGCCAGCTGCGCTTGCCGGGAATGGCGCGCGCCAGACCTCCTGTGGCGCGGGCGGCGGGGGAATCCACGCGGGTGGCCTGCGCCGGCAGTGGCAGTTGCGGCAGCCACAGGCGCACGCTCAGCCAGGCACCGATCAAGCCGAGCGCCGCGAACATGCCCATCTGGCGCAGCCCGGGCATCGGCGTCAGGGTGATGGCCAGATAGGCGGCGAGGCTGGAGCACAGCCCCAGCGTCAGGCCCGGCCACAGCGCGGTGAGCCCGCCACGGCCATTCGTCGCCAGACGGCGCATGCATTCCAGATGCAACACGTAATCGATGGAGATGCCGATCAGGCTGGCGCCGAAGGCCAGCGTCAGCACATGCAGGCTGCCGAAGGCCCACCAGGTCAGCGGCAGCGCGAACAGCACGCCCGTTGCCACCGGCACCAGCAGCAACGGCAGCCGCCGTGGGGTGCGGAACACCGCCCACAGCAACAGCAGCACGCCGATCAGCGAGCCGAGCCCGATGGTCGACATCTCCTGCTTGGCCTGCCGCGCGCCGTTGCTGGCATGGAAGACCAGCCCGGAGCGCAGCAGCCGGATGTCGGGATAGTCGGCCTTCACGCCATTCACGGCCTGTTCCAGCGCCTGCTGGTCACTCATCGCGTAGGCGCTGCCCGTCAGGGTGGCGCTGATCAGGCGATAGCCGTTACCGGGCTGCTCACCGCTTGATGTCGGCGCGCGCAGCAACAGCTGGCCGCCGGACAGCGACAGGTTGGCGGGCGTCAGCCAGCTCTGCCAGGCGCCGGCAAGCCCGAAGGGATCGCGGATCAGGTCGCGCTGGCCGCCGGGCTGGAACAGCTGCCTGAGCGCGCGCGCCTGCCAGTCATCATCACTCAGGCCGGCAAGCGACGGGGCGATCAGGGCCGGCTGGACCTCTGCCGGCAGGCGCAGGCTTTCGAAGCTCTTGCCGTCATCCAGCCTCGCGATGGGCGCGAGCGCCTGCCGCAGCGCCCGGGCGGCAGCGTCACGCTGCTTTCGTGCGGCGGCGCTGGCATCGCGACTGCCGACCAGAATCACCAGCCGGTTGGCGGTGTCATCCAGCGATTCGGCGCGCGCCGCCAACGGGCTGCGCTCCTGCTCCGGCAGCATGGCGGTGATGCGGGTGTCGACCGCCCCGCGCCATGGGCTCTGCGGGACGATCTTCGCGGCCAGCAGCAGGGCGCACAGCAGCAGGGCGGCGGCCCACAGCCAGCGCCAGACGGCGCGATCCAGCCCCTTGCGTGGCTCATGACTGGGTGATGTCATCGCTCGCAGTGACCGCCGGCGGTGAGGGCCAGCTCCAGGCGGTCACCGTCGCCGCTGTCGAGGTTCACGTGTTCCAGCCAGCTGCCACCGTCGATCTCGAGGCGCTCGATGGCCTCGGCCAGGCGAGCATCGTTGGGCGTCAGGCTGGCCTGCCAGTCATCCGGCGTGCCCGTCAACGTGAGGGAGAAGTGCTCCTCCAGCGCCTGCCAGTCGCCGTGGAAGAAGCTGATCAGCAGTTCCGCCATCGCCTGCTGGTCGGCCGGCAGCGGTTCGCCATTCGGGCCTTGGCTGGCATCGGGGCGCATCTCGAGACGGTCTTCAATCGGCGAAGTGGTTTCCCACACCAGCCCTGCGGGCGCGTTCGGGTCGCCGATCAGACGGAAATGACCCCGGCTCTCGAGCTCTGCACCGACATCCTCGAGCCAGCGTGTCTGCTGGAAATCACCGCAGACAGGGGCGGTGCGTGCCAGCTGTTGCGTCAGGGCGCGGGCGTCGAATCTGGCGTCTGAGTCGCTGGTCTCGGATGCGCTGACCCAGGGGGCACCGGCAGTCAGCAGCAGGGCAGTGGCGGCAATAGCAAGGCGTGACGTCATCACGGCGTTCCTTGTGTCGGGTTCGGGGTCGCAGGCGCATCACTGTTGTGTGTCAGCGCTTGTTCGGCCTGCCAGGCGGCCAGCCGCTCGCTGAGCGCGGCGGGCGTGGCCAGCAGCATTTCGCCATCCTCCAGCCCGACCGCGACCTGCACGCTGTAGCCACGGGTCAGGCGCTTGCCGCTCTCGACATCGCGGATCACGTAGTCGAGCTTGAGGCGGTTCTCCCACTCGCGCAGCCGAGCGGTAACGGCGATACGCTGGCCGAAGCGCGCGGGGCCGGCATAGCGCAGGCGCAGGTCGATCACCGGCCAGGCGTAGCCGGAATCGCGCATCTGCGGGTAGTTGTAGTCGAGCATGTCGAGCAGCTTGCAGCGGGCGATCTCGAGATAGCGCACGTAATGGCCGTGCCAGGCGACTTCCATCATGTCGACGTCGTGGAAGGGCACTTCCATCTCTACCGTGGCGGTCGGCATCGGGGTGTCTGTGGGCTGATTCATGGCTTGTCTCTCGCTCAAGGCTGCCTCGTTCATGGCTTTTTCCTCGCTCAAGGCTGTCCGCTCGCTCATGCGTTGGCCTCGTCTGCGCTCAGGACCCAATGGCGCTCACGGATGCGCGCGCACAGCAGGCGCAGGTCGGCTTCCAGAGCGCGATCTTCCTCGAGGGGCGCGATGTCTTCACGCAGCTCGCGGGTGAAGGCGGCCAGCCTGGGCGGCGTGGCGGCCTGGCCCGTGATGTCGGCGCGCTGTTCGCTGCCCTGCACGGCGGCGTGCAGGGTGGCGGCGGCGACCTGTTCCACCAATGTCAGCACGCGCAACGCATCCCGCGCGGCGATGGTGCCCATGCTGACCTTGTCCTGATTGTGGCACTCGGTGGAACGCGAGAAGACGCTGGCGGGCATGGTCAGCTTGAGGGCTTCCGCCGTCCAGGCCGAGGCGCCGATCTGCACTGCCTTGTAGCCATGATTGAGCGGCGCGCGCTCAGGCGTGGCACCGCTGAGGTTGCTGGGCAGGCCACGGTTGTAGCGGCTGTCGACCAGCAGTGCCAGCTGGCGGTCGAGCAGGTCGGCCAGGTTGGCGACCGCCGTCTTGAGGCTGTCCATCACCATTGCCACATGGCCGCCGTAGAAGTGGCCGCCGTGGAGAATCTTGCCGGCCTCGACATCGATCAGTGGATTGTCGTTGGCGCTGTTGAGCTCGGTCTCCAGGAAACTGCGCCACCAGTGCAGGCTGTCCTCGACCACGCCGATGACGTGGGGAGCGCAGCGCGTCGAGTAGCGGTCCTGCAGGCGCGGTGAGTTGATCGGCGTGGCATCCACTTCCGGCGCCGCCGGGTGGGCCAGATCATCGCGCAGCCACTGGGCCACGCGGGCCTGGCCGGGATGCGGCTTGGCGGCGAACAGGTCGGCATCGAAGTGATAGGGGTTGCCTTCCAGCGCCTGCACGCTGAGCGCGGTGATGCGTGCGCTCAGGCGGCTGAGGTAGGTGGTGCGGCCGTAGGCCAGCGCGGCGAGGGCCGTCATCACGGCGGTGCCGTTCATCAGCGCCAGTCCCTCCTTGGGGCGCAGCACATAGGGCGTCAGGCCGTGTGCCGCGAAGACCTCCGCCGTCGGGCGCAGCGCGTGGGGCTGGCCTGCGCCGGGGCGCACCCAGACCTCACGCTCGCCACACAGCACGGCGGCGACATAGGACAGTGGGGTGAGATCGCCGCTGGCGCCCACCGAGCCTTCCTCGGGAATGCGCGGCAGGATGTCGTGATTGAGCAGCCACACGAGGCGCTCCAGCAGCGCCATGCTGACCCCGGAGACACCACGGCACAGCGAGACGAGGCGCACCATCACCACCGCGCGACTGCTGACCACATCCAGGTCCGCGCCCATGCCACAGCCGTGGAAGGTGTAGAGGTGGCGCGGCAGGGCTTCGAGGTCCTCTGCCCCCTGCACGGCTCGCGTCACGGAATCGCCGTAACCGGTGGTGACGCCGTAGACCACGCCTTCCTCTTCCAGCAGGCGTTCCAGCAGGGCCGGGCCGGCCTCGATACGGGCGCGGAAGGCGGCATCCGAGGTCAGGCGCACCTCACGGCGGCCTTCGGCGACATCGATCAACTGCTCGAGGGTGATATCACTGCCGTCGAGAATCAGGGCGGAGGCAGAGGTGGCGGGCTGTGACATGACGAGGTACCTGGCGAAGAGAGAAGCGTGACAATGCGCTGAACGTGAAGGCCGAACAAGGTGAAGGCTGCGTAGCCGGGCGCGAAGCAGCGTTGTCGCAGGCCCGGCGCGGATCAGGCGTCCTGTTTCGGAGCCGACGTGCTGTCTGGCGCCTGATGCCAGAAATCGAAGAAGTTGAACCACTGCAGTGGATGGTGCTTCACGCGCGCTTCCAGATGACGGGCGTGGCGCTGCATGGCCTGCTGGATCCACGCCTCGCGACCGCTGCGCTTGACGGCGCGGCTGTCATCGAAGGGCGCGAAGTCGACCCGGAAACGCGGATGGGCGCCGCCCTGTTCGCGAATGCAGCTCAGGGTATAGACGTGACAGCGCAGCAGCGCGGCCAGCATGAAGGGCCCCTGGGGGAAGGGTGCGGGCTGATTGATGAAGTCACAGTGCAGCACGCGCGGTGAGGCCGCGGCACTGGCCGGTGACGCGGGTCGGCTGCCTTCTGCCGTGTTGGCTTCTACCGAAGGGGAATCTGCCTTGGTATCGTCGAGCGTGGGCGGAATCGGCACGCGGTCGGCGGCGATGACCACGAAGCCGCCGCGATTGACGCGATCACCCAGCGCCATGGCGGTGACAGGCGTGATCTCGCTGACCTCGATCATCTGCGGCGGCTTGCGGCCGGTGGCCTGCTCCAGCAGTTGATTGAACTTCTCGGCATGGCGCGTGTGTACCAGCGCGCACAGGTCGATGTCGTGGCGCTCACCGATGGCATTGATCACATCCAGATTGCCGTGGTGGGCGACGAGGATGATGCCGCCCTCGCCCCGCAGCGCAGCGTCGCGCAGGTCTTCCGGGCCGGTGCCGGTCAGCGAGGACAGCGGGATCTCGCCGCTCCAGGCCGAGACCTTGTCCATGATCGCCTCACCGAACTGCATGAAGTGGGCAAAGCTTCTTGTCCACAGGCGCACGCCGCCAAGCTCTGGCTCAAGACGCTTGAGGAAGTCGAAGGAGGCCCGGCGCGCCACCCCGCGCAGCAGGAAGTACCACACCAGCACCGGGAACAGCGCGATACGAAACGGCCAGGCACCGAGGCGACGACGAATCGTCACCATCAGGCGCATGCCGGTGGTGGAGCCGGTTTCCGACAGGCGTGCCCAATGGGTCATTCGTGTTTCCCCTTCGCGTCGTCAGGCTGCGAGGGGCGGCTGACATGAGTGGATGTTGTCTTGAGATTGCGTCCCGACAGCGTGCGCCAGGCAAGTTTCGGCGAGCGCAGCAGCATGCCGAGGAACAGTCGCGTGTGCATGGCGCTGATCAACAGATTGTCGTGACCGGGGCGGAAGTGGCTGACGCCTCCGGTGGGATAGCTGACATGCACCGGCAGGTTGGCGACCTCGCCATCGGCCCAGTACCAGCGGACCAGCACCTCGGTGTCGAAGGACATGCGATCGCCACAGTCATGACGCGCCAGCAGCCGGTTGGTGGCGGCCAGCGGGTAGAGGCGCACGCCGCACATGGTGTCGCGGATGGCCAGCGACAGGGTGTTGATCCACACCCAGATGTGCGAGGCGTAGCGGCCATAGAAGCGGATGCGCGGCACGCTGGCATCGTATTGCGGATAGCCGATCTGCAGGCAGTCGGGGTTCTCCTGCATGCCGTTGAGGAAGGCGGGCAGATCGCTGACGTCGTGCTGCCCATCGGCGTCCACCTGCAGGGCATGGGTGAAGCCGAGCCGCTCGGCAGCCTGCAGGCCGCTGCGCACCGCAGCCCCCTTGCCGCCGTTCTGCTCGCGACGCACCAGGTGATGACCCTCGGCTGCCAGCTGATCCAGCACCTCGGCGCAGGGCGCGCTGCAGCCATCATCCACCAGCACGATGGGCAGCCCGAGCGGTGCCAGACCCGCACACACGCCGGCGATGGTGGCGGGGTGGTCGTAGACCGGAATCACCACGCAGGCGCGCAGTGGCGACTCGCTGACGGGGGGAGAGGATGTGTGGCCGGTCATCGGCGCCTGGGGTTGGCTCATGACGCCTCCGGTGTGGATGTCGTCTGGGGTGAACTGAGTGGCGAACTGAGAGGTGTGTCATCGGTTTCAGCACCGTAGCGCAAGCGGCCGCTGGCATGCAGGCCTGCGCGGGATTCCAGGCGGAAGTCGACGCGCAGGCCGTGGCTGTCGGCGACCAGTGTCGCGGCCAGCGTGAAGCGCATGCCCGGCAGCAACAGGTTGGAGAACTTGATGCGCTCCAGACGCTGAAAACGGCTTTCCTCCACGCCGACACCTGCCAGGCGCAGGCGGCGGCCGAGATCGCGTGCCCACTTGAGCATCACCACGCCGGGCACCAGTGGCTGGGTGGCGAAATGCCCTTCGAGGTAGCACAGGCTGTCGGGTACCTCGGCTTCCAGCGTCAGCTGCTGCGCGCCGCTGGAGGTTTCGCCCAGCCAGCGTGGCAGACGATGATCGTCGAGATCGGCAAACAGCCGTGCGACGGAGTCCGCCGTGAACTTGCCCTGGGCATTCAGTGGCAGGCGCGTGACGAAGCGCCAGTAGCGCGGCAGGGCGATGCGCTCGAAGCCCGGCATCAGTGCACGCCGCAGACGCGCGATCAGGTCGTGGCGACTGGCGTGGTCCTGCGGCAGCGCGCTCTCCTCCATCACCACCACCGCGCCCAGGCGATGCTCGCGAGTGGGCATCGGCAGGCAACGTACCTCCAGCACCTCCGCTTGCTCGCTCAGGCAGCGCTCCACCGCGCTCAACGAGACCCGCTTGCCGGCCAGCTTGACCAGACGATCACTGCGCCCCAGCAGCTGGAAGCGTGGCGCTTCATTCTGCTCGCCCTGCGACGGAGGCTCAGCCGCCACTGGCGCGGCGTTGTCGGCCTGCTGCCACCACTGGTCCGGCTGTTCCAGAAACGGCGAGCGCACGGCGAAGGCGGGCGAGAAGCGGAGTTCGACCCGCGGCAGCGGTGTCCAGTCGGGCGTCTCGTGCTGGCGGCGGTGTGCGATGCCGCCCGTCTCGGTGCTGCCGTAGATCTCGATCACCGGCGCCTGCAGGCAGTTCTCGGCGTGGCGGACAGCCTCGGCCGGCAGCGGAGCACCTGAAGAGAAGACCCGCAACACCTGGGCGTTGTCCTTGGAGTTGTCCGCCACGCGGGGCTCGTCACTGGCCTGGGGCAGGCGCGCCAGCTGGGCCGGTGAGCTGACCAGCTGGCAGCGATACCCGAGGCCGGACAGCTGCGCGATGGCGGCGGCCAGCTGCTCCGGGTAATGACAGGCTTCGCTGAGAAACGGCACCCCTTCGCTCAGCGGGCGCAGCAGCGACACCAGCAGACCGTAGATGTGCTGATGGCTGACCTGACTGAGACTGACGGTGTCTGTGGTTGGCTCAGACGCTGGGTCAGCGTCTGGAGTGTCTGACGCCAGCGGCCATAGCGTGCGATGCACGGCCAGTTCGGCCTCGAGCTGATCGAAGCGCTTGGCGATGCGCAGCGGCTCGCCGGTGGAGCCGGAGGTGCAGAGCTCCAGCGCGAGACGCGCGCCGTCCGGCGTGATCTCGAACGGTGCATTCGGTGCAGCGGGAGAGCTGACAGTGCCGGGTCGCTCCGACGGCCAGCCATCGCCGCTGGCCTCGGGCAGCTTGCCATCACTGCTCTCGGCCAGGCGGGCCAGGGTGTCCGGGCGGTCATCTCCTGGCAGCACGGCGAGCATGCCGCGCTCCCACAGCGCCAGCAGCTGCACGCAGGCACCAAGCGCCGTGGGCTGGAACAGCACCCAGCGCGCACCGGGCCGGCGGACAGCATGCGCAGCGGGCAGGTTGTCCAGCCACTGATGCCAGGCATCAACGCGTGCCATCAGCTCGGCACGACTCAGCGGGCGCAGCGGCTGACCGGGACTGGCCAGCCAGCAGGCCGGCGCCGCAGGCGCGAGTCGGGCGAGCTGGCGCCAGCCCTGATGGATGAGGGAGGTGGCGCGCTGGGCGGTGTCTTGCTCAGTGGCACGACTGGCAGGCTGGCGGGCATCAGACATGTGAGGCAGGCAACTCTTCAGAAAGTCGAATTCATCTGGGGGCGTATCACGCCGGGCGAATCCACGCCGGGCGTATCCACGCATGGACTCAGCTATCGATAGCCAAGCTCATCGAGGACCAGGTTCAGCCATCGGCGTGGCGCAGGCGACGGCGTACCAGCCATTCGCCACAGAACAGCAGCCCCATCAGCACGTAGCTCAACAGGCCGTTGTAGAGCGTCCAGGTCGCGAGGTCGGCATACAGCGCCGTGGCCGCGGCAACACTGGCATTGAAGACGAGGAAGCCGCACCACACTCGGGTGACCTTGCGGGTATAACGCACGCCTGCGGCGGGCAGATCAGGCTCCTTGAGACGTGCCAGGCGCTCGATGATCGGCATGCCACGCCACAGACTGGTGGCGAACACGCTGAGCATGGCCAGATTGACCAGCACCGGATAGGCGCGCAGCCCCAGTTCCGCCTCGCTGAGCAGGCTGATGGCGACCAGCAGCGCGGCCAGCGTCAGGCACGGGAACCACGGCAGGGGCAGACGCTGGATCAGCAGGGCGCCCAGCGCGATCAGCGCCCACACCCAGGGCGAGACATGTCCGCTGGTCGCGTCGCCCGTCGGGTCTGCCGTCAGCCGCGAGAGCAGGGCATAGACCAGCAGCGGCCAGCATACGGCGGCCACCACGCCCAGCCCACCAAGCAGAAGCCTTGGCAGTGATGGGCGCCGCCTTCGACCAGAGGACAGTGATGTCATGCCTGGCGCTGCATCAGCTGCTCGACGGCGGTCACGACATCATCGAGGCTGCGAACGCTCTTGAAGTCATTGGCTTCGATGCGGCGGCCGGTGAACTTCTTGAGTTCGACCACCAGGTCCACCGCATCGATGCTGTCGATGTCGAGGTCTTCGTAGAGCAGTGCCTCGGGGTGGATGTCAGCGGCATCGATCTCGAACAGCTCGATCAGGGTGCTGCGCACATGGGCGTAGATCTCTTCGCGGGACGCGGTCTGTTGCTCAGCGCTCACGACGGGCCTCCACGAGTTCACGCAGGGCATTGAGGCTGGCGAAATGCGCGCGGGTGTCCTCGGCTTCGGCGTCCAGCGTGATGCCGTACTGCTTCTGCAGCGCGAGACCGAGCTCCAGGGCGTCAATCGAATCCAGACCCAGGCCGTCCACGAACAGCGGCTCATCGGCGACGATGTCGTCCGGCGTGATGTCCTCAAGCTCCAGGGTGTCGATGATCAGTTGCTTGAGTTCCAGTTCCAGCTTGGCGCTATCGCTCATGAGTATTCCTCGTGTCGGCGTACCGATAATGGCCGGTATGAATGGCAGCAGGCTTTATTAACGGCGGGAAGGCCGAATATCTTAATCACTTTTTTCTCGCTATCTGATCAACATCAAGATCAGGGCAGTACGGAGCAGAGCGCTGTCATGACTCGCGAATCCGTTGCTGGAAGGCGGCCAGTTCAGCGGCAAAGTCGCTGGCCAGGCGGCGCGTCAGCTGGCGGGCATCGCGTGATAGCGGTATCTCATCCTCGGCTGCCGATGGCGGTGCGACATGCGCCGTCATGTCAGGCAGCACCTTGATGTTGAGCATCACCCGTCGGGCCGGGATGTGATACCAGGGCTCGCCCTTGGTCAGGGTGCTGGGCTGGCAGTCGATCAGCACGGGGGTGATCTCGCTTGGCGTGCGCAGCGCGATGTTGGCGGCGCCGCGGCGGAATTTCAGCGCCCGCCCGGGCACGCTGCGTGTGCCCTCCGGAAACAGGATCAAGGCATTGCCGCGCGCCAGGCTCGCGCCGGCGGCCTCGAGCACGCCCTGCGGCTCTTCATTGGTGATGTAGCCCGCGGCGCGGATGGGGCCACGGGTGAAGGGGTTGCGCGCCAGCCGCCCCTTGACCACGCAGTCGGCGTGGGGAATCAGCGCGAGCAGGAAGACCACGTCGATCAGTGTCGGGTGATTGGCCAGCACCAGCAGGCCCGGACGCTGCAGGCGCTCGCAGTCGTGCAGGCGATAGTCGAGCACGCCCAGGCCGCGCATCAGACCCACGAAGCCGCGCATGCAGTGATGGATGATGCTGCGCGCGAGCTTCTGTCGTTTCTCGGGGCGACGTACCACCAGTGTCAGCAGTGGCCACATTCCCCCCACCAGCAAGCCGCCCAGCCCGAAGGTCAGGAAGCTGAAGGCCGTGGCGATGCCACGCCACAGGCGTCCGAGGGGGGACGACAGCATGCGAGGCATCAGTCTGCTGGCGGCGTCGGTGAGGCGGCGTGAGCGCGGCTCAGCTGCCAGTGATGGCGGCGACAGGCGAGCGTCTCGGCCCCGGCCTGCTCGAGCCAGGCAATGACCTCGAGCGGCGTCGGGGCGCTGTCCGTCAACGATTCGCCAGGCGTGGCGCTCAACGTCCATGCGCTGTCATCGTCACTGCGGCGGCTCAGACGCAGGGCGACGGCGCTGGCGCACGCCGGGTAGTCACCGTGGTGCAGAAAGGCCTCTGGCGCGGCAATATCGGAGAACAGCACGATGACATCCTCGCGCTCGCTCAGATAGCCGAGCGCCTCGCTCATCAGCGCCTCGAATTCGTTGCCGCAGGCGGCGAGGGCTTCCAGCGGCTGATGGGACTTGCCGGTGATCGAGTACATGCCCAGTACGGCGTTGTGCACCGAGAGCGAGAAGCGCGCCGGTGACAGGGCTTCGTCGGACTGGGTGGCGGCATCCAGCAGGGCGAGAATCTTGCCGGTATCGCCATGGCGCGAGGCATGGATGATGGGCAGGTCGGCGTCAGGGTCGAGCGCGAACAGCAGCTTGCAGCAGGCCTGGCCGACCGGGCTGAGTCGACGACGCTGCATGGCCGGGACTTGCTCGGCACGCGGGGAAGGGGTGATATCTACGCGGCTGTCGTGGGCGGTGCGGGTCGCACTCGCCTGCCAGGCTCGCCAATCAGTCAGACGCATGAGGTTCTTGTCCGTGAACGCATCGTTGCCATATTGGGGCCTCAGTGTACCGCACAGGGGTTGGGCAGCCCAACCGGACTCAGGTGTGTTGGCACTGAGCAGGCGGCGTGGCTACGCGTGTCGTTGGCAGGATAGCAGCTTGCAGGGCGGCACAAGGCGCCTGGCGTGAGGTAACGGGGGTGGGGGCCGTGCAGTTGGTCACCGCTGTGGCGGCGCTGGACAGCGGCGGAAGAGGGTGTAGGGTATCGCCGCACTGAAACTGGCGCCCGAGGCGTCATGGGCAAGAACGCTGAGGACGCACAATGATGACTGTCATCAACAGGTCGGTGGCATGAAGGCTGGCTTGCCGAAACGGCGGCGCAGACGGGCGCGCGCAGGGCAGGCGACCCGAGCGCACTCGCAGGCGCTGGTTCGCCTTCTTTCGCTCTCGGAGTGGTTGCCGGTCGTCCGGGTGCTCGGCCTGCTGCTGTGCGTGGTGGCCTTGATGATGCTGGCGCCCTTGCTGGTGCTGCTTGGTGAAGCGGATGCGGATGCCAGTGCCTTTCTGATCTCGCTGGGCATCACGCTCGGCTCGGCGGCCATCATGCTGACGGTATCGCGCAAGGTGGAGCTGCAGCTCAAGCCGCGTGCAATGTTCGTGCTGACGACGCTGAGCTGGGTGCTGGTGTCGGCCTACTCGAGCCTGCCCTTGATCTTCGGTGCCACCCACCTGGGCGTGACCGATGCCGTGTTCGAGTCGGTGTCGGCGATCACCACCACCGGCTCCACCGTGCTGTCTGACATCGAAGGGCTCTCGGATGGTCTCAAGCTGTGGCGCGGCCTGATGCAGTGGGTCGGCGGCATCGGCATCATCGTGATGGCGATCGCGATCCTGCCGTTTCTGAAGGTCGGCGGCATGCGCCTGTTCCAGACCGAATCCTCGGACTGGTCCGACAAGGTGCTGCCGCGTGCCGGTGGCGTGGCCAAGGCCATCGGGCTGGTCTATGTCGGGCTGACGTTGCTGGCCATCGTCTGTTACTGGCTCGGTGGCATGCACTGGCTGGATGCGCTGGTGCATGGCATGACGTCGCTGGCCACCGGCGGCTTCTCCAATTACGACAGCTCGATGGGTATCTATTCCGATCGGCCCTATCTGCTGTGGATGGCGTCGGCGTTCATGTTGCTGGGGGCGCTGCCCTTCGTGCTGTTCATCCGCGCCTGGCAGGACCAGGCCGGCGTCCTGTGGCGTGATGCCCAGGTGCGCGGCTTCCTGCGTCTGCTGGGGTGGGTGATCGCCTTGCTGACGCTATATCGCGTCGTCAATGGCGAGGCCATCTTCACGGCGCTGACCCAGGTGACCTTCAATGTCATCTCGGTGGTGACCACCACCGGCTACGCCAGCGACGACTACAGTGCCTGGGGGCCCTTTGCGGTGGTGGCCTTCTTCTATCTGACCTTCGTCGGTGGTTGCAGCGGCTCGACCAGCGGCGGCATGAAGATCTTCCGCCTGCAGATCGGGCTGATCATGCTCGGAAACCATCTGCGCTCGCTGATCCATGCCAATGGCGTCTTCTCGCAGCGCTACAACGGTCGCGCGCTGCCCGATGAGGTGGTGCGCGCCGTGATCGCCTTCTCGTTCTTCTTCTTCATCACCATCGGTGGCCTGGCGCTGGCGCTGTCGTTCATCGGGCTGGACCTGATCACTGCGGTGACCGGCGCCGCCACGGCCGTCACCAACGTCGGCCCGGGGCTGGGCGAGATCATCGGCCCGGCGGGCAACTTCTCGAGCCTGCCGGACAGCGCCAAGTGGTTGCTGTGCCTCGGCATGCTGATGGGGCGTCTCGAGATATTGACCGTGCTGGTGCTGTTCTCGCCCAGCTTCTGGCGCAAGTAGCGGCCCACGAAAAAGCCACCGTCGATTGACGGTGGCTTTTTCGTGACAGGTACAAGACTCAAGTGTCTTGCTCCGCAGTGCTGGCTTACTGCGCGACCTTCTCGCCGTCCGTCGCCTCGGCGGCATCGAGCTTCTCATCGAGGTCGATCGAAAGCCCTTCGCGATTGAGGATCGGGTTGGCGTATTGCACCAGCCACCAGTCCTTGAGCTCTGCGGGTACCTCTGCGAGGCGGTTCTCGAAGGTGGCGCGCTCGGCACCGCTGATGGCGGAGACATCCAGTGCCGAGGCCAGGCGCGGCTCCTCACGCAGCTGCTGGCGGCTGGCGGCCAGCTTCTCGAGCGCCAGCTGATGGCTCGGGTAGAGGGTGTAGTAGGCCAGCACCTGACGGTCGACTTCCTTCACCACGTCTTCCGGGGTCTCGAAGTCGCCCTTGAGCGGCTCGCCGAATACCAGCTTGACGCGCCCCTTGTGGCCGCTGATACCGGCAGCGATGGACTTGATGTCCTCGTACTGCACCTTCTCGTAACGCCCTTCATTGGCGACGGCTGCCAGCTCACGCGCCTTCTGCAGATCACAGGGGTCGAACTCGTAGCTGATCGATACCGGCACGATGTTGAGCTCGCTGACCGCCTCGCTGAATGGACGTGTCTTGTCGGCGGTGCGCGCGGCCATGGTCAACATCTTGATGATGGCGCTTTCGGTGCCGTCTCGTCCATCCTTGGCGCGCCCTTCACGCTGGGCCAGCCAGATGGAGTGCTGGTCGTGGATCAGTGAGTGACGGATATAGCCCGACAGCGACTGGTAGGCGGCCAGCATCGCACGCTTGCCCTTGGCGGAGCGCGGCACGATGAAGCTCTTGTTGAGGCGCATCAGGTCGGTGACGAAGGGCTTCTGCAGCAGGTTGTCACCGATGGCGATGCGTACCGTGTCACGCCCGTGACGATAGAGGGCGTAGTTGACGAAGGCCGGGTCCAGCGAGATGTCGCGATGGTTGGACAGGAACAGATACGGCGTATCCGGCGACAGGCGCTCCAGCCCCACCGTCTCGAAGCTGGTAGTGGTGGTGTGGATCATGCGCGCCATGTAGACGGCGATGCGGCTCTGGAAACTGGCAACATCCTTGACGCCAATCATCTCGCGCTTGATGGCCAGGCGCGCGATCTGGCGTGCCAGCCACGGGAAACGCTGGGTCAGGCCCGGCAGGCGGAAGCGAGTCAGGGTGTCGAGCAGCTCGCGGTCCTGCTCCAGGCGTACCAGCACCTCCGCTACCTCGTCGTCGTGGTAAGGGCGAATATCGACGAACGGGTCCTGTTCGCTGGTCGTGGCAGGCTTGGGTGTTGCAGTGTCAGTCATCGACGCACGTCATCCGGGTTTGTCATTCTGAGAAAAGAGAAAGTCGGCTGCGGGCCGAAGGCTCAACTGGCGGGCTGGGCTTCACCACCCAACCAGGCGGTCATCTGCTCGATCACGCCGGACAGCACCTGGGCCATCAGCGCGAAGTCGGTCTCCAGGCGCAGGATGGGGTCTTCGCCATCATCCTGGGCATTGGCTTCATCGACCACGGCATCGGCGAACTTGAGGCTCTTGAGCGCCATGTCCTCACCGAGCACCAGCGCGACGCGACCATCGACTTCCAGCGCCAGCTTGCTGACCACGCGGCCCAGATTCAGCGCCGTCTGGATTTCCTCGCCGTCGAGATCGAACTGACGCGCACGCAGCACGCCATCCTCGCCGCCCGGCGCCTTGAGTTCGACCTGATCACCGACGATCAGGTCTTCCGGGCGCGAGCTGACATCCTTCAGCCAGGTGGTCATCACCTGGGAAGGCAGCTGCGCGACGGCCAGCGGCGTGACCTTGAGCGTGCCGAGCGTCTGGCGCAGCAGGTCCAGCACTTCCTCGGCGCGCTTGGCATTCGAGGCGTTGACGGCGATCAGGCCGCGACGGCTGTCCCACCACAGGTCGGTGCGCGAGGAGCGGGTGAAGGCGCGCGGCAGCAGCTCCTCGTAGATCTGCTCCTTGAGGGTCAGCTTCTCGCGGCGACGCAGCGGACGGCCTTCGGCGGTCTCGCGCTCGGCCACGCGCTCCTCGAGTTCTTCCTTGACCACGGCGGAGGGCAGTACGCGCTCCTGGCGCAGCGCGCTGATCAGGAAATGGCCCTGAATCTCGTGCACCAGCAGGTCGCTGTTGCGACCTGCTGGTGCCACCCAGCCGATACGCTTGGCTTCGACGCCGGTGACCGGGCGGAAGACGTGCTCCGGCAGGGCGTCGGCGAGACGACCCTCTTCCAGCGGTGCGCTATCGTGCAGGCGATACAATTGCAGGTTCTTGAACCACATGCGACCAGTCCTTGAGTCCGGTGAACGGGGGCAGCCCGTCTGAATGGCGCATATTATGGCGAAACTCATGCGGCGGGTCATCCGCCGTGGGTCTCGCGGTGGTGATCCGGTGGTTCGGGGAAGGGGAATAGGGAGGCTGGAGTGGTCGACGGTATGGCGCCTGTGCGTGGAGGTGAGGAGAAGGCTCTGGCAGGCATTTTCCTCTGTTCCATTTCTCTCCGACCTCTGTCCGACGCTCGGGTGGCGGCAGTCGCGATTTTCAGCCAAGCGTTTGTTTTTCTGTCCGTCACCGGCATAAGATCAGCTGACGACGGCCATACGGCGCGATCGTTTCATGGACGGGAGGCAGGGATGCAACACGACAGCAATTCACCGCAGACAGCGAACGGCAGTCACGCAGGCGTCGTCAGTCGCACGGCCCTGACAGTGCGTGGCTACCATCTTGATGGCTATGGGCACGTCAACAATGCCCGCTATCTGGAGTTCTATGAGGAAGGGCGCTGGGAGTTCATGCTCGCGCACCTCGATCTGGCCGCGCTCAAGCGAGAAGGCATCGCGATGGTGGCGGTCAACCTCAACCTGGACTGGCACTATCCCGCCACCGTGCACGATGAGCTGATCATCACCACGCGGCTGGCCGAACTCGGGCGTCGCAAGATGATCATGCGCCAGGAGATCCATCTGGGTGAGCGGCGCATGGGCGAGGTGCATCCGCGTTCCGGAGCGCTGGTCTCCAGAGCGGATTTCACCTTCGTGCTGATGAATACCGACACCGGTCGCGCCATGCCGCTGGATGGCGAGATCGGCTCGCTGCTGGGCGCGTTGGTGAGTGAAGAAACGGCCTGATCGCTCTCAGCGGCGAGGCATGAGCCAGCAGGCCGTGCACATTGACGGCCGTACTACCGTACTGAGGTGTCCTTGCGGCGTCGTGTGAGCTGCTAGGCGCGCTCGCAAGTGATATAATGCCGCCACTTCGGTGCCGCGGAGCTGGCACCCCGTGTCCGCTTCACGTCACTGCCGCGCTGCAGTACCGACGGAGCATGCGTCGTTGCTGCAGTGGCGCCAACAGTTGAGTTCAAGGATTTGACGAATCATGGGTGAGATCGCCAGAGAGATACTGCCAGTCAACATCGAGGACGAGCTCAAGCAGTCGTATCTCGATTACGCGATGAGCGTCATCATCGGGCGTGCCTTGCCGGATGTTCGCGATGGCCTCAAACCGGTTCACCGTCGCGTATTGTTCGCGATGCACGAGCTGAACAATGACTGGAACAAGGCCTACAAGAAATCTGCCCGTGTCGTCGGCGATGTGATCGGTAAATACCACCCGCACGGTGACAGTGCGGTCTACGACACCATCGTCCGCATGGCCCAGCACTTCTCCATGCGTTATGTGCTGGTGGATGGTCAGGGCAACTTCGGTTCCATCGATGGCGACAGCGCCGCGGCGATGCGTTACACCGAGGTGCGCATGGCGCGCCTGGCGCACGAGCTGCTGGCCGACCTCGAGAAGGACACCGTCGATTGGGTCGACAACTATGACGGCACCGAGCGCATCCCTGGCGTGCTGCCGACCAAGACCCCGAACCTGCTGGTCAATGGCTCCTCCGGTATCGCCGTGGGCATGGCCACCAACATCCCGCCCCACAACATGGGCGAGGTCATCGATGGCTGTCTGGCGCTGATCGACAACGGCGATCTGACCGTCGATGAGCTGATGGAATTCATTCCGGGGCCGGACTTCCCGACTGCCGGTATCATCAACGGCCGTGCCGGCATCCTCGATGCCTACCGCACCGGTCGTGGTCGTATCTACGTGCGTGCCGTGCATACCATCGAGCACAACGACAAGAACGGCCGTGATCACATCATCATCACCGAGCTTCCCTACCAGGTGAACAAGGCGCGCCTGATCGAGAAGATCGCCGAGCTGGTCAAGGACAAGAAGATCGAGGGCATCGCCGAACTGCGTGACGAGTCCGACAAGGACGGTCTGCGCGTGGTCATCGAGACCAAGCGTGGCGAGTCCGGTGAAGTGGTCGTCAACAACCTCTTCTCCCAGACCCAGCTCGAGACCGTGTTCGGCATCAATATGGTCGCGCTGCACGAAGGTCAGCCGAAGATCCTGAATCTCAAGCAGATTCTGGAGTCCTTCGTGCGCCACCGTCGCGAAGTCGTCACTCGTCGTACCCTGTTCGAACTCAAGAAGGCGCGTGAGCGTGGCCATATTCTTGAAGGTCTGGCGGTGGCGATCTCGAACATCGATGAGGTGATCGAGCTGATCAAGGGCTCGCCGAGCGCGGCGGAAGCCAAGGAAAAGCTGATCGGTCGTGAATGGCAGCCGGGTCAGGTGGTCGAGATGCTCGAGCGCGCCGGTGCCACGTCCTGCCGTCCGGAAGACCTGCCGGAAGGTCTGGGGCTGTCTGAAGACGCCAGGCACTACCGTCTGTCGCCGGCCCAGGCTCAGGCCATCCTCGAGCTGCGTCTGCATCGCCTGACCGGTCTCGAGACCGAGAAACTGCTGGCCGAGTACTCCTCCATCCTCGAGCGCATCGCCGAGCTGATGGAGATCCTGTCCTCTGCCGACCGCCTGATGGAAGTCATCCGCGAAGAGCTGCGCGAAGTGCGTGCCCAATACGCCGATGAGCGCCGCACCGAGATCATGACCAGCCGTCGTGACCTGACCATCGAAGACCTCATCAACGAGGAAGACATGGTGGTGACGGTCTCGCGCAGCGGCTATGCCAAGACCCAGCCGCTGTCTGACTACCAGGCCCAGAAGCGTGGAGGTCGCGGCAAGTCCGCCACCTCGATGAAGGACGAGGATGTCATCGAGCACCTGCTGGTCGCCTCGACCCATGACACCGTGCTGCTGTTCTCCAACAAGGGCAAGGTGTACTGGCTCAAGGTCTACGAGATGCCGCAGGCGTCACGTGGCTCGCGTGGCAAGCCGCTGGTCAACCTGATACCGCTGGACGACGGCGAATGGGTCACCACCATCCTGCCGGTGCGCGATTATGCCGCCGACAGCTACATCTTCTTCGCCACCGCCAACGGCACGGTCAAGCGCACCGCGCTGAGCCAGTTCTCGCGTCCGCGCAGTGTCGGCCTGATCGCGCTGGACATCGAGGAAGGCGACCGCCTGATCGGCGCCGACATCACGTCCGGTTCCGACCACGTCATGCTGGTGTCCTCCAACGGCAAGGCGATCCGCTTCGAAGAGCAGAACGTGCGCGTGATGGGCCGTACCGCCCGTGGTGTACGCGGCATGCGTCTGCTCGACGATGCACAGGTCATCAGCCTGATCATTCCGCGCACCACCGCGATCGATGACAACGAGATCGAGGTTGATGACGCTGCGGACGCGACGGCGCAAGGCGTCGAGAGCGCTGATGTGGCAGCCACCGAAGGCGCGACGGAAGACAGCGTCGCCAGCGGTGAGGTGCCGCAGTGCTACATCCTGACCGCGTCCGCCAATGGCTTCGGCAAGCGCACGCGTCTGGAAGAGTTCCCGCTGCGTGGCCGTGGTGGCCAGGGCGTGATCGCGATGCAGACCAGCGAGCGCAACGGCGACCTGGTCAGCGCGGTACAGGTCAGCGACAACGACGAACTGATGCTGATCACCGACCGCGGCACCCTTGTACGTACCCGCGTCGCCGAGGTGTCCACCACCTCGCGCAACACCCAGGGCGTGACCTTGATCCGCACCGCGGAAGAGGAGCGTCTGGTGACGACGGTGCGTGTCGACGAGCCGGAAGAGGTCGTCGTGGTAAAGGATGAGCTGGATGAAGAGGCGCTGAGCACCGATGAACAGGTGCAGGCGGGAGATGACGCCGAGTCGACGGATACCCCGCCGACAGACGCGGAATAAGACGCTGGATTGCGACCGCCTTCGGGGCGGTCGCTTCACTTTCGGGAAATAAGACGACATGACACGCAAGTTCAACTTCTGCGCCGGTCCTGCTGCACTGCCGACCGCTGTCCTGGAGCGCGCTCGCGCCGAGATGCTGGATTATCAGGGCCGCGGACTGTCCGTCATGGAGATGAGTCATCGCTCCGACGAATTCGTGGCCATCGCCGAGAAGGCCGAGGCGGACCTGCGCGAACTGCTCGAGATTCCGTCCAACTATCGCGTGTTGTTCATGCAGGGTGGCGCCTCGACCCAGTTTGCGGGTGTGCCGCTGAACCTGCTGGGCGAGGGTGGCAGCGCCAACTATCTGTATACCGGTATCTGGGGCAAGAAGGCGATCAAGGAAGCCGAGCATCTGGCGGTGGGCAGCCACGTGGCAGCCTCCAGCGAGAGCAATGGCCTGATTGCCGTGCCGCGCCAGAACGCGATCCAGCTCTCGGGTGATGTGGGCTATCTGCACTACACCGCCAACGAGACCATCGGTGGCCTCGAGTTCGACTATATCCCCGAGGTGGCAGCGGATGGCGTGCCGCTGGTGTGTGACATGTCGTCTTCCATCCTGTCTGGCCCGCTGGATGTCAGCCGTTTCGGCGTCATCTATGCCGGCGCCCAGAAGAACATCGGTCCGGCGGGTCTGACGCTGGTCATCGTGCGCGAAGATCTGCTCGATCGTGCCCGCAAGGACTGCCCGACCATGTTGAACTGGAAGACGGCCGCCGAGGCCAATTCCATGTTCAATACGCCGCCGACCTACGCCTGGTATCTCTCCGGACTGGTGTTCGAGTGGCTCAAGGATGAAGTCGGTGGCCTCGCCGCCATGAACGCGATCAATGATCGCAAGGCGCAGGCGCTCTACGCGGCCATCGATGGCAGCGACTTCTATTCCAACCCGATCGTCGCCGAGAACCGCTCACGCATGAACGTGCCGTTCGTGCTGGCCGATGATCGTCTCGACAAGACCTTCCTTGCCGAGTCCGAAGCGGCGGGTCTCCTGAATCTGGCCGGTCACCGCAGCGTCGGTGGCATGCGTGCCAGCCTCTACAACGCCGTGCCGGAAGCTGCCGTCACTGCGCTGGTGGACTTCATGGGCGACTTCGCGCGCCGTCACGGCTAAGGGAGGAGGTGAGATGTCGGATTCCAAGGAAAGCCCTGCGCCGCAGGCGGCGGGCAAGGCGGTGACGCTGGACGACCTGCGTCACCGCATCGATGCCATCGACAACGAGCTGCTGAACCTGATCAGCGAGCGCGCGGGCTGCGCGCAGCAGGTTGCCGAGGTCAAGCTGGCGGCCGGTGACGTGGGCGAGGACGGCCAGGTGCAGTTCTACCGCCCGGAGCGCGAAGCCCAGGTATTGCGCCGCATCATGGCCAACAACCCCGGCCCGCTGAAAGGCGAGGAGATGGCGCGTCTGTTCCGCGAGATCATGTCCGCCTGTCTGGCGCTGGAACAGCCGATCCGCCTGGCCTATCTCGGTCCGGAAGGTACCTTCACCCAGCAGGCCGCGCTCAAGCACTTCGGTGACAGCGCGGTGACCAAGCCGATGGCGGCCATCGACGAGGTGTTCCGCGAAGTCGAGGCCGGCGCGGTGCAGTATGGTGTGGTGCCTGTGGAGAACTCCACCGAGGGCGTCATCAACCACACGCTGGATTCGTTCATGGGCTCGCAGCTCAAGATCTCCGGCGAAGTGGTGCTGCGCATTCACCATCACCTGCTGGTGGGCCCGAACACGCGTCGCGAGAAGATCTCGCGCATCTATTCCCACGCCCAGTCGCTGGCCCAGTGCCGCAAGTGGCTGGATGCCCACTTCCCGCACGCCGAGCGCATCGCGGTGTCCTCGAATGCCGAGGCTGCGCGTCAGGTGCGCACCGAGTGGCACAGTGCGGCGATTGCCGGTGACATGGCGGCCAAGCTCTATGAGCTGGAGAAGGTCGAGGAGAAGATCGAGGACAGCCCCGACAACTCCACGCGCTTCCTGATCATCGGTGACAGCTCGGTGCCGGCGTCCGGCGATGACAAGACCTCCATCGTGGTGGCGATGCGCAACCAGCCGGGGGCACTGCACGACCTGCTGGCGCCGTTCCACCGTCACCAGATCGACCTGACCCGCGTCGAGACGCGTCCGTCACGTTCCGGTGCCTGGAACTATGTCTTCTTCATCGACTTCCGTGGCCACCGCGATGACCCGCTCATCACGGCGACGCTGGAAGAGCTGCGCCAGTGCGCGGCGGACGTCAAGGTGCTCGGGTCCTACCCGGTCGGTGTGCTGTGAGCAAGGTTGACCACACGCGCCATGTGGCGCCGTCAGACCTGCTGTCCTCGCTGCCGTCAGCCGAGCGTCTGGCCGGCGAGCGGCGTATCCTGCTGGTCGGGCTGGGCTTGATCGGTGGCTCGCTGGCCGCGGCATTGCGCGCGGCGGGCCATCGCGGCGAGATTCTCGCCTGTGATCGTGACTCCAACGAGATCTGCCTCGGTCAGCGCATGGGGCTGATCGACGGTGGCAGCACGCAACTGGCGGCGCTGGTGCCGGGCGCCTCACTGATCGTGCTGTGCGTGCCGGTGATGGCGATGCAGAGCGTGATGGTCGAGCTGGCGCCGTTGCTGGAGGATGATGCCGTCATCACCGATGTCGGCAGCACCAAGGGCGCGATCCGCGATGCAGCGCTCGGCGTCTTCGGTCGCATGCCGCCGAATCTGGTGCTCGGTCACCCGATCGCCGGGTCCGAGAAGAGCGGTGTCGCGGCGTCCAATCCCGAGCTCTATCGCGATCACAAGGTGATTCTGACGCCGGAGCCGGACAGCGACGCCGAGGCCGTGGCACGCGTGGCGGCCATGTGGTCGGTATGTGGTGCCCAGCTTCTGAGCATGAGCGTGGCGCGCCACGACGAAGTGCTGGCGCGCACCAGCCACCTGCCGCACCTGCTGGCGTTCTCGCTGGTCGACAGCCTGGCGCGCCAGGATGAGCGGTTGGAGATCTTCCGCTACGCGGCGGGCGGTTTCCGTGATTTTACGCGCATCGCGGGCAGTGACCCGGTGATGTGGCGCGACGTCTATCTGGCCAACCGTGATGCGGTGCTGGAGGCGTTGGATGAATTCGAGGCCGGGGTAGCGCGGGTGCGCGCTGCCGTGACCGCGGGCGATGGTGAGGCGATGCTGGGGATATTCACCCGCGCAAGCCACGCCCGACACTACTTCAATACCCTCTTGAAACAGACGAGTTATCAGACCATGGAACAGCAGAACGTGCGGTACCGTGCACTGCCGGGTGGGCAGGTTCAGGGGCGCATTCGTGTGCCGGGCGACAAGTCCATGTCGCATCGCTCCATCATGCTGGGCGCCTTGGCGACCGGCGTGACCGAAGTCGAAGGCTTCCTGGAAGGGGAAGACAGCCTGGCCACGCTGCAGGCCTTCCGCGACATGGGGGTGGTCATCGAAGGCCCGCATCAGGGGCGTGTCACCATTCACGGTGTGGGTCTCAATGGCCTGAAGCAGCCGCCGGGCCCGCTGTATGTCGGCAACTCCGGCACCGCGATGCGCCTGTTCGCCGGTCTGCTGGCCGGTCAGGCCTTCGACACCGAGCTGACCGGTGATGCCTCGCTGACCAAGCGTCCGATGGACCGCGTCGCCAATCCGCTGCGCGAGATGGGCGCGGTGATCGATACCGCCGACAACGGCCGTCCGCCGCTGCGTATCCACGGTGGTCAGCCGCTCAAGGGCATCCGTTACGAGATGCCGATGGCGTCCGCACAGGTCAAGTCGTGCCTGCTGCTGGCCGGTCTCTACGCCGAAGGCGAGACGCGTGCCATCGAGCCGGCGCCGACGCGTGACCACACCGAGCGCATGCTCAATGGCTTCGGCTACAAGGTCGAGCGTCAGGGCGCCGAGGCGTGGCTGAACGGTGGTGGCAGCCTCGAAGCCTGCCCGATCGATGTACCGGCCGACATCTCCTCCGCGACCTTCTTCCTGGTCGCCGCGGCCATCACGCCGGGCTCCGATCTGGTGCTGGAGCACGTCGGCATCAACCCGACGCGCATCGGCGTGATCAACATCCTCAAGGCGATGGGTGCCGACCTGAGCGTCACCAATGAGCGCGAAGTCGGCGGCGAGCCGGTGGCAGACCTGCACATCCGTTATGCGCCGCTCAAGGGCATCGACATTCCGGAAGACCAGGTACCGCTGGCCATCGACGAATTCCCGGCACTGTTCATCGCCGCCGCCAACGCCGAGGGCATGACCCGTCTGCGTGGCGCCGAGGAACTGCGCGTCAAGGAATCCGATCGCATCCAGGTGATGGCGGACGGTCTGGCGCAGATCGGCGTCGAGCACGAAGTGGTCGCGGACGGTATCGACATCCGCGGCGGCGCCTACGGCGGCGGCCTGGTCGACAGCCACGGCGATCACCGCATCGCGATGGCCTTCAGTGTCGCGGCGCTGCGCGCCCAGGGCGAGATCCTGATCGATGACTGCGCCAATGTCGCGACCTCCTTCCCGAACTTCGTGGCGCTGGCCGCTGAAGTCGGCATGCAGGTCGAGAATCTCGGTGCCGTGGCACCCGGCCAGGAGGCTTCATGAGCGGGGAAGCGACACCTCATCACAGCCAGATCTGCGACGCGCCGGTGTTGACCCTTGATGGCCCCGGCGGGGCAGGCAAGGGTACCATCAGCCGTCTGGTCGCGGCGAGCCTGGGCTGGCATCTGCTGGACTCCGGTGCGCTGTATCGCCTGACGGCGCTGGCCGCCGAGCGCCATGGCGTAGCGCTGGAAGACGAGGATGCCGTGGCGACCATCGCCGAGCACCTCGATGTGCAGTTCGATGCCGAAGGCGATGCCACCAGCGTGATTCTGGAAGGCGAGGACGTCACCCGTGACATCCGTCTCGAGTCGGTCGGCAACAATGCCTCCATCATCGCGGCCCAGCCGCGCGTGCGGACTGCACTGCTGGCGCGCCAGCGTGCCTTTGCGCGTGCGCCGGGCCTGGTGGCCGATGGTCGCGACATGGGCACGGTGGTCTTCACCGGTGCGCCGCTCAAGATCTTCCTGACGGCAAGCGCCGAGGAACGTGCGCGTCGTCGTCATGCCCAGTTGCAGGAAGCGGGTGTCGATGCTAATATTTCGAGCCTTTTGACAGAAATACAGGCGCGCGATGCGCGTGATATGGGCCGGGCAGTCGCCCCGCTCAAACCTGCAGACGACGGCGTGATCCTCGATACGACGGATCTCGACATCGAGCAAGTGATCGAACGCATCCAGCAGCTGCTGGTCGAATACGGCCTGGTAGCGGCGCGCTGAGACTCGAGTCTCAGCCTGTAAGTCGTCAGAACAACGGATTGATCGCCTGCTGTTGCAATACGGCCTCCGGGTCGGGCAGCAGCGGGTTTCGCTCGCTTTGCGAGTGATGATGCAGAACCCAGATGACACCGAGGTGTCATCAACCCCCCGGCAAGGTGTCATGGGGTGCATCGGCGGCAAGCGGAAAGCCGGTGTATCTCGAACCAGCGTCAACGCCCCCGGGGATATGTAGATATGGCCCGTGCTTGCTGGTGGTACGGAGACTGCGGTGCAAGCCGCCCCAAACGTTGATCATGTAGGAATACCATGAGCGAGAGCTTTGCTGATTTATTTGAACAGTCACTCCAGGACATCAACATGGAGCCGGGCGCAATCGTGTCCGCTACCATCGTGGATATCGATGGCGACTGGATCACTGTCAATGCCGGTCTGAAGTCTGAAGGTCAGATTCCGTCTGAACAGTTCCGTGACGAAAGTGGCCAGCTGTCCATCAGCATCGGCGACGAAGTCATGGTCGCACTGGAAGCCGTGGAAGATGGCTTCGGTGAGACCCGCCTGTCCCGCGAGAAGGCCAAGCGTGCCGAAGCGTGGAAAGAGCTGGAAGCCGCCTTCGAGAAAGACGAGATCGTCAAGGGCGTGATCAACGGCAAGGTCAAAGGTGGCTTTACCGTCGACATCAACACCATCCGTGCCTTCCTGCCGGGTTCTCTGGTCGATGTCCGCCCTGTGCGCGACACCGCCCACCTCGAGAACAAGGAACTGGACTTCAAGGTCATCAAGCTCGACGCCAAGCGCAACAACGTTGTCGTGTCTCGTCGTGCCGTCCTCGAAGCCGAGAACAGCGCTGAGCGTGAAGCCCTCCTGGCCACTCTGCAGGAAGGTCAGCAGATTCAGGGTATCGTCAAGAACCTGACCGACTACGGCGCCTTCGTCGACCTCGGCGGCGTTGACGGCCTGCTGCACATCACCGACATGGCATGGAAGCGCATCAAGCATCCGTCCGAGATCGTTGCTGTCGGCGACGAGATCAATGTCAAGGTGCTGAAGTTCGACCGCGAGCGCAACCGTGTGTCTCTGGGTCTCAAGCAGCTGGGCGAAGATCCGTGGGTCAACATCAAGGCTCGCTACCCGGAAGGCGCCAAGATCAACGCACGCGTCACCAACCTCACCGACTACGGCTGCTTCGCCGAGCTGGAAGAGGGCGTCGAAGGTCTGGTCCACGTGTCCGAAATGGATTGGACCAACAAGAACATCCACCCGTCCAAGGTCGTCAATGTCGGCGATGACGTGGAAGTGATGATTCTGGACATCGACGAAGAGCGTCGTCGTATCTCCCTGGGTATCAAGCAGTGCACCACCAACCCGTGGGAAGACTTCAGCGGCAAGCACAACAAGGGCGACCGTGTCTCCGGTACCATCAAGTCAATCACTGACTTCGGTATCTTCATCGGTCTGGAAGGCGGCATCGACGGCCTGGTTCACCTCTCCGACATTTCCTGGAACGAAGCTGGCGAAGAAGCCGTGCGTCGTTACAAGAAGGGCGAAGAAGCTGAAGCGGTCATCCTGTCCATCGATCCGGAGCGTGAGCGCATCTCTCTGGGCGTCAAGCAGCTCGAGAGCGATCCGGTCTCCGAGTACCTGGCCGTCAACGACAAGGGCGCCATCGTGTCCGGTCGTGTTGTCGACATCGATGCCAAGGAAGTTCAGGTAGAGCTGGCGACTGACGTCATCGCTATCCTGAAGGCTTCTGAAATCAGCGCTGACCGTGTCGAAGACGCACGCAACGTCCTGAGCGTCGGCGATGCTGTCGAAGCCAAGATCGTCGGTGTGGATCGCAAGAGCCGCCTGATCAACCTGTCCGTCAAGTCCAAGGACCAGGTTGAAGCACCGCGTCGCGATGCTGCCAAGCCGCGTACCCAGGAAGTCGAGAGCAACGGCCCGACTACCATCGGTGATCTGATCAAGCAGCAGCTGGGTCAGGAGTGATTCCGAGACACTCCGCCTCCTCGTGAGGCGGGGTGTCCGGATCCACGCTGAAGCGACATGCCTCTGGTTGTCACATCAGCGTCTCCGAATCGGTATCCTGTGTGAGGTTCGCCCTCATGCGGGAACGAAAAAAACCGCCACCCTTCGGGGTGGCGGTTTTTTCATGCCTGGTCGTTACGCGTGGCTGCTGGTCATCGTTGAGCGTTGTTGCTGGTCATTACCAGTCGCCACCTGCCAACCACCTCATCTGGCGTCGCTCAATGTGCCTGCGAGGCTGCGGGCTGACTGACCTTGGCCAGCAGCTGCATCTGGCGTAGCGAGATCATGCAGTACAGGCTGCGGTAGAGCGTCGGTTCCTGCGTCGGGTTGGTCTTGCGCAGGCGAGCTTCCAGCTGGTGGAGGTCGCTGGCCAGCTGTTCCGCGTCCGGGGTCTGAGTCTGTCGTGCGGCTGTCTGAGTCATGTAAAGGCGCTCCGTGAGTCCATGGTCGTGGATGGGATCAGGGTCGGCTCTTCTCTGGATTTCTCGAGGTGCGTCGCCACGCTGGCCTGCCATGGCCCTTCGCGTGTTGGCGTGGCGGCGTCTCTGCCTGCTCTGCGACAGTTCGCGAAGGAGCCTTTGCCTGACACTGCAGCCTTCGCGCGTGAGCACTGCTGGGCTGCAGCTACTGCATGGGGCTATGCCGTATCTCTATGCCGGTATTTCTGTACCGGTATTTCTATACCTAGGCTGTGTGACGAGTTCTGCGGTGCCTGACGTCCTGCCTATCAAGCATAGCGGAAGGTCTACAGTGCACCTTGATCCATGTCAGAAGGATGACGTTGCGCTGACAGGCTGTTGCGAAGTGGCGAGAGCCAAGTGGCAACAGTCCGAGTCTCAGTGCATGACGGAGGGCCGTGCACGACTCAGGTCGCCTCGTGATCGCTCTGCTCGCTGTCTGCGCCAGCGTTCGCCGCTGCCGTCTGGCGCTCAAGATTGGACAGCATGCCGCGCAGGATGGAGAGCTCGCGGCGTGTCGGCTCGGCACGCGCGAACAGGGCGCGCAGCCGCTCTTCGGTCTGGGAGTGGGGCTGGTTGAGGAAGCCGGAGCCCTGCAGGGCGCGACCAAGATGCTCATGGAAGTAGCCGAGCTGTTCGCGGGTCGGCAACTGGTCGTCCTCACGGCGCGCGACAGGCGCCTCCTGAGGCTTGTCGAGTGTCAGGCGCCATGCACTGCGGCACTCGTGCGCCAGCACCTGGACGGCCTGTGAGACGTTGAGGATGCCGTAGTCCGGGTTGGTGGGGATCGACACCTGATGCGTGCAGCAGGCGATCTCCTCGTTGGTCAACCCGAAGCGTTCGCGGCCGAATACCAGCGCCACCTTGCCATCGCGCGCGATATCCATGGCGTGGGCCGCCATCTCGCGTGGCTCATCGAAGTGGGGCAGCGGGACGCTGCGCAGGCGAGCGCTGGCCCCGATGACCAGCTGGCAGTCATTGACGGCGTCTTCCAGGCGCTCGACTACGCGTGCATTTTCCAGCAGCTCCGCGGCACCGCTGGCCATGCGCGTCGCTTCCTCATCGGGGAAGCAGCGCGGATTGACCAGCACCAGGTCCTTGATGCCCATGGTCAGGATGGCGCGAGCGGTGGCGCCGATATTGCCGGGGTGGAAGGTCTGCACCAGCACGACACGCACATTGTCGAGGGCACTAGTGGTAGGAGAAGCGGCGGGGGTGTCAGTCATGTGAAGATCCTGGGCAAGCGAGGCGCGCGGCCTGAGTGGTAGCGTCACCTGTCGTGACCGTAGGCATTTCAGCTGCAATACAACGTCAGCCTCGATGCACTGTCATCACCAGGCGCAATGTCTCGGGTCGCGGCAAAAAGTGGCGCCTAGTGTAGCGTGGTGAGCGGGAGGCGTCAGGTACCGAGAGGCGTGGCGCTTGCCACATGAGAGTCACGGCGTTCACTGTATGGGGCTCGCGGTGCACACCGTGTGGAGCTCGCAGCGCTCGCCGAATGACAGGCATGAAAAAACCGCCCCTGCTTGCGCAGGAGCGGTTCGGATCACGACGGGTGAGCCGTGGGGAGAGGCTGGCTTACATCATGCCGCCCATGCCACCCATGCCGCCCATACCACCCATGTCGCCGCCGCCGGCAGCGGCCTTGTCTTCCGGATCTTCAGCGATCATGCACTCGGTGGTAATCATCAGACCGCCGATGGAGGCCGCGGACTGCAGTGCAGAACGGGTCACCTTGGCCGGGTCCAGCACGCCCATCTCGAACATGTCGCCGTAGACGCCGGTAGAGGCGTTGTAGCCATAGTTGCCTTCGCCAGCCTTGACGTTGTTGAGCACGACAGAGGCTTCTTCACCGGCGTTGGTGACGATCTGACGCAGCGGCGCTTCCATGGCACGCAGTGCGATGGCGATACCGTGAGTCTGATCTTCGTTGTCGCCTTTCAGGTCGGCCAGCTGGCCCAGCACGCGAACCAGGGCAGTACCACCACCAGGCACGACGCCTTCCTCGACGGCGGCACGAGTGGAGTGCAGGGCGTCTTCGACGCGAGCCTTCTTCTCTTTCATCTCGACTTCGGTGGCAGCACCGACGCGGATGACGGCAACGCCGCCGGCCAGCTTGGCGACACGTTCCTGCAGCTTCTCGCGGTCGTAATCAGAAGAGGTTTCCTCGATCTGAGCGCGGATCTGGGCAACGCGTGCTTCGATATCGCCTTCGTTGCCGGCGCCATCGATGATGGTGGTGTTTTCCTTGGACATGGTCACGCGCTTGGCGGTGCCCAGGTGGTCCAGGTTGGTCTGCTCGAGGTTGAGGCCGACTTCTTCGGAAATCACGGTGCCACCGGTCAGGACAGCGATATCCTGCAGCATGGCCTTGCGACGGTCACCGAAGCCCGGTGCCTTGACGGCAGCGACCTTGACGATACCGCGCATGGTGTTGACGACCAGAGTCGCCAGCGCTTCGCCTTCGATGTCTTCGGCGATGATCGCCAGCGGCTTGCCGGACTTGGCAACGCCTTCCAGCACCGGCAGCAGTTCGCGGATGTTGGAGATCTTCTTGTCGACCAGCAGGATGTACGGGTCTTCGAGTTCGACCGCCATGGTGTCCTGGTTGGTGACGAAGTACGGAGACAGGTAACCGCGATCGAATTGCATGCCTTCGACCACTTCCAGCTCGTCTTCGAAGCCACGACCTTCATCGACGGTGATGACGCCTTCCTTGCCGACCTTCTCCATCGCTTCCGCGATGATCTCGCCGATGCGAGAGTCGCCATTGGCGGAGATGGTGCCGACCTGGGCGATGGCCTTGGTGTCAGTGCACGGCACGGACAGCTCACGCACGGCCTTGACGGCTTCGATGACGGCCTTGTCGATGCCACGCTTCAGGTCCATCGGGTTCATGCCCGCGGTCACGCCTTTCAGGCCTTCGTTGACGATGGACTGAGCCAGCACGGTGGCGGTGGTGGTGCCGTCGCCAGCCACGTCAGACGTCTTGGAAGCGACTTCCTTGACCATCTGGGCGCCCATGTTCTCGAAGCGGTCCTTCAGTTCGATTTCCTTGGCGACGGAAACGCCGTCCTTGGTGACGGTCGGAGCGCCGAAGGATTTTTCCAGTACCACGTTACGGCCTTTCGGACCGAGGGTAGTCTTGACCGCGTCGGCCAGGACATTGACACCGCGCGCCATGCGCTTGCGTGCATCATCGGAGAAACGAACGTCTTTTGCAGCCATGTTTATCTCTACCTTTAATCAGTAAGTCGAAGCGTTGGAACCCGAAAAAGCTGAAACTCAGCCTTCCACCACGGCGAGAATGTCGCTCTCGCTCATGATCAGCACCTCTTCGCCGTCGATTTTCTGCTTCTCGACGCCGTAGCCATCCTTGAAGATCACGGTATCGCCGACTTTCACGTCCAGCGGGCGAACTTCACCGTTTTCGAGGATGCGACCGTTACCGGCAGCGAGAATCTCGCCACGGGTCGGCTTTTCCTGGGCGCTGCCGGGCAGAACGATGCCACCTGCAGTTTTCTGTTCTTCTTCCACGCGACGAACCACGACGCGATCGTGCAAGGGACGAATGTTCATTGCTCACGTTCTCCTGATGGTAAATCCCGCCAGCTCCCGTTCTTTGTCGGTGAGTCTGGCGTTCAATGGGGTTGCCTAGCGAGTGTTGGGCCCCGCCGCTGGGGGCGTGGCCGTTATCCATTGCACCGCTTTTATGGTGGCGGGGGGACAGCTTTCAAGTAGGCGATCATAAAAAAAATTCAAATCGGCGCATCTTGTGCGTCGCATGAAAGCTACGCACCCGGGCTGCAGCCTGTCTTCCGCAAGGTTCCGCTAGATGAATCAACGGCTTGAGTGTATCCGAGCCGTTCACTGCTGGCATATAGCTGGCAGCCCCCAGACGGTGTCCATTGGTACAAGACGCCAGAAGGTGGTCATCGGTCAGGGGGAACGTCATTGCAAGATGCAAGGTTCGGACGGGTAGCTCACGGAGCGCGAATCCGACCAGTGACTGGCATTGGCACAGGGGCAGGACAGGGCAGGTCATTACAGAACAGAAGAGGACAGGAGAGCATGATGGGGCCTGTGAGGCGAGGTATCACAAATCAAAAGGGCCCGGCACTGGCTTCCAGTACCGGGCCCATCGCTGTCATGCAAGACTTTCAAACATGACTCCCAAGCAGGCGATTGCGCGTGGTGATGGCGCGTGAAAAGGCGCTAGAGGCGCGGCTCGTCACGGCTGATGTAATCGCCTTCCAGCGGCTCGCCGGTCTGCTGGCTGCTGCCTTGCTGTCCAGCGCGATTGCCGCTTGTGTGCTGCTGATCGCCACCGCTGCGTGAGGCATCGTCAGCACGGGTGTCGGCTTCCCAGTCACCTGCGCGGGTGCTGCGGGAAGCCCCCGCAGCCGAGAAGCGTCCCTTGAAGAAGCGCGCGATCGTGCCATTGCCGCTCAGTCCACGCGTCAACAGTCCCCGTGAGGCGGGGAGCAGGCACAGCAGGCCGAAGGCGTCAGACAGAAAGCCCGGCGCCATCAACAGGGCACCGCCGAAGATGAGCGCCGCGCCTTCCATCAGTTCGCCGGAAGGCATCTCGCCACGTTGCAGGCGTTCCTGGGCGCGCATCAGCGTCGCGCGACCTTCGCGGCGAATCAGATGCAGGCCGACGGCGCCGGTGATCAGCACCAGCGCCAGGGTCGGCAGCAGGCCGATCTGGCTGCCGAGGCTGAACAACACCACGAAATCCAATAACCCGAACAGGGTAATCACTAACAGTATGGGCATCGTCTCTCCCGAAGCAGGTAAATGGCAGGTTGCGCCAATGCGTCAAGGGTAAACCAGCCGCCGGACGGGGAACAGTCGAATCGGGCCCTTTGAACGGCCCATGATCCGCTGGTGAGCGGTTGATGGTCGGTGGCGTGGATGGCTGGCGCTGCAGGGGTAGCGGTGCCATGCTGAACGATGCTGCATGTTGCAGTGCACAATAGAAGGGGCGGGCCCAGGCTCACTCATCAGTATCCCCTGATTACGCGCACGCTGTTGATAGTGTGCGTTGACGCTGTCATTGCGTAGCGTTGGCGGATCTCGCCTGCGTTGAGGCAGGACACGCCGCGATCTGTTGCACTGCATCATGAAAATTTACCGCGAACTGGCAGCGGGCGTCATCCCGAGGCATTCTCTGTCACGATGACGCTGAACACTGAAGGGCGCGGTGCGGGACACTCGACACATAGATCGTGACGCTCGTACGGCATGCGGGCCTCGCATCCGGTAGCAGTTACTGACTGCCGGCAGACAACCTGGGAGACGGGACATGAAGCTTGACGACAAGGTCATCGCGATTACGGGCGGCGCTCGAGGGCTGGGGTTGGCCATGGCGCGCTATCTGGGCGAGAAGGGAGCGGTGCTGGCGCTGCTGGACATCGAACAGGACGGCCTGGATGACGCCGTCGCGAGTCTGGAAGCTGCAGGCATCAAGGCGCAGGGCTTCGTGACCAATGTCGCGGAAGAAGACTCCGTCACCGCGGCCTTCTCGGCCATCAAGGGCGCATTGGGGCCGGTGAGCGGTCTGGTCAACAATGCCGGCATCACCCGTGACGGCCTGCTGATCAAGGCACGCGATGGCGTGGTGGAAAAGACCATGTCGCTGTCCAGCTGGCAGCAGGTCATCGATGTCAATCTGACCGGTGTCTTCCTGTGCACCCGTGAAGCGGCCAGTCAGATGATCGAAGCCGGCCAGCCGGGCGTGATCGTCAATATCTCCAGCATCTCGCGCGCCGGCAACATGGGGCAGAGCAACTACACCGCCGCCAAGTCCGGTGTCGCGGCGCTGAGCGTGACCTGGGCCAAGGAGCTGGCACGCTACAGGATTCGCGTCGGTGCCGTGGCACCGGGCTTCATCGCCACCGAGATGACCGCCGGCATGAAGCCGGAGATGCTCGACAAGATAAAGAGTGGCATCCCGATGCGCGATCTGGGTCGCCCGGAAGATATCGCCAGCAGTGTGGCCTTCATCTTCGACAATGACTACTTCACCGGGCGAGTGATCGAATGTGATGGTGGTCTGCGCATCTGACCCCATGGCTTGTGTCAGCCGATGAGACTGAAGCCCCCGCGATGACAGCATCGTGGGGGCTTTCTCTTGCGGCGAATGCATCCAACGCAGGTTGCTGCGCGTAGAGGTCAGTATTGCCGTTCATTGTCATAAGGAGACACGTCATGCAACGACGCCAATTCATGGGGCTGGTGCTGGGGACGGGAGCGATGCTGGCCCTGCCCAGGCTGTCTGCCGCACGTCCGCAGCTGGAACTCGAGCGTGGCGCGGACATCACGCCGCTGACCCTGGAGGAAGATGAATGGCGTGCACGCCTGAGCCCGGAGCAGTATCGCGTACTGCGCGAGGAGGGCACCGAGCGTGCGGGCTCCAGCGAGCTCAACAAGGAGCATCGCAAGGGGGAGTATCGCTGTGCCGGCTGTGATCTGGCGCTGTTCTCTTCTGCCACCAAGTTCGAGTCCGGCACTGGCTGGCCCAGCTTCTTCGATCATATCGAAGGACGCCTGCTGACCAAGATCGACTACGGACTCATCTGGCCGCGCACCGAATATCACTGTGCGCGCTGTGGCGGGCACCAGGGGCATGTCTTCGAGGATGGCCCCGAACCCACCGGCCTGCGCTGGTGCAACAACGGTGTCGCGCTGCGCTTCGTGCCCGCGTGAGGCGCTTGGGAGGCAACCCGATTGGCGCATTGAGCGGCTAAAGCAATCTTGCCGCTTTGTGGTAACGTGACGACATCGTGATACAGACGGCCCGGTCAACTCCACGACCGGGCCGTCTGTATATTGCCGCATGAATTCTGCTGTAAGGGACTGACGTTTCATGGACGCTACTGCAACTGACGCTACCACCCCCCGTCCTGCACCGATGCTGTCGCCCGCTGACACCACTCGCCGCATTCAACAGGCGCTGGCCGGTGAGCTTGGGGTGCGCGCAGAACAGATCACCGCCACCGTCGAGCTGCTGGATGGCGGCGCGACCGTGCCGTTCATCTCGCGCTACCGCAAGGAAGCCACCGGCGGGCTCGATGACACCCAGATGCGTCAGCTCGAAGAGCGCCTGCGCTATCTGCGTGAGCTGGAGGAGCGGCGTCAGGTCGTGCTCGAGTCGATCGCCGAGCAGAACAAGCTGAGCGCCACGCTTGAGCGGGATGTACTGGCCGCCGACAGCAAGCAGCGCCTGGAAGATCTCTATCTGCCGTATCGCAAGAAGCGTCGTACCAAGGCCCAGATCGCGCGTGAAGCGGGGCTGGAGCCTCTGGCCGATGCGCTGCTCGCGGACCCGACGCTGGAGCCGGAAGCTCAGGCGGCCGGCTTCGTCGCTGCCGACAAGGACGTGGCGGATACCAAGGCGGCGCTGGATGGTGCCAAGCAGATTCTGATGGAGCGCTTCGCGGAGGATGCCGCCCTGGTCGGTCGCCTGCGTCAACGCCTGTGGGACGATGGCATCCTCAGCGCGCGCGTCATGAAGGGCAAGGAGCAGGAGGGCGCCAAGTTCTCCGATTACTTCGAGCATGACGAGCCGCTGCACAAGGCGCCCTCGCACCGTGCGCTGGCCATGCTGCGGGGTCGCAACGAGGGCGTGCTGAGCCTCGCGCTCAAGCTGGAAGGCGAGGACGACCTGCCGCGTCACCCGATGGAAGGTGCCATCGCGACGCATTTCTCCCTAGATGATCAGGGGCGCGCCGCGGACCGCTGGTTGAAGGAAGTGGTGCGCTGGACCTGGCGCGTCAAGCTCTATACCCATCTGGAAAGCGAATTGATCGGCCGCCTGCGCGAGCGCGCCGAGCAGGAGGCCATCCAGGTCTTCGCCGACAATCTGAAGGACCTGTTGCTGGCAGCGCCGGCGGGCCCCAAGGCCACACTGGGGCTGGACCCGGGGCTACGCACCGGCGTCAAGGTCGCGGTGGTGGATGCCACCGGCAAGTATGTCGATCAGGCCACCATCTATCCGCATGCGCCGTACAATCGCTGGGACGCCTCGGTGGCCGAGCTGGTCAAGCTGATCGAACGGCATGATGTCGAGCTGATCGCCATCGGCAACGGCACCGCCTCACGCGAGACCGACAAGCTGGCCGCCGATGTGCTGACGCGCCTGTCCGGCCGTCGTCTGCAGAAGGTGATGGTCAATGAGGCCGGCGCGTCCATCTACTCGGCCTCGGAATATGCGGCGCGCGAATTTCCGGATCTGGACGTGACCATCCGCGGCGCGGTCTCCATCGCGCGTCGTCTGCAGGACCCGCTGGGCGAGCTGGTCAAGATCGAGCCCAAGTCCATCGGCGTCGGCCAGTACCAGCACGACGTCAGTCAGGTGCAACTGGGGCGCAGTCTGGAAGCCGTCGTCGAGGACTGCGTCAACGGTGTCGGCGTCGATCTCAACATGGCCTCAAGCGCGCTGCTGTCGCGTGTCGCGGGTCTCAACACCACGCTTGCCGAGAATATCGTCGCGCACCGGGACGCCAATGGCCGTTTCGCCTCGCGCCAGGAATTGCTCAAGGTCAGCCGGCTGGGTCCGCGCACCTTCGAGCAGTGTGCCGGCTTCCTGCGCATCGCCTCCGGCAAGAACCCACTGGATGCCAGCGCCGTCCACCCGGAGGCCTATCCGCTGGTCGAGCGCATCGCCAAGGCACACGGGCGTGATCTGCCGAGTCTGCTGGGTGACAGCGCCTTCCTGCGCACCGTGAAGCCGACGGAATTCACTGATGAGCACTTCGGCCTGCCGACGGTGACCGATATTCTGCGCGAACTGGACAAGCCGGGACGTGACCCGCGTCCCGAATTCCGCTTCGCCGAGTTCAAGGAAGGCGTCGAGACCCTCAAGGATCTCGAGCCGGGCATGAAACTTGAGGGCGTTGTCACCAACGTGACTCACTTCGGAGCCTTCGTGGACATCGGCGTGCATCAGGACGGCCTGGTACACATCTCTGCCCTGTCGCAAAAGTATGTTGCCGACCCGCGGGAAGTGGTCAAGGCGGGCGACATCGTCAGCGTCAAGGTGATGGAAGTCGACATCCCGCGTGCGCGCATCGCGTTGAGCATGCGCATGAGCGATACTCCCGCCGACAAAGGCGCGGCTGGCGAGGCGCGACGCAGCGCAGAGGGCGGTCGTGGTGGGCGCGCGCAAGGCGGTGGTGGCCGTCAGGAGCGCGGCGGTCGCGGCAGCAATTCTGGCGCTAGCGGCGGCGCGGCACCGGCCAACAATGCGATGGCGGCAGCACTGCTCAATGCGCGCAAGTCAAAATCATAAGCCTTGAAAGCATTTTTTACGCGCCCATAATGTGGGCATACTGACCTGACGCGAACGGTACCTGCCGTTCGCGTCTTGCATGGCATCCGGTGCAGCACGCGGGCCATGGTCATCCAATTCGACCGGAGAGGCTGGGCTTCTCCCCATGCGAAAGGGTTCATACCTTGTCCGAGCAACTCGCGTCCGCCATCGCGCGACTCACGCCCCAGGCCCGTCAGGGTCTCTTCGGGCGCCTGCGCCGTGGTATCGAGAAGGAAGGCCTGCGGGTTACCGCTGGCGGTGACATCAGCCAGACGCCGCATCCGCGTTCTCTGGGGTCGAAGCTGACCCACCCGTACATCACCACGGACTATTCCGAGTCTCTGCTCGAGTACATCACCCCGGTGTTCACTCGTCCCAAGGAGTCGCTGGAGTTTCTGGCTGACCTGCATCGTTTCAGCTATCGCAACCTGGGCGATGAGCTGATCTGGCCGGCCAGCATGCCGCCACGTCTGCACGGCAATGACAGCGTGCCGATCGCCGATTACGGCACCTCCAACAGCGGCACCATGAAGCATATCTACCGCAAGGGGCTGGATGTCCGTTACGGGCGCATCATGCAGTCGATTGCCGGTATCCATTACAACTTCTCGCTGCCGGATGATTTCTGGAGCCTGCTGCAGGGGCTGGAAGGGGCAGAGGCGGAAGATGCGCGTGATTTCCGCTCGCGTCGCTATTTCGAGTTGATCCGCAACTTCCGCCGCCATAGCTGGATCCTGCTCTATCTGTTCGGCGCCTCGCCGGGGATCGACGAGAGCTTCCTCGATGGCGGCAATGATGATCGCCTCAAGCGTCAGGCGGACCGCAGTCTGGTCTCGGCCTACGCCACCAGTCTGCGCATGTCGGACCTGGGCTATCAGAACAAGGTGCAGGCGCAGCTCAAGATCTGTTTCAACTCGCTGGACAACTTCGTCGGCACTCTGCGTCACGCCATTGTCACGCCGTGGAAGGACTACGAGAAGCTGGGCGTCAAGCAGGCCGACGGCAGCTGGTCGCAGCTCTCCAGCAACATCCTGCAGATCGAGAACGAGTACTACTCCGACATCCGTCCCAAGCGTGTCACCCGGCAGAACGAGACGCCCAGTCAGGCACTGGAAGGGCGCGGTGTCGAATACATCGAAGTGCGCTGTCTGGATCTCAATCCCTTCCTGCCGGTCGGGATCGACGAGACGCAGATCCGCTTCCTCGATACCTTCCTGATCTGGTGTCTGCTGACAGAGAGTCCGTGGATCGACGACGAGGAATGCGCCACGCTCGACGACAGCAAGCGTCGCGTGGTCGAGGCAGGGCGTGACCCGGCGCTGACCCTGAGCGTCAATGGTGAAGAGCGACGCCTGCGCGATCTGGCAGCCAATATCATGGATGAGCTGGGGGAAGTCGCGGGCCTGCTCGACAGTGGCGACAAGGCTGGCAGCGCGCACCGTGATGCGCTGGCGGCACTCGCACCGCGCTTCGATGATGCCCAGACCACACCGTCTGGCCGTCTGCTGGCCAGCATGCTCGACAACGGCAGCAACTTCGTCGACGAAGTGCTGGCGCTGGCCAGGGGCCAGGCCGAGCAGTTCAAGTCAGAACCGACGGAGCGTGCGCGCGGCTATCTGCTCGATCAGCTGGTCGAGACCTCGCTGCAGCAGCAGGGCGATATCGAGAAGGGGGATCATCAGGATTTCGACACCTTCATGGCCGAGTACTTCGCGTCCGCCCATGCTACGCAACCGGCGTGATCTCGAGACGCAACGCCAATTCATGTTCAGGTCATCGCGACACGGCATGATAGGTATCAGTCGCTGATAGTGACGGATTCGGCTATCGCTGCATCATCGGCGCCTCAGGCTTGAGGCGCCGATGATGTATGTGGCCTGCGCACCCTGACGACTGAGCGCGGTTGCTGGGCACGACGCGATGCATGCCTCCATGCAGTCGCAGGGCCTTGATGGCCTTGCGGCTGCGTCATTTCTCACCCATGACTCCACTGGAGTTTTACCGGCAAGGACGGCAAATGACACAAGCGGACAAACAATCTGGGCAGCGGCCGGTAGCGCGCAAGGGTGGGCTTGCCAGCCTGGCGAGCTGGAGCGGGCGTCAATGGTGTCTGTTGGGAGCGCTGGGATGCGCCTTTTTGCTGGGCGTGGCCTTCGTGCTGCAGTTCGCCTTCGACCTGGCACCGTGTTCACTGTGCATCTTCCAGCGCGTGGCGGTGGCCGTGGCAGGCGTATTTTTCTTGCTGGGGGCCTTGCATGGCCCCGGGCGTGTCGGCACGCGTATCTACGCGCTGGGCGCACTGGCCGGCAGCATCGGTGCGGTCGTGCTGGCGGGTCGCCATGTCTGGCTGCAGTCTCTGCCGCCGGACCAGGTGCCGGCCTGTGGCCCGGGCCTCAACTACATGCTGGAAGTGCTGCCGGTATGGGACGTGATCACCCAGGTGCTCAACGCCTCCGGTGAGTGCGCCCAGATCAGCGCGCAATGGCTGGGGCTTTCGATCCCGCAGTGGTCGTTGATCGGCTTCTGTGGGCTGGCGCTGGTACCGCTGGCGATGCTGTGGAGCAGCTTCCGCCGTTGAGGCAATTAGCCCTGCCACCATGGTGGGGGGTTGGCAGCGTGCACGGCATGGAGGATAGTGGGTTGGCAGCGGGGCGAGCACCGGATGTCAGCCCCTATCGTTCGGGTCATGCCAGAGGAGGCGCCCATGCTGGAGGAATGCACCACTGCGGCGGAACGCTTTCGTGGCGTTCATCAGTTGGTTGATCGCTGGCTGGACCAGCGACGCGAGATGCTGGTCTGCTTCATGGATCTGCACGAGGCCTGCGTCAATGACCTCGATCAGCTCGAGATGACACGCGTCAATCGTTTCATCGAGCTTTTGATGGACTACATCTCGGCAGGGCATTTCGAGGTCTATCCTCAGCTCAAGGAAGAAGGCCGTGTCTTCGAGGATACCGCGGCACTGGCAGTCTGCGAGCAGCTGATGCAGCGTCTGGAGCCCTCCACCGAGCTGGTGCTGTCCTTCGACGAGGATTTCTCCAGCCCTACCCGCTGCCAGCACTATCGCGCCCGACTGCCGGAATGGCTGGCCCGCCTGCAGCAGGGGCTGACCGAGCGCTTCGCCCTGGAGGATCAGCTGATCCAGCGTCTGCATGCGGTACACGAGCCTGTTGCCCAATCTGCCCCGTCGGGCCAGTCGGTGTCCTGAGGCGCCTCCCGTCAGGCAGCCATCAAAAAGCCCCGCCAGCGAATGCTGGCGGGGCTTTTTGATGCTCATCCCGAGGCGTGTCTCGAAAGAGGCTTACATCAGTGAGGAGGCTTCCGGACGCTCGATCTCGGTCAGTTCGATCTCGCCGGTCAGCAGATCACGCTCGAAGGCTTCCTTGTCGATGTTGAAGCCAAGGAATTCCTGGGCGAGATACATGTCCTTCTCGGCGTTGCCCAGGCAGCTGGTGCCACCCGGTGACGGCGTCATGTTGAAGACGATGCCGGTGCCCGGATTGATCTTGGCTTCGCCCATCACGAGCTTCTGCTTGCTCTTGTCGATCAACTGCGGACGAACGCCACCGAAGCCCTTGGCGAAGCTGACGTCCTTGACGTCCAGGCTCGGCACGATCTTCTTGATGTCGCCGTGGAACAGACGCTCACGCAGCACCGGCACCTCGAACATGAAGTTCTTGAAGATGTAGTTGCGGATGTCGCGCACCTTCATCAGGTCCCATAGGGCCTTGACGACGTTGCGGTCCATGCGCAGCACCTTGAGGAATTCCCAGAAGGTCTTGCCGTTGTAGCGTTCCAGCAGCGGCAGCATCAGGGCGGTCGGGCCGAAGCGGGTCTTGCCTTCCACCAGCACGTCCGGGTCGCCGTGCACGGCGGCGAACGGCAGGTTCTCGTTCTGGATGGTGTAGACCTTGCCGTTGAGCACCTTCGGGGTGAAGTAGAAGGAGCCGGCCATCGGCAGGCAGGACTTGTCCAGGCCGTAACCCATCTTGTGGGCGAACAGTAGCGAGTGACCGCCGGCGCTGACCACGACATAACGTGCGCTGAGCTCGCCCTTGTCGGTCTTGACCTTGTAGACGTCACCTTCCTTGCGGATGTCTTCCACGGCGGTCGAGAGGCGAACGTCGAAGTTCATGCCTTTCTCGGCCGCTGCCTTCTCGCCTTCGCTGACGAAGGCTTCCGACAGGGTGGTGTAGTTGACGGCGGTATATTCGTCGGTGGAACCCAGCGCGACGATCTCCTCGTCAGGACGACGACCTTCCACCACCTTCGGCTCCAGCTCGGCGATGTCGTCACGCTCGAGCAGCTTCAGGTTGGGGAACAGCTGCTTGAAGGTGTCGAAGCGCTTGCGCAGGAACTGGCATTCCTTGGCACCGACCGCCAGCACCATCTTCGGATACTTGTAGACGATGTGATCGCGCTCACTCTCGCTGAGCTTGGTGGCGAAGTTGACCACCATGCCCGCGGTGCGCTTGGTCACACGCGCCTTCTCGACCGTGTAGTTGGTCTCGATGTCGCCGCAGTGAATGGTCTGGGAGTTGTTGCGACCGTGCGAGTTGACGATCGCGACGTGGTCGTACTTTTCCACCAGGCCGACCGACTTGAGGTCGGTGTAGCGGGCGAGTTCATAGAGAAGGGCGGTGCCGGACACGCCGCCACCCACAATCAGGACATCGTATGTCGTTGAGGACATGGCTGCTCACGCTCAAGGTTGGTGAGGGACATCCCCCGGACCCGACCGGGATTCCGGAGGCCGTCCTGCCGTGACGGGGCAAAAGTTGCCGCACCAGGCTCGACGGTTCGATGGACACACATTATAGACACATCTTGTGCGAAATGATTCAGCAAATAAGGTCGACTTTATGGTGAATGCTTGTAGCCACATGAAAACCTTATAGCTGAGGTTGCTCGACCTTATGGGTCGATTAAATCCATGTAAATCAGTCTTTTATCAGTCGCGCAGTGAAATGATTCGCCAATCGCGCGCGTCAGCGGCGGCGCGCAGTTGCTCATCCGGGTCCACTGCGATGGCAGTATCGACACGCTCCAGCAGTGGCAGGTCATTGATGGAGTCGCTGTAGAAGGTGCTGCCATCCAGGGTGTGGTCACGTTCGGCGAGCCAGGCTTCGAGGCGGGTCACCTTGCCGGCCTGGAAGCTGGGGACGCCGCTGACGCGCCCGGTGTAGCGGCCGTTGACGACCTCGGGTTCGATGGCGATCAGCTCATCGACGCCCAGGCGGTCCGCGATGGGAGCGGTGATGAAGCGATTGGTGGCGGTGATGATCAGCAGGGTGTCGCCGCGTGCCCGGTGACGTGCCAGCAGCTCTTCCGCCCGCGGCAGGATGATGGGCTCGATCTTGGCGGCCATGAACTGCTGGTGCCAGGCCGCCAGCTGCTCCGGACTGTTCTCGGACAACGGCTTGAGTGAGAAGGCCAGGTATTCGTGAATGTCCAGCTCGCCACTCTGGTAGAGCTGGTAGTAGCGCTCATTGGCTTCACGATAGACGTTGGCGTCGACAGCGCCCTGTTCGACCAGAAATTCGCCCCAGGCGTGATCACTGTCCCCGGCGATCAGGGTATTGTCGAGATCAAAGATGGCCAGACTCACGGAAAACTCCTTGCTCTGCCCAGCCACACTCGGCTGGGCGACAGACACGGACAACAGAGCACGATAGGGTGCCGGCCCAGTGTTTGCGCGGGTGTACGGTGGCCGACGAGCAGTCTCGCCCGGCCGTGTTGCACTGCAATAGCGTGAAGGCAGCGATTATTGCAGAGGTGCTCGGGCTTTCACACCGCCAAACCGCGTATTGAAGCGCTTTCAGCCTTTGTGGAAGAATGGTTTCAATTAACGAATCAAAGGTGACATCCGTGATCGACGCTGACGGCTTTCGCCCCAACGTTGGCATCATCATTGCCAACTGTGAGGGCCAGCTGCTCTGGGCGCGCCGGGTAGGACAGAATGCGTGGCAGTTTCCGCAAGGGGGCATCAAGCCAAACGAGACACCGCAACAGGCGCTGTTTCGTGAACTCGAAGAAGAGATCGGCCTGAAAGCTGAGGACGTCGAGATACTGGCCTGCACCCGTGGATGGCTGCGCTACCGGTTACCCAGACGCATGGTAAGAACGCACTCCCGACCGATCTGCATCGGTCAGAAGCAGAAGTGGTTCCTGTTGCAGATTCGCTGCCAGGACAACCGCGTCAGTGTGGATACCACGCCCAATCCTGAATTCGATGGCTGGCGTTGGGTAAGCTACTGGTATCCGCTGGGGCAGGTCGTGGCCTTCAAGCGCGAGGTCTATCGGCGCGCCCTGCGTGAGTTGGCGCCGCGCCTGCAGCGTCTGGTGGACACCGAACGGCTCAAGGCACTCGCCGAGGGGGCATCGCTGCATGAGGCGCGAGGTGCCTGCGGGACGCCTGGGGCCAGTGGCTCGCCGGTCGGCACTGCCAACGCGGCGGCCAAGGGGCTCGATGGCACAGGTGCCGCTGGCTCCGGGGCCGGTGGCGCCAGCTCCAAGGGTCACGGGCGTCATTCGTCCGGCTGATGGCGTTGATGGGCGCGGGTGGCTAAGCGTGGGTCACGCCGCCTTGGCTGAGCAATCACCTTCTCGACGTCTTCGATGCGCGAGATACACCATGCTTGAGGTACTCCATGCTTGAGGTGCTACGTCGTATCGTTCAGGAGGTCAATGGCGCACGTTCTCTGGACGCGGCACTGGCGACCATGGTGTTGCGCATACGCAAGGCCATGAAGACGGACGTCTGCTCCGTCTATCTGCTGGCACCGGAAAGCGATCGCTTCGTTCTAAAGGATACCATCGGTCTGCGCTCGTCGTCGGTGGGGCAGGTCAGTCTGGCGCGTGGCGAGGGCCTGGTCGGGATGGTGGCGCTCAGGGAAGAGCCGCTCAACCTCGAGGATGCGCCCGCACACCCCCAATTCCGGTATTTCGAGGAGACCGGAGAGGAGCGCTTCTCCAGTTTCCTTGGAGTCCCCATCATTCATCAGCGTCGTGTACTCGGGGTGCTGGTCATCCAGCAACACGAGAAGCGTCGTTTCGATGAAGGTGAAGAAGCCTTCCTTGTCACCCTCGGCGCGCAGCTGGCGGGAGTGCTGGCCCACGCGCTGGCCACCGGGGCGCTGGGCAAGCTGGCCGGTACCAGCGGCCAGGCGACCTTCTCCGGCGTGGCCGGCTCCCCCGGCATCGCCATCGGCAAGGCCTTCGTGCTGTCTCCGCCCGCCGACCTGGACGCCGTCCCCGATCTGATTCCCACCGATATCGAATTTGAGATCGCACGCCTCAAGGAGGCGATCAACGCCGTGCGCGAAGAGATTCGCGTCGCGGCGGAGCGTCTCGCCAGTCGTATCTCCACCCAGGAACATGCGCTGTTCGAGGTCTATCAGCAGATGCTGGGCGACGCGGCGCTGGGGCAGGAGGTCGAGAAGCGCATCCGTGAAGGACAGTGGGCGCCGGCGGCGCTGGCCGATATCGTGCGCCGCCATGTGCAGTATCTCGAGCGTGTCGATGATGACTATCTGCGCGAAAGAGCCGCCGATATACGGGATCTTGGGCGTCGCGTGTTGTCACACCTGCAGGAAGAGGGTGACAGCGGCCCGATCGAATACCCGGAAAACACCATCCTCATCGGTCATGAGATCAGTCCCGCCACGCTGGGAGAGGTCCCGCGTGAACGCCTCAAGGGACTGGTCGCGGTCAGTGGCTCGAGTACTTCGCACGTCGCCATTCTGGCGCGTGCGATGGGGATTCCCACCGTGCTTGGCATGGTAGATCTTCCGTTGTCGCGACTGGGCGGAGCACCGGTCATTCTCGATGGACACCGTGGTCGACTGGTAGTGCGTCCCGAGCTTGATCTCGGCGCCTACTATTCACGGCTGATCGAGGAGGAGCAGGCGTTGAGCGCGCTGCTGGAACAGGAGCAGGATCTGCCAAGCGTGACCCCGGATGGCCATGGTCTGCCGCTGATGGTGAATACCGGTCTGGCGCTGGATTCTGTCGCATCGCTCAAGTCGCGGGTCGGCGGGGTCGGGCTCTACCGCACCGAAGTACCGTTCATGATGAGTGACCGCTTCCCCAGCGAGCAGGAGCAGGCGCGTCTGTATCGTGAGCAGCTGCTGGGCTTCGCGCCGCTGCCGGTCACCATGCGCACGCTGGATATCGGCGGTGACAAGGATCTGCCCTATTTTCCGATCAACGAGGCCAATCCCTTCCTGGGCTGGCGGGGCATCCGGGTGACGCTTGATCACCCCGAGGTCCTGATGGTGCAGCTGCGAGCCATGCTGCGTGCCGCGGAAGGGCTGGACAATCTGCGCATCATGCTGCCGATGATCTCGGGGATCGAAGAAGTCGATACAGCGCTGGCGCTGGTCAATCGAGCGCTGGTCGAGCTGGCCGAAGAGGGCATCAACGTCTCGCGACCGAGTGTCGGCGTGATGATCGAGGTGCCCGCGGCACTCTACCAGCTGGAAGCGCTCGCCACCCGGGTCGACTTCTTCTCCGTGGGCTCCAATGATCTCACCCAGTATCTGCTGGCGGTGGACCGCAACAACCCGCGCGTGGCGAGTCTCTACGATGCCTGCCATCCGGCGGTGTTGCGTGCCCTGGCGCGCCTGGCGGAAGAGTCGCGTGCGCTTGAGATGCCGGTGAGCGTCTGCGGTGAGCTGGCGGGCGACCCCGCCGGGGCCTTGCTGCTGCTGGGCATGGGCTTTGACAGCCTGTCGATGAATGCCCCGAGCCTGCCGCGCGTGCGTGCGGCCATTCGGCGGGTGTCACTGAGTGCGGCGCAGGGACTGGTGGACGAGGTGCTGTGTCAGCCCACCGCCGATGAGGTTCATGACCTGTTGCTCCACCGTCTGCAGGCCTGGGATCTGGCCCATCTGTTGCCGCCGCGCGACAACGCGCCCGTGGCGCAGAAGGCCGGCGAGACGACTAGCTGAGCCGCCAGCTGCCGATGTCTCCTTCCTCGCCGCTCCCTGTGGCGATCGAGCATGTCATGGCCCTGCGGCTGGCGATGGTGTGGCCCTCAGGGCTGAAGCGGCGCTCCAGCAGGGTCAGGGTCTGCACCACATCGGATGCATCAGCCGTGTCCCTTGCCGGGTGGCGTTGCCAGCGCACCAGAGTCGAGGCCCTGGTGCCATATTCGGCGCTGACGATGAATGGGCTGGACAGCAGGGCTTCGCGTTCGGGCGTTAGCCCGGTGACCGGCAGCTGAGCCGGCGCGGGCCGCCAGTCATCCTTGAGCAGGTCGAGCAACGCATCGTCGCTCAATGCTCGTGCGGTTGTCTGACCAGCACGGGCTGACCGGTCGAGGAGGGCTGTCAGGCGGCCACTCAGGCGTCGTTGCTTGGGCCAGTCGGCCTCGGGATGGCCGTTGCTCAGGCTGTGGACGCCCGCGCCAAGGCGGCTCACCTCGGCCCCTTGCGGGCCATGATGCAGGCGCCATAACGTCTTGCCATCGCAGACCAGCAGGTTGCACCAGTCCACGGCCTCAAGCGTCAGTGCAGACAGCTTCCGTGCGTCCGCTCCCTCCAGTGCCGCGGGCACGCTCTCTCCCGCGACCAGTGCGCGCAACCAGTCCTCAAGGCCCCAGCGTGAGCATCGGCCCAGCGCCTGACGCGCCGCTGCCGCGACCAGCTGGCCACGGCTGATGCTGGCCGTCGGGGCAGGGTGGTCCAGCTGGCGCACATTGGTCAGCGTGGCGAGGCTGCCGGCGGGGTGCATGACCAGCCAACCGCCGCCGGCCATCAGGTCGCGTCCGCCGCACAGGACACCATCCGGCCATACGCAGAGTCCGGCGGTGGCGCGCGCGTGAAACTCATCCCGGTTGCCGATCAGTAGCAGGCATTCGCCTTGCGCCGAGTCCGGTTGCCAGTCAAATGCCATCAGGCACATGTCGCCACTCCATCAGGGGGTCGGGAGAAAATAGCGCCTCTGTCACGCTGGCACTGCATGACGCCTGACGGCGGCTTGCGTATGCTGCTGCTTTGTCTCGACAGCTTGCGCTGGTCAGCGGTCGGGCTTGCCGACGCCTCACCTACAGGATGCTTTCAGATCATGTTCTCGCGCCGTGCTTCCTCTGTCGAGTCACCGCCTGCGGCGGCGGTGGCTTCGAATCCCCAGAATCCCGCCAGTGGCCTGGAGAAGGTCTGGGCGCGCATGATTCGGCTGACGGCTGGCCCGCTGCTGCTTGCGGAGCTGGCGGTGGCGTTGTGCTTTCTGGTCGGGGCTGCCGTGGTCTGGGACAGCACGCAGCATGCGGCCGTCGATACCGCGCTGGGGGAACTCAGGAAGGAGCATGCGCTGGCCACGGCGCTGGTCAGTGAGCGCCTGGAAACCCAGCAGCGTCGCCTGCAGATCCTGGCACGCTACGCACGGCGCCATCTCGATTTCGGCGCCACCGGGAGCAGCGCCTATGACGATGGCCTGGACCAGTTCTCGCTCACCGAGCAGGGCCAGTTGTTCAGGCCGGTATCGCGCGGGGGAGCCGCACTCTATGGTGAATTCGAAGGACCGTTGAGCGATGAGGATCGTGACGCCGGGCGGCGACTGATGCATATGCAGTGGCTGCTGTCGGACCTCTACTCGTCGGACCCCCTGATCTCACGCCTGTTCGTGAGTCTCGATAACAGCATGGTCATGCTCTATCCCTGGTTCAACGTGCTGGACGCCTTCGCGCCGGGCAGCGATTTCATGCCCTACACCGGAGTGCTGCCGGACACCGTGCGTCAGCTTGCCGAGAATACCGACAATGGTGCGGCACGCGTGGTCTGGCTGCCGCCGCACCCCGGGCCTGCCGGTCTGCCGCAGATCACGGCGCTGGCTGAGGTCTCGCTCGGCAATGGTCAGAAGGCGCGTGTCGGGCTGGATCTCGCGCTGCCGCAGATGGAGGCGCGCCTGCTGCTGCCGGGGCATGCCCCCTCGGATGCCTTCTGGCTGGTCGATGACCACCTGAACGTCTGGGCGGCCAGCAGCAATGTCGGCGACGGCCATTCCCGGGAGCTGCCCGCGGATATCGCCCGCGCGATGGATACCAGTCTGCGTGGCGTCACGCTGGTCGACCCGCGCGGGACTCAGGTGGTGGTGTGGGACAGCTTGCCAGTCACGGGTTGGCGCCTGGTGTCCAGTACGCGACTCGAGGTGCCCGGTCAGGTGCCGTTGCTGACCCTGTTGCTGGGCAGTGGTGGCGCGCTGCTGCTGGTGTTTGCCGTCATTATGCTCATCTTGCAGTGGCGGCTCAGGCGCATGGATCAGCGCCTGGGGCAGCCCCTGGAATGGTTGGCGCGCCAGAGCGAGCGTATCGAGAACGGTGAAGTGATGGAGGAGTACCCGCCGGTGGGGCGGCAGGCCTATCCGGCGGATGACATCCTGCGTCGCCACCGTGGGGCGGTGGCCTTGCTGCGTCGTGGTCGCGGCCATGAGCTGGATGCCTTGCCGCTGCCGGCCTTCGTGATGCGTCATGGGCTGTTGGCGATGGCCAACCCGGCCTTCGAGAAGCTGTTCGGGCTGGTATTGCATGAGGCGCTGGGCCGGTCGGTGGGCAGCTTGCTGATGCTGGAGCCCAACCCCAGCGTGCCCAGCAGTCGTGAACTCCGGGTACATGACGCCGAGGGGCGCATGCGGCGCATGCGTCTGGAGCTGTGTCGCTTCAACAATAACCCGGCGCAGGTGCTTGGCGTGATGATCGATGAGTCAGAGCACGATCAGGCCAGCCAGCAATTGCTGGTCGCGCGTGACCGTGCTCGCGAAGAGGCGCGTCTGAAGAGTGATTATCTGGACATGCTGCACGCTGAGTTGACGCCGCCGCTGCAAGGCCTGGTGCGCAAGCTTGGTCAGCTCCGGCGTGAGCGCCATATCGAGGATGCCGAGCTCAGCCTGCTGCAGGGCCGCCTCGACAGCGTGGCGCAACTGCTGGATGCCCTGACCGAGCGTGAGGAAGTGGTACGAACGCCGCTGGAAGAGAATGACTTCTCGCCGACCGAGACGCTGGGGGCGCTGCTCGAGGACATGCAGCAGCGTCATCATGATGTCGGCTGCCCCTTCGAGTGGCAGCTGGGACCGATGCCGGAGGCATTGCGCGGTGATGTGCGTCGGCTTGCACAGCTGTTCGAGCATCTGGCGGAAGGCTGCATGCGCCACGAAAGCGCCAGTCATCAATCCTTGCTGCTTGAGCTGCAGCAAGGCTGTGAGCTGCCGGCCTGTCGCGATGCAGCGTTCTCTGCCGAGGGTTCAGATGACGAGGGCGCTGGCTGCTGTTGCCTGCGATTTGAGCTGCGTGGGCATGTCGGGCTCGATATCGGTCATCAATCGCCCTCGAGTCTTGTCATGGCGCGGCGCTTGATCGACGAGCTGGGCGGCAGCTATCGCCAGATCAACCTGGACGACGAGCAGGCGCTGGAAATCCTGCTGCCGATGACATGGCCGGGCAAGCCCACCGAAACCCGTATCCTGGTGGTCGATGACGGGCCAGTGAATGCGATGCTGGCGCGCACGGTGCTCGGGCGGCAAGGGTTGTTGGTCGATACCGCCAGCAGCGGCGAAGAGGCGCTGGCCGCACGTGGACAGCATTTCTACGCCCTGGTGTTCATGGATATCTTCATGCCCGGCATGGACGGCGTCAGTGTCAGCCAGCGCTGGCGCGAGCAGGAAGCCGCCGCCGGCAGTGAGCGGCGCAGTGTCATCATCGCGCTGACCGCCAATGCCAGTGAAGCTGATCGCGAGCGCTTCTTCGCCGCCGGGCTGGATGATTATCTGGGCAAGCCCTACCGGCCCCAGGCGCTGATCGACAAGGTCAGCATGTGGCTGCCTGACGTGACGCTCACGCCACGCGCGTCCGGCAGCGGCGAAGGTCCAGTATCAACAGAGGGCTGACGGTCATGGCGTTGAGAGGCCCTGGCCACTCTCGGCAGACAGTCACCGCAATGCAGCATGAAAGGAGTCAGGTATGTGGTGGTGGTATCCCTTGTTGGGCGCAGTCGCCGGCATGATTGCGGGTCTGTTCGGGATAGGTGGAGGGCTTGTCATCGTGCCGGTGCTGGCCGCGGCCTTCGTGCTGCAAGGCGTCGCGCCGGAGGTATTGATGCACCTGGCGATCGGCACCTCGCTGGCCACCATCGTGGTGACCTCGCTGTCGTCGGCGCGGGCACATCATGAGCGCGGTGCGGTGCGCATCGATTGGCTCAAGCGGCTGTTGCCGGGGCTGGTGGTCGGCACCGGGCTGGGCGTGGTGCTGGCCAGTGAACTGAGCGGCGAGACCCTCAAGCTGGCCTTCGGCGTCTTCGTGCTGCTGGTGGCGGCCAAGCTCGGGCTGGATCTCAAGGTGGGCCAGATGGCACAGGCCCCCGGGCGGGTCGGCCAGTTCGTGGGTGGCAGTACCGTCGGCGTGATTTCCTCGCTGTTCGGCATCGGTGGCGGCACGGTGATGGTGCCGATGCTTTCCAGCTGGCAGGCGCGCATGACCGAGGCGGTGGGGACCGCCGCCGCTGCAGGCTTTCCCATCGCGCTGACCGCCGCACTGACCAACATCGTGGTCGGTTGGCATGCCCCCAACCTGCCGGAACACGCCATCGGCTATGTCCATTGGGTGGCGTGGCTGGGCATCGTGCTGGTGTCCGTGCCGTTTGCGCGCCTCGGGGCGCGGCTGGCGCATGCCTTGCCGGCCCTGCTGCTCAAGCGCCTGTTCGCGCTGATTCTGGTAGTCGTCGGACTGCGGTTTCTGCTGGCGTGAGCGGGAATACGCTGCCTCAGGCAGGTCGTGTTCATGCTTTGACTGTTATGCTTTGCCCGCCTGAGAGGCGATGCCTGCATCGCTCAGTACGTTGATAGAGCCCGACTTCCTCATTCAAGGTTTTCACATGTTGCAATATCCTGAGATCGACCCCGTGGCGCTGGCGCTGGGGCCCTTCAAGATTCACTGGTACGGGTTGATGTACGTGATCGGTTTCGCGGCGGCCTGGGGGCTGGCACGAGCACGTCGCGCACGCGTCGGCCTCAGTCAGGACGCGGTGGGCGACCTGATCTTCTTCGGCGCCCTGGGTGTGGTGCTGGGGGGCCGCCTGGGGTACGCGCTCTTCTATGGTTTCGACAAGCTGCTGGCGGACCCGGTGTGGATCTTCAAGGTCTGGGATGGCGGCATGAGCTTCCATGGCGGCCTGCTGGGCGTGTTGATCGCGATGCTGTTGTTCGCGCGTCGCCATCAGCTGACCTTCTTCCAGCTGACCGATTTCATCGCGCCGATGGTGCCGATCGGCCTCGGCGCAGGACGGCTGGGCAACTTCATCAATCAGGAGCTGCCGGGGCGCATCACCGATGTCTCCTGGGGTATGGTCTACCCGCTCTACGGGCCGGAGCCGCGTCATCCCTCGCAGCTCTATCAGTTTGCACTGGAAGGCGTCGTGCTGTTCGCCATCCTGTGGTTCGTCTCGCGTGAACCGCGCCAGAAGGGCTTGATCTCCGGTCTGTTTCTGCTCTGCTACGGTTGCTTCCGGTTCATCACCGAATTCTTCCGTCAGCCGGACTCCCAGCTTGGCTTCATCGCCTTCGACTGGCTGACCATGGGCCAGCTGCTGTCGCTGCCGATGGTGCTGTTCGGGCTGCTGTTGATGGCCTGGTCGCGCGGTCAGGAAGTGGCGCAGCCGCCGGTGCCTCGGGCTTCCTGAGGTGGCAATGCAGGCGTGAATACAGGGGGCATTCGGTGTAAACTGGCCCCCTGCCAGATACGCAAGAACGCGGCCATCGGGCCGCGTTCTTGCGTATCTGGCAGCGTCACATATCGTCAAGTGAACGATTCGAATTCATGAAGAGGCTGGCGCAGGGCTACCTACGGCTCCGCTCGCCGCGCCAGCCTCTGACACGCCGTACGGACTCGCCACCATGCAACCCTATCTAGATCTGATGCGCCATGTGCTGGAAAACGGCACACAAAAGGGCGATCGCACCGGCACCGGCACCCTGAGTGTCTTCGGCCACCAGATGCGCTTTGATCTGGCCGAAGGCTTCCCGCTGGTCACGACCAAGAAGCTGCACCTGCGCTCGATCATCCACGAGCTGCTGTGGTTCCTGAAAGGCGATACCAACATCGCGTACCTGAAGGAAAACGGCGTGCGTATCTGGGACGAGTGGGCCGATGAAAATGGCGACCTCGGGCCGGTATACGGTTACCAGTGGCGCAGCTGGCCGAATCCGCAAGGTGGTTCCGTCGACCAGATCAGCCAGCTGATCGAGCAGATCAAGACCAACCCGGATTCGCGCCGCCTGATGGTCTCGGCCTGGAATCCGGCGCTGGTGGACGAGATGGCGCTGCCGCCCTGTCATGCGCTGTTCCAGTTCTACGTCGCCGATGGCCGCCTGTCCTGCCAGCTCTATCAGCGCAGCGCGGACATCTTCCTGGGCGTGCCGTTCAACATCGCAAGCTATGCGCTGCTGACCCAGATGGTCGCACAGGTGTGTGGTCTCAAGCCGGGCGAGTTCATCCACACCCTCGGCGATGCCCACCTGTACAGCAATCATCTCGAGCAGGCGCGTGAGCAGTTGACGCGTGAGCCGCTGGCGCTGCCGCAGCTGGTGTTGAACCCGGAAGTCACGGACCTGTTCGATTTCACCTTCGATGACATTGCCATCGAAGGCTATGAATCCCATCCGCATATCAAGGCGCAGGTGGCTGTATGAGCGATAATGAATTCTCTCCGCTGACTGCGGCGACTGACACCGTCGTGCCCGTCGCGATGATTGCCGCCATGTCGGTCAACCGCGTGATCGGCGTCGACAACCAGTTGCCGTGGTACCTGCCGGAAGACCTGAAGTTCTTCAAGCATGTCACCCAGGGCAAGCCGGTGATCATGGGTCGCAAGACCTTCGCCTCCATCGGCAGGCCGTTGCCCAATCGCCTCAACATCGTGGTCACGCGTGACAGCGAGTTCAGTCACGATGGCGTACGGGTCTGCAGTGACCTGGCCGCCGCGCTGAGCATGGCGGACCACCACGCGATGATCGAAGGCGTGGATGAGATCATGGTGATCGGTGGCGGTCAGATCTACGCCCAGGCGCTGCCGGTGGCGACGCGCCTCTATCTCACCGAGGTTGCGGTCGAGATCGAGGGCGATGCCCATTTCCCGGCGCTGGATGCGAGCTGGCAGGAAGCGCAGCGCGTCCCGGGGGAGAGCGGTGAGGGCCTGCCGGCCTATGACTTCGTGCGCTTCGAGCGCCGCGACGTCTGAGCCACTGGCTGGTCGGCGTGACCTTTACAGTCAGCAGGTACTGACACAGACTGGTGCCAAACGGAACTGCCCATAGCGTGCAAGGGAGGCTCAGGCCTTGACGATGGATCGCCTCGAAGCGCTGTATTCTGCGCTTGAACATGAAGCCGACACACAGCGACAGCAGCGTGACACAGAGCGCCGGGCCCGTACGGCCCTGGAGTCGGAAAATGCCCGCCTGCGTGATGCGCTGGCCCAGCTGGAGCAGCAGGCAGCGTCTGCAGCCACGGCAGATGCCGATGCGCATCAGCGTGCCCTGGCAGACGCCGAGCGTGCACTGGCCGCAGAGCGTCGTGAGCGAGAGCAGCTCGCTGAGCAACTCGCGGCGGCGCGCCAGACACTGCAGGAGCAGCAGGCGCAGTTGAACGCGGTGAATGAGGCGTTGCTGGCGCGAGATGCGCAATTGCGCGAACTGGCTGAGCAGGCTTCTGCGCCGCAACCCTCCCCGAATGTGGAGGCGGGTCTGGCAGCGCAACAGGAGGCTCAGGCAGAGCGTCTGGCCTCAGAGCGCCTGAACGTGAGTCAGCCGGTAGCTGCCGCGCAGACAGCGGCGGCTGCCGACTCGTCCGAGGCTCAGGCACCGCAAGCTCAGGTACCGCAGGAGCAGGAAGCGCATCAGCAGAACGAAGTCACGCAGGGCGAGGCGCAGCAGGCGTCTCGGCCTGAGGCAGCGCCTTCTCCCCATGCGCTGCTCAAGCAGTGGTACAAGCGCTATCCGGATACCTTCTTCAAGGGCCATACCCGGCCGCTGAAGATCGGCATCCATATCGAGCTGCTGGAAAACGAGCCCTGGGATGACAAGCTGGTGCGGCGCGCGCTGGCGGGTTATGTCCATCTGCCGCGGTATCTGAAGGCGGTACGGGCGGGCACGCAGCGCGTGGATCTGTCGGGCCAGTCGGTGGGTGCCGTGACGGAAGATGAAGCACGCCATGCCCGTCAGCAGCTCGATGAGTTGACGCGTCAACAGAAGGCGCGTGAAGAGCAGGCGACCGATCAGCGTATCAGCCACAAGCTCAGCGAGCTGATGACCAAGCATCGTCCCTGAACACCGTCCTTGAACAAAGTCCCTGAGTACCGTCCCTGAGCCCCGTCTCTGAGAATGTGTTGGCAGGTGGTGTGACAGCTGAGGAAGACGCTCGATCGACAATGATCGGTACTAACAGACAAGGCCCCTGTGCGGATTCCCGCACAGGGGCCTTGTCGTTGGTGGGCGGAAATCCGCACAACTCCTCACAAATCGCCGGCGGCCCGCGGAATTCGGCTCACTTGTGCGCGAGTTGTGGGTGAACTGTGCGTTTGCAACTTATTGAATTGTCTGGATTGTCTCGTCTATCTGGCGGCTGTGGCGCAATGCTCGCAGTGTCTCGGCTATCCCTGCTCGCGCCGCACCTCTGCGCGGCTTCGTGTCGGAGCCGCGCAGACGGGATATCGAATGCCCTACAAGACCAACAATATCCGCAATTCAAGAGGATTCGCCATGCGCCTTATCAAGCCAGCCCTGACCGCCCTGAGTGCCGCCATCCTGTTTGCCTCAGCGACGGCCATGGCCGACCCGATCACCATCAAGTTCTCCCATGTGGTGGCGGAAAATACCCCCAAGGGCCAGATGGGCAAGAAATTCCAGCAGCTGGTAGAAGAGCGTCTGGGCGACAAGGTGGAAGTCGAGCTCTACCCCAGTTCGCAGCTGTACGGGGACGACAAGGTGCTGGAAGCCATGCTGCTGGGCGATGTGCAGCTGGCCGCGCCGTCACTGTCCAAGTTCCAGAAATATACCGATCAGCTGCAGGTCTTCGATCTGCCTTTCTTGTTCAAGGACATGGGCGCTGTCGAGCGCTTCCAGAGCAGCGAGACGGGCCAGTCATTGCTGACGTCGCTGGAATCCAAGGGGCTGGTGGGGCTCGGTTATCTGCATAACGGCATGAAGCAGCTGTCCGCGTCATCGCCGCTCAAGACACCGGAGGATGCCGACGGCAAGAAATTCCGCATCATGACCTCCGATGTGCTCGAGGCCCAGTTTGACGCGGTGGATGCCGTCTCGCTGAAGAAGCCGTTCTCCGAGGTCTTCATTCTGCTGCAGACCAAGGCCATCGACGGTCAGGAGAATACCTACTCCAATATCTACTCCCAGAAGTTCTTCGAGGTGCAGCCGTACATCACCGAATCCAACCACGGTGTGCTGGATTACATGGTGGTGTCCTCGGCACGCTTCTGGAATGGCCTGCCGGATGATGTGCGTGGCGAGGTCAAGTCGGCGCTCGATGAGGCCATCGTCTACGGCAACCAGCTCTCCGAAGCCAAGAACATGGAGGCCAAGCAGGCCATCCTCGATTCCGGCCAGAGCGAGATCATCACGCTCGACGATGCCCAGCGTCAGCAGTGGGTCGACGCCATGAAGCCGGTATGGGGCGAGTTTGCCGACGACATCGGTCAGGACATCATCGACGCCGCGCAAGCGGCCAACCAGTAAGCCGTCAGGCCATCCATCACTTGCCCCATCTTGAGCGCCAGAAAATCGGCGATCACGCGTGGGGCAAGTGTCCTTGAGCGACATGAGGATTCTTGCCATGGCACTAAGATGGCTTCACAAGGCGGAAGAGACGCTGTTCTCGCTGCTGCTGGTAGCGATGGTGCTGCTGGTCTTCGTTGAGGTGGTGTTGCGCTTTGTCTTCAATACCGGCATCAGCTGGTCACAGGAAGCCACGCTGTATCTGGCGGGCTGGTTCGTGTTGATCGGCGTGTCCTGGGGCGTCAAGCAGGGCGCGCATATCGGTGTGGATGTCGTGGTCAAGATGCTGCCGGTGCTCTGGCAGCGCGTGGCGACCTTGCTGGCGCTGGCGATCTGCATGGCGTACTGCGTGTTGCTGCTGGTCGGCAGTTATGAATATCTCTCGCTGATGAAGATGATCGGCATCGAGCTTGAGGACATCGCGATTCCCAAGTGGTATGCCCTCACCATTCTGCCCATTGCCATGTTGTTGCTGATGCTGCGCTTTGCGGTACTGGGCTGGAAGGTGATTCGTGGCGATGCCAGTGGCTTCGGCTTTCATGACGAAGGCGAGGACAGCATGCACCTGGTGCAGTCGGATGAGCCGGATGGCCAGGACAACGGCGATGCTGGCCGTGACAGTGATCAGGGAACACCACGATGACCATAGCCACTCTGTTTGCGCTGCTGTTCGGCGGCATCTTTCTCGGCATGCCGATCGCCTTTGCGCTGGGCTTCTCGAGCGTTACCACGATCCTGCTGTTTTCCAGTGACTCACTGGGGTCGGTGGCGATCAAGCTGTTCGAAGCCCTGTCGCATCACTACACCCTGCTGGCGATCCCGTTCTTCATTCTCTCCAGCACCTTTCTCTCGACCGGCGGCGTGGCACGTCGCCTGATCACCTTCGCCACCGACGCCATTGGCCACGTGCGCGGTGGGCTGGCGATGGCCTCCGTATTGGCGTGCATGCTGTTTGCCGCCGTGTCCGGCTCTTCTCCGGCCACGGTGGCGGCCATCGGCTCCATCGTGATCGCGGGCATGGTGCGCCAGGGCTATACCGAGTCCTTCGCGGCGGGTGTGATCACCAATGCGGGTACGCTGGGTATTCTGATTCCACCGTCCATCGTGATGTTGGTGTATTCCGCCGCCACGGAAGTCTCGGCGGCCAAGATGTTCATGGCCGGCCTGATTCCGGGCCTCCTGATGGGCGGTATCCTGATGGTCGCGATCTATATCGCGGCGCGGATCAAGAAGTTGCCGGCTCAGCCTTTCCCTGGCGTACGGGTGCTTGCGCGCTCCGGCCTGATCGCCATGGGCGGTCTGATGTTGATCTTCATCGTGCTGGGTTCGATCTATGGCGGCGTGGCCAGTCCCACCGAAGCCGCGGCCGTGGCCACGGTGTATGCCTGGTTGATCGCCGTGGTGGGCTATCGCGACATGGGGCCCTTGAAGAACGTGCCGTGGCGCAAGGGCAACGAAGCCTGGGGGAGTGCGGGGTTGCGCGCGCTGTGGCAGGTGCCTGCCGGGCTTCTGGGGTCCTTCACCGATCAGGAGGTCAAGAAGGTGGTGCTGGATGGCGCGCGCGTCTCGATGATGCTGCTGTTCATCATCGCCAACGCGATGCTGTTCGCGCATGTCCTGACCACGGAGCGCATTCCGCACACCATCGCCGAAACCATCATCGGCTGGGGACTGCCGGCATGGGGCTTCCTGATCGTGATGAATCTGCTGTTGCTGGCGGCGGGCAACTTCATGGAGCCCTCGGCCATCCTGCTGATCATGGCGCCGATCCTGTTTCCCATCGCGACGCAGCTGGGGATCGACCCGATCCATCTCGGCATCATCATGGTGGTCAACATGGAGATCGGCATGCTGACGCCTCCCGTGGGGCTGAATCTGTTCGTGACGGCGGGAATCACCGGCAAGCCGATGACCTGGGTCATTCGGGCAGCATTGCCGTGGCTGTCGCTGTTGCTGCTGTTCCTGGTGTTGATCACCTATGTGCCGGCGATCTCGCTGTTCCTGCCCAACTGGTTGAGCAGTTGACGATAACTATCTGCAGATCTTGATAGCAGACTCATCAATCAATCACTGGCACAGGGACGGTGCCTTTGATGAAGATAAAGCTGAGAGGAAACCACAGCTTGGCATCAGACAAGCACAGCAGTTGACGGGTATTTGATCTGCGACTTTTGTCGCAAACGAGGTTTTTCCACAATGAATCCGGGATTAACGCTCAGCGATGCGCTCGATGATGCAGAAATCGGCGTCAAGACGCATGGTTGTCATGAATCCTTCATTCGTGGGCCCTAGAGTATGCTCACGCCAGACAACCGACCGATGGATAGGTTCAGGAGTGGTGATCGAAAACAGTGTTTTTTTCTGTTGCACATCCTGAAAGCCCGGTATATGGTTTCCCTGCGAGCATTGGATAATAACTAGGCCACAGAGTTTTAGAGGCGTCATCAAGCGCCCGGAACCTCGGCCACTGCCATCGGCAGACACGATCGAACAGTTAACGCTAGTTAAGGAACTATCGCGATGAAAAAGACACTTCTGGCTACTGCCATCGCCGGCGCTGCTGCCCTGGCTGCTACTTCCGCTTCCGCTGCAACCGTCTACAACCAGGACGGCACCAAGCTGGACATCTACGGTAACGTTCAGCTGGCATACACCTATATTGACCAGCTCGGCGGTGATCCGGAAAGCGAACTGGCCGACAACGGTTCCACCTTCGGTGCCAAGGGCGAGCACAAGATCAACGACGACATCGTCGGTTACTTCAAGGCCGAGTGGGAATACGACGCTGACGAAGCCAAGAGCAGCGAAGGTCTCGACACCGGTGACCAGGCTTATGTCGGCGCCAAGGGCTCTTTCGGTGATGCGCGTATTGGTTCCTGGGATCAGCTGATGGATGACTGGATCCAGGATCCGGTAACCAACAACGAATATTTCGACGTTACCGACTCCAGCAGCAACATCACCGGTGGCAGCACGGTTCGTGAAGGTAACAAGCTGCAGTACATGTCTCCGGTCATGGGTGGCCTGCAGTTCGCCGTCGGTTCCAACTTCGAAGGTGACGGTGAAGACGAGAACGTCACCGATTCCAACCAGGCATCCTTCTATGCCGGTGGTAAGTACACTGTCGGTGGTTTCTCCATCGCTGCCGTGTATGACGATCTGGGCCAGTTCGACGGCGTAGATGACGGTACTGGTGCAAGCCAGGGTGATATCGGTGAGCAGTATGGTCTGACCGCTCAGTACACCGTCGATGCGCTGCGTGTTGCGGTGAAAGCCGAGCGCTTCGCTGCCGATGCTGACAACGCCGATGTCGACTACTACGGTATCGGCGCGCGTTACGGCTACGGCATGGGCGACGTCTACGGTGCCTACCAGTATGTCGATGCAGAAGATGGGTCTGATCTGGCTGTCGAAAATGGCGGCGATGACAGCTTCAACGAATTCACCGTCGGTGCCACCTACAACATCTCTTCCGCGATGTATACCTTCATCGAGTACGCCCAGTACGATCGTTCTGGCGATGCCAGTGACGGCGCTGCAGTCGGCATCTACTACGGCTTCTAAGACGTCTTCAATCGTCTAGCAAGCTAACGAAAGCCGGTCCCTCGGGGCCGGCTTTTTTACGTCTGTCACTTCCGTGATGACTGACTCCTCGTTCGATGAAGGGAGGGTAGTCAGTGCACAAACATGAGCGTCATGACCACGAAAAAGCCCCTTTGATCTGCTGATCAAGGGGGCTTTTATCATGTGCTTTCTGGGAAAATGATAACGCTTGTCTGTTATTCGTCAGCGTTATTGTCCGGCCATCATTTCATGGCGTCGAGGTCTTCACGCTTGGGCAGTGCAGCATAGGCACCCGGGCGAGTCACGGCGAAGGCGCCGCAGGCCGCAGCACGCTCCAGTGCGGCGTTGAGATGACTCTCGTCTTCGCACCAGTCGCTCAGGTTGTCGGCATGGATGCCGGCTTCGCTGAGCGCTGACAGGAAGCCCCCGATGAAGGCGTCGCCACCGGCGGTGGTATCGACCGCCTTGACGGTGGGCGGCGTGATGCTGACGGTCTCGATATCACCGCTCTGCTTGCGCACCAGGGCACGGATCACGCCCGGGCCATCGGTGAGCACGATCAGGCGCACACCGGCTTTCAGACGCGCTTCGAGCCAGTCGGTCTGCGGCTGACTGCCGGTCAGGGCCTCGACCTCTTCCTGGGACAGCTTGAGGATGTCGGCGTTGTCCAGCAGGCGCGTGACCAGGGTCACATCGACCTGCTGGTTCGGCCACAGGTTGTGACGCAGATTGGCATCCACGCTGACCAGAGAGCCTGCCGCACGTGCGCGTGATGCCAGCACGAAGCTGGTGTCCGCGATGCCGGCATCGGTCAGGCTGTTGCTGCACAGGTGGAAGATGGCGGGAGTCGCGAACAGCTCAGGCCCGGCGTGCTCCGGACGGAACAGCAGGTCGGCGGCCGGCGGACGATAGAAGTCGAAGCGGCGTTCACCCTCTTCATCGCGAGACACGAAGGCGAGCGCGGTACGCGCATGGCTGGTGCGCTTGACGTGTTCCATCTGCACGCCATGAGCGCTCAGTTCGTCGTGCAGGAAGTCACCGAAGCTGTCCTGACCCAGCATGCCGACGAAGTGGCTCGGCAGGCCGAGGCGGGCACAGGCAACCGCGACGTTGGCCGGTGCGCCGCCCGCGTAGGGCGTGAAGGTTTCCTGTTCGACGGCCTGGCCGCCGAGCTTGTTGGAGAGCATGTCGACGAGCGCTTCGCCGAACGCGATTACCGGAGTCATCAGGAGGAGGTTTCCTTGCGAGTGGTCGTCGTGGAGCCTTTGGCTTTCTTGCCCGGCTTGTCGTTGCTGTCATCCGCCTGGGTGGCGCCACCGGCAGGGAAGTGCTCGCGGACCAGTGCCAGCAGGCCCTGGGTGGACGGATCGAAGGCCTTCACGTCGGTATCGATGCGCGCACTGATCTCCCCGGCGATGCGCTTGCCGAGCTGCACGCCCCACTGGTCGAAGGAGTTGATGTTCCAGATCACGCCCTGCACGAAGACCTTGTGCTCGTAGAGGGCGATCAGTGCGCCGAGATTGCGCGGGGTCATCTCATCCAGCAGCAGGGTGCTCGACGGGCGGTTGCCCGGGCAATTGTAGTGCGGATCGAGGTTGCTGCCATCCTGGCTGCCTTCCATGAAGGCATTGGCCTGGGCCAGCATGTTGGTGATCAGCGCGAAGTGGTGCTCTTCGGTACCCGGCTCCGGCTTCAGCGAGGCGATGAAGTCGATGGGCACGTAGCGGGTGCCCTGGTGCAGCAGCTGGAAGAAGGCATGCTGACCGTTGGAGCCGGTCTCGCCCCAGACGATCGGGCCGGTCTTGTAGTCCACCGGACGGCCGAAGATGTCGACCGACTTGCCGTTGGATTCCATATCCAGCTGCTGCAGGAAGGCGGGCAGCTGATGCAGGGCCTGGTCGTAAGGCACGATGGCCTGGGTCTCGGCGCCCATGAAGTTGATGTACCAGATGCCGATCAGCGCCATCAGGACCGGCATGTTCTCGGCCATCGGTGCATTGATGAAGTGCTGGTCCATCTCGTGGGCGCCTTCCAGCAGCTCCATGAAGCCTTCGTAGCCGATGGACAGGGCAATGGGCAGGCCGATGGAAGACCACATGGAGTAGCGACCGCCAACCCAGGCCCAGAATTCGAAGACGTTCTCTTCGCGAATGCCGAATTCCTTGGCCGCCTTGCGGTTGGTGGAAGCCGCGACGAAGTGGGCACCGACGTCGGCATCTTCGCCGGCGTGCTCCAGGAACCAGCGGCGCGCCGTCTTGGCGTTGAGCAGGGTTTCCTGGGTGGAGAAGGTCTTGGTGGAGACGATGAACAGCGTGGTGGCCGGATCCAGGCGCTTGAGCACCTTCTGGATGTGGTTGCCATCCACGTTGGAGACGAAGTGGAAATTGATTTCCGGGTGGCGATGCTTGAGCAGCGCTCGGCAGGCCATGTTGGGGCCCAGATCAGAGCCACCGATGCCGATGTTGACCACGTCGCGAATCCGCTGGCCGTCGAAGCCTTTCCACTCACCGCTGCGCACGGCTTCCGAGAAGGCGCGGATCTGCTCGCGCGTCTTGTGGATTTCCGGCATCACGTCCTTGCCATCGACGATGACCGGCGTGTTGGTCTGGCTGCGTAGCGCAGTGTGCAGTACCGGGCGGTTCTCGGTGACGTTGATGATGTCGCCGGAGAACATCTGCGCGCGACGTTGAACGAGTGCAGAGTGCTCAGCCAGTTCGACCAGCGCCTCCATCACCTCATCGGAGATGTGGTGCTTGGAGTAGTCGAGAAACAGGCCGCCCACGCGCAGGCTCATCTTCTCGAAGCGCTTGGGATCCGCCGCGAAGTAATCGCGGATGCGGTCGTTGCGGGTCACCTCGCCCAGCCGGGTCAGCGCCTGCCAGGAAACACTACGGGTCAATTGCAGCATGGAAGTGTCCATCGTATGGGTTGTGGAAGTTCATCGGGGCGGGTCGCATTCTGTGGCGGCCCGACGCACGCTTGTAGGCTAGGCGAGAGTCACTGTCAGCCGCGAGTCATGTCGATGACACGATTCAGGCGCAAAGCGCTCTCGGTTGGTCGACAAGGTGCGCAAGGTGCCGGCCACGCCGTGAGCCACGTGGCCGGCTGTCATTCACACGCCGCTTGCCTCATCACCGCTCAGCGGTGAGATGTGCTGAGCCAGCAGATGCTGAGCGCCCGGCGGCAGCCAGACCGGATCGAGACGCGTGCAGGCGGTCTCGACACACAGGAAGCTGCGCGCATTCTCGACGCTGGTGTCGGCCGGCGGCGCGTCACCGGGATGCCAGACCACCGTGGAGTCAGAGCCCTGCTTGGCGATGCGCAGCTGACGCTTGCCGTCCTCGAGCACCTGAACCTGGCTGGTCTGGTAGATGCGGTCCAGCGGGCCGCGCACGCCCAGTTCGCCCTGCTGGTCGAAGCGCGAGAAGTCCTGGCGCTTGTCCAGGTAGCTGGCGCCGGCCAGACCGGTGACACGACACGCGAAGGCATTCGGCACTGCGAAGTAGGTATGCAGCGCGCCGGTCATCTTGACGGGGGCGTCGCCACGGTTTTCCGTGATCAGCTCGACCTTGAGGAAGCGGCGGCTGGCAAAGATCACCACACGCGGAGAGAGGGCGGCATGCAGCGCTGAGACCGGTGAGGCATGGATCTCGACGCCTTCCTCTTCCTCGTCCACCGCATCGATGCGCCAGTCGGCCTTGCGAGCGGGGCCGTGCAGTTCGCTTTCGCCTTCGGGGAACTCATCCGCGAACCAGGGCCAGCACAGCGGAATGCCGCCGCGAATGCTGCCCGGCAGGGAGGCGGGCGTTTCCGTCACCCACAGCCAGGGAGAATCGCCCGTCGGCTGATAGTGCAGCACCTGAGCCCCCTGGTGGCAGACCACCAGCTCGCCCCACGCCTGGTTGAGGATCAACAGCGAGCGGCCCTGCCATTCGACAGTGCGTTGGCCAGCGGTGTCGGCGATCAGTTCGCGCAGACTTTCGGGGATCATCTCGAGCTACCTCGATGGTTCAGGAGGTGACAATGCATCATGTCACCTCTTCATTGTGCAGAGCCTCGGCGGCGCCCAGCAGGCCGGTCCACGGCGCGGTCACCACCCAGGTGGGTATCGCGGCATTGTAACGGCTCAGACGATTCTTGTCGGTGAAGGCGTGGCGGAAATCGCTGCGCATCAGCAGATCCAAATTGCGCGGCAGCACGCCACCGCACAGATAGACACCGCCGCGTGCCCCCAGTGTCAGGGCTGCATCGCCGGCCACCGCACCAAGAATCTTCATGAAGCGCATCACCGCCTCGAGTGCCAGTGCCTCGCTCCTGATGGAGGCTTCATCTTGCACTGCCGCCGCATGGGCGGCCTGGCTGACGCTGGCGGCACTGTCGAGAGGCGTCGCCATGCCGCGAAGCTCGCCCAGGGCCTGATAGATCTCGAGCATGCCCTGGCCACACAGCAGGCGCTCCACCGAGACGCGACCATGGCGACGTCGGAAGATGCCGAGCAGGCCATCCTCGATCTCGTCGGTGGGGGCGAAGCTTGCATGCCCCCCTTCGGTCGCGAGCGGAATCCAGTTGTGCGTGCCGCGTACCAGCCCCGCGACACCCAGCCCGGTGCCGGGGCCGATCACCAGGCGTGGCGAGGCCGCATCGCCACTACCTTCGGTGAGCTCCTCACCGATGGCCAGGCGTTCGCTGGCCGCGATGTGTGGCACGCCCAGCGCCATGGCGGTGAAATCATTGAGGCACTTGAAGCGCTCGAGCCTCAATGATTCGCGCACCTCGCGCTTGAGAAACGTCCAGTGATTGTTGGTCATGCTGACGCGTTCATCATGCACGGGGCAGGCGAAGGCCAGGCAGGCCTCGACGGGTTGCTCGGCCTCTGACAGGCCCAGCATCCGATAGTAGGCCTGGATGGCCTCCTCGAGTCCGGCATGCTCGGCGCAGGCGAGCGTCTGGATGTGCTGCAGGGTGTGGCTGCCCGACTGGACAAGTGCCAGCCGGGCATTGGTGCCACCGATATCGCCTACCAGAGCAAGGCGATGGGAGGTGTTGCGGGTCATCGTCCGGCATCCTTCCTTTGCGTCAGTGCCTCAGGAGAGTGACAGGGTGTGCCCATCACATCAGGTCGTGGCCGCTGCCCGGCAGGTCGCCGTAGCCAGCAAAGCTGGAAGCGCCTTCCTCGGCGCCGCCGACCAGTGAACGCATGCCGGAGAACAGCTCGCGGCCCAGGCCGTGATGGTAGCTGTCGCGAGTGATGGTCGCGGCCTCGCGCTCGGCCCATTCGGCTTCATCTACCAGCGCCGTGAGGGTGCCGGCATTGGCGTCCAGACGGACCACGTCACCTTCGCGCAGGCGTGCCAGCGGGCCGCCATCGAGCGCTTCCGGCGTCATGTGGATGGCGGCCGGGACCTTGCCCGAGGCGCCGGACATGCGGCCATCCGTCACCAGTGCGACCTTGAAGCCGCGGTCCTGCAGGATGCCGAGGTAGGGCGTCAGCTTGTGCAGTTCCGGCATGCCGTTGGCGCGCGGGCCCTGGTAGCGCACCACGGCGACCATGTCCTGCTCCAGCTCGCCGGCTTCGAAGGCGGCCTTGAGCTCATCCTGATCGCTGAACAGCTTCACCGGTGCCTCGACGAGACGATGCGCTTCCTTGACGGCAGAGACCTTGATCACGCCGCGGCCAAGGTTGCCGTCCAGCACGGTCAGGCCGCCTGTCGGGGCGAAGGGGTTGGCCACCGGACGCAGCACATCTTCGTCGAGGCTGTCGGTGGGGCCGTCCTTCCAGACCAGCTTGCCGTTCTCGAGGAAGGGCTCGCGGACATAGCCGGCCAGGGTGCCGCCGTCCTGGGTGGGGATGTCGTGGAGTAGACCCGCCTTGAGCAGTTCACGGATCAGGAAGCTCATGCCGCCGGCCGCCTGGAAGTGATTGATGTCGGCCTGGCCGTTCGGGTAGATGCGCGTCAGGCTCGGCACCACCGCGGATAGCTCGGTGAAGTCATCCCAGGTGATGGTCACGCCCGCAGCGCCGGCCATCGCGACCAGGTGCAGGGTGTGGTTGGTGGAGCCGCCGGAGGCCAGCAGGCCGACCATGGCATTGACGATGGCGCGGGCATCGATCTGGCGATAGAAGGGACGGTAATCGCCGCCGACTTCACTGTTGCGGATGGTCTGCTCGGCAGCGTGACGCGTCAGGGCGTCGCGCAGCGGGGTGCCCGGATTGACGAAGGACGCGCCCGGCAGGTGCAGGCCCATCAGCTCGACCATCAGCTGGTTGGAGTTGGCGGTGCCATAGAAGGTGCAGGTGCCCGGGCTGTGGTAGGACGCGGACTCGGCTTCCAGCAGCGCATCGCGACCGACCTTGCCTTCGGCGAACAGCTGGCGGACACGCGCCTTCTCGTTGTTGGGCAGGCCGGAGGGCATCGGGCCGGCCGGCACGAACAGCGTCGGCAGGTGGCCGAAGCGCGCGGCGGCGATGAACAGGCCCGGGACGATCTTGTCGCACACGCCGAGGAACAGCGCGCCATCGAACATGTTGTGCGACAGGCCGACAGCAGCGGCCATGGCGATCAGGTCACGCGAGAACAGCGACAGCTCCATGCCCGGCTGGCCCTGGGTCACGCCATCGCACATCGCGGGCACGCCGCCGGCGAACTGGGCGGTGGAGCCCATCGCCTGGACGGCTTCCTTGATGATGCGCGGATAGTCCTCGAAGGGCTGGTGGGCGGACAACATGTCGTTATATGACGAAATAATGCCCAGGTTGGCCGAGTTCATCAGCTTGAGACGATTCTTGTCGGTCTCGCCACAGGCGGCAAAGCCGTGCGCCAGGTTGCCACAGGAGAGCTCGGAGCGGTGCACGCCGCGGCGCTGCTGGCTTTCCATCAACTGCTCATAGGCGGCGCGGCGTTCGCGGGAGCGGTCGATGATGCGCTGGGTCACGTGCTCTACGGTCTGGTTGACTGACATGCTCTTACCTCATGTATCAGGCGGCGCAGGGCGCCGAGGCTGGCGAAAGAAAGCGTTTCCCGCTGTGTGGGCGTGCTGCTACCCGGCGACGCTATCCAGTGGTGATGGCGGTGTAAAGCCTCTCGCATCACCCGTGTCGTGTCGTTGGGTTGCCGGGGTAGCCTACAGTAGCGTGTCATGGCGCTCGAGAAACGGTTTTGTTCGGAATATTCGGTAAATTTAACAAAAAAACTGCTTGAAGACTGGACGACTTTCGGCCAAATTATGGGAAAAGCGTGTAGGATAATTTCATGGAACGTATTGCAAGCTAGCGTTCTTCGATCAGGTCTGGTCCTGCACCCGCCATACGCCACAGGAGTTGAGTCATGACATTACGCGTCGCCATCAATGGTTTTGGTCGCATCGGTCGCAACGTGCTGCGTGCGCTGTATGAAGGTCAGTACAACGATCGTATCCAGGTCGTCGCCATCAACGATCTGGGTGATCCGAAGCTCAACGCTCACCTGCTGAGCCGCGATACCGTCCACGGCCGTTTCGCCGAAACCGTCTCGCACGACGAGGAGAATCTGTTCGTCGGTGACGACAAGATCCGCATCCTGGCTGAGCGTGACCCGGCCCAGCTGCCGTGGTCCAGCCTGGGCATCGACCTGGTGATGGAATGCACCGGTCTGTTCACCAAGCGTGCTGCCGCTGCCAAGCACATCGAAGCCGGCGCCAAGCGTGTGCTGATTTCCGCGCCGAGCGGCGATGCCGATGCGACCGTCGTGTTCGGCGTCAACGAAGATGTGCTGAAGGCTGAGCATCAGGTCGTCTCCAACGCGTCCTGCACCACCAACTGCCTGGCGCCGGTCGCCAAGGCGCTGAATGATGAAGTCGGCATCGAGAATGGCCTGATGACCACCATTCACGCCTACACCAACGATCAGAACCTGTCGGATGTCTACCACTCCGACCCGTACCGTGCCCGCAGCGCGACCCATTCCATGATCCCGACCAAGACCGGTGCCGCTGCGGCAGTGGGTCTGGTGCTGCCGGAACTGAACGGCAAGCTTGATGGTCTGGCGATCCGCGTGCCGGTGATCAACGTGTCACTGGTCGATCTGACCTTCACCGCGTCGCGTGATACCTCCATCGAAGAGATCAACGCCATCGTGGCCAAGGCCGCCGAAGGTTCCAGCGTGCTGGCCGTCAACGAGCTGCCGCTGGTGTCCATCGACTTCAACCACGATGCACACTCTTCCACCTTCGACAGCAATCACACTCGCGTCAGCGAAGATCGCCTGGTCAAGGTCATGGCGTGGTACGACAACGAGTGGGGCTTCTCCAACCGTATGCTTGACACTGCGCTGGCGATGCAAGCCGCCAAGTAACCGCTTGATGAGCCCCGCGCGGCCCTTGATCCATGAACGATCAAACGACAAGGCCACACGGGGCAGCAAGAATTCGGGGGGGCTGTCAGTCTGTCGGCAAGACAGCAGGGCAGGCTCCCAACAGGTGAGGACGAGTGGCCCGAGGGTTCTCGCGTCGCGCTAAGGCTCCACGGACAAGGCAATGCCATTCGTCCCCTTTGAATCGGTGGTCGGTCAGGGTTGGCGCCAAGACCGGCTTCGATGCTGCTCGGAATGACATCGCGTCATCCATTCTTGAACCTCTCCCAATGGGAGAGGTTTTTTTTGCGCACCATGAAAGTGCTAGAGCTGCTCCAGGGCGCAAGGTGTCGTTGCCTTGCGTCAGTGGCGTGGTCTTATGGCAACTTTTCTGAGCACGATCGCGACAGGATTGGTTCAGGTGGTGTGAAACGTGCGCTGATACGTCGAGAAAGGTGGGCAACATGTCGTCATCGTAATGCACGGTCGAGTGAAATTAGCGAAACTGTGGCGGTGTGTTACACTTCGCATCTGTTGGCCTTGCGTCCATCGGTGAGCCAGGTCATGACAACGTCAAATCATGCAGGCGGTCATATGGCCTGTGAGTGATCCATTGTTGTGCGCAATTCAGGGAAGGTATTGCCACACTGCCGCACACTCTCCGGCAGTTATCTCGACTTCCACAGCAGGCTGTCTCAGATGCACGATGCCATCCGCGAAGCTCATGAATTGATCGGTGCTACCTTGCGTGACCCGCGTACCCAGCGCGAGGGCAAGGTCGTGGGTATGGACCTGGGGCGTGAGCAGCCGGCGATCTATGTGCTATGGCAGGAAAGTGCCGCAGCGGAGCGCATCGGCATGGAGCCGGATGATTTTCGCGCGCTTCTCGAGCACCTGCGAGCGCGGCTGCCGGTCAAGGCGCCTTCGGCCCGGCAGGACAAGGACAGCAGGCAATCGCGGCGTCACAAGCGCAAGGCCTCGCGCGCGACTGCCCAGCCGGCTGGCGAAAGCAACGAAGGCCGCAGCGGAACACCTGATGCCTCGCCGTCAGGCTCCGAACCGGTGACCTCTCGTGCTGCGTCTTCCCGCCCGTCTTCTTCTGCGCTCATCGACGATGCCATGCCGCGTTCCGCGCAAGGCTAGATCTTTCCCATGCCAGCTCCGCTCAAGGGCAGGTCTGATCAAGGTGAGTCCCCAAAAAGCCCGAAGCTTATGCTTCGGGCTTTTTGCATGCATGAGTTTTCCCCTTGGGCGCCGCTTGCGTGATATTCGCCCACAACATTGCGCGTCCGCTGCCGATAAGAGTGATAGTCAGACGCAAGAAGGAAAGGTCGCAGTCGTTCATAAGCCGTCATCTGCCCGGATCTTCGCGCAACCAAGCGTTGGGGGTGCTGCTGGCTGCCAGCGTCATGGATAGGGCATTCTTGGGCAAGCTGCATGACAGAAAAGGGGTTTCACGTTGGCTGAATCATTCGCGGATAGTCGTTTGCTGCAGCATCATTATGCTGTCGTGGCAGATGTGTTGTTCACGCTCAGTGCTGATGGTCAGCGCCTGATTGCCATGAATGCAGCGGCGGAACGCCTGCTGGGATATACGGTGCGGGATTTTCTCAAGCAGCCGGAGCTCTGGCTTTCGCTGGTGATCACCGCCGACCGGCAGCGGTTGAGTGACTTTCGCGCCTCGATGGGGCAGGTCGAGCGCACGACGTATCGCATGCGCGACCGCAGTGGGCAGCTGTTGTTGCTCGAGGAATGTCTGTGGAGTTCCGGCGTTGGGCATCCGCTGTGTGGTCGAGTGACGGATATCACGCAGCGTGACAAGGCCAATGAGCAGGAGCAGCAGCTGGAACGTGCCTATCGTCTGATGATGGTGCGCAGTCGTGACCCGATGGCGATCCTGTTGCTCAAGGATGAAAGACTGGTGATCAGTCATGCCAACCCGGCCTGGCACCTCTATCACGACGCGGCCTGTGCACATTCCCGCCTCTCGCTTGAGTATCTCTACCTTCCACATGTCCTGCGTAGCCTGGAGAGAGCCGACCCCTGGCAATGCGATATCAGCCTGTCGCTGCCGCGGGGGGAATCCAGGTTGTCCGTGCAGATGGTCAGTCTGGGGCGCTCACTCGCCGACGAGGGGCGTCAGGTGGCCGTGATGGCGCGCGACATCACGCAGGTACATCAACGTCTCGAACATGTGGTCGATCAACAGCAGCGTCTGGCGCGGCGGGTGGATGAGACGCCCGGCGCGCACTACGCGACCGGTGGTGAATGGCCGCCAGAGGAATTGGAGTATCTGTCGGCAGGCAGCGAGGCGCTCACCGGGCTTTCACATGATCTGCTGATGGCAAGCCCGGGCCTCTGGCAGGCCCGGCTGGTGCCGGATGAGCTAACCACCTGCCAGCAGCGCTTCGGTGAGGCCGTGCGGGAGCGCCATGGTCGTCTGAGTCTGTGTTACGCCTTCGTGCATGTGGATGGGCGCAAGCGCTATCTCCAGGATGACATGCAGCTGAGCTACTCTCCGGCGGGAGAGGTCACCGCCGTGCTCGGCAAGCTCAGTGACGTCACCCAGCGCGAAGCGCATCGGCGCCAATTGGACAACCTTGTCCAGCAGATGCGCGGCGTCCTCTTCCAGTGCCGCCTGAGCCAGGAGGGCGAGCTGCGTTATACCTACCTATCACCTGTCGCCTCGCAAGTGCTGGGGCTCGACCCGCAGGCCGTCATCGACGACCCCATGCTGCTGTTGACGCGCATCGCGGGTCACGAGAGAGAGCAGCTGCTCGTGTCACTGCAGACCAGTGCCCGGCAGCAATCGCCCTGGGAGGCGGAGATACGCTATCAGCATCCGGATGGTCAGGAACGCAGGCTGGCTTGTGTCGGGCTGCCGCAGATGATCGACTCCCCCGAGGGCGGCGTGATCTGGAATGGTTATTGCGACGATGCCACCGCCCGTTACCGTATCGAGGATGAGCTGCGCCAGAGCGAGGAGCGCTATCGCTTCATCCTCAACTCCGTCAGCGATCTGGTCAGCATCGAGGACTCCCACGGCATCTGCCAGTACATCAGCCCCTCGGTGGAAAAGCTCTGCGGCTATCGCCCTCAGGAGATCATCGGCCAGGAGATCAAGCAGCTGATCCACCCCGATGACATGATGCGCATCGCGCAGGAGGTCCATCGTGCCGCCTGTCTCGGCGAGGTATTCCGAATCGACTTCAGGATCCAGCACAAGGCCGGGCATACGCTGTGGTTCGAGTCGATCTCGACGCCCTCGATGGACCCCGTCACCGGGCGTTATCAGCGCGTGCTGTCGGTGTCACGCAACATTCATGAGCGCAAGCTGGTCGAACAGCGCCGTGAGCATGAGGCGATGACGGACGCCATGACGGGCGCCATGACGCGAGCCAGCTTCCTCGACACGCTCGATACCCTGCTGAGCTCGTCATCGCGGGAGCAGATGGCGTTGATCCTGTTTGATATCGACCACTTCAAGCGTGTCAATGACACTCACGGCCATGCGGCGGGTGATCAGGTGCTGATCAGTCTTGGCGAGACATGTCGTGCCCAACTGCGGCGCGATGACTGCTTTGCGCGCCTTGGCGGCGAGGAGTTTGCCGTCCTGCTCACCGATGCCGGTACCGCCACCGGTGTCGGAATGGCCGAGCGCCTGCGACAGCAGATCGCGGCGCTGGAGGTGCGCTTCAAGTCGTTGACACTGCGCTGCACCATCAGCATGGGAGTAGCGACACCCCAGCCGGGGGAGACCCGGGATGGCTACCTGCACCGTGCCGATATGGCGCTCTACAGTGCCAAGCGCAGTGGTCGCGATCGGGTGGTGCTGGCATCGCAGTCCTTGAACGAGGACAATTGAGTCAACGCCGGTGATCAACCGGACACACCTGCAGCCGATGTCTCGGGTTGTGGATCGCGTCATGCAAGTGGATCACGTCATACAAGGAGTGGGCGATGCGAATGTTACGTGGCTGGTGCGCTGGCACCTTGTTGTTTGCGCAGTCGGTATTTTCCGCCGGACAGGCCATGGCCGCCGAGGATGCACCGCTGGTCAATCGTCTCGAGGGGCCGCAGGTGGTGACGGAGACGGTGACCTATCGAGCCAATGGTGAGGAGCACGTAGGCCTGATAGCACGCGATGCCAAGGCGCAGGGGCGCCGACCCGGCATCCTGCTGGTGCATGAGTGGTGGGGCTTGAACAGCTACGCCCGCAAGCGCGCCGAACAGTTGGCAGGACTGGGCTACGTGGTCATGGCCGTCGACATGTATGGCGGTGGGCGCACGGCCGAGCACCCCAAGGAAGCCGGTGCCTTCTCCTCTGCGGTGATGAGTGACTGGCCGAAGGCCGAATCCAGCTTCAATTCGGCGCTGGCGGTGCTGCGCTCACGTCCGGAGGTCGATGGCGAGCGCATGGCGGCGATCGGCTACTGTTTCGGCGGTGCCGTGGTGCTCAACATGGCGCTGACCGGAGCGCCGCTCAAGGCGGTCGTCAGCTTCCATGGCAGCCCGTCGATTGCCGTGACGGAGCCCGAGCCGTTTGCCGGCCGGGTCGTGATCCAGAATGGCGCGGCAGATACGCTGGTGCCGCAGGAGGATCTCGACAAGCTGGTCGCGACCTTCCAGTCACTCGAGACGCGCACCACGTTGATCCAGTATCCGGGCGCCAGGCACGCCTTCACCAATCCGGAGTCGGATGCCAAGGCGGCCAGGTACGATCTGCCGCTGGGCTATGACGCGGCCGCGGATTCGGCTTCGTGGCAGGTCATGCTCAACCTCTTCAATGAGGTCTTCAAGACACCGAAGAAATCCGTCAAGACCTGATGCGTCAAGGCCTGAGCTGCAAGGCCTGAGCTGCAAGACCTGAGCTGCAAGGCCTGAGCTGCAAGACCTGAGCTGCAAGGCCTGAGCTGCAAGACCTGAGCTGCAAGGCCTGAGCTGCAAGACCTGAGCTGCAAGACCTGAGCTGCAAGACCTGAGACGTCGAGACCTGAGCCGCCGTCACCGGTGCTGAAGGTGATCGACATGAAAAAGCCCGCCCGGGAAGTTTCCGGGCGGGCTTTTTCATGGGGCTTTTCCAGAGGCTGTTTCATCAGCCTGTTTCAAGATCTCTGGCAGGAGGCCATGGCAGGGCGTTCAGCGATCGCTGAGCGCGCGCCTCAATCCAGCTCCTTGAGCGACAGCACCTGGTGCGCCAGACGAATCATGTCGGGGTCGCCGGTGTGTTTGCTCGAGACATCCGACAGCTTTATCACCGGCACCCACTCCTGACCCTCGGGGCGGGCTTCGGTCATCTTGATCACCATTTTCATCGGCTGCGGGCCGACATCATTGGTGAAGTTGGTACCGATGCCGAATGACATGCCGATACGCCCGGCGCAGTAGCGCACGATGCGATCGACCTTGTCGGTGTCCAGACCATCGGAGAACACGATGGTCTTGGTCTTGGGGTCGATCCCCAGCGACTCATAGTGACGGATGGTGGTCTCGGCGAACTCGATGGGATCACCACTGTCGTGGCGCACGCCGTCAAACAGCTTGGCGAACTTCTTGTCGAAGCTCTTGAAGAAGGCCTGGCTGGTGAAGGTGTCAGACAGGGCGATCCCCAGGTCACCGCGATAGACCTTGACCCAGTTCTCCAGCGCCAGGATGTTGGCCATCTTGAAGCCGAAGCGCGCGGCATGAAACATGAACCACTCATGGGCGTGCGTGCCGATCGGCTTGATGCCGTGGCGCTGCGCCATGTGCACGTTGCTGGTGCCGATGAAGCAGCCACGGCCGTGGTCCTTGAGGCCCGCGACCACCTTGTCGTGCACATCGTAGGAGTGCCGACGACGAGTACCGAATTCCGCCACGCGGATGCCGAGTCGCTTGTAGTGCTCGATCTTGGCCAGGGTGCTGTCGCGCAGGGCCTGATCGCTGTCGCGTTGATCTCCGCCCAGCTGATACCAGAGCTCGCTGATCATCGCCATCAGCGGGACTTCCCACAGGATGGTGCGATACCAGTAGCCTTCGATATGCACCTCCAGCTCATCACCGGTCTGGGTGATGGTGATTTCGGAGGGATCGAAGCGGAAGCCCGCCAGGAAGTCGCGATAGGTCGGGTCCAGGAAGGGGCAGTGAAGCTCGAGGAAGGATTTCTCTTCCACGCTCAATGCCAGTTCGGCCATGCTGTCCACCGCCATGCGCAAGGCCTCGCCGAACCCCGGCGGGAACGAATGCTCGCCACGGTTGATGAAGGCGTAGCGAGCGCGCGCATACGGAAACAGCTTCACCACGGCGTTCTGCATGGTGAACTTGTAGAAATCATTATCGAGAATCGAGTACAACATCGAGGCTCGCTCAGTATCAAGGCGGCTCGGGGGAACCGGAATCGCTGGCAGGGCAGGCGCTGCGAGAGGCAGGCATGTCCCGCTGGCACGGGGAAGCAATGTCGGCGCATTATCCGTGCAGGCGCGCTGCACGTTCAAGCCGGAGTGCCCAGGCGCAGGTCAGGTGCTGAAGGCCATGATGCCGAACATGGTCAGCATCATGCCGCCGAACATCAGCAGGCCGGCCAGCGACAGGGCGATCAGCAAGTAGCCGAGAATCAGACCGGCCAGGGCCCAGCTGTCACCGGCTTCGCCACTGCAGCGGATCTGGCTGCGCGCGATGTGGCCACACACGACGCCACCAAGAGCCGCAGGTGCGAGCAGGCAGCCGAGCACGCTCAGGGCGAAGGCGGCTACTGCCATGAGATTCGTGCTGGCATGAGTGTCCTGCGCGGGCGGGGTTGGCGCATAGGGCCCTTGGGAGGACTCTTGAGCGCTCCCCCGGGTCTGTGTGCCGCTCGTGGACGTGTCGTCGGGCGGCGTGGGAGTCTCTGTCATGTGGGTCTCGTTGTCCTGCATCATGACGACACACTAGCATGTCCTGGGATATGCGGCATGTCTGCACCAGCGGTGGGCATGGCAAGACCATGAGGAGAGTACGGTGACAGGGCGATGGCAGGCAGAGGATGAGGCAGCTCAGGCGGTGACAGGGGCGGCGCCAGACCAGCAGCAGGCTGCGAGCACCGCAGATGCCGCAGAGAAACAGGGCTGGCGTCTGGAGGTGCTGGGTTCCCTCGATGCCGTCACCGCCAGTGAATGGAATGCGCTGGCAGGCGATGGATATCCCTTTCTGCAGCATGCCTATCTGAGCGCGCTGGAAAGCTGCGGTGCGGCCAGCGCCGCCAGTGGTTGGCACCCTGCCCATCTGGTGGTGCGAGATGCTGAAGGTCGCTTGCTGGCGGGGCTGCTGCGCTATCTCAAGCTGCACTCGCGTGGCGAATATGTGTTCGACCAGCAATGGGCGGAGGCCCTGGAGCAGGCCGGTGGGCGCTATTACCCCAAGCAGTTGACTGCCGTACCGTTCACTCCCAGCGACGGCCCACGCCTTGTCACCTCGCCGCAGTTGACGTCGCCCGCCGCCCGGCGTGCCTTGCTTGAGTGGTTGTGGCCGCATCTCAAGGCCGGCATCGCGCCCGCGGCTGAGCCGGGTAGCGCGCTGCGTCGCTATGAGCACAGCGGGTTTCATCTGCTGTTTGTCTCGGCAGAGGAGCGGCAAGACTGGCAGGCGGCGATTCCGGAGCTGATTTCGCGTCCCGGGATGCAATATCACTGGCAGTCACGCGGCGAGCCGGACTTTGCCACCTGGCTTGAGAGTCTGCGCTCCAAACGGCGCAAGGAGATCCGTCGCGAGCGGCGCAAGGTCGCCGAGCAAGGCTTCACGCTGGCAAGGCTCGAGGGGGCGCAGATTGGCTCTGATGATATCGAGGCCTTCTACCGCTGCTACTGCATGACCTATCTCGAGCGCGGGCAGCGGCCTTATCTGCCGCTCGATTTCTTCCAGCAGCTCAGGCGCAGCATGCCCGAGCGGTTGCTGCTGGTGCAGGCGCGTGATGAGCAGGGCACGCCGGTAGCGGCAGCCTTGTGTCTGATCGGCAATGATTGCCTGTATGGTCGTTGGTGGGGCAGCGAAGTGCATGCCGACTGCCTGCACTTCGAGGTCTGCTATTACCAGGGGCTCGAATTCTGTCTACAGCGAGGGCTCAAGCGCTTCGACCCCGGCACTCAGGGGGAGCACAAGATCAGCCGCGGTTTCGCGGCGTATGCCACCGGGTCGCTGCATTGGCTGATGCATCCCGGGCTTCAGGAGGCGGTGGCAGAGGCGGTCGAGGAGGAGGCGCGCTGGCTCAGCAAGGCGCGTCAGCAGGTGACGGCAATGTTGCCCTACCGGGAGCCCGCTCCCCGACCAGGGCAGGAGTGATGATCCTCAGTCTCCGTCACTGCTATCCGCTGGCGGATTTTTCCGCGAAGTCCGAGGCAAGAAAGATTGCGAATAGAGCACTACACTGAGTTATATATGAATGCTCTAATTCAGAGGCGCCCATGCTGATCAAGGACTGTGATTCACGGGAATATGACCTGCTGGTGCTCGAGGTGCTGGCGCAGGATGCTGCGCTTGCCGCGCCCGAGCGCCACAAGGTGCTGGAGGCGCTGCGCGCGATACGTGCCCGTCAGGCTCGTCGCCGTGCGCTGGCAAGCCAGCTGGATACCTTGTTGGGGACGCGGGATGATTGGGTCGTGCTGCATGATGTGAGGCTGGCCCAGGCAGAGGGCGTGATCGAGATCGATCACCTGCTGATCAACAGCCTCATGCAGGTCTGGGTGCTGGACGCCTCCTGTTTTGATCTGACGCTCTCGATCACCCCCTTCGGTGAGCTGTTGGCTCATGATGGGCGAGTCGCGCAGGAGGGCGAGGTTCCCGCGGACGAAGATGGCGTCATGGCGCACGCCGTGACGCCTTGTCCCTTGCAGACGATTCCTGAGCGCAGTCGCGCCATCGTGCAATGGCTGGAGGCCTCCTCGTTGTTGCCTGTGCGTCTTGGGATGACGCTGCAGCCGCAATTGCGCTATCGCATCGTGGTGGCTGATGCGGCTCAGGTCAGTCGCCCGCCGGAAGACATCGTCGACAGTCGTGCGCTGCTGTCCTTCGCGCGCCTCAAGCGTCAGTGCCTGCAGGTAAGCAGCAAGACCGCTTACGTGACTCGGCTGCGCAGTTTTACCCATCGCCTCGATCAACGCCGCCTGCGCCAGCTGGGGCGCGCCATCGCGACCCGGCATGTGGCCCCCAATACCGATTGGGTGGCGGAGCTGGGCCTGGCCGCTGACACACGCTCGCCGGAGGGCGGTGGTGCCACTCCGGTGTCCACGCTGGCCTATCTATGGCAACCGCCTCTATCGCCTGAAGGGCAGTCGCGGACCTCAGGCGAAAGCGCTGTCATGGCGGCAGAGTCCGATGACATGGAGGGGGCGTCGGACGACACGACGCTGGCGGTCCAGCGTGGCGTGACATCCACGGCTGCTCTGAAGCGACAGTGTGGTTTCGGGGGCCGAGGGCTGCAGGCTGCACATTGGCAGCCCGGGCACCAGGATCCGGGGCAGGGCAGCCAGGAAGGCTCCGCGAGCCGGCAAGGGGCAGGCGAGCAACAGGGTACTGCGCCCGGCAATCAGCAGGGCGTGTCTTCTGCCCGGTCGCAGGATGAGGAAGGCTTGCCGCGCTGCCAGGGCTGTCGGCGGTGGCTTTCCTCCCAGAGTGTCGACTTCTGTCGCCAGTCAGAACAGGCACGTGCGCTGGGCGGGCGCCTGCTCTGCAAACGCTGTCGCGACGCCTCAGCCCAGTAAGGCAGTAGCACGGCGTTGTATTTGACTCCGGTCCTGTGCCCCAGGCCTATGGCGCCAGTCTGGCGCTCAAGGGCGCGGTGCATGGCGTGACGGGAGCTCAGGGCGTCAATTTTCTTTCTGGTTTCTGATTGTTTTTCTCCAGTGCAATCAAGCGACTGCATCAACCAGGGCGTACAGGCCAGTCGTTGCAGTGTTTTTGATGTTGCGGTGCAACAAAGACTGTCTTATGCTGCGTTGCAGCGAGGATGGAACCTGGTCGATAGCACTATCTGACCGTGACGGCTTGATAGTGACGGCTTGACAATGATGGCTCGGTCACTACGGTGCACCAGCCCGGTTCAATCCTGATAATCGAACGGAGCAAGGCTCCGGTTCATTTCAGCGTGATGCCAATACCCTGGAGGGTGCCTACATGTTCAATGCCAACTTCGAGAAGTCCGCTCAGCAGTTCGACGATATGTTCCTGTCTCCGCTGCGTGCGTTCAGCGCCCTGAGCATCGATTACAGCGAGAAGCTGATCGGCGCACAGATGGAACTGACCAAGTCCTATGCTGATGCTTCCCTGACCCAGGCGCGTTCCATGCTCGAGATCAAGGACAGTGAAGGTCTGAAGAACTTCGTCAAGGAGCAGCAGGAAACCGTGAAGTCTCTGGGCGAGAAGCTGCAGAACGACACCCAGAAAGTGGTCGAGCTGAACCAGGAATACGCCAAGAAAGGTCAGGAACTGGCAGAAAGCAACGCCAAGTCCGCCTCCGAGGCTATGCAGAAAGTCGCCAAGTAAGCGACTGCTGCCGACGCTCTCAGGCGAGCGTCCCCAACGCCCACCCGGTCTTCCGGGTGGGCGTTCGCGTGTCTGGGGTACTGAATCTGATTACTCGTTGCTGGAAAGGGGAGCGTTGGCACCCTCCCCTTGAGCGTTAAGGCAATGATGACGGTGTACGGGTAATGTCGCTGGGAGTGCGCCGGTGCTGTCAGTCGGCGTTATCAGTCTCGTCATGAGTCAGCGCTATCAGGTCATGTCACCATAAGTGACGGTCATTGATGATCGAGCAAGGCTCCCCGGCGGCGTATGCCGGGAGGCATCAACACAAGGAGTGTGTGATGAATTCTGTCAGTGCGGCATTGGCAGCGTTAATGGATGCGGTCTCGGGCTTGAGTGGGCAATTCGGTGAGGGTGTCGCCTCGCATCTGACGACGACAGCAGGGCTTCAGCGCGAGCATGTCGAGACCCGCTATCAAGGGCAGGTGATCGATTTCGATACCCTGCATTGGCGTGTTCTCAATGACTCGGTGTGTGCCAACAAGCGCCAGAATGCCATGGCCCATACCCGTTGCAGTCAGGCAGCCAGCGAGATGTTTGCCTCGACGTGCCGGGAAATGACCAGCAACCCTCCGACTCTGCCTTCGCAGCGTTACAACAGTACGCGGCGCATGGCATGCAACGCTGCGGTCAGTTACCGGCCCAGTGTCGGCAACATCCAGTGGGCGGAAACCTCCGCTGCCGATGACTTGGCTGAGGCGGAATGCAACGCTGCCACGGCGGCACTGCTCGGCAGCAATGATCTCGATGCCATCCAGTATCAGCGCCGGGTCTGTGCAGGACGCTAGCGGCGAGCGCTGCCTTGGGCCACAATGACCTGCCACGCCGCCGGTGATTGCCGACGGCATTTATTCGATCAGTGACAGGTGATAGACATGGCACAGGCCACAGCGCGTCATATTCTCGTTTCCAGCGAAGAACAGTGTGCAGCTCTCAAGACCGAAATCGAGAACGGCCGCGATTTCGCTGATGCCGCTCGCGAGCACTCCTCCTGCCCGTCCGGCCGCAGTGGCGGCGACCTGGGTGCCTTCGGCCCGGGCATGATGGTCAAGGAATTCGACGAAGTCGTGTTCAGCGCCCCGATCAACACCGTGCAGGGCCCGGTGAAGACCCAGTTCGGTTATCACCTGCTGGAAGTCACCAGCCGTACGTGAGCCTTCTGTCACGCTCATGAGATGTCATGAGCGTTTGGCAGGATGTGACGAAAACGCCCCGACCATCACTGGTCGGGGCGTTTTTTGTGTCGCTTGGCAAGTCAGCTTCCCTGTGCGCCGTCAGGCGCTTGACTAGACCTCCTGATAGAGCTGGCTGCCTTCACGCTTGAACTTGTCTGCCTGCTCCTGCATGCCGGCCATCACGCTGTCGGCATCGCCGGTCAGGCCATGCTCATTGGCGTAATCACGCACTTCCTGGGTGATCTTCATCGAGCAGAACTTCGGCCCGCACATGGAGCAGAAGTGGGCGACCTTGGCCGAGTCCTTGGGCAGCGTCTCGTCGTGGAAGCTGCGCGCGGTGTCCGGGTCCAGGCCCAGATTGAACTGGTCTTCCCAGCGGAATTCGAAGCGTGCCTTGGAGAGCGCATTGTCACGACGTTGCGCGCCTGGATGGCCCTTGGCCAGATCGGCGGCATGCGCGGCGATCTTGTAGGTGATGATGCCGGTCTTGACGTCGTCCTTGTTGGGCAGGCCCAGGTGCTCCTTGGGGGTCACGTAGCAGAGCATGGCGCAGCCGAACCAGCCGATCATCGCGGCACCGATGCCGGAGGTGATGTGGTCGTAACCCGGGGCGATGTCGGTGGTCAGCGGACCGAGGGTATAGAAGGGCGCCTCGTCACACTCGCTGAGCTGCTTGTCCATGTTCTCCTTGATCAGGTGCATCGGCACGTGACCCGGACCTTCGATCATGACCTGGACATCGTGCTGCCAGGCGATCTTCGTCAGCTCGCCGAGCGTCTCGAGCTCACCGAACTGGGCGGCGTCGTTGGCATCGGCCACCGAGCCCGGGCGCAGGCCATCGCCCAGCGACAGGCTGATGTCGTAGGCCTTGCAGATTTCGCAGATGTCCTCGAAGTGGCGATAGAGGAAGCTTTCCTCGTGATGCGCCAGACACCACTTGGCCATGATCGAGCCGCCGCGCGAGACGATGCCGGTCACGCGACTGGCAGTCAGCGGCACATAGCGCAGCAGGACGCCGGCGTGGATGGTGAAGTAGTCGACGCCTTGTTCGGCCTGCTCGATCAGCGTGTCGCGGAAGATCTCCCAATCGAGGTTCTCGGCCACGCCATCGACCTTCTCCAGCGCCTGATAGATCGGCACCGTGCCGATGGGCACGGGAGAGTTGCGCAGAATCCATTCACGGGTCTCGTGGATGTTGGCGCCGGTCGAGAGGTCCATCACGGTGTCGGAACCCCAGCGGATCGCCCAGGTCATCTTGTCGACCTCTTCCTCGATGGAGGAGGTGACCGCCGAGTTGCCCAGGTTGCCGTTGACCTTCACCAGGAAGTTGCGGCCGATGATCATCGGCTCGCTTTCCGGGTGATTGATGTTGGCGGGAATGATGGCGCGGCCGCGTGCGACTTCCTCACGCACGAATTCGGCGGTGATCTCGTCGGGCAGGTTGGCGCCGAAGCTGTGGCCCGGGTGCTGGTGGCCCAGAATGCTCTCGACGGCTTCGCTGCCCTGATATTCCTCACGCAGCGCGATACGACGCTGATTCTCGCGAATCGCGATGTATTCCATCTCCGGCGTGATGATGCCCTGGCGCGCATAGTGCAGCTGGGTGACATTCTTGCCCGGCAGGGCACGACGCGGGCGATGGTCCAGCTCGAAGCGCAGTGACGACAGGCGCAGGTCGGCCTGGCGCACGCGGCCATATTCACTGCTCAGCTGATTGAGCTGTTCGGTATCACCGCGTTCCTCGATCCACTTTTCGCGCAGCGGTGCCAGACCCCGGCGAATATCGATCTCGACCGCCGGGTCGGTGTAGGGGCCGGAGGTATCGTAGACGACGATCGGCGGGTTCTCTTCCAGACCGCTGGAGGTCTGGGTCGGAGAGCAGACGATCTCGCGCATCGGCACGCGGATGTCCGGACGGGAGCCTTCGATATAGATCTTGCGCGAGCCGCTCAGCGGCGCGATGGCGGCGGCGTCGACTTGTGCTTCGCTGGCGAGGTGGCGGCTGCCATCCTTGCGAACGGCGCGCGCGCGTGCCTTGGGGGCAGACTCAGGCTGCGAGGCGAGCGGTGACTCGGCGGCGTTGGTGGCTTGCGGGTCTTGTGTTGTCGGGGCAGTGCTCATGCAGGTCTCCTCAAAGGGCGACGTCACGGCTGACGTCATCATGGGAAGACCGTGCGCAGGGAGAGGATGGTCGTCGCCGACTCCTTGCCAACAGGTGGCCCGGGAGCGAGGCGGCCGCGCGCAGCGGCTGGCCATCAGCTTGATTCCTACGCCGGTCCTAACCGGTTCAGGTTCCACGGGACCCCTTGCTGGCAAGCTCGCGCGTCAGGGCGGCGAAGCATGCATGCAGGATCTCAGCCGGTTCCACCGGCACCCCGTCAAGCGTGTGCAGATTTCAATGCGAGAGTGTGTTGCCCGAAGCGTCAGGCTTGCCCCGGGGAGCGTTCTCTCATCCAGGCTCTGTTGGCCTGTCAGTCGTGCCATCCATGGAGGATGGCGTCATCCCGAGCGGCTCATGGCGAGCACCGGGACGTCAGTCTGTGATGACTCAAGCGCGATCGAGACCCATCTGCCAGAAGTCGATCTCGAGTCGCGTGGCGTCACGGAAGACATCGACCAGTTCACCCAGTCGACGCTCCGAGACCTCCGAGAGTCGCGCATCCAGCCATTCACGCTCGGCTTCGACGGCTTCCTTGAAGTCATCGCTTGAGTACATCGCGATCCAGTCCGCGTACGGGTTGTTCTCGATCTCGGTGGTGTCTTGATCGAGCAGCCACTCGGCGATCTCGCCGTAGCCGATCAGGCAGGGCGCGAGCGCCACGTGCAGATCGAGCAGGTCGCCGCGCTGGCCGCAATCGAGCACGTAACGGGTATAGGCCAGGGTGGCGCGCGATTCCGGCAGCTCGCTCAGATCATCCTCGCTGATGCCCCACTCGCTGCAGTAGCCGATATGCAGATCGAGCTCGGTATTGAGGATGGTGTCGAGACTGGCCGTGGCCTGACGCAGCTCCGCGAGGGTGCGGCTCTTGTAGGCGGCCAGCGCCCAGGCACGCGCGAAGTGGATCAGGAACAGGTAGTCCTGCTGCAGGTAATGGCGGAAGGACTCCTCCGGCAGACGACCTTCGCCCAGCTGGCGAACGAAGTCGTGCTCGAGATAGTCACGCCATTCCTCGGCGCAGGCACTGGTCAGGTCGTTGAAACTAGGCATGACGCATCCCTCGGTGAGCGTGCTGACGACCCGTGATGGGGCGGCAGTTCTCTGGCGCAAGCGTGGCCAGTACCGGAACAGGAGCAGGGGAAAAGCGGGGGAGGTGCCGACAGTCACCGTGAGAAAGTGGTGACGTTATCGAGTGGCATCGCTTCACGCTTGATCCCTACGCCGGTACTAGCCGGATCAGGTTCGGCGGGATCGTCATTCACGCAAGGACATTGCCTGCGCATGACATCTCAGCCGGTCTTACCGGCACCCCGTCAAGCTGTGACATATGAGTCACGATGCAGCGAGTGTAACAGCCCTGCGGCGCAGAAGAAGGGCAGTGTGAGCAAAAATGCATACGACTTTGGGAGGCCTGCCGAAGGTGTGAAGAGCCTCAAGCGGGCTTGTGATGAGCCTCGAGCGGGTTCATGGACAGTCTCAAGCGACAATGTCCGCCATGAGCGCCGGCAGGTGGCGCGACAGTCGCGCAAGGTCACGCGGCTCATCGACATCCCAGCTGATCGGCAGGCAAGAGTACGTTCTGCCTGCCCGTGCCAGCCGCGCCAGGGTGTCCCGGCAGACATGGGCGTGGCTCCAGCGGGGCAGCAGGAAGGCTTGCGGGCAGGGCGCCTTGAGGCCGATCAAGCCATAGCCCCCATCCTCGGTGGGCTGCAGGACCGCGTCGTGAGTGCGCAGTCTGTGGGCTGCCTCGCGCAGGCGCTGGCTGTCCAGCGCCGGCAGGTCGGAGCCCATCAGCAATACCGGCCCCTCGGGTAGATGTCGGGCCATGGCCCGGGACATCCGTTCACCGAGGTCCCCCTGTGGCTGTACCTCGAAGGTGAGGTCGGCTGAGGTGTCGACAACGCTTCGCAGCCGGGCTTCCAGCGCCACCTGCAGAGCCGCCTGTTCAGGTGTCTGTCTCGACGGCTCGGCAGCGGGCGTCAGCATCACCACGACCTTGCCAAGGCGCGCGGCGCAGGCCTGGTCAGCGATATGGCACAGCATCCGCTCATAGAGTCGAGCTGCACCCTCGGGGCCGAGTGCGGGGATCAGGCGTGTCTTGCAGTGGCCGGCGATGGGCAGGCGACCGAAGATGATGAGGGTCGGGCGCACCTCTGACGCGGCATCAGTTGTGGGCAAGGTAGGCAACGCCGCATCACGCATGGGGCATGCCGCGCTGCTCACAGGCCTGCGCCGCGGCGCGATAGCCGTAAAGGCGTGCCAGGCGTGCAGGGGAGACGCCGCACCAGGCCGCCAGCCGCAGTCCCCACATCTTGACGATGGTGCGCCAGACGCCGTGGGTCTCCCAGCGCCGACCGCTGGTGGTAACGCGCGCCGTCAGGTTCATTGGCGGGGTCAGATGTTTGAGCTGGGCACTCAGCCAGATATCTTCCATCAGTGGCATGTCGGCAAAGCCACCGATGGCCTCGAAGGTCGAGCGCTGCACGAACTGGGTCTGGTCGCCCGTGCTGATGCTGGTCAGCCGCGAGCGCAGATTCATCATGGCGGCGATCATCGGTAACCACGGCGACTCGCCCTTGATGCTGACATCGAAGCGGCCCCAGTCGCTGCGGCGATGCGTCGTGACGGCCTCCTTGAGCAATGCCAGCGCATTGTCGGGCAAGTCGGTATCGGCATGCAGAAACAGCAGCCATTCTCCGCGTGCATGCGCGGCTCCGGCATTCATCTGGCGTGCCCGGCCCGGCTCACTGCCCAGCACGGCATCACACAGCGGATGGGCCAGTGAGGGGGTGCCATCCGTCGAACCGCCATCCACCACGATCACTTCACAGTCCCCTCCCGCGCGCAGGCGATTCAGGGCGATCAGGGTTTGCACGATGCCGGCTGCCTCGTCATGCACCGGCATCACGATGCTCAGCCAGGGAGCGCGCGTCAGGTGCGTGCATGTGCTTGGCAAGGAGTCCTGGCTGGCGGGCGTCCGTGCTGCTGGGGGTGGCTGCTGGTTCATGGCGGCAGGCTCCGACGATGGCGTATCCGTTGGATCATACGCAGGAGTTCTTAGGCTGGATGCACGAGCGAGAGACGCTCTCTCAACGCGTCATCGTTCATTAAACGCTTGGCGTCGACCCAGTGTCGCTCCATGACCTCACAATGCCTAGCTGGCCATTGGGTGCATGCGAGGATACAGGACTACATTTCTGTAATTCGAAGGCGGGGCATGAACGGCAGGTTTTCAGAATCTGCAGCAGGCAACCACTGCAGCCATAGGCCCTATTCATGGGCTCTCTGCCAAGCAGCTCCTGGAGAGAGCGCCCGGAGAGGGGGCTTGGACAAAGGGCTTGGAGAGAAGGCTTGGACAAAGGGCTTGGAGAGAAGGCCCGGAAAGAGGGCCAAGACCTCGCTTCTCAAGGGAGCGTTCTGTTGGAGGTCAGTCCATCAATCGAAGGTGAGGCGATAGAGGCCAGCCGCGCCGCTATCCGAGGTGAAGTACAGGCTGCCATCAGGGCCGAACAGGACATCGAGCGGGCGAATCCAGCGCTGGCCGCTGCTGCTGTCCTGCAGACCGGTCAGCACTGGCACCAGGCGTGCTTCAGTGTCTGGCGTCGCCAGCTTGAGGCCCAGCAGGCGAGGCTCACGACGGCTGGCCGGATCACCTGCGGCGTTGCCGGAGGGAGCCGTGCCCCAGCTGCCGTGGACGGCCACCACGACATCCATGTCTGCGGCCAATGGATGTTCTGGCGGTACCACCGCGATTCCCATCGGCGCACTGCGAGCGGGAACCTCGGCCAGTGGCGGCGCAATCTCGTCACGCTCGCGCGGTGAATCGCTCGTGATGCAGTCATCCGTCTGCCAGCGGCCATCGACCCACTGATACCAGGGCATGCCATGGAAGCTGCCTTCGCGGGCTGCGACCACCAACTCGCGAGGTTGCTCGTAGCCCCAGTGGTCGGGGCCGTTGTTGGTGGCCAGCAGACGTGGCTCATCTTCCCTACCTGGCTGCCAGGCGAGGCCTACCGGGTTGCGCAGCCCGCTGGCCCAGGGCTGCCAGTGCGGGGCATCGCCGGATTCCTCAAGGCGCAGCACGCCACCGCGGCGTTCACTGAAGGAGTAGCCCTGCTCGCTGCCTGCGAGATATTGATTCGAGCAATTGCCCTGGATGCCCAGCGCCAGATAGAGGCCGCCATCAGGCCCGAGACTCAGGGTGCGCGAGTTGTGGCCACCGCCGCCGGGCAGGGCGATCAGCTCACGAAAGTCATCGCGGGTGAGAGATTCGCCGTGTGAATAGTCGGCGACCAGCAAGGCTGCAGTGGTCGCGACATAGAGCTTGTCGCCGCGTACCACCAGCGAGTGAGGGTAGCCCGACAGTTCGACCAGCGTCTTCACGGCAGAGAGGTTGCCGTCCGGCCTCAGTTGAGCGCGATAGACACGCTCGGCCCGCGAGCCGATCAGCAGCTCGCCAGCGTCAGTGAGATGCAGCATACGTGGACTGTCGAGCGAGGCCAGCCGCTCGAGCGTGGTGCCCTCAGGCAGCTTGAGCGCTGGGGCATCGCTGGGCACTTGCTGAGCGCTCATCAGCGACAGTGAGGAGGAAGTTCCTGTCTCTGCCTGGGCTGGCAGAGACAAGGCGAGACAGGCCGCCGCGGCACCTGTGACCAATCTTGTCGGCAAGCCTGTCACCAGGCTTGCCGGCAGGCATGTCGACACCGCTCGGGACAGTGAGGGGCGACGGGACGATGCGCTTGTGAGGTGAGCGGCGTGAGTCTCGATCGGCATCCTTGCCTCCTGTCATTGAGCCATGCGCATTCAGTCTGGGAGCTGATGGCCTGTTGCGCCAGTGCTGCCCTCAGCCGTGCTTGCTGGCCTTGCGGCGATGCTTGAAGTAGCGGCGCCAGCCCTTGAGCGAGAAGAAGGAATAGGTGCGCGCATAGAAGCGGGATTCCTGCCAGCCCGGTTGTTGCTCCATTTCCTGCGGGCTCTTGCGCCAGCGCTTGTATTCCCACTGATACTGGGCCGGCGCCAAGGCGATCGCCGCTTCCACCGAGGCATTCACCCCGCGTGCCGAGGCGACTTCCTCTTCGCAATAGACACCTTCATCCGCGGCGAGGAAGTGGATGGCGAAGCCATGGCCATCTTCCAGACGCTGGGCGACACCGGTGACGACGCGTGCATCGGTTCTCGCCACCAGCTTGGGCAGCAGGGTGGCGGTATAGGCGGGGCGGCCATAGAAGTCGGCGAAGACGCCGCTGCCACGACCCGGCTCCTGATCCGGCAGTATGCCGATCGCTTCGGCGCGCTTGAGTGCCTTGAGCAAGGCGGCCACGCCGCGCGAGTTGGTGGGCACCAGGCTCGCGCCCATGCGTTCACGGCCGTTGCGGATGATCGGGTCGAGACGCTCGAACTTGGGCGGCTCATACATGGCGGTGAACGGGAAGTGGCTGGAGAGCCAGAAATTGAGCACTTCCCAGTTGCCGAAGTGCGGCGCCAGCACGATGACGCCGCGCCCCTCGGCACGCGCCTCGTCGAGCAGGTTGCGACCGTGGACCTCGAGAATCGAATCGCGCACGGCGTCTTCATCACCCAGCCACACCTTGCCCAGTTCCAGCATGGTGGCGGTGGAATGTGCGAGGCTGTCGCTCGCCAGACGCGCGCGCGCCTGCTTGTCGAGCTGCGGGAAGGCCTGGCCCAGATTCTGGCGCGTGACCCGGCGCTCGCGGGGATTGCACAGCTGCACCACACGCGCCAACGGGCGCGCCAGCCACCAGAGCTGGCGGGTGCTGATCCCGGACAGTCGTTGCCACAGACAGGCCACGGAATTGGCCTTGAGAGGAGTCAGGCGCTGTTCCATGGCCTGTTCGAACCGCTTGAGAGTCTTGTCCATCGTCACACGTGAAGTTCCGGTGGTCTGGCGTGAAAGATCGCGCCTGTCTGACGCGAAGGCAGGCGCCGTGACATCGTCAGGTGTCGCGGTGCCGCACTCGAATGATGCTCATTGTGCCAGAGGGGGGCGGTGCCTGCAGGCTCCATCGTGGCAGGCGCAAGACACTGGCGCGGGGTATCATTCAGCACTCAGACAGTCGCCACCTGCGATACGTTCACCTGCTGCTGAATTGCCCGTGTCGCCGCGGTAGCGTGCGTGGCGCCGAGTTGTCACCGCCAGCCGTGTGGTGACATCCACCCACCGGCAGTGTCCCCAGCCACGGAGCCCTGATGTCAGCCCCTGATTCCCTCGTTCCCTATCCGCCTTCAGATACTGTCTGCCCGCTGTGTGAGGCGCCCCGGAGCCAGCATGTACTGCACCTGGTGCAGCGGCGCAGGCCATGCCCCGAGACCGGTCAGCGCCCACCCGCCGATGAGCGCGATTACCTGCGCTGCCCGGAGTGTCATCTGCTGTATCTGGCGCCGTCCCAGCGCCTGGATGCCAGGGCAGAGCAGGATATCTACGACCAGCACGAGAATGACCCGGCAGACCCGCGTTATCGAAGCTTCCTGGCCAAGCTCTTCACGCCGATGTGCGAGCGGCTCGCGGCCGGTGCCAGCGGGCTCGATTTCGGCTGTGGACCGGGGCCTGCCCTGGCGCAGATGTTCGAGGAGGCGGGCCATCCGATGGCGTTGCACGATCTCTATTATCATCCGAACCCGGCAGCGCTCACCCGCCAGCATGACTTCATCGTCAGCACCGAGGTGATCGAGCATCTCTACGCGCCGGGGGAAGTCTTCCGCCAGTGGTTGCGCTGCCTCAAGCCCGGCGGCCTGCTGGGGGTGATGACGCAGCCCGCCTCGGATGACCCGGAAGCGCTCAGGCGCTGGCACTACCTGCGTGATCCGACGCATGTGTGCCTGTTCAGCCCGGCGACCTTTGCCTGGCTGGCGCGCACGCACGGACTCGAGCTTGAGCAGGTCGCCAACGACAGTGTCATCTTCCGCGTGCCCCGATCCGCCTGACAAGGCGCGGGACAAGGCGCGGGACAAGGCGTGGAACAGGGCATGGATAGAGCGCAGGACAGCGCATGAATAGGGCGCAGGGCAGCGCGCAGCGACACGCAAGAAGACATGGTCGCCAAATGACGCAAAAATGCTTGGATTTGGCGCGGACTGTCACTATATTGCCCGCGCCTTGACGTATTCACGCAGGGAAAACTTCCCCTCCCGACGATATCCGCACCTTGCGGCATTGGCTGATCGCTGACTGGCGGCCGGCCGAGGATCTGGTCATGCCCCGTCATCTGCTGTTGATGTCCCTTGCGCCCCTGCTCGGCCTTGCCTTGCTGGGGATCGGTAACGCCATGCTGACCTCGTTGGTCCCGTTGCGGCTGTCTGCCGCCGGTGTCTCGAGCGAGGCGATCGGCCTGATCAGCTCGGCCTACTATCTGGGCCTCGGGCTCGGCGCGCTGGTCAACGACCGCCTGCTGCTGCGCATCGGCCATATCCGCGCCTATGCCGGCTTCGGCTCGCTGGTGGCGGTCGCGGCTCTGGCCATGGGGTTGGGCGATCACCCGGTGGTGTGGTTCCTGCTGCGCATGATGATCGGCTGGTCGCTGGTCGGGGTGTATCTGGTCATCGAGAGCTGGCTGCTGAGCGCTGCCGATCCCGCTGTGCGCGGGCGTCTGCTGGCGCTCTACATGATCGTGCTCTATGGCGCGGGGGTGCTCGGTCAGCTGCTGCTGGGCGTGACTGCCATGCTGAGCCTCGAGGCGGCCTTCATGCTGGTGGCGATGCTGGCGGCGGCCTCGGTATTGCCGCTGGTGCTGCTGCCGCGTGTCTCGCCGCTGATCGAACAGTCCGAGCCCCTGAGCCCGTGGCGCCTGATTCGCATCACGCCGACAGGCGTGTTCGGCTGCCTGGCCTCGGGGCTGGTGGTGGCGGTCATCTATAGCCTGCTGCCTCTGGCGTTGGGCGATGGCGGTATCCTGAGCACCGCGGAGATCGGTCAGCGCATGGCGCTGGTGATTCTCGGCGGCATGCTGCTGCAATACCCCATCGGCCGCTGGTCTGACAGCCACGATCGCCAGCAGGTGCTGATCATCCTGTCGATCGCCATCGTCGGCTTCGCCGCCTTGCTGATGGGGCCGGCGCGCGAGGGCATCGCCCAGCTGACGGTGCTGTTCCTGCTCGGCGGTGCCGCCTTCACGCTCTATCCGGTGGCGGTCAGCCATGCCGCCGACCGTGCGCCCGCCGGTGCCCTGGTGCGGATGAGTCAGGGCCTGCTGTTGATCAATGCGGTGGGGTCGACCCTGTCACCGCCGGCGGTATCGCTGCCGATGGCCGAGATGGGCGCGATGCCCGGCATGGCGCTGAGTCTGGCGGTGATGGGGGGCGGCATGCTGCTCTTCTTTGTCTGGCGGCGTGTGATGCGTCCGGCGCCGCAGCCGTTGGCGCCCTTCGAGACCCATGCTCCGCAGACACCGCTGGGCACCGAGCTTGTGGTCGGGCCTGAACTGGTCGAGGCCGCCGAGGAGCACCTGCGTGACGCCGAAGCCGATGACCCGCTGGTCGAGGTCACGCGTGAGCTGGTCGCTGATATGCCGGAGCTGATCACGGAGGCCTCACTGGACAGTCTCGAGGAGATCGAGGTCAAGGAGGAGCAGGCGCTGCACGACGAGCAGGCCTTGAATGATGAGCAAACATTGCAGGTTGTGCAGGCCTCGCAGGACGCGCAGCGGCAGGGGCCGCCACGCGATGACGCGCCGCTGGCGCGCGGCTGAGGGCCACTGGCGCGGTGCTGTCCAGACCTGTCTGGCCGGGACTTCCCGCCCGGGAATCAGCGTGCGGGATCGACCAGGTTGCCCTGTGAGCTGTTGCGCCGGAACCAGCCGGTGACACTGGCGCGCGCCTGATGCGTCGGCAGCACCTCATGGGGGATCTGCTCGGAGAGGAAGCACACGAAGGTGCCGGCCTCGGGGGTGACGCGTGCCATTTCGCTGCTGTCATCCTCGGGGTCGTAGAGCACGATCTCGCCGCCGCCATCGCGCGGCCAGTCCTCATTGAGATAGAGCACGCTGGAGATCAGGCGGTTGCCGCGGCCGCGAAAGCTGTCGAGATGCTTCTTGTAGAAGCTGCCGACCGGATAGTGGGCGAAGTGGGCCTCATACTCGAACAGCCCCAGATAGAGGGCGCGGTTGAGCTCATCCTTGAGCACGTTCATCGCTTCCAGGTAGGCGCGCTGGGCGCGTGAGTTGCGGTCCAGCCAGCGAATCGCGTCGCCACGGATGTCCGGGCGCAGATCATTCTCGCGCCCGCGACCGATACCCGCCGCTGTCAATTGCTGCCGCGTCTCCAGCGCCGTCAGTTCATCATTGAGCTGAGCGATGACCTGCCGCGGCAGGAAGTCGGGGCGCACGCTGTAGCCATGCTCGACCAGTTCATCGATCAGCAGGTTGAGTGCGACAGGGTCCAGCAGTGGGGCGGGTGCAGGTGCAGCGGGCATCAGGCGCTCCGAACGGGAAGTGGCGTGGCATCGTGGGCGAGGAGTTATAGTCCAGTGCCATTGTCGGTGCAATATCGTCGGGGCAATGGCAGTGCTGCAAAGCCATCAGGGCAATGGCGAGCCGCTCGGCGGGAACACACCTTGTCTGGTTCAGCTGCTCAGGAGCTCAGTAGCTCAGGAGTTCAGGATCTTGAGCTTCAGGGCCGAGGCGGCACGGGGCGCGGCGGCAGATGGCGCAGCGGGGCACCGGGCGGTGGCGCTGCCTTGAGGCTCACGGCATGGCCGAAGCCGATGGCCATCAGTTCGACCAGCATCATCGAAGACAGTCCCCACAGTACCTGGTCGGCCACACGATAGCTGGGCACGTACCAGGTCTCGTCACCGACGGTGATCACGTCGGTATGCTCGCGCTCGTCTCTCAGCAACATGCTCAGCGGCATCTCGAAGATCTGCTCGATCTCGCTGGGGTCCGCGCGCAGCGGCAGGTCGGCGGGAATGCGTCCGACAAAGGGCGTGACACGCATGCCGTGCAGGGAAATCACGTCGCTCAGCTGGCCGAAGACCTCCACGGCGCTGGGCGGCAACGCGACTTCTTCCTCGGCTTCGCGCAGCGCGGTGGCCAACAGGTTGCTATCATCGGGTTCGGCCTTGCCGCCGGGGAAGGCCACCTGGCCGGGATGCTCGGTGAGATGGCTGGCACGCCGCGTCAGCAGCAACGTCGGTTCGGGACGATCGATCAGCGCGATCAGGACGGCGGCGCGTGGCAGCTGGTGGTCAGTCGCGAGGGGGTGATGTGCTTGCAGGCGTTGGCGCAGGGCTTCTAGCATGTCGTTTCCTCGTAGTCATCCATCATGTGGCGCGAGGGTCCTGCCGGTCAAGGCGACTGCCATGCCGCCGGGCCCACCGCGCAGCGAGGAAGCGGAGACGGGATGTCACTGAAGGGCGCCTTGAGATTTCATGGGAGAGCGAATGAATTATTGCAGTCACTGTGGTGAAACGGTGCGTCTGGCAGTGCCGCAGGGCGATGATCGTCTGCGCTACCTGTGTGACAGCTGCGGCACCATCCATTATCAGAATCCGCGCATCATCGCGGGCACCTTGCCGGTACAGGACGGCAGGGTGTTGCTCTGTCGGCGTGCCATCGAGCCGCGGCTGGGGTATTGGACCTTGCCGGCCGGCTTCATGGAGAACGCCGAGACCACCAGCGACGCCGCTGCTCGCGAGACACGGGAGGAAGCCGGCGCCGAGGTCAAGCTGCAGGGGCTCTATACGTTGATCGACCTGCCGCATATCAATCAGGTCTACATGCTGTTTCGGGCCGAGCTGATCAGCGACTACTCGGCGGGCGTCGAGAGTCTCGAGGTGGCGCTGTTCAGCGAGGAGGAGGTTCCCTGGCAGTCGCTGGCCTTCCCGACTATGGAAGTCACGCTGCGCCGCTACTTCGAGGATCGCCGCCACGGCGAGGGTGACGAGCATTTCCCGCTGCATCTCGAGCAGATCGACCTGGAAGCCCGCGAGCACTTCTTCAACACCACCTTCCTGCCCGCGAGCTAGATCGTCTGGCCATTGCTGACCTCGCGTGCCTCGTTCTTCGGGGGACGCGGGGTCAGAACGTTTCCAGTCGCCAGCAATCGAAGGCGACTTCTTCATAGGGATGGGCGTCGCGCAGCGCCGCCACGGCAGCGGCGATGAGCGAATCGTCACATACCAGCTCTATCTTCAGTTCGGCGACGCGCTCCAGCGTGCCGCAGGTCCCGATATGCGGATTGGCGCTGGCCAGTGGCCGAAACTGGCCGGTGCCGCGTGTCTCGAAGCAGCAGGCCTCGTAGTCGCCGATGCGCCCTGCACCGGTGGCAAAGACGGCTTCCTTGACGTGTTCGGCGTCATTCTCCGGGACGAAGAACGCAAGCTTGTACATCGGATGACTCCTGGCAGAAGGGTGAGAGGGCGCTGTCATCAGGTGGCCCTGATCGACAGGGGGGCGTCAAGCGTGGCAACGGATGCTGGCAGTGCCTGCGTCGCGCTCCCGGATGATGGCATAATGCGCGCTGCAACGGCCAAGGACATCGCCATGCTCAAATGGATCAATATCTCACTGCTGCTGCTGCTGGCACTGCTCCAGTATCGGCTGTGGTGGGGCGAAAATGGCATCACCGAATTATTCGATATTCGCGCACGCGTGCAGCAGCTGTCCAAGGAAGATGCGGTGCTGGACAACCGCAATCAGCGACTCGGTGCGGAAGTGGTCGACCTCAAGAATGGTCTGGCGGCCATCGAGGAGCGTGCACGCAATGACCTCGGCATGGTGCGCAAGGACGAGCAGTTCCTGTGGGTGCCCAATGTCGCGGTGCCGGAACGCAAGGCGCCATCACCCGATGAAGTGGCGGACGGTGCGCTGGAGGGCAAGGGCCTGGAAGGCGGGCTGCCCAAGGTGATCACGCCATGATGCCGACAGACGCCTCGCGCGAGCCCCGTCTGTGGTATCTGGTGCCGGCCGCCGGCGTGGGCAGCCGCATGCAGGCCGACCGGCCCAAGCAGTATCTGGAGCTGTCGCCCGGCGGCTGCGTGCTGGAGGCGACGCTGGCGACGCTCAAGCGCGCGCTGCCCGAGGCAGGGCTCTGTCTGGTGCTGGGCGCCGACGATAGCTATTTCACGCCGTCGATGGTGCCGTGGCAGGACTGGCTGCGCGCCGATGGCGGCAGCGAACGTGCCGACAGCGTGCTGGCGGGCCTGGATTGCCTGAGCCGCCACGCCCATGACGATGACCTCGTGCTGGTGCACGATGTCGCGCGTCCCTGCGTTCGCGAAGCCGATATCCATGCGCTGGTCGCGACCGCTCGCCGCAGTGCCGATGGCGCCATCCTCGCGGCCCCCGCCAGCGACACCATGAAACGCGCCGCGCCGGCCGTCGACTCGCGTCCGCATGGCGATGGCGGTGGCGATGAAGAGCGTGCGCCGAGCATCGCGCACACCGAATCCCGCGTCGGCCTGTGGCATGCCTTCACGCCGCAGGCCTTCCCGTTGGGCCTGTTGCGACGGGCGCTGCGTGAAGCGCTTGGGGAGAACCCCGCGCTCATCACGGATGAGGCCTCGGCACTGGAGGCCTGTGGCCGTGCCCCCGTGCTGGTCGCCGCCGCCCGCGACAATCTCAAGATCACCCATCCGGAAGACCTCGCCATGGCGCGCCTGCTGCTGGCCGCGCGCGAGGCGCTTCCCGATAGCCCCCGGACGTCTGCCTGACATGACTGAGCAATCTGCAACACCCGCTGCTGCCACTTCCTCCGCGCAATCTGCGACCTCTCCCCAACAGGCTGGCCATGTGCCGATGGCACTGCGCATCGGCCACGGCTTCGATGTGCATCGCTTCGGCGATGGCGATCACCTGATGATCGGGGGCGTGAAGATCGCCTACGAGCATGGCTTCGTGGCGCATTCCGACGGTGACGTGCTGCTGCATGCGCTGTGCGATGCGCTGCTCGGCGCCTGTGCCATGGGCGATATCGGCAAGCATTTTCCGGACACCGACAGCGAGTGGTCCGGCGCTGATAGCCGTGACCTGCTGCGCCATGTGATCGGGCTGGTCAATGCCGCCGGTTTCGGGGTCGGCAATGTCGATCTCACCGTGCTGGCGCAGGCGCCGAAGATGGCGCCGCACATCCAGGCGATGCGGGAAGTGATCGCCGAAGACCTGCGCGTGCCGCTGGCGGTTGTCAACGTCAAGGCCACCACCACCGAGCGGCTCGGCTTCACCGGTCGCAAGGAAGGCATCGCCGCCGAGGCCGTGGTGCTGCTGGGCGCGCTGCCAGCCGCGGGCGGAGCCGAGCATGTCTGAAGTGAATGACATGTCTGAGTCGCCCGAGGCGAATGCGCTGTTTGCCGAGGCGCTGGCGGCACTGGACGCTGCGGGCAGCGAGGCGTGGGTCAAGGAAGCCGAGTTGATGCAGCGCTGGCCGCATGCGCATGGCGGCCCGCTGGGAGCAGGCGACTTCCGCCACACGCCCGAGGACTTCCGGGTCACCGAGCTGATGGACTTCGTGCCCGAAGGCCACGGTGAGCATCAGTGGCTGTGGGTCGAGAAACGCGGCCTGACCACCGATGAGCTGTGCCGTGAACTGGCCAGCCTGTGCGAGGTCGCGCCGCGTGATATCGGCGTGGCCGGTCTCAAGGACAAGCAGGCGATCACCCGGCAGTGGGTCTCCGTGTGGTTGCCGGGGCGTGAAGCGCCGCAGGATCTCAGCGATGCGTTGGCCGAGAAGGGCGTCCGCGTGCTGGCCAGCGTGCGTCATCCGCGCAAGCTCAAGCGGGGCGTGCATCGCGGCAACCGATTCGCGCTGCGTGTCAGCGGTGAGGCCGTCGCGCATCCCGAGTTCGAGGCGCGCTGGCAGACGCTGATACGCGATGGTGTGCCCAACTATTTCGGGCCGCAGCGCTTCGGTCATCAGGGACATAATCTCGGTCGGGCACGTGCCGTGCTGGTGCGTGGCTGGCGCAAGCGCGATGACCGCAGCGGCATGCTGCTGTCGACCGCGCGCAGCTTCCTGTTCAATGAGGTGCTGGCTGCGCGCCTCAAGGCGAATTGCTGGGCGACGGCGTTGAGCGGAGAGGTATTTGCGCTCAACGGGACGGGCTCACGCTTCATCACCGACGGCAGCGAGTCGGCCGAGACGCTGGCGCAGCGTCTGGCGAGTGGCGATATTCATCCCACTGGCCCGCTGTGGGGCACCGGGCGTGCGGAGGCTCATGCGCAGGTCGCCCAGCTCGAGCAGGTCCTGGCCACGCGTTGGCCACAGTTGTGCGAGGGGCTCGAGAAGGCCGGCGTCAAGACGGAGCGTCGTCCGCTGCGCCTGATGCCCGGCAAGCCGCGTCTGGAGTGGGATATCACGCCAGAGCAGGCGCACGCCGAAGGCAGTGAGGCCAGCGTCTGGCTGCATTTCGATCTGCCGCGCGGCAGCTTCGCGACGGGCCTGTTGCGTGAACTGATCGCCCACCCGCTGCTGTAGTGCCGTCAGGTGACATGACGACTATCCGATGATTCGCAAAGGAGTGAGATGATGCGCAGGATTCTGCTTTCCAATGATGATGGCGTGCACGCTCCGGGGCTCAAGGCGCTGCATGACGCGCTGGCCGGGCAGGCACGCATTCGTGTGGTCGCGCCGGACCGTGACCGCTCAGGAGCCAGCAACTCGCTGACGCTGAGTCGGCCGTTGTTGCTGTCCGCGATGGAGAACGGCTTCTACAGCGTCGACGGCACACCCGCGGATTGTGTCTATCTGGGCGTCAATGGCGTCTGGGACGAGAAGCCTGACATCGTGATTTCCGGCATCAACCATGGTGCCAACCTGGGCGATGACGTGCTGTATTCCGGCACAGTGGCGGCGGCGATGGAAGGGCGCTCGCTGGGCATGTCGGCAATCGCGATGTCACTGTGCGGCAAGACCCACTTCGAGACCGCCGGACGCGTGGCGGCGAGCCTCGTCGGCGCGGCCGAGACTCTGGCATTGCCGCCGCGCTCGTTGCTCAACGTCAATGTGCCAGATGTGCCGTGGAGCGAGATTCGCGGCTTTCGCGTCACGCGTCAGGGCCATCGTGGCCCAGCGGGCGCCCCGATCGAGGTCAAGGACCCGCGTGGCCGCACCCGCTACTGGATCGCGCTGGCCGGCGATGGCATCGATGATGGTGACGACACCGACTTCGCCGCCATCGCGGCGGGCTATGTGTCCATCACGCCGTTGATGACGGACCTCACCTCCCATGGGGCGCGCCATGATGTAGCGCAGTGGCTCGAGGCGTTGACCTGAGCGATGCAGCGCCAGGCAAGGCTCAAGATTTCGCTGTGAAGTCCTCGCTCGACAGGATATGAATCAAGACCATGAAGGACGCGTATCAGAACGCTTTCCCGCTTGCGCAGTCAGACAGCGCAGCGGGAATCGCCGGGCCCTTGCATCTCAGGCGACCGGACACGGCGCAGCTGAGCGGTATCGGCATGACGTCCCAACGCACGCGAGACCGCATGGTGGCGCGCCTGGAGGATGCCGGCATTCGTGATGAGCGGGTGCTGGAGCTGATGGCCAGTGAGCCGCGTCACCTGTTTCTCGATGAGGCGCTGGCGCACCGTGCCTATGAAGATACCGCCCTGCCGCTGGGGCAGGGGCAGACCCTGTCCCAGCCTTACATGCACGCCCGCATGACGGAGCTTGCCCTGGCGCAAGCACCGCGCCCGCGCGAAGAGTGTCGGGTGCTGGAGGTCGGCACCGGTTCGGGCTATCAGACATTGCTGCTGGCGCGTCTGTTCGCTCGGGTGTCTTCGCTCGAGCGCATCGCCGTGCTGCATGCCAGGGCCGTTCAACGCCTTGGCTGGTTCGGGCTCGACAATGTCGAGTTGCGCCATGCCGATGGTGGCCATGGTTGGCAGGACGATGACTCGGCATTTGATCTGATCGTGGTGACCGCCTGCGCACCGCATCTGCCGCAGGCGTTGTTGAAGCAGTTGGCCCCGCAGGGGGTGATGATCGTGCCATTGGCCGAGGACGACAGTGACCGTCAGTGGCTGACACGAGTGCGCCGCGTCGGCGACACTCAGGATATTCAGCGGTTCGAGGCCGTGCGCTTCGTGCCGTTGCTCGAGGGAGTGATCAGGTGAAACGAGCTTTGAGCGTGTTCTTCAAGGGCGCTGGCATGGGGGCGGCGGATGCCGTGCCCGGGGTATCAGGCGGCACGATTGCCTTCGTGACCGGCATCTATGAAGAATTGATCGAGTCCATCAAGCGCTTCGGCCCCTCTGCCATCGGCGTATGGCGTGAGCAGGGCTTCAAGGCGCTGTGGCAGCATTTGAATCTGGCCTTTCTGCTGCCGTTGGTTGCTGGCATCTTCGCCAGTCTGATCAGCGTGGCGCATCTGGTGACCTGGTTGATGGAGGCGCAGCCGCTGCTGCTCAACGCCTTCTTCTTCGGGCTGGTAGTGTGCTCCGGGGTGGTGGTCGCGCGGCGTATCACCACCTTCCGGATCGGGTATCTTGTGTGGTTGGCGCTGGGTCTGGTGCTGGCCAGCAAGCTGCCCAGCCTGTTGCCTGCCGCCACCGATGCCTCCTGGGTGCTGGTGGTCGGCGGTGCCATCGCCATCAGTGCCATGCTGCTGCCGGGCGTTTCCGGCAGCTTCCTGTTGCTGACCATGGGCCTCTACGGCACGGTGATGACTGGCATCAAGAGCTTCGATCTGCAGCTGATCGTGCTGTTTGGCAGCGGCTGCGCCATCGGGCTGTTCACCTTCTCGCGTTTGTTGTCGTGGTTGTTTCGTCATCATCACACCGCGACACTGATGCTGCTGACGGGCTTCATTCTCGGCTCGCTGCCGGTATTGTGGCCGTGGCGCACCATCACCGATTATCGTCTGGGGCCCAAGGGTGAACAGGTTCCGCTGGATTACCACTTCATGATGCCGGATACCTACACCAGTGTGACCGGTGAGCCTGCCCAGCTGTGGGCGGCACTCGCCCTGATGCTGGCCGGCGTATTGCTTGTCTGGTTTGCCGGAGAACGCTCCGGCCCGGATGACGACTCCAGCAATTCCCGCAAGGAGCAGGAACATGCGTGACAGGATGGACAAGGGAATCAAACTGACGTTGGCAGGTCTGGCGCTGGGTGCGCTGACAGCCTGCAGCACGGCGACCACTCGCCCGCAGGTTCAGGACCTCAACGCCGGCAATGCGCGTATCACCTCCGACACCTATACCGTTCAGCGCGGTGACACCCTGTATGGCATCTCCTGGCAGAGTGGCCAGGATTTCCGGGATGTGGCGCGCATGAACGGCTTGAATCCGCCCTACACCCTGCAGCCGGGGCAGACGCTGCGTCTGGACCCCAATACCCAGCTGCCGGCGAGTGGGGCGGGCGCTTCCGGTACGAGCGTCGCCTCGAGCGGTGGCGTCGTTGCCACGCCGATGGGCGGGGGCAGCGATGGTTCGATCGCCGGCGGCAGCGAACTGCCGGACTGGCTGGCGCCGGATGAGTCCGCCATGGCTCAGCAGCAACAGCGCACCAGCCAGGCCCAGTCGCTGACGACCGGCTCGAGTGGCGTGTCATCGGCCGCCACCGGGGCCGCGGCGGCGGCCGGGCTGGGGCCTGTCTACCAGGAAGGCAGTGAAGAAGCGCTCGCCGAGACGGCGCGCAACGCCGCCAATGACAGCGCAGAGCAGGTCAGCAGCGGTGCTGCGCAGGCCAGTAGCTCGGCTAGTCAGACAGCCAGCCAGACGGCCAGCGAGGCAGCTGCCAGTGCGGCCGCCGCCCAGGCCGAGGCGCGCAAGGCCGCCAAGGAAAAGGCCGAGCAAGCCGCCGCTGCCGCCGCGGCAGAGCGCGAGAAAGCGGCCGCTAGCGTGAAAAATGAGGCTGCCAAGGTTGAAAAGGGCACCAACGTCGCTGGCGAAACCGCCAAGGCTGCACCGGCCAAGAAGACCTATGTTCCGGTAAAAAACGTTGACTGGCAGTGGCCTACGCAAGGCGAGATCATCGGCAAGTTCGGTGAGTCCGAGAGTGTCACCGGCGGCATTGATATCGCTGGTCAAAAGGGGCAACCTGTCAAGGCAGCAGGGCCGGGAATCGTGGTCTACGCCGGAAGCGGAGTACGTGGTTACGGTAACCTCATCATTCTCAAGCACAACGACCGCTATTTGAGCGCCTACGCCCACAACGACACTTTGCGTGTATCAGAGAACGATGTGATCGACGCCGGACAGGTCATCGCCACTCTGGGAGCCACTGACGCTGAACGTGCGCAGCTGCACTTCGAGATTCGCGAGGATGGGCAGCCCAAGGACCCATTGAAATTCCTGCCTAAACGCTGATTCCCACCGCTGCCACAACAACAAGTTCCTGGCACCAGACCAGAGACAACGGGGTATCGACATGAGCATGCTGGAAAAGGATATCGATCAGGCTGAGGTTGAGTTGTCCCTTGAGGATGTCGAGGAGGACGACGATACGCTTGAGGCAGAAGCGGAAGAGGCGGCATTCGAACGCGCCTTGAATCGTGAAGAGCGCAAGCACTACCAAAGCCTGGATGCGACCCAGATCTACCTCAACGAGATCGGTTTTTCCCCGTTGCTCAAGCCCGAGGAGGAGGTCTACTTCGGGCGCCTGGCACAGGCGGGCGACCCCGCCGGCCGCCAGCGCATGATCGAGTCCAACCTGCGTCTGGTGGTCAAGATCGCGCGGCGCTATCTGAACCGTGGTCTGTCGCTGCTCGACCTGATCGAGGAGGGCAATCTGGGGCTGATCCGCGCGGTGGAGAAGTTCGACCCTGAGCGCGGCTTCCGTTTCTCGACCTACGCCACCTGGTGGATTCGTCAGACCATCGAGCGGGCGCTGATGAATCAGACGCGCACCATTCGTCTGCCGATTCATGTCGTCAAGGAACTCAACATCTATCTGCGTGCCGCGCGCCAGCTGACCCAGAAACTGGATCACGAGGCCACCGCGGAGGAGATCGCCGACTTCCTGGACAAGCCGGTCGATACCGTCAAGAAGATGCTGGGGCTCAATGAACGCGTGTCATCCGTCGACTTTCCGATGGGCGGCGAGAGCGACAAGCCGCTGATCGAGACGATCGCCGACGAGAATGACACCAGCCCGGAGTCCAGTCTGGTGGATGTCGACGTCAAGGCGCATGTCGATGAGTGGTTGGCGGAGTTGACCGAGAAGCAGATGGAAGTGGTGGTGCGTCGCTTCGGGCTGCGTGGTCACGAAGCCGCGACGCTGGAGGAAGTGGGCGAGGAAATCGGTCTGACGCGGGAGCGGGTCCGTCAGATTCAGGTCGAGGCGCTCAAGAAGCTGCGACGCATGCTCGAGAAGCAGGGGTTGACGCTCGAATCCATCTTCGAATGATGCGCGGGCACCCTCGTCATGGCTGTCGGTGCCTTGATGCAGGTTGCCAGTGAAAACGGCCCGCTCGTGATTTGAGTGGGCCGTTTTCATATTGTGTCATCATTATACTGGCAGAGTGGGGTGTTCTGACGTTCGAGCGCAGGGTGCTCCCTGACATTGTTGTCAATTTGGAAACGCTGTATCGTGCAATAAAGTTAGCCAACTAACTGGACGCCCAAATGGGTGGCGATTAGACTAAGGCCACTTTTTCACGACTCGCTTGAGCAGGGCTGAGGCAGTAGTCCAGCCGATGTGTGAGCTACCTTTTACCTTGTCCTGGTGCTTTCGAGGCGCCATGCAGGTCACGACTGTCACTGATCAGGAACAACGCATACATGGCCAACATTCGCATACTGCCACTGGTGCTGGCGATGGGTTTTGCGACCCAGGCTCAGGCTGCCAATCTGCTCGACATCACCCGTGATGCATTGACCCACAATGCCAGCCTGTCCTCCTCTCGCTCGCTCTATCAGAGCGTCGAGGACAATGAGCGTATCGAGCTTGCTGACCTGTTGCCCCAGATCACTGCCACGGGGACCGTGTCGCGTACCGATGTCACCGGCAATTCCCAGAGCGGCACCGAGGGCGATTACACCGACAGCAACATCGTGGTCAACGTGAACCAGCAGCTGTTCGATGCCGCCGACTGGTATGAGCTCGCGACCAGCAAGGACACCACCCGTCAGCAGAAATTGCTGCTGGATTCCGATCAGCAGCAGCTGCTCTATGACGTGGCGTCTGCCTATTTCACCATTCTGAACAATCGTGATGTGCTCGATGCGCGTATTGCTCAGGAAAAGGCCTTTTCCCGCCAGCTGGACCAGGCCAATCAGCAGTTCGAGGTCGGTTTGATCGCGATCACGGATGTGCAGGAAGCCAGGGCATCCTTCGATGATGCGCGCGCCCAGCGCATCGCGGCCGAAGCCGATCTCCAGGTCAGCTTCGAGGCCCTGCAGCAGTTGACGGGCCAGCAGTACGATTCCATCGATGGCCTGGAAGAAGATCTGGCGATCGAAGCGCCGGTGCCGGCCAGCCGCAGCAAGTGGGTCGAGATGGCATTGTCCAACAATCCGCTGATCGGTGCTGCCAAGAAGGGTGTCGATGTCGCCAGAGGCGATGTGAAGACCTCCCGCGCAGGCCACCTGCCGGAAGTCGGCGCCTTCGCGACCTACTCCTACGATGAAACCGACATCGATACTGCCGGGGGGTATCAGGAATACAACCAGATCGGTATCCAGGCCTCCCTGCCGATCTATACCGGTGGCCGCACCTCCGCCCAGGTACGTCAGAGCACTCATCTGCTCGAGCAGAGCCAGTACGACCTGCTCGACCAGCAGCGCTCCACCACCCAGAGTGTGCGCTCGCTCTACAGTCAGGTGCGCAGCGACGTCCTGACCGTCAAGGCGCGAAAGCAGGCGATCGTCTCCAGCCGCACTGCACTGGAAGCGACTCGCTCCGGTTATGAAGTCGGCACGCGCAACATCGTCGACGTGCTGGACGCCGAGCAGACCCTGTATCAGGCGCTGGCGGACTACGCCTCTTCACGTTACACCTATGTGCTTGATCTGCTCAACCTGCGTCAGGCGGCAGGTATCATCGATATCAACAGCGTGCGTGACCTCAACGAGAGCCTCAAGGCAGATCGTCAGGTATCACTGGTGCTGAATGATGAGAGCTCCGACGAGCTGGAAAACGCGACGCCCTGATCGTTCCGCGCTGGCTGTCGCCACGTACTGCATGCACCTCCACAGGCCCTGCCTGCGGGGGTGCATGCATTTTGGGAGCATGCGTTTGAGGGCATCAATTGGTCAGGCCACTGATCGCCAGGCATGTGTTCATCAGGCAAGTGATGACTAGCCAGAAAGGCGCCGAAAATCAGCGTGCAAGGGCAGCGCGGCCTGGAAGCAGGTGGCTTCGTGGCGGTGTTGGTCTAAAATCCTGTATTTATTTTGACAGGCGGTGGTTTCTATCGGTGATCTGGGGAAAGTTTGGTGGTTTGTAGCGTGACCTGACGGCGATGATGGAAAATAATTGAGGGGCTTGCTCTGCTGTCTGTCATCTTCCCCTATCACTCTGGAGTCCCCTCATGTCCCGCCCACTGCGCGCTGATATTGATCTCGATGCATTGCGTCACAATTATCAGCTGGCCTGCGAGCTGGCGCCGCATTCGCGCGCCCTGGCCGTCATCAAGGCGGACGCCTACGGGCATGGTGCGGTGGCGTGCGCGCAGGCACTGGCGGATCTCGCCCCCGCCTTTGCGGTGGCCACGATAGAGGAGGCGCTGGCGCTGCGGGCTGGCGGCATCTCTCATCCGGTCGTGCTGCTTGAGGGGGTGTTCGAGGCCGCGGAGTACGCCTTGGCGGCCGAGCATGACTTCTGGTGCGCCATCCACAGCGAATGGCAGTTGGCGGCCCTCGAACAGAGTGAGCTTGCGCAGCCGCTGTCCTGCTGGATCAAGTTCGACTCGGGGATGCATCGTCTCGGTTTCACGGCGGAGCAGGTGCTGGACGCCAAGGCGCGCCTCGAGGCGTGTGGCAAGGCGCGTGACCTGCACCTGATGACGCACTTCGCCAGCGCTGATAGCCTGACACCGGACTACTTCCAGCAGCAGATGGCGGCGGTGACGGCTTTGGCGGCCGATGCGGGGCTACCGCTGTGTCTGGCCAATTCACCGGCGACGCTTGCCTGGCCAGAGACGCATGCGGCCTGGAACCGTCCGGGGATCATGCTCTACGGGGCAGATCCGCTGGAAGGCGCCAATGACGCCAGCCGGCGTCTGAAGCCGGTGATGACGCTGTCTTCGGCCATCATTGCCGTGCGTGAGATCGCCATCGGCGAGCCGGTAGGGTACTCGGGCCGCTTCGTGGCGACGCGTCCGACGCGTATCGGTGTCGTCGCCTGCGGCTATGGTGATGGCTATGACCGCCACGCCGTGGATGGCACGCCAGTACTGGTGGATGGTCAGGAAACGGTGCTGGCCGGCAAGGTGTCGATGGACATGCTGACGGTGGATATCACCGACCTGCCCGAGGCGGGAGTCGGTTCACGGGTGGTGCTGTGGGGCGAGGGGCTTGAGGTCAATCGCGTCGCCGCCAGCTGCGATACCATCAGCTATACACTGCTCACGGGGCTGCTGCCGCGCGTGCCCAGACACTACCATGGCGGTGTTGGCAGTGTGGCGGACGACCAGGATGTCGCGCAATTGGCCAGCGCTCAGCCGCTGGATACGCACGCCTGACCTGACGGCAAGGCTCGCGCGGTCTACAATGGCCGCCGTTGCCCGTCGAACGAGAGAGTCATGGCCAAGAAGAGCTATCCCGAGAGTTTTGCACACCCCCGCTACTGGCTGACCTGGCTGGGCATCGGTGCCATGAAGGCTTCGGCCTATCTGCCCTGGTGCGCCAAGTTGTGGCTGGGGCGTGGCCTGGGTGAGCTGGCATGGCGCTTCGGCAAGCGTCGTCGTCATATCACCGACACCAACCTCAAGCTGTGCTTTCCCGAGTGGAGCGAGGCGGAGCGCGCGCGTCAGGTACGCAAGACCTTCCACGCCAACGGCATCGGTATCTTCGAGACGGCCACCGGCTGGTGTCGTGATCCTGAGCACATGCGTGATCGCGTGACCTTCAAGGGGCAGGAGCACATGGAGCGCGCCATGGCCCGGGGCAAGGGGGCGCTCATCGTGGGCATCCACTTCTCGACCCTGGATCTGGGCGGCGCACTGCACTCGCTGTTCTTCCCGGCCGATGTCGTCTATCGCCCCCACGACAACCCGCTGTTCGAGCGCTTCATGACCCGTGCGCGCAATGGCATCTTCGGCACCGCCATCGATCGTCACGACCTGCGGGGTGTGGTACGTCGCATCAAGAGTGGGCATGGCGTGTGGTATTCACCGGATCAGGACTTCGGTCGCGAGGTCAGCGTCTTCGCGCCGTTCTTCGGCATCGATGCCGCCTCCATCAAGCTGACGGCCAAGATCGCCCGCATGACGGGCGCGCCGGTGATGCCCTTGATGTTCCACCGCAATCCGGACAATCGTACCTATACGCTGGAGTATCTGCCGGCGCTGGACGACTTCCCGAGTGGCGATGACGTCGCCGATGCCACGCGCATCAACGCCTTCATCGAAGGGGCGATCCGCAAGCATCCCGAGCAGTATCTGTGGCTGCACCGTCGCTTCAAGACACGTCCCGAGAAAACCGATCCGTCCCTGTACTGAGGTGAATCATGAGCAAAGACATCTCTTATCACGTCACCCTGGCCGAGGTGGAAGCGCGGCTGGCCGCTGGCGATACCTTCGTGCTCAATCAGGTCGCGGAATGGTGCCCGGATTGCACCGAGCGTCAGCGTCCGGCGCTGCCCGCCTTCGAGGCGGCGCTTGCCCGTGGCGGTCTGCCACTGGTGACCTTATGCGTGCAGCAGACCCGTGGGGTCTATCTCAGCGATGCACATGCTCAGCTGAGTGAGCGCATCGGCGGCGCGGGCTATCCGCGCACCTTGCTGGTTCGCCATGGCCAGCCGGCGAGCCTCGACAGTGGATTGAACCGCGTCGAGGTGATGAGCGAGCCTGATCTCGTCGCCTACGCCGAGGCCTTGATCGCCGCACTGTAGACCGACACCCCTGGCATCGATCTCCCTCTACTGTCAGGGATGACGCGAGTGATGCACAGCAAAGACCCCCGTTCGGCGAGATGCCGAGCGGGGGTCTTTGCTGTGTAAAGCGGCACCCGACAAGCAACATCACCTGCCCGAGCTGCATGCGTGCGGTCAACCGAGTGCCGCCTGTCGTGTACCTATTACAAGACGTGCGGATGACGGGACAGGCTTTCAACCCATCAGAAGGGCTGGGGAAAATTCTTTTACCGAACTGCGACATCATGTTGACAAAGCTTTAGTTTATTACCATCTTGGCAATAACGAGTCAGGGGCTGACACGCCTCCTGATCGCCGTTTTCAGCACTCTGGAGTGCGCCTGAGGTGTCATCCGTCAGGGTCTGACTCCGCCGCGACAATTCTCACATGACATAAGGAACTGACATGCTCAACTACGCCATCATCTTTCTGATCGTCGCTGTCATTGCCGCAGTGCTGGGTTTCGGCGGCATCGCCGGCACCGCAGCGACCATCGCCAAGGTCCTGTTCGTGATCTTCCTGGTGCTGTTCCTGGTGTCCTTCTTCAAGAGCCGCCGCAAGCCGTGAGGCTCTGATTCCCTGCCACGGGTCAGATTGACGGCAACCGGCCGCAAGCCCGCCATGTGATCGGATGGACGACTTTGAGACAGTACGGCTCACGGACAGCATGACTCACAGACAACAACGCCCGCGATGGTGATCGACCGTCGCGGGCGTTGCTCGTTCAGGCGCTGGCCTTTTCACCACTGAGGGCTGGGCAGATTCAGGCGATGGTGGCCGGCCTGCAGGCCATGCTCGATGAAGCGGCGATCCACCTCGAATTCGGCCTGGACGAGAATCGCCTCCACCACCTTGTCGGCATGCTGTTGCAGCAGCACCAGATGGCCGTATTGCGCACCCATCAGCGACAGGGTCTTCAGCAGCTCCAGCAGGGCCAGGCAGATCGAGAGGTCGTCACGGCCATAATGCAGAATCGGCGTGATGGAGCGGTAGAGGAGGCTTGCGAAGGACTCCATCTGCCAGCTGACGCGAACGGCCTTGTGATCATCCACGCAACAGTTGCACAGCGGTACCGACATGCGCTCGCTGAGCAGCTCCGTCAGCTGGTGCATGCACAGCCGTGCCGTGCCGGGGTCATTGATGCCGGGCGACAGCGCCTTGATGGCGACTTCCATCAGCTGGGTCAGGCCGTGCTCGTGCAGGTCCTCGACGGACTCCCCATCCAGATAGCCAAGCGCGGCACGCAGGTTCTTGATCAACACGGCCTGTTGCTCTTCATCGAGCTCTTCCCCTGCCGTCGCGCCCTCTGGCAGGCCGTTGGGCCACTCGATGCGCATCAAGGGCATGCCGCTGACGATGAAGGCGCCCAGCGCGAAATCCAGATGCACCACCATGTCATGCTTGATGGCCAGCTGGCGCAGCGCCGAGAAGTCGACCTGCTGGATGTAGCCACGCCGGCGTGCCCGCAGCAGCTGGCATTGGTCGTCGTCACGGCTGACCTCGCGCTCGCAGAAGCCATCGTCACGATTGCGCTCACGCAGGCGCTCCAGGGAGAGGCGAGTACGACCGGACAGGCGCCGAGCAACGGCGTTGATCTGCACCGACTGCGAGACCTGATGGATGAAGTAGACGAACATCCCCAGGCAATTGACCATCATCAGCACGCCCAGATAGACGGCCAGCGAGCGCCACAGGGTCGGGGAGTCTCCCGTATTGGGCACCATCAGGTTGACCAGCAGGAACAGCAGACTGCCCAGGTAGTGGCCGAGCACCAGCTGGTGGTGGCGCTCGGTCACCAGGCCCAGCAGCAGCTTGTGGGAGAACTGCGCGCCTGCCTGGGTTAGCACGCTCATCACCATGGTGAAACTGAAGACCATCAGCGAGATCAGGCCGCCGACCAGCGCCGCCAGCAAGGTGCGCGGGGTGTCATGTTCCTTGAAGGTCAGTGCTTCGAAAAAGTCGCTGTTCGGCAACGAGGAAGGATCCGGCAGCCCGGAAGGCATCACCGAGATCAATCCCAGCAGGGTATAGACCATGGCCAGCATGCTGGGGAGATAGGCGATGCTGGTGGTCCAGGTTCGCAGCCACATGAGGGGGTGCTGTAGCCAGCGATTCATAGACGATTCCCGAGCGGATGAATTGGCAAGCTCCTGTTATGACGGCTCGCGCCGATCACTGCAAGTCAGCATGACGTGCTGGCAGAAGGGGTCTGGAGCTGAGGAGGGGGGGGGAAGAAGCAGAACAGCGCAGACAGAGCGGACGAAATGGAACGGACAGACTGGAACGGACAGCAGGGCCCGATGGCAAGACGCCCCCACCGGGTGAGCGGTGAGGGCGTCTAGCGGCTTGCGTCGATCAGCGTGGCTGACCCCGCCGGCTCATCAGGCGTCGATACGCTTGTACTTCATGCGCTTGGGAGCATCGTTGCCGACGCGCGCGTGATAGTCCGCTTCGTACTCGGTATAGCTGCCTTCGAAGAACACCACGTTGGAGTCACCCTCGTAGGCGAGGATGTGGGTCGCGATGCGATCCAGGAACCAGCGGTCGTGCGAGATGACCATCGCACAGCCCGGGAAGGCCAGCAAAGCCTCTTCCAGCGCGCGCAGGGTCTCGATGTCCAGGTCGTTGGACGGCTCATCCAGCAGCAGCACGTTGGCAGCCTGCTTCAGGGTCTGGGCCAGCTGCAGACGGCCACGCTCACCACCGGACAGATCAGACAGACGCTTCTGCTGGTCGGTGCCCTTGAAGTTGAAGCGGCCGACATAGGCGCGCGACGAGACTTCATGGCCATTGATGTTGAGCATGTCCTGACCGCCGGAGACGGCTTCCCAGACGGTCTGATTGTCTTCCAGGCCATCACGCAGCTGTTCGACGTAGGCGACCTTGACGGTCTCGCCCAGCACGACTTCACCGCTGTCCGGGGTGTCCTTGCCGGTCACCAGCTTGAACAGCGTGGATTTACCTGCACCGTTGCCGCCGACGATACCGACGATGGCACCCGGGGGGATGGTGAAGGACAGATCATCGAACAGCAGCTTGTCGCCGAAACGCTTGGTGACGTTGTGCAGCTCGATGACCTTGTCGCCCAGACGCGGTCCCGGCGGAATGTAGATCTCGTTGGTCTCGTTGCGCTTCTGGAAATCACCGGACTGCATTTCCTCGAAGCGGTTGAGACGCGCCTTGCTCTTGGCCTGACGGCCCTTGGGGTTCTGACGAACCCATTCGAGCTCCTGCTGGATGGCCTTGTTGCGTGAGGCTTCCTGCTTGGCTTCCTGTTGCAGGCGAGCGTCCTTCTGCTCGAGCCACGAGGAATAGTTGCCTTCGAAGGGAATGCCCTGGCCACGGTCCAGCTCGAGAATCCAGCCGGCGACGTTGTCGAGGAAGTAGCGGTCGTGGGTGATGGCGACCACGGTGCCGGAGTAGTCGTGCAGGAAGCGTTCCAGCCAGGCGACGGATTCGGCGTCCAGGTGGTTGGTCGGCTCGTCCAGCAGCAACATGTCCGGGCTCGAGAGCAGCAGACGGCACAGTGCGACTCGGCGGCGCTCACCACCGGACAGCACGCCGACATTGGCATCCCACGGCGGCAGACGCAGCGCTTCGGCAGCCACTTCCAGCTTGCGCTCGAGGTTGTGGGCGTCGGAGGCCTGGATCAGGTCTTCCAGCTTGGCCTGACGCGCGGCGAGGGCGTCGAAATCGGCGTCCGGCTCGGCATAGGCGGCATAGACTTCATCAAGTTCGGCCTGGGCGTTCTTGATGTGGGCCAGGGATTCTTCCACGCACTCGCGCACGTTCTTGGAATCATCCAGTTCCGGCTCCTGGGGGAGGTAGCCGACATTCAGACCCGGCATGGGACGTGCTTCGCCGTTGTAGTCCTGATCGACGCCGGCCATGATGCGCAGCAGCGAGGACTTGCCCGAGCCGTTGAGACCGAGCACACCGATCTTGGCACCCGGGAAGAAGGACAGCGAGATGTCCTTGAGAATCTCGCGCTTCGGGGGAACGACCTTGCCCACCCGGTTCATGGTATAGACGTATTGCGCCATGGAATCCCAATTTGGTTGGAGAATGGAATGACGCGCAGATGATAGTGCCCGGCGTCACGCTTGGCCAGCCGGGCAGCCTGTGCCAGGCGAGCGCGGCGACTCACTGCATGACATTCCCTGTCCTGACGTCGATCCCTTCCATGGCCTGACCGCTCCCCGGCATCCCTTCCCCTGCACGCCGCTGGTGGCGAGCTTACTCCTCTTCGCCCCAGTCGCTGGCGTCGATCAGGTCATCGTCGTCGGCTTCATCGTCCCAGCCTTCGCGGATGGAGCGAGCCAGGGCGCGCTCCTCGAGCAGGGCTTCAAGACGTTGGCGAGAGTCATTGCGTTGTGGCTTGGCAGGTGCGCTGGAGGAAGACAGCTCGAAATCCACTTCGGTGGGGCTGTCTTCGGCGAGTGCCGTGGCATCGATATCATCGAGGAATTGTTCACGGGCCATGGGCGGACCTCACGATCTTGGAACGACCTGCCCGATATCCAGCGCCTGGACTGGCCTGTGACACCGGGCACCGCCAGCGGCGATGCGCCGAAGGCTCTCTGGCTATATACCGCCCGTCGGCGAGGATGACAAGCCTTTCGCTCGGCCTGTCAGGGCTTTCGCCAACGGCCAATGGCGAGAGGCCCCATAACGACAACGCCCACCGGTGGGGTGGGCGTTGATGGTGCCAGGCGGCACCTGATCTTCAGTGACTGCTCTGCAGTGACCGTTCTTCAGTATGCGGCCTTCAGCGTCCGGCGGTCAGTTGGACTCGCTGGGGTGCTCCGCGCGCAGGCGTTCCAGCTCTTCCTTGGCGGTCATCAGGCCGGTGACATCCTTCTGGACACCGACGAAATACTGCAGATTGTCATGCTCATCGAAGACAGGTGTCATGGAAAGTTCATTCCAGAACAGGCTGCCATCCTTGCGATAGTTGCGCAGTATCTCGCGGCACGGGCGCTTGTCGCGCAGCGCAGCGCGGATGTTGTCCAGCTGCGGCTGATCGCGGTCATCATTCTGCAGGAAGCGGCAATCGCGGTAGAGAATCTCGTCGGCGCTGTAACCGGTGAGGCGCTCGAAGCCCTGATTCACGTAGATCAGGATGTTCTCGTCGCCTTCCTGTTCCGCCACCACGATGCCATCGTCCGAGGCATTCACGACTCTCTCGAGCAGCTCGGGGCTGATCATGTGGGGTCTTTTCATCTGACTCTGATCCTTGCGGCTTAAGAACCCGGCCCTGAAGACCGAGCCCGAGAGTACGGGTATAGGGTGCCTGTCCGTGTGCCCGGACATTCCAGCACCATGATCGGTTTCACTATGGCGGGGAGACGCGGCTTATGCAATCGCAGCCGCTAATGTGACAAGGCCCGACATGGTTGTCAGGCCCTGTCAGCGTTGGAGTCGATCAGATGAAGAAGGGGAGAGAGGGGTAGCAGGGGTAGCAGGGGTAGCAGGGGTAGCAGGGGTAGCAGGGGAGCCGTCACGCCCGCCCCGGATGCTCAGTCGTCCTCCACCTCCGGCAAGCGCCGCGCGCAGAGTGCGGCGCAGGCCGCGACGACCGCCAGAATCATCAGCAACCATTCACTGCCCAGCCACTGGGCGAGCCCGCCGATCAACAGCCCCAGTACCAGCATCAGCACGCCGGTCAGGGTGTTGGAGAGCGCGACATAGAGGGCGCGATTGTCAGAGGTGGCGAGATCGACCACGTAGGTCTTGCGCCCCAGGCGGATACCGGCATGGGCGATCACCAGCAGACCGTAGACCAGTGCATAGCTCCAGATGCTGTCGGCCAGCGCCTGTGGCCACCAGGCCATGCTGCCGGCCAGGGCGCAGCAGACGGCAGCGCCGGCCCCTGCGTTGCGCATCACGCGGCGGCTGGAGGTGTCGGCCAGCCTGCCCCAGATGGGACTGGCCAGCATCCCGGCCAGTCCTGATACCACCACCAGCACGCCCAGACCACCCAGACTATCACCGCTCTGCTGCTGGCCGAGCAAGGCGATATAGGGCAGTGCCAGGGCGCTTGAGAGCAGCAGGGCGCGTGCCAGATTGAAGTTGCGAAAGGCGGCGTCATGCTTGAGCTGGATGACCCCGTCGCGCACCGTCTCCCAGGCATTGGCGCCGCCGCTGGTGGCACCGCTGTCCTCGCGGATCATGGCGGCGCACAAGGCATTGAGTGTCCAGCCCAGCGCCGCGATGGCCATCAGTATCGCCAGCACCTGCTGCCCGGGCTGCTCGCCCAGCAGCATCAAGGCGACGCCGGCCAGCAGGGTCATCGCCCCCGCCACACTGCCACTCCAGCCCATCAGGCGCCCACGGCGCTGCTTGGCGATGGTCTTGCCCAGCACGTCCTTGGTGGCGATGGAGGCCACCCCGCGCCCGAGCGACAGCAGGATCAACAGGACCAGTACCAGGCTGCCCGCGAGGGTGCCATCGAGTCCGTGACGCGCGGCGAAGTTGCCCTCGGCAAGCAGGGTGATCATCACCAGCCCCAGCGCCATCAAGGCCTGGGTGGAGGCCCCGGCGACCCACACCCACTTGCGTTGCGGCAGCGGGCGAATGAAGCCTGCCACCAGCAGTTGAGGCAGCAGGGCGCCGGCCTCGCGAATCGGCACCAGCAGTCCCACCATCCACACCGGCGCCCCGATCAACCCCAATAGCCACGGCAATACCAGTCGTGCACTGGCCATCTCGTCGGCAAGCTTGGTGCCCAGCGAGGCCAGCAGGTGACGCCAGAAGTTGCCGGGCTGCTGGTGACAGGCATCCTCGGAGATGTCCTTGCACATGCGCGAATCTTCATCGCCGGTCATGCGCTCGAAGAAGCGACTCTGTCCGCTGCCCGACGGCCTCTCGTGGGCTTTGTCTGCAGACTCCCGCTCAGTCTCGCGGTCTTTAGCGTCTGTCGGTGAGGAGGCCTCGGTTGAGGAAGGCAGGGGTGACATGTGGCCAGGGCTCCGCTATCGGCGTCGTTTACGGGAAGTCGTGATGCAGATCACGTCCGTACTGCCGGTTGAAGAAGGATCGATCGCAGTGCGACCTCAACTGAATGAATGACTGCGCCGAGTATAGTTTATGTACAGTTTGTGTGTAGCTTTATGGTCTTGACCATTGCGCGACAGTGCAGTGAAGTGATCATTACATCATTGATTGGAGCAGGCACCACCATGGATCAGGCATCCACGCTGAAAGTCCGGATTCACTACTGCACCGGCTGCAACTGGCTGTTGCGAGCGGCCTGGTATGCACAGGAACTGCTGTCCACCTTCGGGGAAGACCTCGGTGAGGTGGCCTTGGCGCCGAGTCACGGCGGCCATTTCGAGGTGCTGTGCCAGGCCACTCCAGATTCGGAGTGGCTGGTGTTGTGGGAGCGCAAGCGCGACGGCGGCTTCCCTGACAGTCGTGACCTCAAGCAACGCGTGCGTGATGTGCTCGATCCTGAGCGCGATCTGGGTCATATCGACCGCGCCAGTCGTGAGCAGGGCGCGTAAGCAGCGCTTGCTCCGCCTTGGGCGCGCTCACCACCACTTCTTGCGCTTGAGCAGCCACAGCTGCATCGCCACCACGCCCAGCGTGATGCCGACGAAGGCAGCGAAGCCCCACTGGCTGTCGCTGCCCGGTATGCCGCCGACGTTGACCCCCAGCAGGCCGGTGAGAAAGCCCAGCGGCAGGAAGACGGCGGTGATGACCGACAGCAGATACATGCGCTGGTTGAGCTGTTCGTTGTGCTCGCTCATGCGCTGTTCATGGATGATCAGCGCGCGTTCCTGCATGGCCTGAAAATCCTCCACGTAGCGCGACAGCTGGTTGGCGATCTCGCGCAGGTCCAGACGCGCCTGTTCATCGATCCACAATGGCCCCTGGGAGAGTTGTGCCAGACAGTCGCGCTGCGGCCCCATGAAGCGTCGCAGGGTGATCAGGGGACGCCGCAGGCGCGTAATGTCATCGGGGTCGATCTCGACATCATTGAGCTGGTCTTCCTCGAGGATGGCGAGCTGCTCATCGAGGCGATGGCTGAGCTCCGCCACGCGATCGACCAGCGCATCGCTGAGCATCGCCAGCAGCCAGGAGATGCTTTCCGCGCCCTGGCCGGCTTCCAGTTGCTCACGCACCTGAGTGATCGACTGGAACGGCCGGCGGCGCAGGGTGATCAGACGGGTCGGGCTCATCCACAGGCGCAGTGACAGCAGGTCTTCCGGCGCGGCGCCGGGATTGAGGTTGATGCCGCGCAGCGTGGTGACCATACCGCCGCCGAAGCGCGCCACGCGCGGGCGGGTGTCCAGCTCGGTCAGGGCCTCGATGCTCGGCTCATCCAGCTGGGCAAGGTCGTCCAGATAGTCATTGACGTCACCGCGAGTGTAATCGAGGTGCATCCAGATCAGCGCGTCGGGGTCCTGCCATTGCTCGCGCAGGCTGTCGTCATCGAGCAGGCTGGCGCCGCCCTTGCCATCCAGGCGATAGGCGCTGACCAGTGCCGTGGTCGGGGCATCTCCCGCGGGGAGCACAGGTGTCGGCGCGGCTTGCGGATCGGTGGCATCAGTCATTCACGAAATTCCTTTTTGGTGGCGCGGCTTGCAGCAGCGGGCAGGGCACGCGATGCTCGAATGTCAGGCCGTGGGCAGTGTCGCTGCCATCGCCATGCCACTCATCGCCAGGAAGGCGATACCCGAAATGCGAGGAAGGATGCCATGAGTCAGGATAGGGAAGCCATGCTCTACGGTCTGGGTGCCGTGGCCCTGTGGTCGACGGTGGCGACCGCCTTCAAGCTGGCACTTGCGCAGATGTCGCCGCTGGAGCTGGTATGGCTGGCGGCACTGGTGTCGTGGCTGTTGATCGGCGTGCTGATGTGGCGTCAGGGCAAGCTGCGCGAAGCGCTCACCACCGGCTGGCGGGGCGGTTGGCGCACGGCACTCTGGGCTGGCCTGATGAATCCGGTCGGCTACTATCTGGTGCTGTTCGGCGCCTACGCGCGGCTGCCGGGCCAGGAGGCGATGGCGCTCAATTACACCTGGGCGCTGGCGATGGCCTTTCTCGCCGTGCCGATTCTCGCGCAGCGCCTGACGCGCATCGACGTCGCGGCGGGGCTGATTGCCTACGCTGGTGTCTGGACCATCGCCACGCGAGGCGAGATATTCGATGTCGCCTTCGCCGACCCGCTGGGCGTCGGGCTGGCGCTGGGCTCGACCCTGCTATGGGCGCTCTACTGGTTGCTCAATGCGCGTGATCCGCGCGCGCCGCTGGTCGCCCAGTGGCAGAACTTCAGCATCGCCTTGCCGGTGCTGACGCTGCTGGTGGCCTTCGGGCCGGGCTTTGGCAACTTCATCGGCGCAGGCGCCAACCCCCAGGCGCTGACGGCGGGTATCTATGTCGGCCTGTGCGAGATGGGCATTGCCTTCGTGCTCTGGCAGCTGGCGGTGCACAAGGTATCGCGCACCGCCAAGGTCTCCAATCTGATCTTCCTGTCGCCCCCCATCTCATTGACGCTTCTGCACTTCATCGTCGGCGAGCCGATTCTGACCTCGACGCTGGCAGGGCTGGTGCTGATTCTGGCCGGACTCGGTCTGCAGCAGCTGCAGAAGGCGCCGGCGGAGCTGTCACGGTCGACCTGAGCGAGCTGCGCCGTCAGTGCACAGCCCGCCACTCGATCGTCAGTCGTCGGGCAGGATGAGGCGATCGGCATCCACCACGATCAACGGGTCCGGGGTGCCGATCATCTTCTTGTCCTTGCCGGGGTAGTCGAGCTGACTGAGCACATGGCGCAGCGCGCCGATACGGGCCCGGCGCTTGTCGTCGGAGCGGATCAGCGTCCAGGGGGCATGATCGCTGTGCGTGCGCGCGAACATCGCCTCGGCGGCATCGGTGTACTCATCCCATTTCTCCTGCGCCACGGCGTCCATCGGTGACAGCTTCCAGTGGGTCAACGGGTCGGCGGCGCGCTTGGCGAAGCGGATCGATTGCTCCTCGCGGGACACCGAGAAGTACAGCTTGACCAGGTGCAGGCCATCCTCGACCCACAGACGCTCCTGCTGGGGCACCTGAACCAGGAAGCGTTCGACTTCTTCCGGCGTGGCGAACCCCATCACCGCCTCGACCCCCGCGCGGTTGTACCAGCTGCGATCGAACAGCACGATTTCCCCACTGGCGGGAAAGCGCGAGACATAGCGCTGGAAATACCACTGGCCCTTTTCCGTCTCGTTGGGCTTGTCGAGGGCGACGATGCGCGCGAAACGCGGATTGAGATACTCCATGAAGCGCTTGATGGTGCCGCCCTTGCCGGCGGCGTCACGCCCCTCGAAGACGATGGCCAGGCGTCCGCCACTGTCACGCAGCCAATGCTGCACCTTGAGCAGCTCAATCTGCAGCACGCGCTTCTCGGCTTCATAGACCTTGCGCTTGAGGCGCTCGTCGTAGGGGTAGGCGTCACTGGAGACCGGCCCCAGCGTCATGCGCGGGGCATCGCCAGTGGCGTGCTTCTTGCCGGCCTTGCCCATGGTGTCCTTGCTCTTGGCATCCTTGGCCTTCGAATGCGCCTTGCCGACATCCGCCTTCCTGTTGTTGGATTTACTCATGGCAGTACTCCCTGTGAGGATGGGGCCTGGCCCCGGGGACTGGCGATCGGCGCTCAGCGGCGACTCGGTGGCAGGGCTGTTGGAGTCAGCGATGCAAGGCCTCATGGCCCCGGTGGCCTGCCTGACAGGCATTGATCAGCCAGGTGCGGATTGTCATCTCGCGGCAAGGTAGGCGCATGCAAGCTGGCGAGACATGCGCCGCGCCTGATATTGATTACTCCGCTGACGTCGCGTGTTGCGCCAGTGGCGCGAGTGTCGGCCAGATGGTGTCGAGCAGCAGCGGTTGTGCCTTGGCGGTGGGGTGGATGCGGTCCTGCTGCATCAGCTTCTCGCTGGCCGGGGCCGTGGCGATGCCTTCGAGGATGAAGGGCACCAGCGGCACGGAATATTCGTCGGCCAGATCCCGGTAAACCTGACGGAAGGCATCGGTGTAGGCCGGGCCGTAATTGGGCGGAATCTCGATGCCGAGCAGCACGGGCTGGGCATCGGCGTCTTCCACGGCCTCGATCATGCTGGCCAGATTGGCCTGCATGCGGGCGGGTGGCAGGCCACGCAGACCGTCGTTGCCGCCCAGTTCGATCATCACCAGTGAAGGGTCGTGTCGCTCGAGCAGGGCCGGCAGACGATTGAGGCCGCCTTCGGTCGTGTCGCCGCTGATGCTGGCATTGATGACCTCAGGCGCATCGTTGCCCAGGCGGTCCTCGAGGCGCTCGTCGAGCAGTGCGACCCAGCCCTCGCTGCTGTCGATGCCGTAGCCGGCCGAGATGGAGTCACCGACCACCAGCCACGGGGCCGGCGCATCGGCCAGCGCCATCTCAGGTGTCAGCACGGCCACGAGGCTCAGTGCCGTACTGGCGAGGGCATTGCGCAGCCGCTTGAGCCCCGGCGTGCCGGAGGCTCTGCCACCGCTCGCCAGGCACTGGGTGTCACGGCGATTCACTAGCCATTTCTGCATTCATCATCTCCATCATCTGCACACTATTCATACCCGATTCGGGGTCTGGAGTTCGTGCCCACCCCGTTCTCTACCATAAGCGAGCAGACACGATGTCACATAACGCCTCCATTAACGACGTGACCCCTGCGTCGGATCAAACCTCGTCAGACGCGCAGGCCAGCGCAACGCCTGCACCGGTGCTGGAAGTGAGCGGGCTGGCGCAGCGGGTGACCAGTGGCGAAGGGCGCCTGACCATCCTCGAGGACCTGGAGCTTGCCGTGCAGGCCGGTGAAAGCGTCGCCATCATCGGGGCCAGCGGTTCCGGCAAGTCGACGCTGCTGGGCCTGCTGGCGGGTCTGGACAGCCCGAGCGAGGGCGATATCCGCCTGTTCGGAAGCTCGCTTGCAGGGCTTGACGAGGATGGCCGTGCGGCGCTGCGTGCGGGACAGGTCGGCTTCGTGTTCCAGAACTTCCAGCTGCTGCCGACGCTGACGGCGCTGGAGAACGTGCTGATGCCGCTGGAACTGGCCCCGCAGGGCGATATCGAGGCGCAGGCACGTGACTGGCTGGCGCGGGTCGGGCTGGGAGAGCGACTCGACCACCTGCCGCGTCATCTGTCCGGTGGCGAGCAGCAGCGCGTGGCCATCGCGCGTGCCTTCGTCGCGGGGCCGGGGCTGGTGTTCGCCGATGAGCCGACCGGCAACCTGGATACCGCCACCGGCGAGCGCATCGCGGAGCTGCTGTTCACCCTCAACCGTGAGCGGGGCACCACGCTGATTCTGGTCACCCATGATCTGACGCTGGCCAGGCGCTGTGATCGCTGCCTGAATCTCGAGGCCGGCAAGCTGGTGGAGTGGAAGGATGACGCGAGCGCACCGGCCGTGGCGACGCCACAAGGAGGCGACGATGTCTGAGTCCCGGGTGTCTGACCGCGCGGCGACATCTTCCGCCAATGCCCAGCGCACGCGTGGGGCGCGTCTGCCGCTGGCACTGCGTGGCCTGCTGCGTGATCTGCGTGCCAGTGATGTGCGCGCGCTCTTTCTGGCGCTGATGCTGGCGGTCGCCGCGACCACCATGATCGGCTTCTTCCTTGACCGTCTCGACCGCGGCCTCAATCGTCAGGCGAGCCAGCTGCTCGGCGGGGACCTGGTGCTGGAGTCCAGCAACCCGCTCGATCCGCGCTTCGCCGAGGCCTTCCGCGCGGCGGGGCTTGAGATGTCGCCGCAGCTGGGCATGGTCTCGATGGCCTCCCACGACGACAGCTTCGTGCTGTCGAGTCTCAAGGCGGTGTCGCCGGGCTATCCGCTCGCCGGCCGGGTGGAACTGGAGTCGGACGCCACGGACGAGGAGGCTCAGGCGCCAGGTACCAGCTCGCGCGCGGAGATCCCGCCGCCGGGCGAGGCGTGGATCGTGCCGCGTCTGGCCATGGCGCTGTCGGCCGAGGTCGGCGATACCCTGACGGTCGGGCGCAAGCAGCTCACCATCAGTGGCCTGATCACGCGTGAGCCCGATCAGCAGGGCGGCTTTTCCGAGTTCAGTCCGCGCTTGATGTTCAACATGGAAGATCTCGACGCCACCGGTCTGATCCAGCCCGGCTCGCGGATGGAATATCGCCTGCTGGCGGCGGGCGATCCGGCGTCGGTGCAGCAGGCACGTGATGCCATCGCGCCGCTGCTGGCGAGTGCCGACAACGCCGAGGTACGTCTCAAGGATGTGCGCGAAGACCGCCCGCGTCTGGGGCGCTCACTGGAGCGTGCCGACAAGTACCTGAGCCTGGCCGGGCTGGTGGCGGTGCTGCTGGCCGGGGTCGCGGTGGCGATGTCGACGCGCCGCTATGTGGAGCGCCACCTGGATAGCGCCGCGCTGTGGCGCTGCTTCGGTGCCTCTCAGCGTCAACTGTCACGGCTGTTCGCGGCCCAGCTCGGCTGGTTGGCCCTGCTGGCGAGTACCGGGGGAGCGGTGCTGGGCCTGTTGGGCCAGATGGGACTGGTGGCGTTGCTGGAGCGCTTCCTGCCGCTGGAGCTGCCCGCACCGGGGCTGCTGCCGCTGGCGTTGGGAATTCTGACGGCGCTGGCGGTACTGGTCGGCTTCGCCGGACCGATGCTGCTGCGCCTGCGTCAGGTCAGCGCGCTCAAGGTGTTGCGGCGCGAACTGGCCCCGCTGCCTGCCTCGGCGTGGGTGGTGGTGGCGATCGCCAGTCTGGTTTTCGGTGCCCTGATGTGGCTCTACTCGGGTGACCTCACCCTGGCGGCCGGTCTGCTGGTCGGTGGCATCATCGCGCTGGGGCTCTTGATGGTGGTGGGACAGCTGCTGCTGTCGCTGATGCTCAAGGTGGTGGCGCGCATGCGCGGTCAAGGTGGCTGGAGTCGCCCGATTCGCCTCGCCGGCGGCATGCTGGCCAGGCGGCGCGGTGCCAGTCTCGGTCAGCTGGTCGCCTTTGCCGTGACCTTCGCGGCGATGGCGTTGATCGCGCTGGTGCGCGGTGACCTGATTACCCGCTGGCAGGCGCAGATCCCGACCGATGCGCCCAATCACTTCGCGATCAATATCCAGCCCGGAGAGCAGCAGGCCTTCGGCGAGCAACTGACCGCGATGGTGGATGAGCAGGCCGGCGACAGCCAGAGCGAGCTCTATCCGATGGTGCGTGGACGCATCACGGCGCTCAAGGGCGAGTCGCTGCTGGGACGCACCCAGCAGCGACTCCAGGCTGCTGGCAGCAATACGTCGGCCCAGTCGGATCAGCCGGCGGCAGGCGGCATGCAGGAAGGACGCAGTGATGAGGGGGACGGCGAGCAGCAGGGCGTCCCGCAGCGTGAGCTGAACCTGACCTGGCATCGTGATCTGCCGGACCACAACCGCCTGTCGGCGGGCGAGTGGGCGCCGATCAGAGACTTCGCCGAGGCAGACAGCGAGACGCGCCGCCGCCTCGCCGCCACGCAGGGCGTGCCGATCTCGATGGAGGAGGAGCTTGCCGAGCGCATGGGGCTGGTCATCGGTGACAGCCTGTCGTTCACCATCGGCAGCGAGACCGTCAAGGCGCAGGTGGTCAATCTGCGCCATGTCGACTGGGACAGCTTCCTGCCCAACTTCTACGTCATCTTCCCGCCCGGCGCGCTCGAGAGCTTCGCCCACAGCTACATGACGGCGTTTCATCTCGAGGATGAGCGCAAGCTGGCGCCGCTGGTGCGTGACTATCCCAGCGTGTCATTGATCAATATCGACGCCATCCTGACCCGCGTGCAGGAGCTGATCGCCCAGGTGTCGCGTGCGGTGGAGCTGATTCTGGGGCTGGTGCTGCTGGCGGGAGCCAGCGTGCTCTACGCGGCGCTGGTGGCCAGTCGTCCGGCACGTGAGCACGAAGGCGCGCTGTACAAGGTGTTCGGCGCCGGCCAGGGACTGCTGGCACGCTTGCAGGCCGCGGAATTCGTGCTGCTCGGTCTGCTCAGTGGTCTGCTGGCGGCGATGCTCGCCGAAGGGGCGGCGGTCGGTCTCTATTCCGGCTGGCTGGGGCTGCCGGTGGTGCTGCATCCGTGGCTGTGGGTGCTGCTGCCGCTGGCGGGTGGCGTGCTCATCGGCGGGCTGGGCTTCTGGCTGTCGAGAGAAGTTAGGCGCCAGCCGCCGATGGCGGGGCTGCGCGCCCTGCAGTGAGCGCCATCAGGCCTCGTCATCGCAGCGCCGGATGATGACGCCTGACGACGTCAACCTGCGGCCTCATGATCGTTGTCTCGGTCATGGGGCCGTCTTGCGTTAACAATGATGCTGATTCATGTGAATCGGACCGCTGGCTGAGGTATCATGCTGGTCCTGATCTTACCCCCAGATGGCGAGCCGGCCGCGCCGGAATTCGCTGTCGTCATCACCCTTCAGGCGAGGACACCCGATGTTCACCCGTGACATGCAGATTGCCGGTTTTGATGATGCGCTCCTGAGCGCCATGGACGACGAAGTCGTTCGCCAGGAAGCTCACATCGAGCTGATCGCCTCCGAGAACTACGCCAGCCCCCGCGTCATCCAGGCGCAAGGCTCCCAACTGACCAACAAGTACGCGGAAGGCTACCCGGGCAAGCGTTACTACGGTGGTTGCGAGTTCGTCGACAAGGTCGAGCAGCTGGCCATCGATCGTGCCTGCGAACTGTTCGGTGCTACCTACGCCAACGTTCAGCCGCACGCCGGTTCCCAGGCCAACAGTGCCGTCTTCCAGGCGCTGGTCTCGCCGGGCGACACCATTCTGGGCATGAGCCTGGACGCGGGGGGTCACCTGACTCACGGTGCACGTCCGAACTTCTCCGGCAAGCACTACAACGCCGTGCAGTACGGTCTGGGCGAGAACGGCCTGATCGACTATGCCGAAGTCGCGCGTCTGGCGCGTGAGCACAAGCCGAAGATGATCATCGCCGGCTTCTCCGCCTACTCCCAGATCATCGACTGGGCCGAGTTCCGCAAGATCGCCGACGAAGTGGGTGCCTACCTGCTGGTCGACATGGCCCACGTGGCCGGTCTGGTCGCCGCTGGCGTCTACCCGAGCCCGCTGCCCCACGCCCACGTCGTCACCACCACCACGCACAAGACCCTGCGCGGTCCGCGTGGCGGCCTGATCCTGTCCGCCGAAGGCGATGCCGACATCGAGAAGAAGCTGAACTCCGCTGTCTTCCCGGGTGGCCAGGGCGGCCCGCTGATGCACGTCATCGCGGCCAAGGCAGTCTGCTTCAAGGAAGCGATGGACCCGGCCTTCACCGCTTACCAGAAGCAAGTGGTCAAGAACGCCAAGGCGATGGCGTCCGTGTTCCTGGAGCGCGGCTTCGAAGTCGTCTCCGGCGGCACTGAAGACCACCTGTTCCTGCTGTCTCTGGTCAAGCAGGGCCTGACCGGCAAGGACGCTGACGCTGCGCTGGGCCGTGCCCACATCACCGTCAACAAGAACGCCGTACCGGGTGACCCGCAGTCGCCGTTCGTCACTTCCGGTCTGCGTATCGGTACCCCGGCCGTCACCACGCGTGGCTTCCAGGAGCAGGAGTGTCTGGAACTGGCCGGCTGGATCTGCGACATCCTCGATGCGATGGTCGCCGGCGATTCCGCCGCTGCCGAAGCCGAGGTGCAGGCCAAGGTCTCCGCCGTCTGTGCACGCCTGCCCGTCTACGCCTGAGGCGTGATGAGGTGCCAGCCCGGCTGGCCCTCACCGCAGCAGTGCTGACAGTGGCGTTGCGCTGTCATGCACCAGACGAGAAACGCCTGTCGCGCAAGCGGCAGGCGTTTTTTTGTGCCCGCACCACGGCCAGCCGAGGCCGAGTGGCGTGGTGCACAGCCGGGTGGGAGAGTGGTCAACCAGCGCTCAGAAAGATCAGCCTGTGCCCGGGAGCGGACGCGCTACGCTATTCTCGATGCCGGACATACTCTGTTCATCTTCGTGCAAGGAGGCTTCCATGGCCGTCATGCAGCACCATGCCTTTCTGATTCTGGTCGAGAACAGCGGCAATACCTCACTGAGCAGCCAGGGCAGCGGCGAGGTCCGCATTTCCGTCGCCACGCTGGGGACGCTGAGAGCCGCCGAGCGGCTGGTCAGTGAGCTGGTCGCCCAGGGCGTCAGCCAGATCGAGCTGTCGGCAAGCTTCGGCGCGGCAGGCGAGGAAGCGCTGAGAACGGTGGTCGCGGACAGCGGTGCCGAGCGTACGGTGTCGATCGGTCGCGTGCGATTCACGGCCTGACGCCAGCACACGGGGAAATTGCCAGTACCTGAATAGCCCTTTTGCAACAGGGAGTTGCGTAAAGGTGTGACCAAAGTCGGGTCTCACCCTTGGTCTAGGGTGTCTTGTTGGCATGTCTGACATGGGCTATTCCTTGACGGACAAGAGCGCGCCGCGATGCATCCCGTGAAGGATGTACGCGAGCTACAAATGACGCGCCACGCCATCAAGGAACGTTCGATCATGACCACGCCCCCCACGAGTGCCGCTGGCGGCAGCCCGCGCGCCAATGCCTCTTCTGGAACGTCTGCCTCACCCGGCGACACCTCGACCGCGCGTGTCGATGTCGCCGAATGGCTGGCGCAGGCCATCTTCGAGAATCGCTACCCGCCGGGCAGCCTGATTCCTCGTGAGCTGGACCTGTGCGATCAGCACGCCCAGAGCCGCGCCACCGTGCGCACCGCGATCCAGAGCCTGGTCAATGCCGGGATTCTCACCCGCACCACCGGCCAGGGCACCCGCGTCAATCCGCTCAGCGAGTGGCATCTGCTCGATCCGCGCGTGACCGGCTGGATGACACGCTACGCGATGCCGCATCCGCAGCTGGCGCGGGACATCTACGCCTTCCGCATCTCCATCGAACCCTTCGTCGCCGCCCTGGCGGCCACCGAGGCCACCGCCCAGGACCTGTCCGCCATCGAGCAGGCCTATGACGGCATGGCCGCAGCGGTGCATGGTGGCAGCGCCATGGAGGAGTTCGACCGCGCCGATATCGCCTTCCACGACGCCATCTTCGCCGCGACCCACAACGTCATCTGGGCGCAGCTTGGCCATGTGCTCAAGCCGTCGACCAGCCTGCTGGTGGCGACCTCCAATCACAATGCCTCGGAGCTGGGTGACAGCCTCGGCCGCCATCGCGCGGTGATGGAAGCGATTCGTCTGCGCCAGCCCGATGCCGCCCACGCCGCGACCCTGCATGTGCTGGACCGCACCGGCCAGGACCTCGGACTGGCCATGCCTGCAGGCCCTGAAGGCAGCCATCCTGCCGGGCGCGCCCAGGAACCGCTGGAGCTGCTGCGCCGCTTCGGCCAGCTGCCCAGCCTGTCTGCACCGCTGTCAAGCGAGTGAACGGCACCTCGCGGCGTTTCGCCACGCCGGAAAGTGTCTGCACGTCTTCCATTGACCACAGAACGTCATAACACGTCATAACAACAAGCCAGGAGTTTCACCATGCCGCGTTCCACTACCTCACCGCTCACCACTGCCGCTCCCGCCCGTGTCACGCTCAAGGCGCTGGCCCTGTCCACCGCCGTGGCCGCCACGCTGATCGCCACACCGAGCTGGGCGGCCGAATACGAATGGACCTTCCAGACCTCCGAGACGGCGGGGGAGCCGCAGTTCGAGGTCAAGAAGGCCTGGGCTGACAGCATCAAGACCATGTCGGATGGCCGCATCGCCATCGAGATCCTGCCGGTCAATGCCGTGGTGCAGGCCAACCAGACGCTGGACGCCGTCAGCGCCGGCATCCTGCAGGGCCACCTGACCGATCCGTCCTACTTCTCGGGCCAGAATCCGGCCTTCGGCATGCTGGGCAACCTGGTGGGTGCCTGGGGTGACCCGCTGGAATATCTCGAGTACATGCAGCACGGCGGCGGTGAGGAGCTCTACAACGAGCTGGTCGAGCCCTACGGCGTGCACCTGATCGGCGCGGGCGCCACCGGGCTTGAGTCCTTCGTCTCCAAGAAGCCGGTACGCACCGTCGATGACCTCAAGGGCCTCAAGGTGCGTGCGCCGGAAGGCATGGTCTACAACATCTTCCAGAAGGCCGGCGCGGCACCCGTCAACCTGCCGGGCTCCGAGGTCTACACCGGCCTGGAGAAGGGCGTGATCGACGCGGCGGATTACACCGTCTTCGCCACCAATGATGACCAGGGCCTGCACAGCTTCGCCAAGTACCCGTCCTATCCGGGCTTCCACTCGTTGCCGATGGTGGCGGTGTCGATGAACAAGGGCATCTGGGACGGCCTGCCGGCGGATCTCAAGGCGATCATGGAGACCGCCACCGACGCGATGGCCTACGACATGGTCTTCACCCTCAAGGCGCGTGACATCAAGGCGGTGAGCGCGGCGCGTGCCAATCCGGATATCGAGGTGATCGACATGGCGCCGGAGGAGCGCGCCAAGTTCCGTCGCATCGCTCAGCAGGAGTGGAAGGTGTGGGCCGAGAAGAATGAGCTGACCGGCAAGGTCTACGAGTCCGTGGTCAGCTTCCTGACCGACCGCAACCTGATGTGAGCCCGCTGGCGCGCGGGATGGGCGCCAGCTGCCGTGTGGCGCCAGTCAGCTAGCCACGCGGATAGCCACTCTGTCAGCCACGAGGTGGCAGAACGATAAAGACGCGGGAGATCAAGGTCGGCGTGCTCACTGGGCGCGCCGATTCTCCTTGAGGCAGCGAGTCAGCAAGGAATTCGATATGGCAGAACATGATGTGGCGTCGCCGGGGCTACCCGAGGCGTCGGATGACCACGACCCGAATCTGGGCACGCGCACGCCGCTGGACCGTCTGGTCGGCAAGGGCACGCGCGCCGCGGCGTGGTTGGTATTGTTGGCGATGGCGATCAGCGTGTTCGAGGTAGTGATGCGCTATGGCCTCGATTCGCCGACCTCCTGGGTGCATGAGACGGTGATCTTCCTGGTCGCGACCAGCTTCGCGCTGGGCGGCCCGGCGGCACTGGCCAACAATCGCCACATTCGCGTGCGCGTGCTCTACGACCTGGTCGGCACGCGCTTTCGCTACGTGCTGGACTGCTTCAATGACGTGATGACGTTCGTCTTCTGTCTGGCGATGAGCTATGCGGGCTGGGTGATGTTCTGGCGTGCCTCGCACAGTCCGCTGGGCGAGTGGCAGCTGGAGCGTTCCGGGACCTCATGGAATCCGCCGTTTCCGGCGCTGACCAAGGGCGTGATCCTGTTCGCGCTGGCGGTGATGACCCTGCAGGCGCTGTGGCATCTCTATCAGACCTTCTTCTCGCCCCGTCCGCCCGAGGGCGGCAGTGAGTCTCATGACGCCTCCGACGCCACTCCCGGCGCCGCAGCTGACCACAAGGAGCTGCGCTGATGGATATCGCAACGGCTACGATGCTGCTGGTCGGCGGCATCTTCGCGCTGCTGGTCACCGGCCTGCCGCTGGCCTTCGTCACCGGCCTGGTCGCGCTGGCCTACACCTTCGGCTGGTTCGGTCCGATGGCGCTGCCGCTGGTCACCAGTCGTGTCTATGGCTTCGTCACCGAGTATTCGCTGGTGGCGGTGCCGATGTTCGTGCTGATGGCCTCGCTGCTGGACCGCTCGGGGATCGCCAGGGACCTGTTCAATGCCATGCGCGTGATGGCAGGGCGCCTGCCCGGTGGCGTGGCGATCCAGACCATCGTGGTGGCGTTCTTCCTCGCCGCGATGTCCGGCATCATCGGCGGAGAGATCGTGCTGCTGGGGATTCTGGCGCTGCCGCAGATGCTCAGGCTCGGCTATGACAAGCACATCGCCATCGGCGTGGTGTGTGCCGGCGGCTCGCTGGGCACCATGATGCCACCCTCCATCGTGCTGATCATCTATGGCCTGATCGCCAACCAGTCGATCGCGGACCTGTTCACCGCGGCGATCACCCCGGCCATCGTGCTGATGGCAAGCTACATCATCTACGTGCTGATCCGCTGTCTGCGCAACCCTTCACTGGGGCCGGTAATGCCGGAGGAAGAGCGCCGCGCCAGCTTCCAGAGCAAGCGTGAGCTGCTCAAGGCCATCGGTGTGCCGGCGGTCATCGCGGGGCTGGTGCTGGGCTCCATCTACGGTGGCGTGGCCTCGGTGACCGAAGCCGCGGCGATGGGCAGCTTCGGCGTGCTGGTGGCGGTGATGCTGCGCGGTGAGTTCTCCATCACCCTGATGCAGCGCGCGCTGTCCCAGACCATGAACACCTGCGGCATGATCATCTGGATCGGTATCGGCGCGGCGGCGCTGGTCGGGGTCTACAACCTGATGGGCGGCAACCGCTTCGTGTCGAGCATGATCCTCGGCCTGGATATCCCGCCGCTGGCGATCATCATGGTGATGATGGCGATCCTGCTGCTGTTGGGGCTGTTCCTCGACTGGATCGGCATCGCAATGCTGACACTGCCGATCTTCGTGCCGATCATCGTGCAGCTCGGCTACGACCCGGTATGGTTCGGCGTGCTGTTCGCGGTCAACATGCAGGTGTCCTTCCTGTCGCCCCCCTTCGGGCCTGCCGCCTTCTATCTGAAAGGCGTGGCACCGGAAGGCATCAGTCTCAAGGATATCTTCGTCTCGCTGCTGCCATTCATCGCCATCCAGCTGTGCGTGCTGGCGATGTTGCTGCTGTGGCCGCAACTGTCGCTGTGGCTGGTCTAGGCTCAATAGACTTAGCCGTAGACTCGACGCCCTCGCAGATGCGAGGGCGTCGTCGTTGGTGACGTTGGATTTGCGCCGCCATGAGGCGTGACATCATGCAAGGCAGGCTTTGTGCTCTTTTATGGTGCAAATGAGCGGACACACAAACACAGCCACGATGAGAGTGGGCAGGCTGTCATGGCAGATGCACCATCTTGGCACATTCCCTGCAATGCTCTTGCAATGCCTGTCCGGTGCCACGAGATCCTGTCGAGGTGACCCCCGACACGCTGCAGCACTTCACGAGGAGAGTTCACATGTCAGAGACTCAAGCACCGCTGTTGTTGCTGACCGATCTGGATGGCTCGCTGCTGGATCACCACGATTACTCGCCGGGCCCGGCGCGCAGCTGGCTGACCCGCCTGCGCGCGCGCGGTGTCTGGGTCGTCCCCAATACCTCCAAGACGGCGGCGGAACTGGCGCCGCTGATGGACTCTCTGGGCCTGGCGGGCCAGCCATGGATCGCCGAGAACGGCGGCGTAGTGGCACTGCCTGCCGATTGGCTGAGCGCCTACCCGCTGGAAGCGGCCAGCGCCCCGGATGCACACGGCCTGTGTCGTATCGCGGTGGCGATGTCCCGCGACAGGATTCTCGCGGTACTGGATCAGCTGAGCGGGGAATTCGCCTTCGAGGGCTTCGCCTCGATGTCGGTGGCGAGAGTCAGCGAGCTGACGGGGCTGGGGGAGGAGGATGCGGCCCTGGCGGGACTGCGTGATGCCAGTGAGCCGCTGGTGTGGCGTGACGCGCCGGAGCGTCTCGAGGACTTTCGTGCGCGTCTGGCCAGCCATGGCCTCAAGCTGACACGTGGAGGGCGCTTCCACCATGTGACCGGGGACAGCGACAAGGGCGTGGCAGCGCGCTATCTGATTGCCCGCTACCGGCTCTGCGAGCGGGTGCGCCCCTGGACGCTGGGCTTCGGTGATGGCGCCAATGACCTGCCGCTGCTGGCCGCCGTCGACAACGCTGTGCTGATTCCCGGCGTCGGTGATACCTCACAGCGTGATCTGGAGCTTGCCGATCATCCGCAACTGGCGGATGAACGCCGCTGTTTTCGCGCCAATCTCCCCGGACCGCAGGGATGGGTCGAGGGATTGCGTCACTGGCTGGCCAATGGCCAGCCGGAAGAATGGACATCCAGAGGTCTGGGCGCCTGACGCCTGCCTGATGCGTGTCTTCGGCATGACAAGGAGCTGACATGAGCGATTTTTACCAGAATGGCATCATCACCAACTTCCATAACCTGACCGATCGTCCGGTGGAAGATCTCGAAGCGGACCTGATGCGCTTCTCCCGCAAGCGACCGATGAGCCTGATTCTGCCGTCGCTGTATTCCGAGCTGGAAGGTCCCGCCCTCAAGCATATCGTCGAGGAGCTGGCCCAGGTGCCCTACCTCAGCGAGATCGTGATCGGGCTGGACCGCGCCGACCGTGACCAGTTCGAGCATGCCAAGGAGTTCTTCTCACACCTGCCGCAGCATCACCGCATCCTCTGGAACGACGGGCCGCGCCTGCGGGCACTGGATGAGGAGCTGACCGAGCATGGCCTGGCGCCGATGGAGGCCGGCAAGGGGCGCAATGTCTGGTACTGCTCAGGCTACGTGCAGGCCTCGGGCATAGCCGAGGCAGTGGCACTGCATGACTGCGATATCGTCACCTATGACCGCGGCCTGCTGGCACGGCTGATCTACCCGGTGGCCCATCCGCAGTTCAACTACGAGTTCTGCAAGGGCTACTACTCGCGCATCGCCCAGGGCAAGCTCAATGGCCGCGTGGCACGCCTGATGGTCACGCCGTTGATCCGGGCGCTCAAGAAGGTCTATGGCCCGCTGCCGTACCTGGATTATCTCGACAGCTATCGTTATCCGCTGTCCGGCGAGTTCTCGATGCGCACCGATGTGCTGGCGGACATCCGCATTCCCAGTGACTGGGGGCTGGAGATCGGCGTGCTGTCCGAGGTCCACCGCAACTATTCCACCAAGCGCCTGTGTCAGGTGGACATCGCCGATGCCTATGATCACAAGCACCAGCCGCTGTCCGCGGAAGATGCGTTGGGCGGCTTGAATCGCATGAGTCTGGATATCGCCAAGGCGATGTATCGCAAGCTGGCCACGCTGGGCGTCGAGATGCACGGCGAGACCTTCCGCACCATCAAGGCGACCTACTACCGTATCGCGCTGGACCTGATCGAGACCTACTACAACGATGCCGTCATGAATGGTCTGACGGTGGACCGCCACAGCGAGGAAGCGGCGGTGGAGCTGTTCGCCTCCAACATCATGGATGCCGGCAGCGCCTTCCTCGACAATCCGCGCGACAAGCCCTTCATCCCCAGCTGGAACCGGGTGCAGTCAGCCGTACCGGACCTGCTCGAGCGCATGCACGAAGCGGTGGAGCTGGACAACCAGTAACGCTCGCGGCGGGAAACAGCGAGACCCACGACAACGGGGCTGCCAGTGGCAGCCCCGTTGTCGTGGGCAGAGGGAAGAAGCGCGGGCGTCAGACGACCTCGATGGCCGGCGGGCGCACGGTTTGCTCCATCAGCCAGGCCGCCTGATAGGGGCGGCGGGCCATGGTGGGATCGTAGGCCTTGTCGTGGCACAGATGGTCGGTCAGCGCGACGCCTTGCCAGCTTTCCGGCAGCGGCAGCACGCGCGGCTGATCGGTGACATTGAGAGCGAACAGCAAGCGACGCCCTTCATGGGTGACACGCTCGAAGACGAAGAAGTCCGGGCCGACATCGAAGACATTCTGGTCGGCATCCGGGTGGAAGCAGGGTTCGTTGCGGCGCAGTGCCATCCGGCGCTTGAGGGCGTGGAAGACCTCATGGGTTGCGGTGTTGGGGCTGGCCAACAGCGCTTCCAGTTCATCACGCTGCCACTTGCGGCGGTTGATGGCGCGCAGATGGCCATCGCGTTCGACGCCTTCCTGGTGATTGGGGGTCGCGGTCAGCGAGTGGATATACAGCCCCGGGATGCCCTGCAGGCTCAGCATCAGGGTCTGACTGGCGATGAAACGCTCTATCTGCCATGGGTCCTGGCCGCGCCGCGTGCCCTTGAGCGCATCGAAGTAGCTGATATTGAGCTCATAGGGGGTGTCGGCGCGGCCCGGGTTGGCGCGCATGCTGACGTAGCCACCGAAGTCATGCACCAGTCGCACCAGGGTGTCGCGCTCGTGGTCGGGCAGCAGGCCCTCAAGGGCGCGAACGCCGATGCCGTCGTGACTGGCGGTGAAGTTGAAGTAGCTGCAGCCGGAGGGCAACGACGGCAGGCTGGCGGCCCACTGGGTCAGGGCGCTGGCATCGCCGGAGGTCAGAGTGTGCAGCGTCAGTGGCGGCAACGTGAACTGATAGATCAGGTGCGCTTCATCGGCCTGGGCGCTGTCCTCGATGGCGGTGAGGTCGTGCTGTGACAGGCGATCGAGCCCGAAGTAGGACATGTTCTCGGCATGGGGCACGTTGGTCTCGGTGATCAACAGGCTCCCCGGCGCCAGATGGTCGACGATGGCGCGCAGCAGGCGTACCACGGCGTGTGTCTCCGGCAGGTGGATGCAGGGGGTACCCTGGCGCTTCCACAGGAAGGCCACCGCATCGAGGCGGATGATGCCCGCGCCCTGCTCGAGGTAATAAAGCAGGATGCCGATGAATTCGAGCAGCACATCGGGATTGGCGAAGTTCAGGTCGATCTGGTCATCCGAGAAGGTTGCCCAAAGATGGCGCAGGCCACGACGGGTATGCACCGGCGTGAGCAGGGCAGACGGGCGCGGGCGCACCACCTCGGAGACATCGGTGTCGGGGTCCATCTCGATGAAGTAGTCGCGACCGGGCTGCACGCCGGCCAGATAGTCGGCGAACCACAGTGACTCGCGCGAGCAGTGATTGATGACCAGGTCTGCCATCAGGTCGCGGTGCTTGCTCAGGCGCCGGATGTCCTGCCAATCGCCGAGGGCCGGATTGACCTCGCGATAGTGGATGACGCTGAAGCCGTCATCGCTGCTCCACGGAAAGAAAGGCAGCACGTGGACACCGGACAGGCTGTCGTCCAGTCGGCTGGCGAGGAAGTCGTGCAGGGTCGCCAGTGGCGCCTCGCCTTCCTGCTGCAGGCTGTCGCCGTAGGTGATCAGCCACTGATCGCGCTCGCTCCAGAGCGGCTCGCCTTCCGGCACGCGGGGGGTGAGGCGCGTGCGATGGAAGTCCAGTACCGTCTCCAGGCGTCTGAGGACTTCTTCATGACGCTGTGGATAGATCTCTGCGAGCAGACGTGTGGCGTGCGCCTGGAAATCAGCTTGCGAGAGACGTTTGGCGAGAGAGACTCTGGCGTGTGGCCTGGCGTTGCCCTCGCTCGGCGCGGGATCGGCTGCAGTGGAAGTCGAGTGATCGGAAGATGACGTATCGGACATGGGCAATCCTCGTGGCAGCAAAAGCGGTCTGGCTCTGCCGCGTGAGTCGCAATGGGCAGAGCGTGTCGCGGGTGATCTTCGTGAAGCGCGCCAGCGCCATCCTGCGGGGCCGATGGCGAGACAGGCGGGCGCGCATCAGATGAAGTCGACTGGTCGTCGCCTGGTGAAATCAATGAATGGCGCATCGCTCAGCGGCGCCCGTGGGTGACGGCCTGGCGCCTTTACCCCTGAGTCATGCACGCCTCGGGCCAGATTCGTCAAGCCTGCAAGGCAGGACGGCCAGCCTGCATGTGCCGGCTGGCCGTCCTGTCTGGCGTCATGTGGCCTGAGGCCGGCTGACGCCACTGCGCTTCATGACACGCTTTACTTGCGCAGCACGCGATACAGAATCAGCAGGATGACGGCGCCGAGCACGGCGATGACAAAGCTGGCCAGATTGAATCCCGTCACTTCCCCGAAGCCCATCAGGGTGCCGACCCAGCCACCGACCACGGCCCCCAGGATGCCGATGATGCTGGTGACGATGATGCCACCCGGGTCCTTGCCGGGCACGATCACCTTGGCGATGATGCCGGCAACAAGACCGAATATGATCCATGCAATGATTCCCATGTCGCAGCTCCTTGCGTCATCGTGATCAGTCTCGCGGCAGAGATCATCCGCCGCCAGTCGTGAAAGGATTCCACGGCTCGGGCAAGCGTCCTTGTGAGGCGCTTACCCTGACGTCATCTTTCGGTTATCGCGCGGGGATTTCAAGCCTGCCGGGCAGGATGATGGATGCTTTCGCCGCGGGGCTCGTCACCCGGGGCGACAATGCAGGAAACTCCTGCCACCCTTTGGCCGCTCCCCAAGGCCAGTTCAGATAGGTCGGGGCTGACATAGGCTCCCGTGGCGGGGCCTTAACGGTTACAATACCCGCCATTCGCTGTCATTCGGCTGCGCTGCGCCACTTCCTCGCTGTGCTTCGCGCGGGGCCGCAGCCACCTCGCACCCAAGCAGGCTCTCCAACATGCACTGTCCCTTCTGTGGAACTCATGAAACCAAGGTCACGGATTCCCGACTGGTGGTCGAGGGTGACCAGGTGCGGCGGCGTCGCCAGTGCGCGGCCTGCGGTGAGCGTTTCACGACCTACGAAACGGCGGAGCTGGTCATGCCGCGCGTGGTCAAGGGCGACGGCTCGCGCGAGAGCTTCGATGAGCACAAGCTGCGTGCCGGCATGCTGCGTGCGCTGGAAAAGCGCCCGGTTTCCTCCGAGCTGATCGAGGCCGCGGTGGAGCGCATTCGTCAGCGTCTGCGTGCCACCGGCGAGCGTGAGATCGAGGCGCGGCGCATCGGTGATGAGGTCATGCAACAGCTCAAGCGGCTGGATCAGGTCGCCTATATCCGCTTCGCTTCGGTCTATCGTCGCTTCCAGGATCTTGATGAATTCCGCGCCGAGATCGATCGTCTCGCCCAGGAGCCCAGCTTCCTGCCGGGCGAGGAAGACGCGCGCCCCTGATGTCTCGACACGGTCATCCTTGTCGATGCCCTTGAGGCCTGTGTCTGCTGGCTCTGTCGCGGCACGCCGCGTGGCTTCGGCCCTGGGTCCTGGGCCTCAGGTTTCAGGCCTCGGAGGGGTGGCCACCGCATGGCCACCGCCTGACCTTCTCTCGTTTCACGCCAAGGTATCGCATGTCTCTTTCTCCTCATGCTTCTCATGCTCCCCGTGACAGCCACTCTCGCGACAGTCACTCTCGAGAACGCAGTGCTCCCTCGGCGCGTGATGCGCGCCACATGGCCCACGCCCTGCGCCTGGCGCGGCTGGGCAGCTACACGACGCAGCCCAATCCGCGTGTCGGCTGTGTCCTGGTAGAGGCCGAGACTGACGAGGTGATCGCGAGCGGCTTTCATGTGCGTGCCGGGGAAGGGCATGCCGAGGTCAATGCGCTGGCAGAGGCGGGCGAGCGCGCGCTGGGCTGCGTGGCCTATGTGACGCTGGAGCCTTGCTCCCACACCGGGCGTACCGGTCCTTGCTCGCTGGCGCTGATCGCGGCGGGCGTCTCTCGGGTGGTGATTGCGATGCGTGATCCGAATCCGCAGGTCGCCGGACGCGGCATCGCGCTGCTGCAGGGCGCGGGCATCGCGGTGACGGTCGGGGTGTTGGAGCAGGAGGCGCGAGCGCTCAATCCCGGCTTCCTGTCACGCATGGAGCGCGGTCGGCCCTTCGTGCGCCTCAAGCAGGCCATGAGTCTGGACGGTCGCACGGCGATGGCCTCCGGCGAATCCCAATGGATCACCGGCCCTGAAGCGCGCAGCGCCGTGCAGCGTCTGCGCGCGCGCTCCAGCGTGGTGATGAGCGGCATCGAGTCGGTCATCTTCGATGATTCGCGCCTCAATGTACGCGCCGACCAGCTCGGCCTCGACGACCACCCGCTGGGACTCGAGGCGCTGGTGGCGCGTCAGCCGTTGCGCGTGGTGGTGGATAGCCACCTGCGTCTGCCGCTGGCGGCGCGCATTCTGGCGCAATCCGGTCGTACGCTGCTGGTGTGTGTCGCGGACGAGACAGCGGCGCTGGCTGAGCGACGTACCTTGTTGGAGGCGGCCGGTGCCGAAGTGGTGGCGCTACCGGCCGGCGCGGATGGACGCGTGGACCTCGAGGCTCTGCTGCGCTATCTGGCCGAGCACGAGCAGGCCAACGAGGTGCTGCTGGAAACCGGTGCGGTGCTGGCCGGGGCCATGATCCAGGCGGGGCTGGTCGATGAGATGCAGATCTTCATGGCACCGACGCTGCTGGGCGGCGAGGCTCGCCCGCTGCTGGCGCTGCCGGGGCTGGATCGCATGGCGCAGCAGCGCCGGGTCGAGATTCGTGACATCCGGGCGGTGGGGCGTGATTGGCGCATCACCGCAGTGCCATTGGCATCGCCAGACCCGCAGGAGAGCGGCGACTGATTTCTTCTTGTCACGCAAGCACTTGCCGCCGTCTGGCGACAGCGGCGTCGCTGGGTGCTGGCGCAAAACGGGGTGGCGGGGTACCCTGACGCCCGACTTTTTGATAATACGCGTGGGTCCGGCATGGGCCGGCGCAGCCCGTAAAGTGGAGCAAGCATGGCGCTATCAGGCATCGCAGCACTCGTCGAGGATATCCGGCAAGGCAAGATGGTCATCCTCATGGATGACGAGGATCGTGAGAATGAAGGCGACATCATCATCGCCGCGGAAGCCGTGACAGCCGAGCACATCAACTTCATGGCACGCCACGCGCGTGGCTTGATCTGCATGCCGATGTCGCGTGAGCATTGCGAACAGCTCCAGCTGCCACTGATGGTTCAGGCCAACGGTTCCGGCTTCGGCACCAAGTTCACGCTCTCCATCGAAGCCACCGAAGGTGTCACCACCGGTATCTCGGCGGCTGACCGCGCCCGCACCGTGCAGGCTGCCGCCGCGCGCAATGCGCGCCCGCAGGACATCGTCCAGCCGGGGCACATCTTCCCGCTGATGGCGGAGCCGGGTGGCGTGCTGCGTCGTGCCGGCCATACCGAGGCGGCCTGTGACCTGGCATCCATGGCGGGCTTTGGCGCGACCGGCGTGATCTGTGAAATCATGAACGATGACGGCAGCATGGCGCGTCGTGAAGAGCTCGAGCGCTTTGCCGCCGAGCACGACCTCAAGGTCGGCACCATTGCGGATCTGATCGAGTATCGCATCCACAATGAGCAGACCGTGGAAGTGCTGGACAGCGAGCAGGTCGAGACCGCCTTCGGCGAGCTGACGTTGCATTGCTTCAGCGATCGAATCCAGGGCCGTCACCACCTGGCGCTGGTCAAGGGCACGCCGAATGCCGAGTCTCTGACCACCGTGCGCGTGCACGTGCAGGACCCGATGCGCGACCTGCTGACCCTGCGTCAGCCGGGCAGCAGCAGCTGGGCGCTCAATGATGCGCTCGCTGAAGTCGCCGCCGCCGATGCCGGTGTGCTGGTACTGCTGGACACCGGCAGCGACACGATGGATTACAAGGATCGTCTCGATGTCTTCCTCGGACGACGTCGTACGCCGCGCACCAACGAATCCGATGGTGCGGGCAACTATCTGACCACCGGTACCGGTGCCCAGATCCTTCGGGATCTCGGTGTCGGCCGGATGCGTCTGCTCAGCTCGCCGTGGAAGTTCTCTGCCTTGTCCGGGTTTGGCCTCGAAGTGGTCGAACTGGTCGGCAGTGATGACACGACCGGCGAGACAGGGGCAGACGCCGCCGACGCATAAGCGCTTCGGCACTCCAAATGGCGGGGGAGGTCGCGCACTTCTGGCGACCTGCCCCGGTATGATTGATATCCCCGCCCCGGTTCTCCGGGGCGCTAGCATTGTGGACTGACCATGCAACCGATTGCTCAACTCGAAGGCACTTTCACCAATGTCGATGGCCGTTACGTCATCGTCGTCGGGCGTTTCAACCACCATGTCGTCGACAGCCTGGTGGAAGGCGCGGTCGATTCTCTCGTACGCCACGGCGTCGATGAGGAAAACATCGACCTGATCCACGTGCCGGGTGCCTGGGAAATTCCGCTGGCCGTCAAGGCCGTGCTGGCCAAGGTCAAGCCGCACGCCGTCATCACGCTGGGTGCGGTGATCCGCGGTGGTACGCCGCACTTCGAATACGTCGCCGGTGAGTGCAACTCCGCGCTGTCGCGTCTGCAGCTCGAATTCGACACCCCGGTCGCCAATGGCGTGCTGACGGTGAATTCCATCGAGCAGGCCATCGAGCGTGCCGGCACCAAGGCCGGCAACAAGGGTACCGAAGCGGCCATGGCGGCGATGGAAATGGTCTCCCTGCTCAAGGCCATGGGAGGTGACGCGTGAGCGAACGCAATGAACGTACCGAGCGCGAGCCGTCCAAGCAGCAGCAGGCGCGTCGCGCCGCTCGCGAGCTGGCCGTGCAGGGCATCTACCAGTGGCAGATGACCGGCAAGAACATGACCACCATCGAAGCCGAGTTCCGTGGTCAAAAGATCGACGATGATGTCGAGCTGCATGAGAACTGGGTCGAGGTGATGCGTATCGCCGACCAGGCCCTGTTCCACGAGCTGCTGCACAACGTGCCGCGCTTCCAGAAAGAACTGGATGCCAGCATCAGCCCGCTGCTCGACCGTCGCCTGCAGGATCTCGACGAGATCGAGCTGGCCATCCTGCGTCTGGGCGCCTACGAGCTGTCCAAGCGCATGGAAGTGCCGTATCGCGTGGCGATCAACGAAGGGGTCGAGCTGGCCAAGACCTTCGGAGCCACCGACGGGCACAAGTACGTCAACGGGATCCTCGACAAGCTGGCAGTCAAGCTGCGCAGCGCCGAGGTGACCCAGGCCCGCCTGCGCTGACATGCCAGGTGAATTCGAGCTGATTGCCCGCTACTTCCAGCGCGATCTGTCCGGGGCACCGGGCGTGTTGCTGGGGCCGGGTGACGACTGTGCACTTCTTGCCGCCAGTGATGGCATGCAGATGGCGGTCAGTGTCGATACCTCGGTGGCGGGGGTGCACTTCCCGCCGGATGCGCCTGCGGCGTCCATTGGCCATCGTGCCCTGGCCGTCAATCTGTCCGATCTGGCGGCGATGGGTGCGACCCCGCGCTGGGCGTTGCTGGCGCTGACGTTGCCGGACGTGGATGAAGACTGGCTGCATGGTTTTGCGGCCGGTTTCCACGCGCTGGCGGATCGCTACGGCATCGCGCTGGTCGGCGGCGACGTCACGCGCGGCCCGCTCTCCATCACGATCACCGTGCATGGCGAGCTGCCGTGCGTGCTCGAGCCTGCCCAGCAGGCCGACAGCGTGGCCCGCCCGATCCTGCGGCGTGACGGCGCCCGTGAGGGCGATCTCATCGCGGTCACCGGCCTGCCGGGGTTGGCGCATGCCGGTCTCAAGGCCTGGCAGGAGGGCGTCCGCGATGTGCTGAATCCTTGCCTGGCGGCCTACCTGCGACCAGAACCGCGGGTCGATGCGGGGCTGGCACTACGTGAGCTGGCCAGTGCGGGCCTGGATGTCTCCGATGGCGTGATGGGTGACCTGGCACACATCTGTCGCGCCAGTCAGCTGTCGGCGGCGCTGGAGCTTGGCGAACTGCCACTGGCGCCGGAGCTGATCACTGCGCTGGGCGAGCAGGGGGCTCGCGAGGCGGTCCTCAATGGCGGCGACGATTACGAGCTGTTGCTCACGCTGCCTGAAGAGAACCTCGAGACGGCCAGGCTCGCCCTGCGCTCGCTCAACCTGCCCTTGAATGTCATCGGGCGCATGCAGGCGCCGGGCAGCGATGCGCCGCGTGTGCTGCTGATGGAAAAGGGCATTGAGCAGGCAGCGACGGGCCAGAGCTGGCAGCATTTCTCTGCCTCGCAAGCCTCTGCCTCGCAAACCTCCGTCACTCAGTCCTCTGCCACACAGGTCTCTGGGGCAGACGGCTCCTGCGATGATGCGTCACCACACAACGCGAACGGGGTGGCACCATGAATCGGGCACCCGCCAGTGTCTGGCGGCGCCCCGTGCACTTCCTGGCCTTCGGGCTGGGCAGTGGTACCGCGCCCTTTGCTCCGGGCACCTTCGGTACTCTGGCGGCAATCCCGTTCTACTGGCTGATGACCAACCTCACGCTTTGGCCGTATCTGGCCATCGTGCTGGTCGCGTCGCTGGTCGGGATCTGGATCTGTGATCGCACTTCGCGCGATCTCGGCGTGCATGATCACTCCGGGATCGTCTGGGACGAATTCGTCGGCTATTGGATCACAATGGCCGCCGTGCCATTCTCTTGGCAGGCAGCGCTATGGGGCTTCGTGGTCTTCCGGGTCTTCGATATTCTCAAGCCATGGCCGATTCGCTGGGCCGACCGCCGGGTTGCCGGCGGCTTCGGCATCATGCTGGATGATGTCTTCGCCGGTATCTATGCCTGGTCGACGATGCATCTGTGGCTGTGGTTGCACTGACGTCTCGCTGTCTTGGCAGCGAGGCTCACGCACGTGTTTCACTGATGGAAGCAGATGTGACAAGAGGCACCGCGCAGACGGTGTGATGCTTCAATAACGGACAAGGGTCAATGCGATGGGCAAGGGACTGGTAACCGCGACGGCAGTGGTCGTCATCGGGGCAGCCGGCTATGTCGGCGGCGTGGCTTACTCAAGCCAGCGTTTTGAAGATGAAATGGCCCGCATGGTGGCAGAGCTCGACAGGAGCTCCGACATCAAGGCGACCCGTGAAGAGGTCGATAGCGGCTGGTTCGGCTCCACGGGTCGGGTAGAGATGGAGCTCGCCACCGGCGACGGTGAAGGCCCCATGCGCATCGTATTGCCCTATGAAGCTGGCCACGGCCTGCTGTCGACCAGCATGCAGGGCAACGTCAAGGTGCTGTACGGTACGCCGTCACGCGATGTCTTCGCCGAAGTGCTCGGCGATGGCAAGGCGATCGCCTTCGATGGCAGCGTCGACAACTTCAGTGGCGCCAGCGACACCACCCTGACCTTGCCGGCCTTCGACTGGCAGGACCCTGAGAGCGGCACGCGCATCGACTTCCAGGGCGGCGAGCTGCTGGCTTCCCACGATGGCGGTGATACCCCGGAAATCACCGTGGATGGCGAGATCACGCCGTTCGATATCACCAATGGTGCCGAGAAGGTCAGCATCGGTACCCTGAGCCTCAATGGCATCTATCGCGGGGCGGACAATGACTTCCGCCAGGACGACAAGATCGTGCTGGACACCCTCACCATCGACAACGGCACCGGTCAGCCGCCAGTGGTCGCCAGCGATATCCGTTACAGCGGTGAAACGCGTCTGGACCCGACCGAGCTGCGCTATCTGATGAAGCTGTCGGTAGAGGATGTCAGCGCGGGTGATCAGCAGATGGCCAGCGGTGATGTGTCCATCTCGATCGATCGTCTGCAGGGCGCGGCCGTCTATGACTTCATCACCCAGCTTCAGGGCTTGCTGGAAGAAGCGGGCAAGCCGTTCGAGGAGCTGAGCGAAGCGCAGCAGGTCGCCATGCTCGAGAAGGTCGAAGCGCCGCTGTTCACCATGCTGAGCACCTCTCCACGCCTGACGCTGGAATCGCTGAATGCCAAGAGCGATGCGTTCGGTGTCGACATGCAGGGTGATGGCCAGATGATTCTCGATGGTGCCGACATCACTGACCTGACCATCCAGGAGCTGCAGACCGTCCCGGGTCAGCGGGCCTTCCTGAATCGTCTGAGCGGGCGCTTCGAGTTCCGCAACGTGCCGCCGATGATGGCCATGATGGCAGGGGTCTCGCCGCAGGCCGCCGACCGCAACCTCGTGGTCGAGATCGATGGTGACAGCGTGAGGATCAACGGCACCCCGATCTACTGAGGGGAGAGGCGAGGCGCGGTGTCACGAGCGCTCAGTGACGTCAGCGCCGCGCAGTATGCTGGAAACGACAATGCCCGCCTCATGGTGGGCATTGTCGTTTCCGGGGGCGCATCAGGTGCCACCCTGATCACGCAGTGTTGCGCCTGCGGCGCAGCCAGCCTGCCTTGATAAAATGGCTCACTGGCCGCATTGGTGGAGATGATCGCCTCAACCGAGGCCTGGTTTCATGAGGGTTGCATGCCACGTCACGAAGAGATTTCCGATAACGACGATATTCTTGCCGGCTTCGAGGATGACAGCCAGTCACAAGAGCCTTCCTCCTCCTCGGGTGGGTTGGTGCCGAGTGGCGACCAGCTGCCGGAGCGTATCTACCTGCTGCCGATCCACAATCGCCCGTTCTTCCCGGCCCAGGTCCAGCCGCTGGTGATCAACAAGCAGCGTTGGGCCGAGACCATGCAGCTGGTCGGCAACACGCCGCATCATGCTGTCGGTCTGGCCTTCGTCGGCGATGTCGAGGTGGATGAGCTGGGGGTCGAGCATTTCCCCGAGATCGGTTCCGCCGTGCGCGTCCACAAGCCCGAAGACGGCGCTGATCAGGTGCAGTTCATCGCCCAGGGGCTGCGTCGCTTCCGCATCACGCGCTGGCTGTCGCGCAAGCCTCCCTATCTGGTCGAGGTCACCTATCCGCGCGAACCGGTCGATGCCGAGAGCGACGAGGCCCGCGCCTATGCGATGGCGATGATCAACGGCATCAAGGAGCTGCTGCCGATCAACCCGCTGTACGGTGAGGAGCTCAAGCAGTACCTCAATCGCTTCAGCCCGCATGAACCGGGCCCGCTGACCGACTTCGCCGCCGCCATCACCTCGGCCAAGGGCGCTGAGCTGCAGGAAGTGCTGGAGTCGCTGCCGGTGATGGAGCGCATGCAGAAGGTGCTGCCCCTGCTGCGCAAGGAAATCGAGGTCGCACAGCTGCAGACCGAGATCTCCCAGCAGGTCAACGCGCAGATGGAGAAGCATCAGCGCGAATTCTTCCTGCGTGAACAGCTCAAGGTCATCCAGCGTGAACTGGGCATCTCCAAGGATGATCGCGAGAACGACGTCGATACCTTCCGTGGCCGTCTCGACGAGCTCAAGGTGCCGGAGCGTGTCCAGTCGCGCATCGATGACGAACTCGACAAGCTGTCAGTGCTGGAGACCGGCTCGCCGGAATACGGCACCACACGCAACTATCTTGACTGGCTGACCTCGCTGCCATGGGGCATCACCTCCACCGATCAGCTCAACCTGGCCCACGCGCGCACCGTGCTCAATCGTGATCACGATGGGCTCGATGATGTGAAGTCACGTATCGTCGAGTTTCTGGCCGAGGGCACCTTCAAGGGCGATGTCGGCGGCTCGATTCTGCTGCTGGTCGGCCCGCCCGGTGTCGGCAAGACCTCCATCGGTCGCTCCATCGCCCAGGCGCTGGGGCGCGAGTTCTATCGCTTCTCGATCGGCGGGATGCGAGACGAGTCCGAGATCAAGGGGCATCGCCGCACCTACGTGGGCGCCATGCCCGGCAAGCTGGTGCAGGCGCTCAAGGAGGTCAAGGTCGAGAACCCGGTGATCATGCTCGATGAGATCGACAAGCTGGGGCAGTCCTTCCAGGGCGATCCGGCCTCGGCGCTGCTCGAGGTGCTGGACCCGGAGCAGAACGTCGACTTCCTCGATCACTATCTCGATGTGCGCCTCGATCTCTCCAAGGTGCTGTTCGTATGCACCGCCAACACGCTGGACAGCATCCCCGGCCCGCTGCTGGACCGCATGGAGCAGATACGCCTCTCCGGCTACATCGCCGAGGAGAAGATGGCGATCGCCAAGCACCACCTGTGGCCGAAACTGCTGACCCGCGACAACATCCCCAGGAAGCGCATCAATCTGAGTGATGCCGCGCTGCGTCAGGTCATCGAGGGCTATGCGCGTGAGGCCGGCGTGCGCCAGCTGGAGAAACAGCTGCACCGCATCGTGCGCAAGGCGGCGGTGAAGTTGCTGGAAGAGGAGCTGCCGACCGTGAAGGTCTCGGTCAAGAATCTCGAGGAATTCCTCGGTGCGCCGATCTTCCGTCGTGAGAAGGTCCTGGCCGGCGAAGGCGTGGTGACCGGGCTTGCCTGGACCAGCATGGGCGGTGCGACTCTGCCCATCGAAGCCACCCGGGTGCATGGCCTGACACGTGGCCTGAAGCTGACCGGCAAGCTGGGCGACGTGATGCAGGAGTCGGCCAACATCGCCTACTCCTACACCCTGGCCAACCTCGAAGCCTACGATGCCGAGGCCGACTTCTTCAACGAGTCTTTCATTCACCTGCACGTGCCTGAGGGCGCGACGCCCAAGGATGGCCCCAGCGCCGGGGTGACCATGACTACGGCATTGATGTCGTTGGCCAAGCGTCAGGCCCCGCGCAAGGGGCTGGCGATGACCGGTGAGCTGACCTTGACCGGCCAGGTGCTGCCAGTGGGCGGTATCCGCGAGAAGGTGATTGCCGCGCGGCGCAGTGATATCTACGAGCTGATTCTGCCGCAGGCCAACCAGCGCGATTATGATGAGCTGCCGGAATACCTGAAGGAAGGCATGATCGTGCACTTCGCGGCGCGCTACGCGGATGTCTCGCGTGTGGTCTTCGACAGTGACAGCGCCCAGCGTCATTGAGTGGTGTGTGATCAGCGGCGAGGCGTGAGTGACAGGCGCTGATCGCCAGGCCCTGAGCGCCAGATGCTGAGCTCGACCAGCGCCTAAGTCAGCCGCAGGACGACAGAAGCCCCGCCAATCGGCGGGGCTTCTGTCGTTACTGTGCTTTCTGCTGCCTGTACTTTCTTCTTGGCGTGCTTTTTTCCTGCAGTACTTTCCTCTTCCTCTGCTTGGGTCTGTCGATTGGCTGTCGATTCCGAGAGAGCGATTGGAAGGGTGATCGGGAGGGCGATCGTGAAAGGGGCTGGTCAGCCTGGCTCGTGCTCAGGCGGTGTCGAGTTGCTCGAGGACGGCCGCCTCGGCGGCATTGCGCCCGACGCTGGCGATGCCGTTGTCGCGGCCGGATTCCGACTTGTACATCTGACTGCGACCGATCTGCTGGCTGTTGGCGGCCAGCAGCGTGAAATAGAAACGTCCGTCCTTGGCGACTTCACGGGTGAAGCGTTTTTCCTCGACGGCATTCTTGCGCACGGACTCCACGCCGTTCAGGCAGCCGCGCTTGTCGGCATAGCCCTGACTTTGCAGGATCTTCTCGCCGTTGCCTGCCTTCAGCGCAAAGTAGAACTTGCTGTCCTTGCCCCGTGTGATGACGAATTTTCCGGCCATGGGTGACTCCTGTTCCTTGTGAGTGTCTGGCATTGCCTGATGTGTCGTCCTTCAGTGTAATCAGCGCCTCCCGCCGCAGGCCCACGCTAGAGGCCGCTTCATTCAACGCTTTTGGCGCTTGTCGGCATCTTTCTGGGCTGCTGATGGCGTGGGCGGTGCTATCTGGTAGGCAAGCAGGGCCGGGACATGACAGAATTGACCCCAGGTAGACAGCGTTGACCCAAGAGGCACGCGTCTCCTCTGGACACCAGGTGTGCGTACCCCGAGCGGGGCGCCGCCTGACCAAAACAGAAGCCGCTCCCGTGCGGAGTGATTCTGCAGAGGATTGCGCAGAAAGAGCTGTGTCAATTATCTGACCCTGTCAGGCGCAATTCCATGAATCAGTCCCTCTTCGCGCAGGAGAGCGGCCAAGCATCTTGACGAGGACACCATGCCAGAGTATCGCTCCCGTACGACCACTGCAGGTCGTAACATGGCCGGCGCTCGCGCCCTGTGGCGCGCCACCGGCATGAAAGATGGCGACTTCCAGAAGCCGATCATCGCCGTTGCCAACTCCTTCACCCAGTTCGTGCCGGGCCACGTCCACCTCAAGGACATGGGGCAGCTGGTCGCGCGCGAGATCGAGAAGGCCGGCGGCGTCGCCAAGGAATTCAACACCATCGCGGTCGATGATGGCATCGCCATGGGCCATGACGGCATGTTGTATTCCCTGCCGTCGCGTGACCTGATCGCCGACAGCGTCGAATACATGGTGAATGCCCACTGTGCGGATGCGCTGGTGTGCATCTCCAACTGTGACAAGATCACCCCGGGGATGCTGATGGCTGCAATGCGCCTCAACATCCCGGTCATCTTCGTCTCCGGCGGCCCGATGGAAGCCGGCAAGACCAAGCTGCTGGATCACGGCCTCGATCTGGTCGATGCCATGGTCATCGCCGCCGATGACAGCGTTGACGACGAGACGGTCGCCGAGATCGAGCGCAGCGCCTGCCCGACCTGCGGCAGCTGCTCGGGCATGTTCACGGCCAACTCCATGAATTGCCTGATGGAAGCACTGGGTCTGGCGTTGCCGGGCAACGGCACCGTGCTGGCCACGCACTCCGATCGTCGTCGCCTGTTCGAGAACGCCGGGCATCGCATCGTCGAGCTGGCGCGCCGTTACTACGAAGGCAACGAAGAGCATCTGTTGCCGCGTGCCATCGGCTCCCGCGCCGCCTTCGCCAACGCGATGACGCTGGATATCGCCATGGGTGGCTCGACCAACACCATCCTGCACCTGCTGGCTGCCGCTCAGGAAGCCGGTGTCGACTTCACCATGTCCGACATCGACAAGCTGTCCCGCAGCGTGCCGCAGATGTGCAAGGTGGCGCCGAACACCCAGAAATATCACATCGAGGATGTCCATCGTGCCGGCGGCATCATGGGGATTCTGGGCGAGCTGGACCGTGCCGGCGTGCTGGATACCTCAGTGCCGACCGTCTATGGCGACTCGCTGTCTGCGGCGCTGGAAGAGTGGGACATCATGCGTTCGCCCACTGATGAAGTCATCGAGTTCTATCGCGCCGGCCCGGGTGGTATCCCGACCCAGACCGCCTTCTCGCAGAGCGCGCGCTGGCCGAGCCTGGATGGTGATCGCGCCCAGGGCTGTATCCGCGACTACGACCATTGCTTCTCCACCCAGGGCGGCCTGGCCGTGCTGTACGGCAACATCGCACTCGATGGTTGCGTGGTGAAGACCGCTGGCGTCGATGACTCCATCCTGGTCTTCGAAGGCCGTGCCTACGTCTGTGAGTCACAGGATCAGGCGGTGGAAGACATCCTGGCCGACAAGGTCAAGGAAGGCGACGTCGTGATCATCCGCTACGAAGGGCCGAAGGGCGGTCCGGGCATGCAGGAAATGCTCTACCCGACTTCCTATCTCAAGTCCAAGGGGCTGGGCAAGGCGTGTGCGCTGCTCACCGACGGTCGTTTCTCCGGCGGTACCTCAGGCCTGTCCATCGGCCACGCGTCTCCGGAAGCGGCGGCGGGCGGCGCCATCGGTCTGGTCGAGCATGGCGACACCATCCTGATCGACATCCCGAACCGCACCATCAACGTCAAGCTGAGCGACAGCGAGCTGCATGAGCGCCGTGAAGCGATGGATGCCCGCGGCAAGGATGCCTGGAAGCCGAGCATCCAGCGCAACCGTCGCGTCTCCGCCGCGCTCAAGGCCTATGCCTTGCTGGCGACTTCCGCTGACAAGGGCGCCGTGCGTGACCTGAGCAAGCTGGACTGAGTGTCGGTCTCGGATATCTGACTCGGTCTCTGAGCAGGCCTCTGCACTGAAACACCGCGCAAGCCTGTGTGACTCCTGTATGTCTTCTTTGTGAGTACTGAGTGAGTCAAACGACAACGGCCACCCTTCGGGGTGGCCGTTGTCGTTGATGGGAATGTGTCTGAAGGGCATCCGTGGCAGGCCGCACACACGAAAGGCGCCACTCAGGGCAGATCGGGCGAGGGGAAGCCGGACGGTGACTGGGGGCTTGCGAAGGTGTCGGTCGGGATGACCGGCTCAAGCTCCAGGAAACGCACGCGATTGCGTCCCTGGCGTTTGGCTTTCTTGAGTGCGTGCTGGGCGCGCTCACAGAGCTCGAGTCGATTGGCCAGCGTGAGCGTATCGGGCGCCGGGTGATAGCAGGTCAGCCCGATGCTGCAGGTGACCGGCCCATCGAGACCATGCAGTTCTGCCGTGGCATGGCGGACGCGCTCGGCGAGTATGATGGCGCCGCTGGAATCGGTCTGGCCCAGCACCGCAATCAGCGAGCCATCATCACGCTGGTTGAGCAGGTCGCTCTTGCGTGTCGCGTTGCGCAGGATGGTGGAGACCTGTTGCAGTGCGCGGTCTCCTGCGGTGCGGCCGTACTGGCGATTGAAGTCGGTGAAGGCATCCACGTTGAGCAGCAGGATCGACAGTGGCTGCCCATGACGTGCACTGCGCGCGATCTCGCCATCCAGCTGCTGCTCGAAGATCTCGGCGGGCAACAGCTTGTCCAGCACCGACGGCGCGGCCGGGCCCGAGGGTGCCATGCTGGCCAGCTTGTGCCGCATGCGGGCCAGGCTTTCCTCGTGGGAGCGTCGCTCGCTGAGGTCCTGGTGCTGGCTGAGAATGACGCCGGAGTGGCCGTCGATGATATCCAGATGCAGCATGACTTCGATGATCTGCCCCTGTCTGCCCAGATAGCGATGCGGCTGCTCGAAGTGGGTGATCTCGCCGGCTTGCATGGCCAGAAGCGCCTCCTGACAGGCCTGCATGTCAGCAGGGTGAGAGACATCCTCCAGCGCGCCACGCTGCAGTTCACTCCTCTCCGTCCCCAGCAGCTGCGCCAGCGCCGGGTTGAGACGTGTCCAATGACCATGGAAGTCCATGATCGCCATCGGAAGCTGGCAGCGCGAGAACAGCAGCTCCATCTCCTGGTAGGCGAGGCGCAGGTTGCTCAGTTCACTGGCAAGCCGCTTGCGCTCATTCTCGCGATCGATCAAGCCTCCCAGAAGGCTGGCCAGTGTCTCGACCAGTGCACGATCGCTGGCGCTGAAATCTGCCGCGCGCGGTGAGCTGTCGCCGAAGCAGACGGTGCCGGTCAGACGGCCTTCGGTCCATACCGGGGCGGCGATATAGCTCTGGAAAGGCATCGATTTGAGGGCCGGATGCGCCTCGAGTGCTGACGTGGTCGCGATATTGGCGTAGGCGATGCAGCCAGCCTGCTCAACGACTTCATTGCAGTAGGTCTCGTTCAGCGGTGCTATCGCGCCCTCGACCTTGCCGGGCGGCGGATTGACCGCCGCCATGATTTCATAGCGATTGGCCTCTGCGTGACCCAGGATGCCGGTGGTCATCCCCAGCAGGCGGCAAGCGGTCACCAGGTACTCTCTGAGCTGTTCGTTGAAGGTTCCCGCAGGGGCGAGTGTCAGGGCAAACAACGCTTGCAGCTGGGCGGGAACGAGATTCTCATTGAGGAAGACAGTCGCGGCGGCGGCCTGTGGCGAGAGATCTGAGGTATCAACTGGACTCGAGTGCCCCGAGAAGGGGGGTCGCGCGGGCGGAGTAGGCAGCATGTGACATCCTTATCTTGCATGTTGCGGGGAGAGGGAATGACCAAAGAAAGAGTATGGCGGTTGGGAGCGATGAACGGGCGTTTTGCCGGGGCAGGAAATCAACTGTTCATACACGTAAGACTGGCGGGGCCTTTTGAGGTGCGACTGGATCAGAGGCGCGCCGGGACGTGACTCTGGTGGTGGTACAAAAGAAACGGGGAGACCGGTCGATGGCTGATCGACGGCCTCCCCGACAAGTTCTTTCTCTGCCCACCATGATGCGTCGTCATGCGTGGCAGAGTCTGTGTGCCGCTTGTCCTGTCATCCGTGTCCTGTGCCGTTTCACACCTTGTATCACCGGTGGGGGCAGGCAGGATCCCGCTGGTGTCATGCGTAACGCTCCTGGCTCAGGCGGCTTCTGCCAGCTGAGGTTCCGCTGTCGCTTCCATATCGATGGCTTCCAACGCCAGTTCGATCGAGAACCAGTTGTCGTTCAGCCACAATTCCAATGCTTCATTGCTCATGCACATCGTCAAGTCTCCCCGAGAGTAGTGGCAAGCGCGTGTGTGTCATGGTGTGCTGCCGGTAAGCAGCAATCATCAGTATGGCGTCTCCTTGCCGAGAGCGAATGAAGTTTGCGCGACGATATGATGTCAGCAGTCTTGGATAGCGAAAGCAGGACATCACCCATGGTCAAATTCCCATGGGTGATTTCCTGCTTTTTCGTGAAGGGTGAGTCTCTCAGTCTCGAGAGATGCTGCTTGCCAAGGAAAGCTTCTATTTGCCAAGGAGCGCTTCAGGCTGCTGGCGTGGCGTCACGCTGTAGGCGTGGTCTCAGACTGAAAGGAGCGATCCTCAGCGGCGAGTGAAGGAGCGCAGCAGACTGCGAATCAGTGACCGACCCAGCTGCGACCCCAGGGCGCGCATCACGGACTTGAGCAGGGTCTCCATGACGCCCTGACGCTGTCTGCCGCCTGAGTGTGGGGCGCTTTCGGCCACCGGACTTGTGTGCTCGGTGTCGCGGCGGGTAGCGCTGGCAGCGGCTTGAGCGCTTCCATCACGTTCTGTAGCAGGCGGCGTGGTGTCAGGCGTTGTCGCTGGCGTCTCCTCCGGCCGAGCCTGGGCCATCGCCGAGCTCGTCAGTTGCGCCTCGAGACGCTCGTGAGCCGATTCACGGTCTATCACCTCATCGTAGCGACCGGCCAATGATGAGCTTGCCAGCAGCGCTGCGCGCTCGCCGTCACTCAACGGGCCGATCCGTCCACGCGGTGGGGCGATCAAGGTGCGCTCCACCTGGGTGGGCGTGCCCTTGCTGTCGAGCACCGAGACCAGTGCCTCGCCCACGCCCAGCTCCGTGATCACCTGAGCCGTATCGAGGGTAGGGTTGGGGCGGAAAGTCTCGGCAGCGGTCTTGACGGCCTTCTGGTCGCGCGGAGTGAAGGCGCGCAGGGCATGTTGGATCCGATTGCCCAGCTGGCCGAGCACGTCATCGGGGATGTCGGCGGGGGATTGGGTCACGAAGTAGACGCCGACCCCCTTGGAGCGAATCAGGCGCACCGTCTGCTCGAGGCGCTCAAGCAATGCCTTGGGAGCGGCATCGAACAGCAGGTGGGCCTCGTCGAAGAAGAACACCAGCACCGGGCGATCGGCATCGCCGTGCTCAGGGAGGGTGCGAAAGAGCGTCGACAGGAACCACAGCAGGAAGGTGGTATAGAGGCGTGGGCTCTGCATCAGCTCACGCCCATCGAGCAGATTGATGAAGCCGCGTGTCTGCTCTCCCTCGCCCGTGGTTGCCAGCATGTCATTGATGTCGAGCGCCGGTTCGGAGAAGAAGCGCTCGCCGCCCTGGGTGGCCAGCACATGCACCCGGCGCAGCATGGCACCGAGGCTCTGGGGGCTGACACTGCCATAGCGCTCCTCGAAGTTTTCGCGCTCACGCTCGATATGCTTCAGCAGGCTGATCAGGTCCTTGAGGTCGATCAGCTCCAGCCCTTCACGCTCGGCATGATCGAAGGCCAGGTGCATCAGGCCACTCTGGGTGTCGTTCAATTCCAGCAGGGTCGACATCAGCTCAGGCCCCATGGAAGCCACGCTGGCACGCACCGCATGCCCACTCTTGCCGAACAGATCCCACAGCCTGACGGGAGCGGCCTGAGGCTGCCAGTCATTGATGCCGAGGCTGGCGAGGCGTTCATCGACGCGCGGATGCGGGTTACCCGCCGCGGCGATGCCGGAGAGGTCACCCTTGACGTCGGCGGTGAACACCGGCACTCCCATGCGCGAAAACTCTTCTGCCAGCACCTGTAACGTGACGGTCTTGCCGGTACCTGTCGCACCGGCGACCAGGCCGTGTCGATTGGCCAGTGCCCCGGCTAGCGTGATGTGGCCCTTGGGTCCCTGTCCGGCGAGTCCCCCGATCAGCACGTCTGGCATGTGAGTCTCCTGTCATTCAGGTGGTAGCGGTGCTTGCAGAGGGAGGTGTGGCGACCACTGGCGATGACCGCAGAGATGGGCGATGTCATGGAGCTGTAGGGTTACAAAATGTTTCGTTGAGTAAAATACTGCAAGCCATCTTGCGCCACTTGACGCATGGCGTCAGGAAATCGACATGCGGAAAGCCGCCTGATGAGCGGCCAGAAGCCCATATGGGCGCTAATTAAACGCGAGTCGATATCTCACTCTTGTATAGGAAATCTGGAGAAAAGATATTTTTCTTTCCCTTCTCTGCTTGAAAGTCAGGCCCTGTAGTTCCATATCTTTAGGCATCAGGGCGCATGTGATGCAACACGCCTCGGCAGATTGACGCTTTCGTCAAGAATGACACCAGCAGGCTCGAGTACAACTCTGGTGACGTTTTTCAAGAATGCTCCGACAAGCAGCCGACGCGCTAGAGGATGTTTGAGACATGCGCCGCAAAGATTTGACGCAGTACCACAAGACGTCGTTGAGATTGGTAGAAGCGTCTTGTGGAGCCTGGAACTCGAGACACCCAGTCTCGGGATTCTTGAAGGCTTACCGGCAACGGCCGAGCGAATCATCTGCTCGTCTCTTGCAACAGACCGCTACTGGAGGATGGATCATGAAGAAGCTGACTGCTGCACTTTTCGCGACTGCCCTGGCACTGCCGACCACTGCTGCCTTTGCCGAGCACCACGAGTCCAGCAACACCGGTTCCGCCAACACTGGCGCCCACTCCACCAAGGTAGAGGGCGGTACCGCTGCGGGTCATGAAGATGGCAAGGTGTATAATGATACCGAACGCAACACCGAGAGTGGTTCTGCCAACACCAAGAAGGATTCCATGATGGTGGAAGGTGGCACGGCCCAGTCCGAGTCCGCCAAGCACGGCAAGGTCATGGACAAGGGCGAAGACCACATGGGCGTCAGCCCGGAATCCGGCTCGTCCAACACCGCCGATGGCAGCATGAAGACCGAATAAACGTGTCTTGACGGTCTGGTCCCAGGTCAGACCCGCAATGGATCTTGCGGTGCCTGAACGAGTCGCCAGCACGACCCGCTTGAGCGCATCGCGAGTGAAACGACAAGCCCCCGCCATTGGCGGGGGCTTGTCGTCGTATGGGGGCATGCAAGGCAGGGTGTGGGGGGGCAGGAAAGAAGGGGGGCTGGGCGCTTGTGGCCAGTGCCTTGTTGCCAGTGCTTGCCATCAATGCCTGCCAACAGCGCTTGCCAGCAAGTCCCTACCACCAGCGAGGGCTGTAGGTATCTTCCCCGGCCAGCAGGCGTTCGCGGGCCATGAACAGCGCCGCGACCGCACGCGCCTCGTGGAAGTCCTCACGTGCCAGCAGCGCCGGCAGCTCATCGAGGCGGTGGCGCTCGACGACCAGCGGTTCCGGTTCATCGCCCGGCAGGCGCTTTTCGAACAGATCGCGCGCCAGCATCACGTTCATGCGGTGATCCATGTAGTTGGGCGCCAGGCTCAGTTCGGCCAGTGGTTCGATGTTGTGTGCGCCATAACCGCATTCTTCCATCAATTCGCGATTGGCGGCGGTCACCGGGTCCTCGCCCGGGTCGATCAGTCCCTTGGGCAGGGTCAGCACATATTGCTCAGGGCCAGCGGCATATTCGCGGATCATCAGCACGTGGTCGGGGTCGGGCATGGCGACGATCATCACCGCGCCGTGACCGCCGCTCTTGAGGCGCTCGAAGCTACGGGTGGCGCCATTGGAGAAGGTCAACTCCAGCGCCTCGACGGCGAACAGGCGCGAGCGAGCGACCTCGCGGCGTGAGTCGATCCGCGGCGGCGTCAGCGTGTGGCTGGTGTCTGATTGATTCATGGTCGGGTGAACGGTATCTGGCGCATCATCCATCGCAAGTCCTCGCGAGGCAGTATGAGAAGAGAGAATACTGTCGCTCATCGTGGCAGGCCGCCGCGAGCGGGGCAATCACAAGCCGCCATCCCCCCTTGTTGCACATGCGCGCCCGTGGGCCATGCTTTACACTATGTGGCCAAATTTCCCTCTGGCTGACAGAACCCGATGCTTGACTGGAACACTATCGACACCGTGCTGTTGGACATGGACGGCACTCTGCTTGACCTTCACTTCGACAGCCACTTCTGGCTCGAACATCTGCCCAGGCGCTATTGCGAGCTGCACCGACTCGATGAGGCGCTGCAGGCCGATCTCAAGGCGCGCATCATCAGCGAGTCCGGCACGCTCAACTGGTACAGCCTCGATTACTGGAGCCGTGAGCTCGAGCTCGACGTCGTCGCCCTGAAGCGTGAAGTGCAGCACCTGATCGGCTATCGCCATGAGGCCGAGGACTTCCTCGCCTGGCTGCGCGATCAGCCGCAACGCGTGGTGCTGGCGACCAACGCCGACCGTCATGGCATCGATCTCAAGTTCGCGCTGACCGGCATGGGCGACTACTTCGACGCCGTGGTGTCGTCCGCGGATCTGGGCCACGCCAAGGAAGAGCAGGCCTTCTGGCACAAGCTCAACGAGATCGAGCCCTTCGATCCGGCGCGTACCCTGTTCATCGATGACAATCCGCAGGTGCTGGAAAGTGCCCACACCTATGGCATTGCCCATCTGCTGGGCGTGCGTCAGCCGGATTCGAAGCGCCCTGCGCGTGATTTCGAACGTGTGCACGGCCTGGACGGCTTTGCAGTGCTGACACAAGGCGCGGGGCCCGAGGTGGACAATGCCGGAGTCTCGAGCGACGGGGAGGGCAAGGGGGCGTCATGAGCGATCAGGTACGTATCGACAAGTGGTTGTGGGCAGCGCGCTTCTTCAAGACGCGTGGCATGGCCAAGAAGGCCATCGAGGGCGGCAAGATCCAGTACAACGGCGGCAAGGTGAAAACCTCCAAGACCGTCGAGATCGGCGCCGTGATCGAGGTGCCGCAGGGCTGGGATCGCCTTGTCGTCGAGGTGCTGGCCCTCAGCGACCAGCGCCGTGGCGCGCCCGAGGCCCAGAAGCTCTATCAGGAGACGCAGGAGTCCCGCGAGCGCCGTGAGCGTGAGGCCGAGACGCGTCGCCTCGGCAATCAGGGCATGACGCCGCCTCCCGGCCGTCCTGACAAGAAACAGCGCCGCAACATCCATCGCTTCCAGCGTCAGGATGCCGATAGCTGAGCCAGCGCGAGTCACCGCCGGGTGCCTTGGCACCGACCGGCAGAATTTCCATACCGATGTGTGTCAGCACATCGTTGTTGGCGGCCTGACATGGGGGCGCTTGTGCGCTCTCCCTTCACGCCTGCCTTGAGGTCCCTCAATGAGCGAACACGACATGCAAGATTCCCATTCCACTGACGATGCGGCCGCGCCGAGCTTCGATCAGATCCAGCGCTTCCTGTTCGATGCCACCAACGTGCGTGGCGAGATCGTCACACTCGACAAGGCCTACGCCGAGGTGCTCGATCGTCACTCCTACCCACAGGCCATCTCGCGCCAGCTGGGCGAGATGCTGGCGGCCGTGGCTCTGCTGACCGAGACCATCAAGCTCGATGGCACCATGACGCTGGAAGTGCGCGGCACCGGTATCGTGCGCCAGCTGATGGCCGAGTCGAACCCCGGCGGTGAGCTGCGCGCCATCGCTCGTCTCGGCGATGAAGCGGTGTTGCCGACGGAAGAGTCCAGTCTGCAGGAGCTGGTCGGCCAGGGGCAGATCGTGATCACCCTCGACCCACGTGAAGGCAAGCGCTATCAGGGCATCGTGGCCATCGATCAGGACAGCCTCGCCGGCTGTCTGGAGAGTTACTTCAGCCAGTCAGAGCAGCTGCCGACCCGCCTGTGGCTGATGGCCGATGGCAAGCGCACTGGCGGCGTGATGCTGCAGCAGCTGCCCAACGATGAGGCCAACAAGGACCCGGATGCCTGGGAGCGCGTCGTGCACCTGGCCGAGACCCTCAAGGCCGAGGAGCTGCTGGCGCTGGACCAGCAGGAAGTGCTGCATCGTCTCTATCACGAAGAAACCGTGCGCATCTATGAGCCCAAGGCGCTGCGTTTCGGCTGCACCTGTTCGCGCGAGCGTCTGGGCGCTGCCCTGCACAGTATCGCCGCCGACGAGCTGCGTCAGATCGTCGCCGAGCAGGGCGAACTGGCCACCCAGTGTCACTTCTGTCATACCCGCTATTCCTTCAGTGCCGCGGAAGTGGAAGCGATCATCGAAGATCCTGACGCCGAAAGTCCCGTCGTGCATTGAGCTTTTCCCAACGCGCCGGCGACTGGCCCCAGGTACGATGATTGTCTGACATATCGTCGTCCGTCAGGCGGCGGCGCCTGCGCCAAGGTGTTGCAACAATGGGCGTTTCCGCCCGACACCCTTTTTGCCATAATGCCTTGCCAGCACAGGGCCGGATGCCCTGTGCTGGTGGTATCGACGGTGTCATGGCATGCCGTCATGCGCGATCGGGCAGCAACGATCGATCACAAAATAAGCCTGTGGCATGTACCTCGGGCATCTGGCTTCAGCCATCAAGAGAGAGGGCGGCCCTGAGCCGCGGAGACGCGAATGAGCAAGCATCAAGACAGTGCGGTGACCACTCACACCAATCTCAGCAGCGCAGAGCTGATCGAGCTGGCAGTGGCTCGCGGCGAAGGACGTCTGGCCGACAACGGCGCGCTGGTCGTGGAGACGGGAGCCCGTAGCGGACGCTCCCCGAACGACCGCTTCATCGTCGACGAGCCGTCCACTTCGGACGCCATCGACTGGGGCAGCGTCAATCGCCCGTTCAGCCCGGAGCGTTTCGACGCCCTGTGGGAGCGCGTCGAGGACTACCTCGGCGAGCGCGACAGCTTCGTCTCCGAGCTGCATGTCGGGGCTGACCTCGAGCACTACCTGCCGATCCGCGTGACCACCGAGACGGCCTGGCACAACCTGTTCGCGCGTACCATGTTCGTGCGTCCGGACAGCTTCAATGCCAAGGACAAGAGTGAATGGACCATCCTCAACGCGCCGCACTTCACCTGCGAGCCTGAGCGTGATGGCACCAACTCCGACGGCGTCGTGCTGATCAACTTCGCGCGTCGCCGCGTCCTGCTGGCCGGCATGCGTTACGCCGGTGAGATGAAGAAGGCCATGTTCTCGGTGCAGAACTTCCTGCTGCCGGAAAAGGACGTGCTGCCGATGCACTGCTCCGCCAACGTCGGTGACGACGGCGAGACCACGCTGTTCTTCGGCCTGTCCGGCACCGGCAAGACCACCCTGTCCGCCGACCCGGCGCGTCATCTGATCGGTGATGACGAGCATGGCTGGGGCGAAGGCACCGTCTTCAACATCGAAGGCGGCTGCTACGCCAAGTGCATCGACCTCTCCGAGAAGAACGAGCCGGTGATCTGGAGCGCGATCAAGTTCGGTGCCGTGCTGGAAAACGTGGTGCTGGATGACCGTCGTGGCGCGGATTACGGTGATGACCGTCTGAGCCAGAACTCGCGTGCCGCCTACCCGCTGGAGCACATCGAGAAGCGTGTGCCGGAAAACCGTGCCGGCGAGCCGAATGCCATCGTCTTCCTGACCTGCGACATGTCCGGCGTGCTGCCGCCGGTGTCCGTGCTCAGCAAGCAGGCCGCTGCCTACCACTTCCTGTCCGGCTACACCGCCAAGGTCGGCTCCACCGAGATGGGCTCCACCGCTGGTCTGGAAGCGACCTTTTCCACCTGCTTCGGCGCGCCGTTCTTCCCGCGCCCGGCACGTGAATACGCTGACCTGTTGATCAAGCGCATCGAGGCCTTCGGTTCACGCGTCTACCTGGTCAATACCGGCTGGACCGGTGGCTCCTACGGTGAGGGCGGCTCACGCTTCTCCATCCCGACCACGCGCGGCATCATCAGCGCGATCCAGAACGGTGCTCTGGCGGACATCGAGACGCGTCACATCGACGTGCTCAACCTGGATGTGCCGGTGCGCGTGCCGGGCGTCGACTCCAGCCTGCTCGACCCGCGTGAGACCTGGGAAGACCGCGCCGCCTACGATAGCAAGGCACGTGACCTGTCAGCCAAGTTCGTCGAGAACTTCAAGAAGTTCGCCGGCGTGGATGAGGCGATCATCGCGGCAGGCCCGACCCTGGTCTGACGATCAACGGGATTGATCGCAAGCGGTAAGCAAGAAGCCTCGTCCGGTATTCCGGGCGAGGCTTTTTCGTGTCTGCTGCCTTTCTCGTCAACAGCTGCTGTCATGCCAGTAGGTCATGTCAGGCGCTGTCGGGCGTGTCAGAGCCTGTCATGGACTGCCGCCGGCGGCCAGCGAGCGGTTGGCAGGGCCGTCGAAGGTGCTCTCGGCGGCGAGCGGGTCCTGGCCTTGGGCAGCGCCGGTATGTTGCTCGATACCCTCACCTTGCTCAGCACCACCACCTTGCTCAGCACCACCATCTTGCTCGAGACCGTGGCGTGATCCGGCCTGGCTCGGCTCAGTGCTGCTGGACTCGGCGCGTCGTGACGTATCTTCGTCAGCGGTGTCGACCAGGCCTTCGGGCGAGTGCTCGGCAACGAAGGGCGCCGGCGGCTGATACCACCAGCGGGTTGTCCAGGCTCGCATCACTCGCTCCGGGTACCAGGTCTTGCCGAGGCTGCCGTTGTAGCGCGCCAGCGCATCGGTGATGTCACCTTTCTCGCGCTTGAGGTAGTGGGCAAGAATGGTCGCGCCGTAACGCAGGCTGGTGTCCTGATCGAGCAGATTGTCGCCGGGCTCGCCGATCTCACGCTTCCAGAAGGGCATGACCTGCATCAGGCCGCGCGCCCCGGCGTGGGAGACCGCGGTGGGTTTGAAGGCGCTCTCGACCTGGATGACGGACAGGATCAGCTCCGGTGCCAGGCCTGTGCGCGTCGCTTCGCGGCGCACCTTGCGCAACAGGTCGATGCGCGCGGCGCGGTCGGGCATGTAGCGCTCCAGCCGCTGCTGCATGCTCAATACCCAGTGCAGAGCATCGATGGGGTCCTCGAAGGCCTCGGGCTCGGCCAAGGCCTCGCGCAGGCTGTCACGCAGCCCCGGCGACAACCCATGCTCGGGGATCGCAGCGGCGGCCTGCACAGGGGGGCTTGTCAGGCCGGTAGACGCGGCGCTCAGCGTCAGCAGGACAGCGGCCAGCCATGGGCGCAGGCGGCGATGTAAGGTGTCGCCTGCAGCGCCTGTCACGGGCGGCGCTGAAGGGGAAATCGATGAGATGGTCATGCGCAGTCCCTGCGTATCAATCATGGCGCCATTATGCCGTTACCGCGGCGTTGACGGTAATGGGATGTTCAAGGAAGGCACATAACGAGACAGCCCGCCCCTCGAGAAGAGGAGCGGGCTGTCCCGGGTACTGCGCTAGCGTCAGCCGCGAGCGAGTGGCTCAGGCGGCTCGAGTTCAGCTCGCGCTGCGCTCGGCCAGGAAGTCCAGCAGGCTGTCGACGGCGATCATGGTCGCTTCGTCATCGGTGCGACCCTTGTACTCGTACTCGCCATTGTCGAGACCGCGATCACCGATCACCAGACGATGCGGAATGCCCAGCAGCTCGCCGTCGGCGAACTTGTTGCCCGGGCGCAGATCACGATCATCCAGCAGCACGTCGTAACCGGCAGCCGTCAGCTCCTGATAGACGCGCTCGGCAGTCTCGCTGACACGCACGGACTTGTGGGCGTTCATCGGCACGATGGCGACCTGGAAGGGCGCGATGGCTTCCGGCAGCACGATGCCGCCCTTGTCGTTGCCCTGCTCGATGGCAGCGGCGACCACGCGGGTCACGCCGATGCCGTAGCAGCCCATGGACAGCGGCTGTGCCTTGCCGTTCTCGTCGAGCACGGTGGCGTTCATGGCCTCTGAGTACTTGGTGCCGAGCTGGAAGATGTGACCCACCTCGATACCGCGTGCGATATCGATCACGCCCTGGCCGTCCGGTGACGGATCACCGGCGACGACGTTGCGGATATCGGCGATTTCCGGCAGCGGCAGATCACGCTCCCAGTTGAGGCCGAAGTGGTGCTTGCCTTCGATATTGGCACCGGCACCGAAATCGCTCATCAGCGCGACGCTGCGATCGATGATGATCGGCATCTCGAGGCCGACCGGGCCGAGGGAACCGAAACCGGCACCGACGGCGGCGCGCACTTCCTCATCGCTGGCCATGGTCAGCGGCTCGGCGACCTGTGGCAGGTGCTCGGCCTTGATCTCGTTCAGCTCGTGGTCGCCACGTACCATCAGCGCGATCAGACCACCTTCGACGCCTTCGGCCGCCTTGACGATCAGCGTCTTGACGGTCTTCTTGATGTCCAGGCCATGCTGCTCGACCAGCGCGGCGATGGTCCTGGCGTTCGGCGTGTCGACCAGCTGCATCTCCTGGGTCGGTGCCGCGCGCTCAGGCGTCTCGCCCAGCGGAGCCGGCAGCGCTTCACACTTCTCGATGTTGGCGGCGAAATCGGAGCCGGTGGAGAAGGCGATGGCGTCTTCACCGGAGGCGGCCAGCACGTGGAATTCGTGGGAGCCGGTCCCACCGATGGAGCCGTTGTCGGCGATGACGGGACGGAAGTCGAGACCCAGGCGCGTGAAGATGCGCACGTAGGTGTCATACATCACCTGATAGGTCTCTTTCAGGGATTCTTCGCCCAGGTGGAAGGAGTAACCATCCTTCATCACGAACTCGCGTGAGCGCATCACACCGAAGCGCGGACGAATCTCGTCGCGGAATTTGGTCTGGACCTGGTAGAAGTTGGCCGGCAGCTGCTTGTAGCTGTTCAGCTCACGACGCGCGAGGTCGGTGATGACTTCCTCGTGGGTCGGGCCGACACAGTAGTCGCGCTGGTGACGGTCAACCACGCGCAGCAGCTCGGGGCCGTACTGCTCCCAGCGACCGGACTCCTGCCACAGCTCGGCTGGCTGCACGGCTGGCATCAGCAGTTCCTGGGCACCGGAGCGGTCCATCTCTTCACGCACGATGCGCTCGACCTTGCGCAGTGTGCGCAGGCCCAGTGGCATCCAGGTGTAGAGGCCGGAGGTCAGGCGACGGATGAAACCGGCCCGCAGCATCAGCTGGTGGCTGACGACTTCGGCGTCGGACGGGGTTTCCTTGAGAGTGGAAATCAGCAGTTGACTGGCACGCATGGGCTCAGCGATCCCTCGACTTGTCGCTTTGATCGGTACGCTTCGCAGTCGCGAAGCATGAACAGGCAGGTCTTCGGCACGCCTTTTACAGGCGTATCAGCGAAGCAGACTGAGCGCATTGTACTGCCGCGAGCCTTGGAGGGGCAAAGTGCATGGCCTGACTGGAAAAATCCGCGCCGGCCTGCCGATACTGGTGACACGGGATTTCCCTTTGGAGAGAGCCGTGAACGGGTTTCTCGGGGAGGTCTGACAAGGAGACAAGGATATGTCGTCGCTCGATCAGCGCTTGGGATGCGTGCGCGCCAGACATCGCTGGCCCTTGAAGGTGGGGCTTGTGTTGCTCGTACTGGGAGCGTGCCTGAGCGCCTCCCTGTGGCTGGTGAGTCTTTTCCTGCCGATCCCTTTCGTCGATGAGGGAGTGCATTTCGCGCAGGTTCGCCAGTTTCTCGCCGGCGACTGGGGTCAGCATCCCAAGCTGACCACCCTGACGCTATATCACGCCACCATGGCGGTGACGTTGATGACGCTCCAGACGTTGGGGGAGTGGCTCAATCTTCCTCTCGCAGCCGACGCCATGGCCGGACGCTGGCCTGAGATGCCCTCGGTTGACTGGGTGCGAGGTCTGTCGTTGCTGGGCTTCAGTGCCATGGCATGCATGGTCTGGCGGGCGCTGCCGAGCGTCTATCGGCGCCTGGACCCCATGCTCGATGAGAGCGGCGCCCGGCAACAAGCGAATCGTCAGAGCTGGCAGTGGCTATGGCTGCCGATCATCTTTCCCTATCTGGCGCTGGTGTATACCGACCCGTGGATCATCGCCCTGGTCGCGCTGCAGCTCGTCGCGCTGGTGCATGAGCGGCGCCTGGCGTTGCTGGCCTTGATCCTGGTCGGGCTCGGCTTGCGGCAGGACAGCATCGTGCTGCTCGGGCTGTGGGGCGGTCTATTGCTGTTCATGGCGCATGCGCAGTCTGGGGCTCACTCTCAGGCTGTCGGCATGGCGCCACCGCTGCGCTCGCCGTTGCGTCAGCTTTCTGTCTGGTGGGGCCTGATCGTGCGCTGGTGGTGGGTGGCCGTGATTCCGGTGGCCGCCTTCATCGGGTTTGTTCTCTGGAACGACGGCATTGCCATGGGCGATACCGGCCGTCATCAGGCCGGTTGGCACACCGGCAATCTCGGCTATTACCTGGGCGTGATCGGCGTGGTGTTTCTGCCGTTGTGGCTGGCCGACTTGCCGAGGCAGTGGCATCTGCTGTGGCGTCTGTGCACCCAGGGTGCCTGGCCATGGCGGGGCATTCTGCTGCTGATGGCGCTGGCGGGCGTGTGGGTCATGCTGGTGATGAGCTTTGAGGTGACGCATGACTACAATTTCCAGCGCTGGACGATCCGCAATACCTGGCTGTTATGGCTCAATGACCACCCGGTGGGGCTGTGGGTCACCATGTTGCTGACCACCAGCATGGCACTCTGGTGGCTGAGGGCGCCGCTACGGCTGGGGCATGGTGGCCTGCTGTTGGTGATGCTTGCCTTGATGGTCTGCACGCGTGAGCTGATCGAGACGCGCTACATGCTGCCCCTGGTCACGATCTTCCAGCTGCTGCGCTGTGCAGAGCGAGCGGAAGTGGAGCGCGCGATGACGCTCTGGGCAGTTTCGATGGGAGCGCTGCTGATGGCGGGATTGGTGCTGACGCGCACCCTGCCATGAGGCGGTGGCAGGGTGTTTTGGAGGCTCACTCGATGGCGGGGGCTTCAGGCCTGATGGCGTTTCGCCGCCGGGGTCTGGGCATCATGACCGGTAGGGGTTTTATTGGCACCAGCACCGATGCCAGAGCCACCACGCGGTGGCTCGGCGACCCAGGCATAGGCAGCCTCGCGCTCGTCGGGCGAGAAGTGGCGCACCTCGATGGAGCGCACCAGATGCTTGCTGAACTCAGTGACATGGCGCAACCAGTCGGCCTTGCTGATGATGGCTTCGCGCTCGAAGTCTCCCAAGTGGCGCAGGGCATAGCCGATATCATTGAGCAGGGCGGCGGGCGTGATCAGGCCAAAGCGTTCGATTTCCACCAGCAGCGAGATTCGCTCATGGCGCGCCAGGCGTTCGTCGCATTCCTTGATGATGGGGGCGAGCGAAGCCTGATCGATATGCCCCGCGAGATGCAGGGCGACAACGTGATCGGCGGGACTCTTGAGCAGTGTCAGCATGTTTGGCTCCTGCACTGATGCATGTTGGCTGGGCGAGCCGTGCTGGAAACCAGCGCTGGCGTCGCTACCTCTTCAGTGTAGTCGCATGTAAGCCGCTTGCTGGCGTCTGGCCGAGCGATTGTCGGCACTGTTCGTGTCGAGGAGCTGCCAGCAACGGCTATCTCCTTCGGCATCTGGCCGCGAGGCATGACGAGCGGAGCAGTGCTCAGGCACCAAAAGCATCAGACTCGAAAAGTATCAGGCATGAAAAAGCGCCGCCCCTCGTGAGAGGAGCGGCGCTCTTGAATTCAGTATGACTCTTGCTTGATCTGGTACGGCCAGCCGGACTCGAACCGGCACGCCCGAAGGCAGGAGATTTTAAGTCTCCGGTGTCTACCGATTCCACCATGGCCGCGCAGACTGGCGCATAACTTATCATATTTCAGATCAAGGTCAACTTTAATGGTAATGACACCTTGCTTAATACGTGATTTAACTGACTGTTATGCAATGAAATTGCGACGCTGAATGGTCATCGTGAGCGGTGACATTGAAACAGGAGAGCAGAGCGATTTTTACCCGGCATGATCACGGCAAGCGACGCGAAAAGGTGCGCGGTGGAGAAGGGCAGGAAAACAGAGGGTCAGCACCGAGCGCGAAGGCGCACAGGGGGAATCATTCATGGGATCAGGGCGGCTGTCAGAATCACTGGACGGATGAAAACAGAGATATCACGTGGCAAGGCAACGACTTGGCAAGACGTAGACCAGGTGATAGTCAGGCGAAAAAAGCGCCAGGGTTGCAGCAATGCAAATCGAAACAAGCAAGGGAAGTGTGACGACCCGAAGGGGGTGGGTGTCATAGCCATTCCAGAGAGAAACAGGGGATGTTTCGGTATCTGAAATGGAGGCTGGAGTCGGAATCGAACCGGCGTACACGGAGTTGCAGTCCGCTGCATGACCACTCTGCCATCCAGCCTCAATGATCGAGATATCAGTCGAAACTGATGCCTGATCCGAGGAGTATCCACTGATGCTGCTGCAGATACATGAGTCAGTAAATCAGGTGGATGTTGCGCTACCTGTGTTACTGGAGCGGGAAACGAGATTCGAACTCGCGACCCCAACCTTGGCAAGGTTGTGCTCTACCACTGAGCTATTCCCGCTGAACTCGAGGTCGAATTATACGGATAATTCCCATGCTGTCAAACAGTTAATGAAAAATTGTCTCGCGAGTCAGGTCGCTGGAAACGAAAACGCCCACCGGCCATAGGGGCGGTGGGCGCTGAGGCATTCGCAGCATCTCGTGGCTGAACGGGGTGTCAGACCGAGCGTACCAGTTCCGGCCAGGCGGCGCGCAGGTAGCTGATCATCGACCACAGCGTCAGCGCAGCCGAGATATACAGCAGGGCGAGGCCGGCGTCCCCTCCGACACTGCCCGGGGCGAAGAACAGCAGCATGAACAGGGCGAGCATCTGGGCAGCCGTCTTTAGTTTGCCGACCCAGGACACCGCGACACTGCCGCGCTTGCCGATCTCGGCCATCCACTCACGCAGTGCCGAGATGACGATCTCGCGACCGATGATGACCAGGCTCGGGATGGTCATCCACAGGCTGTCGTAGCGTTCTATCAGCAGGCCCAGTGCCACCGCGACCATCAGCTTGTCGGCGACGGGGTCCAGGAAGGCGCCGAAAGGCGTGGTCTGATTCCACAGGCGGGCCAGATAGCCATCGAACCAGTCGGTGATGGCGGCCAGTGCGAAGAGCAGCGCCGTCAGCGGCAGGCTCCATGCATAAGGCAGATAGAAACATACCACCAGCAGCGGAATGAACAGGATGCGGATCAGAGTCAGGATATTGGGGATGCTCATCGTGACGGCACGAGTCCTTGCATGAAGCGTAGGTGGCTGGGCGCAATCGAGGGCGAGTCGAGCCCCTGAAGAAAGCCGTTCGATTGACGCCGCACAAGTCGTCTATTCTAGCCTGCCGGCGGCGCATTCAGCCATGCCAAACGGCAGGTTATTCAAGCCAACGCTCTGTCACTCTTCCTTGAGCGTTGAGTCGATGGTGCCAGAGGCCACCATGTCGTGCACGGGAGGCAGCCATGCAGCGTCTGATTCATCAGCCATGCAGCGCCTGGTGGATCAGCTCGGCGAGCGATTCGCTGATGCCGGGCACGCGGGCCAGTTCCGGTTTGGAGGCCTGTTTCACCCCCTGCAGACCGCCGAAGAACTTGAGCAGCTCGCGGCGCCGCTTGGGGCCGACTCCCGCGATTCCCTCCAGACTTGAGGTACGCCGCGCCTTGTCGCGTTTGGCGCGGTGACCGGCGATGGCGAAGCGGTGCGATTCATCGCGCACATGCTGGATCAAGTGCAGCGCCGGTGAGTGGCTGTCGAGGTCGAGGGTGTCGTGCACCGTCTCGATGAACAGCGTCTCGAGCCCTGCCTTGCGTGTGGTGCCCTTGGCCACCCCGAGCAGGATGATGTCGGTCACGCCGAGTGACTCGAACACCCCGCGCGCCATGTTGAGCTGCCCCTTGCCGCCATCGACCAGCAGGATGTCCGGGCGCTTGCCTTCGCCTTCCTGCAGGCGCTTGAAGCGCCGCGTCAGCGCCTGCTGCATGGCGGCGTAGTCATCGCCGGCCGTCACGCCTTCGATATTGAAGCGCCGGTAATCCGACTTGATCGGGCCGTCATGATCGAAGACCACGCAGCTGGCCACGGTCGCCTCGCCATGACTGTGGGAGATGTCGAAACATTCCAGTCGCTTGGGCACTTCATCGAGTCCCAGCGCATCGCGCAGCGACAGGAAGCGGTTGGACAGCTGCTGGCGGCTGGCCAGCTGGGTGGCCAGATGTTGCTCGGCGTTGGTCTGCGCCAGTGTCAGCCACTGGGCGCGATGGCCACGCACCTGATGCGCGACCCGTACCCGGCGTTCGGCCTTCTCGCTCAAGGCGCCTTCCAGCAGGTTGGCGTCCTCGAGGGCCAGCGAGGTCAGCACCTCATCGGGCATCTCCCTGTCCTGGCCGAGATAGTACTGACTGACGAAGCTGGTCAGCAGCTCGCTGCTGGTCAGGTCCAGGCCATTGCCCGGCGAGAAGTGGCGCGCGCCGAGCATGCGACCCTGGCGGACCGAGACCACACTGATGCAGAGTCCGCCGGGGCGCTCGGCCAGCGCCAGGATGTCGGCGTTGCCGGTGCCGGTGTCGACGTATTGCTTCTCCTGCATGCGGCGCAGCTGGGCGACCTGATCACGCAGGCGAGCCGCTTCCTCGAATTCCAGCCGCATGGCCGCGTCTTCCATCGCCTGGCTGAGCTCGTCGGTGACCTTGTCGCTCTGGCCGTTCAGGCACATCACCGCATGTTCCATGTCGCGGCGATAATCCTGCTTGCTGATGTAGTCGACACACGGCGCGGTGCAGCGGTTGATCTGATATTGCAGGCACGGGCGCTCGCGGTGGGCGAACACCGAATCCTCGCAATTGCGCAGGCGGAAGATCTTCTGCATCAGCGTCAGGGACTCGCGCACCGCGACGCTGCTCGGGTAGGGGCCGAAGTAGCGTCCGTCATTGCGCTTGTGGCGCACGCGCTTGAACTCCAGCGCCGGATAGTCGTGATGCTGGCTGATGAAGACGTAAGGGTAGGATTTGTCGTCACGCAGCAGGATGTTGTAGGGCGGGCGCAGCTCTTTGATCAGGGTCTGCTCCAGCAGCAGGGCCTCGGTCTCGCTGCGCGTGATGGTGACCTGTACATCGGCAATGCGTCCGACCAGCGCCTGGGTCTTGGCATTCAGGCCGGTATTGCGGAAATAGCTGGAGAGGCGCGCCTTGAGACGCTTGGCCTTGCCCACGTACAGCACGTCACCGGCGCTATCCAGCATGCGATAGATGCCGGGCGCGTCGCTGACATGCTTGAGGAAATGGCGGGCGTCGAAGCCGGTTGCCTCGCTGCCCTGCAGCAGGTCACTGCTCGCGTCGCTGGTGATCAGGCGGCTGGAGACACGCGCGGCGTCTCTGCGCGCGCGGCTGTCAGCGTGCGCACTCGCTGATGAGGCCGGCTGGGCATCAGGCTGGCTGGCGGTGCCTGCCGGGTCCTCATTCTCGGACGACCGGGAAGTGGTGTCCGTCATCGTGGGATCAATGTGCTGCTTGGCCATGAGGTTCCTCGTCCAGAGATGCCTCGAGTCTATCAAACAAGGGCGATTGCTCGCAGGCATGGGGGCAGCAGAGCCATGCTGCAATGCCTGCTGGCAGGAAAGGCGCCTGTCGGGACGTGCTATGCATGAAGGTCTCAGACAGAAACACCTCATGCAAGAACGCCACCCGGGGAAGGTGGCGTTCTTGCATGAGGCGTTATCGGCGCTGCTCGGGAGTGTCACGAGCAGCGCGGGCCTGCAGCGTGTGACAGGCCCGCAAGGTGTGCTTGCTCAGGCCTCGTCAGGACGGTCCAGCACGTAGTCATCCAGCAATTGGTGACGCATGGCCAGGTGCGTCATCTCCACGTCGCTGGTCACACCAAGCTTGTCGAAGATGCGGTAGCGGTAGGTGTTGACCGTCTTCGGGCTCAGGTGCAGGCGGTCCGAGATCTCGCTGACGCGATGGCAATTGACGATCATCGTCGCCACCTGAAGTTCTCGGCTCGATAGCTGATCGAAGGGATTGCTGCGCTGGGTGTCCATGCCCGAGAACACCAGGCGCTGGGCGATTTCCGGGGACAGATAGCGTTCGCCTGCGGCCACCTGATGGATGGCGCGGATCATCTCGTCAAAGGGCGTGCCCTTGGAGATGAAACCGAAGGCTCCCGCTTCCAGCAGGCGTTTGGCGAAGGACTCTTCCAGATAGGCGGTCAGCACGATGACTCTGACGTCGGGCAGGCTGCGCACGATCTTCTGTGTGGCTTCCAGGCCATCGACGCCGGGCATGCGTATGTCCATGAGCACGATATCCGGGCTGTGCTCACGGCAGAGTTTGATCGCGGTTTCGCCATCCGAGGCTTCTGCAATCACCTTGAGCCCATCCTCTAGCTCAATGGTACGGACGATGCTGGTACGCACCAGGTGGTGGTCGTCAGCGACAAGAACCTTGATCAAGGCGGCTCCAGTAAAGATGTCAATAAGCAATGAAGTGAATGCGGGATCCAATGTACCCATTGGACAAGGGCTTGTCGATGCCCCTGTTATCCAGTGCGTCGCGTTCAGGATAACCACTACTGATATAGTGCTAGCGTGATTCCTGCTCCTTGTCGTCGGCCGTGAGGCAGTGAGCGAGCCGCTGCGGTAAATCGTGCTCCGCGATGCGATGCCCAGACTTCACGCACTCCACAAAGCGCAGCAAAAATAAGAGGTTGACGACGTATTCGTCGCTCTGTAATATGCGCTCCATCGTGAAGACGGGGCCTTAGCTCAGCTGGGAGAGCGCAACACTGGCAGTGTTGAGGTCAGCGGTTCGATCCCGCTAGGCTCCACCATGATTCACGACAAGTCTGTCCAGGTTTCACGTGCCCACTTGCCTGCAGGTGACACATGACATGACAGTCTGATGAGGGGCCTTAGCTCAGCTGGGAGAGCGCAACACTGGCAGTGTTGAGGTCAGCGGTTCGATCCCGCTAGGCTCCACCAGAATTGTTGAAAAAGCGGTCATCCTTCGGGGTGGCCGCTTTTTTGTGCCCGGCTTTCAGCTCGGCCCTGTCAGCTTGCCCCTGTCTGCAGCTCGCCCCTGTCTGCTTCACATATATAGCCGCCATTTCCCGGGTCTGCCAACGCTGAGGAAGATAGGCGAGAAATCTCATCCAGTCTCGTGATCGGCTGAAATTGCCGCCAATCATTGCCTGATCGTCTCAAGTTGTTGATGAGAGGCAGGCATGGCGCTAGATTGGCGACATGAGCAGACAAGAGATCACACGACTCGTGGCGAGCCTCGCCCACGAAGAAGGCATTCGAGAGACCGCAGTGAAGGGCGTGCAGCTCTTTCGCATGACGGAGCCCGTGCGTTGCGCGCCGGCCATCTATGAGCCCGCCGTGGTGGTGATCGTCAGCGGTGCCAAGGAGGCGATACTGGACGGCGAGCGACATGTCTATGACAGCCGTCAGTATCTATGTTGTCCCATCTCGATGCCGGTCGAGGCGGGCGCCCCCACGGCCTCGCCAGAGACGCCATTGTTGGGCGTGTACGTCTCGCTGGACACGCGGGTGATGACGGAGCTTGCCATCGAGATGGAAAGCGCTGCGGGGCTTGTGCGCAAGCCGGGCAGCGGCCCACTGCCGCCGGGGCTTGCCCTGGCGCATTGGGACGCCGCCTTCAGCGATGCCTTGTTGCGACTGCTGCAGGTGGCACAGAGCCCCACCGATGCGGCGATACTGGGAGAAGGGCGGCTGCGGGAGCTTTACTACGCCGTCCTGAAGGGCGAGGCGGGGGAGTCGGCGCGACGCGCCTTCGGTGTGGGCAATGAGATCGCGCGGGCGATCGATTACCTCTCCAGCCGTCTGGGTGAGCCGGTCAGCATTGAAGACATGGCCGGGCGGGTCGGCATGAGCCGCGCCGTCTTCCACCGCAAGTTCAAGCAGGCGACCACGATGTCGCCGATCCAGTTCGTGAAGTCCATGCGTCTCAATACCGCCGCCATGCAGATCGCCAATGGCAAGACCGTCAGCGAGGCGGCCATGGCCGTGGGCTATGTCAGCTCCTCGCAATTCAGTCGTGAATTCAAGCGCCTGTACGGGCAGTCGCCCAAGCAATGGAGTCAGTTCAAATAGCGGCCCTCCATGAGCGAGCCATGAAAAAACGGCCATCCGAAAGGAGGCCGTTTTTTCATGGCTGGCGATCATCCTGTGCGTGGCGCGCTAGAGCACCGCTTCACTCTCCTCGACACGCTCGAAGAGGATCAGATGATCGGCCTGGATGCGCAGCATGACCTGCTCTCCGGGCTGATAGTCGTGATGGCTGTTGAAGGCCGCCTCGACTGCCCGCCCGGAAGGCAGCGCCAGCCGGTAGAGGGTGCTGGTACCGGCGAAGGTCGCGCTGAGCACGCGTGCCTTGAGGTCGGTCGCTTCCGAATCTCCTTCGGCCAACACCAGATCATCCGGGCGCAGCAGCACATCCACCGGCGTGCCGGGTGCATACGGATAGGCACGGTTGCCGCGAATCACGCCCAGCTCCGTGCTCACGCATTCGTTGTCCTTCAGCGTGCCGGGGATGAAATAGCCCTGGCCGATGAAGTTGGCGACGAAGCGCGTGGCGGGTTCGTGATACAGGTTGAACGGCGTGTCCCACTGCTGCAGATGACCGCCGTGGATCACGCCGATCTGGTCGGCCATCGCGAAGGCCTCATTCTGGTCATGCGTGACCAGCACCGCGCTGATGCCGAGGTGCTTGAGAATCCGCCGCACCTCCTGGCTCAGCTGACGGCGCAGCTCCACGTCCAGATTCGAGAACGGCTCATCGAGCAGCAGAATGCGCGGCTCCGGTGCCAGCGCGCGGGCCAGGGCCACGCGCTGCTGCTGGCCACCGGACAGTTCATGCGGGAAGCGCTCGCCGAGGTGGGCGAGGCCGACCAGGGTCAGCAGCTCCGTCACCTTGTCATTGCGCGTTTCTCGGGTCATGCGGCGCACGCCGAAGGCCACGTTGTCCGCCACGCTCAGATGGGGGAACAGCGCGTAATCCTGAAAGACCATGCCGACATGGCGCTGCTCCGGCGCGGTCAGATGAGTCGCGCTGGACAGCACCTCGCCTTCGAGACGAATCTCGCCCACTGCCACCGGTTCGAAGCCGGCAATCGCGCGCAGCAGCGTGGTCTTGCCGCAGCCGGAGGGGCCGAGCAGGCAGGCAATGTCACCCTTGTTGAGGGAGAAATTGATGTCGCGGGTCACGACGGTGGTGTCGTAGCGACATTCCAGCGAATCGATCTGAAGGAGCGGTTGCATGATGGCAGGTCAGTCCGGATGGCGATGAAGGCAGCGGGGCAGGGGAGTGTCCGTCTCGCTTGAGCATACGCGAGCGCCGCCTGCGTGGATGCAGGCGGCGGCTCAGTCCTGAGCTTCAGTGCTGATGGCTCAGTCCTGGCGACCCAGCATCAGGAACTCGAGCAGTGCCTTCTGGGCATGCAGGCGATTGCCTGCTTCCTGCCAGACGATGGCGCGCGGGTCATCCAGCAGACCCATGCTGATCTCTTCGCCGCGGTGTGCCGGCAGGCAGTGCAGGAAGATGACATCGTCGGCGGCCTTGTCGAGCATGGCTTCATCGACCTGGAAACCGGCGAAGTCGGCCTCACGCTTGAGCTGCTCTTCTTCCTGGCCCATGGAGGCCCAGACATCGGTGGTCACCAGGTCCGCGCCCTGCACGGCTTGCTGCGGGTCACGATGGATGCTGACGCGCTGGCCAGCCGCCGCGACGATCTCGCTGTCCGGCTCGTAGCCTTCCGGGCAGCAGATGCGCAGGTTGAAATCGAACTGACGCGCGGCGTTGATCCAGGAGTGGCACATGTTGTTGCCATCGCCGATCCAGACCGCTGTCTTGCCCTTCACGGAGCCACGGCATTCGGTCCAGGTCATCACGTCCGCCAGCAGCTGGCACGGATGATAGTCATCGGTCAGCGCATTGATGACCGGCACGCTGGAGGCGTCGGCGAAGGCTTCGATGTCGGAATGGGCGAAGGTGCGGATCATCACGCCATCGACCATCTCGGACAGCACGCGGGCGGTGTCGCCGATCGGCTCGCCACGGCCCAGCTGGGTGTCGCGCGGTGACAGGAACAGCGCATGGCCACCGAATTGCGCCATGGCCGTCTCGAAGGACACGCGGGTGCGCGTAGAGGACTTCTCGAAGATCATCGCCAGGGTGCGGTTGGCGAACGGCGTATAGACCGGACCTTCCTTCTTCAGCCCATCCTTGATGGTGATGGCGCGCTGGATGAGGTAGTCGAGTTCTTCCGGAGAAAGGTCAAGCAGGGTCAGAAAGTGCCGGGTGGCCATCGAGCGGGCTCCTGTCAGGGTCTCGGGCAGCACCATCGAAAAGGGCGCCATGCGTCGGAGGGAAGGAAGTCGCCGACGATCACGGCGCCCGGATGGCGCTGCCTGTCAAAAGAGCCATCCTAGCCAGCTCGGCTCGAGCGTGCAACGCTCACGCCGTTATCAGGGCAGCCATGGCGCGTGCTGCAGGGCCGATGCGCGCTGCTGCAGACAGCAACCCACAACTCGGGCACTATCGGGGGCTGAATTCATGGCTTACCCCCAGTAGAATGAGGGAATGACACTCACGGGCCTTGCGCCCACCGTCCGAGGATTTCACATGAGCACTACCATCGAATCGATCGAAAAGCAGATTGGCGAGAACCCGATCCTCCTGTACATGAAGGGCACCCCGCAGCTGCCGCAGTGTGGTTTCTCTGCGCAGACCGTGCAGGCCGTCATGTCCTGCGGCGAGCGTTTCGCCTTCGTCAACATTCTCGACAACCCGGACATCCGCGCCGAGCTGCCGAAATACGCCAACTGGCCGACCTTCCCGCAGCTGTGGGTCAACGGCGAGCTGGTCGGCGGTTGCGACATCGTGGTCGAGATGTACCAGAACGGCGAGCTGGAGCCGTTGATCAAGCAGGCCGCTCAGGAAGCGTCTGCCGAGTGATCGGCATCTTCTGATCGGCACCCCTGATCCGCATCTTCTGATAGGAGCCGCTCTGATCATGCTCGCTCTTGGTAGATCAGTGCCGAGCAGAAAAAACGCCCCCGCAGCCAGGCTGCGGGGGCGTTTTCATGTCTGATGCTTGGAGGGCTTGTCAAAAGCTCTGCCAGTCAGGGCGCGGGCGCGTCGAGCGAGACCGGCACCTCGTCATTCATGCCCTGTTCTTTCATCGCCAGGTCCCAGCCGCCCAGGTCCTTGAAGCGGTTGACCATCGCGCAGAACAGCTCCGCGGTGCGTTCGGTGTCATAACGCGCCGAGTGGGCGGAGGCGTTGTCGAACTCGATGCCGGCGGCGCGGCAGGCCCGCGCCAGCACTGTCTGGCCATAGACCAGACCCGCAAGCGAGGCGGTATCGAAGCACGAGAACGGGTGGAACGGATTGCGCTTGATGCCGCAACGCTCGACTGCCGCGTTCAGGAAGCCCTGATCGAAGGCCGCATTGTGGCCGACCAGCACCGCACGCGTGCAGCCGTGTGCCTTGATGGCCTTGCGCACCGGGCTGAAGATCTCGCCCAGCGCCTGATTCTCGGCCACCGCGACCTGCTTGCGCACCGGGTTGTCGAGATCGATACCGGTGAAATCCAGTGCCGACTGTTCGATGTTGGCGCCCTCGAAGGGGGCCACGTGGAAGGCATAGGTCGCATCCGGCACCATGTTGCCATCGTCGTCCATGGTCAGCGTGACGGCAGCGATCTCGAGCAGTGCATCACCGGCGGCATTGAAACCACCCGTCTCGAGGTCGACCACCACTGGCAGAAAGCCACGGAAGCGCTGTGCCATCTGCGTGCGCTCGCTCGCCTGGGTCATCAAGATCTCCAATCCCGTCATAGCATCTCGTGCTGCGTCGTGCGTATTGCCGACGCTCAAGGTGGCCAATTGTAGCAGGGCGAAAAGGGCGCGTCGCGGCGCTGGCCGCGTGCCGGGGTGTCTCTGGCCCTCCTGGCAGTATCGGTGAGGTGCCAGCCTCGCTATAATCGGCGTCACATCGTGATTCGGGTAGATGAGCGGCTGCGCTTGCGCGGCCTTCGCTCGTCTGGACCGGGCGATCCAACCCCACCTGCGGCCACGGCGTTCATCAGTGGTACGCGGGAACTACAAGCATCAACTCAGGAGTCAAGCATGTCCGACGTGCAAAAGGTCGTTCTCGCCTACTCCGGCGGCCTGGACACTTCAGTCATCGTCAAGTGGCTGCAGGAAACCTACAACTGTGAAGTCGTGACCTTCACAGCTGACCTCGGTCAGGGCGAGGAAGTCGAGCCGGCGCGTGCCAAGGCAGAAGCCCTCGGCGTGAAGGAGATCTACATCGAAGACCTGCGCGAGACCTTCGTCCGCGATTACGTCTTCCCGATGTTCCGTGCCAACGCCATCTATGAAGGCGAGTACCTGCTGGGCACCTCCATCGCACGTCCGCTGATCGCGCGTCGTCTGGTCGAGATCGCCAACGAGACCGGCGCCGACGCCATCTCTCACGGCGCGACCGGCAAGGGCAACGACCAGGTGCGTTTCGAGCTGGGCGCCTACGCGCTGAAGCCGGGCATCCAGGTCATCGCGCCGTGGCGTGAGTGGGACCTGAACTCCCGCGAGAAGTTGATGGAATACTGCGAGCAGCACGGTATCGAAGTCGACTACGCCAAGAACAAGAAGAAGTCTCCGTACTCCATGGATGCGAACCTTCTGCACATCTCCTATGAAGGTGGCGTGCTGGAGGACCCGTGGACCGAGTGCGAAGAAGAGATGTGGCGCTGGAGCGTCAGCCCGGAGCAGGCGCCGAATGACGCGACCTATATCGATCTGACCTACACCAAGGGCGATATCACTGCCATCGACGGCAAGGAAATGGCCGCTCACGAAGTGCTCGAGTACCTGAACAAGGTCGGCGGCGCCAACGGCATCGGCCGTCTCGACATCGTCGAGAACCGTTACGTCGGCATGAAGTCGCGTGGCTGCTATGAAACACCGGGCGGCACCATCATGATGCGTGCTCACCGTGCCATCGAATCCATCACTCTGGACCGCGAAGCGGCCCACCTGAAGGACGAGATGATGCCCAAGTACGCTGAGCTGGTGTACAACGGCTACTGGTGGAGCCCGGAGCGTCGCATGCTGCAGGCGGCCATCGATGAGTCCCAGAAGGTCGTCAACGGCGTCGTGCGTCTCAAGCTCTACAAGGGCAACGTGATCGTCGTCGGCCGTCAGTCCGAAGATTCGCTGTTCGATGAGTCCATCGCGACCTTCGAAGACGACGCGGGCGCCTACGATCAGAAAGATGCTGCCGGCTTCATCAAGCTGAACTCCCTGCGCCTGCGTATCGCGGCCAGCAAGGGACGTGGCATCGAGTAATCTCTGATCCGATAGCCTGATCTCGGAACACCATGACGCCGGCCCCTGCTGCAGCCATTCGCTGCCATAGGGGTCGGCGTCGTGCTATCCGGCTGTCCGTGCCGCGTCAACCGGCTGTGGATGTCACGCTGCCGGCGGCCGGAGCCGGGCGCGCTTTCGTCTGATGAGGTGCTGATCATCCAGGGCACGCATGGCGCTCAGCGGCGTTGCTGGGCGCTTTTCTCCCTCGTGGGTGCATGCGATGCTGGCCAAAGCCCCTTTTCATTGTCATTTCTGCACGTAGAGTGCCGGCGACCGTCATGGCGGCCGGCCAAGGAAGATGTCTCATGCTGGGTATGCTGAAGAAACTGTTTGCCGCAGGCGAGCCTGCGCCGGTCAAGGAACCGGAAGCCACTGAATACAAGGGCTATCTGATCGTGGCGATGCCGCAGAAGCACGACGGTCAATACCGGGTGTCGGGCGTGATCCGCAAGCCGGTGGAAGGCGGCGAGATGCTGGAGCACCGTTTCGAGCGCTCCGACACCGTGCCGGGCGAAGAGGGCGCCGTGGAGCTGACCCTGCTCAAGGCGAAGCGCACCATCGATGACCTGGGTGACAGCATCTTCGAGCGCTGATCGCCCCCGGAGCTGACCGCTGCGCACTTGACCCTACCTTCAGGAGCACGCCCATGATCACGGTTCACCATCTGGAAAACTCGCGCTCGCAGCGCATCCTGTGGCTGCTGGAAGAGTTGAATCTTGAATACCGTCTGCAGACCTATGCCCGCGACAGCAACAGCATGCGTGCGCCCAGGGCGCTGAAGGAGATTCACCCGCTGGGCAAGGCGCCGATCATCACCGACACCACCCTGACGGGAGAGAATGCCGAGCCGGTGGTGGTCGCCGAGTCCGGTGCGATCATCGAATACCTGATCGATCTGTACGCCGGCCAGGGCAGCGGCAGCACTGTCCATCTGCGCCCACCCGCCGGCAGCCAGGCCGAGCGTGACTATCGCTTCTGGCTGCACTTCGCCGAGGGCTCGGCGATGCTGCCGCTGATGCTCAGACTTGTGTTCTCGCGCCTCGACAAGCCGCCGGTGCCGTGGCTGGTGCGTCCGATCGCGCGCAAGCTGGCCAAGGGTGTGAATGACAGCTTCATCAGCCCGGAGATCAAGGCGCATCTCGCCTACATGGATACCTGTCTCGAGCATCGCCAGTGGCTTGCCGGTGACTCGCTGACCGGTGCCGATATCCAGATGAGCTTCCCGATCCAGGCGCTTGATGCGCGCCAGGGGCTCAAGAATCACCCGAATATCCAGGAATGGCTGGCCCGCATCCGTCAGCGCGAGGCCTTTCAGCGTGCCGTGGCCAAGGGTGGCGAGCTGGCGCTCTGATGAGCTGATGCTTTTGCGCTCTGAGGTGCTGATGCTTTTTTGCTCTGAGGTGCTGATGCTTTTTTGCTCTGAGGTGCTGAGGTGCTGATGCTCGGGTGCGAGTCGCAAACATCATATGGCTTGCGCATTTTTGCGCTATTGATGTGATTGAGACTTTCATCGGGATTCTTTCGGCATTCGGGCTGTCACATCTGGACGTTATATCGATAGGTTCTGTTTTAGATATTTAAGCTACAGTTAATGCTTATTGATCTCGAGCGGGCGACAGCCGCCCAGCCACCAGGCTGGGCGGCGAAGCGCCAAGGATGCCAGGCACAACAGGCGGAGAAGCATCGCAAGACAGAACGACATGGCATAACAACATGTCTGGACAACAAGACATAGCACTAGACCGTGAGCGATGCATCGGCAAGCGAGTGGGGGAGTCCGCCGTGTGCCGATGGATGAACAGGATGCAGGACAAGGAGTCGACCGGGGGCCTGGCATGGCACGCAAGAGTCTGCGTGAACAATCACTGGAACAAGCACTCCAGCAGATGGAACGCGACAAGGCTCGCCTTGAACGCCGACTAGCGGGGCTGGAAGAGAAACTGTCGACGACGCTCGACGGTACCGGCCTGCGCCTCTGGCAGCTCGAAGTGCCCAGCGGCAAGCTCACCATCTTCAACTATCGTTGGGGACGTATGCTGGGCTATCAGCCCGGCGAGCTGAACGCTCATTTCGATGTCTGGCGTGAGCACCTGCACCCGGAAGACCGCGATGAAGTGCTCGCCAACCTCAATGATCACCTCGAGGGGCGCACCGAGGTCTATCAGGTCGTGCATCGCATGCTGGCCCGCGATGGCAGCATCACCTGGGTCGCCGATCGCGGACGGGTGGTCGAGCGCGATGAGCACGGCAATGCCCTGCGGCTGCTGGGCACGCATACCGACATCAGTCATGAGAAGGACTACGAATCGCGCCTCAATGCACTGGCCAGTACCGATGCCCTGACGGGGCTTGCCAATCGCCAGGCCATCAACAGCTGGCATCAGCGACCGCTGGCCGATGACAGTGCCTTGATCTTCATCGACCTCGACGGCTTCAAGCAGGTCAATGATCAGTTCGGTCATCGTGCCGGTGACGAAGTGCTGGTGCTGGTCGCGCATGGCCTGAACGATGAGCTGCACCGGCTGGGCATCCACCAGCATCTCTCGGCGCGTTTCGGCGGCGATGAATTCCTCTTTCAGCTGCCCCGCATGACACTGCCGCGTGTTGAACATATCGCCCGTCGCTGGCTGGAGCGCTTCGCGCATCCCCTCGAGATCAGCGGTGGTCTCGGCTGCGTCGGCCTGAGCATCGGCATCTGTTTCGGGCGCGATGCCGACAATCGCTTCGGGCTGGCGCTGGAACAGGCCGATCAGGCGATGTATCGGGTCAAGCACCATGGCAAGCACGGCTACAGGGTGCACGCGCCGGTGGAATGCTCTGCCAGCGAATACCAGGCCTCGAATCTGCAGGCCCCCGCGAGTCGGCTGCCTTCCTGGCTGCACCCACAGCATGCACCGCTAACGCAGCAGGCGCCGGCCCCCCGGCCAGCCCCCCAGTCGCCGCCAAGGCAGCAGCCCGCTCCTGCCGATACCGAGCGTGGCGATAGCGTATCGGCTGATTCTGAGTCTGCCGATGCCAGGGCCAAGGAGGCCAGGTGAACGCCATGACAAGCCTGCCTGCTTCCCGCTGGCTCCCGACATCCCAAGCCCCCTGCACGCGCAAGCGTCGGGGGCTTTTGTCTTTCAGGCCACTCGATTGACGGGCGTGGCGCAACGCGGCAGCGCGAATGCCATCATTTTCTGATATGACTATTGCATCCGGCAAAGTCGCGAACGACGCTGGGGGGACGGCAAGGCAGGATGAGTCGAGGCCCCCCGGCGTCATGGAAGCGTCGTGACGCAAGACAGGCATGAACGGCGGCCTCAAGTGCCGCCTTTATCAGCAGGGCGAGTGTCCTCAAGGAGAGAAGGATGAGTAGCAGCGAGTCTGGCCGACAGTTCATCAATCAGCCACGCCTGGTCGTCGGCGAGGCGCTGGAAGGCTGCGCACGACTGCGCCACCCGGATGGCAGTGGCGTGCGGCTGTCAGACCCCGCCAGTGGCATGCGCCTGGTAGTGCGTGATGACTGGGCGCGCGATCAGGTCGCGCTGATATCCGGTGGCGGCTCGGGGCATGAACCCGCGCACGCAGGCTTCGTCGGCGCGGGCATGCTGACAGCCGCCGTGTGTGGTGAGCTGTTCGCCTCGCCGACGGTGGACGCCGTGCTGGCGGCGATCCGCGAAGTGACCGGTGAGGCCGGGGCCTTGCTGATCGTCAAGAACTACACCGGGGATCGCCTCAACTTCGGACTGGCGGCCGAGCGGGCGCGCCAGGAAGGCTTCAAGGTCGAGATGGTCATCGTCGCCGACGATGTGGCGCTGCCCGATAACCCGCAGCCACGCGGGCTGGCCGGGACGCTGCTGGTGCACAAGGTCACCGGTGCGCTGGCGGCACGCGGGGCGGGCCTCAAGGAAATCACCGCCGTCGCGCGTCGCGTCGCCGACAGCTGTTCAACCTTGGGCGTTGCCTTCAATGTCGGCCGCCATCCCGGCAAGCCGCGAGAGCAGCGCGCACCGGAACTGGGGCTGGGCATTCACGGCGAGCCGGGCGCCATGGCGCTGGAGCTTGGCAGCGACTCGGGCACCCACGGCGTGCATGCCGTCATGGACACCGTGGTCACGGCGCTGGTGCAGGGCCATTCGCGCAAGGATGTCGGCGGCGACCTGCCGGCCAGCGGCCATCTGCTGCTGATCAATGATCTGGGCGGTTGCTCGGCGCTGGAGCGCAGTCTGCTGCTGGAAGAAGCGCTGACGCATCCGTCGCTGCAGGCGCTGGGCATCCATGCCGTGGTCGGCCCGCAACCGCTGATGACCTCGCTGGACATGCACGGCTTCTCGCTGACGCTGCTGCCGCTGGATAGCCTGCTGGAAGAGGCGCTCAGCGCCAGCTGCGCGCCGGTCGCCTGGCCGGGTGTGCAGCCGGTGACGCCACTGGCGCACTTCACCCCGAGTCAGGACGCCGTCAGAACGGCCAGAGACGAAGCCTCGGATGCCAGACGTGCCCAGGCCAGGGCCGACTGCCGGGAGCGTGCCGCCCGTGGCGTGAAATCGCGTGCCGGCCTGCCGGGCGATCCGCAGGTCGAGCAACGCCTGCGCGCGGCATTGGAAGTCCTGCTTGCCAGCGAGGCGGATCTCGACCGACTCGATGCCATCAGCGGTGACGGTGATACCGGCAGTACCTTCGCCAGCGGTGCGCGTGCGGTGATCGAGGCGCTGGAAGACTGCGAGCTGGCATGTGGTGATTCCGGCGAGCTGATGGCCACCATCGGCAAGCAGCTGGCCCACGGCATGGGCGGCTCCAGTGGTGTGCTGCTCTCGACGCTGTTCACCGCAGCGGCCACCCGCTGGAAGGAGCAGTCGAACACGAATGGCCAGGCGCCAATGAGCCAGCGCTGGCACGATGCCCTGAGTCACGGCGTCGCCCGCATGCAGCATTACGGCGGTGCCTCACGCGGCGACCGCAGCCTGCTGGATGCGCTGTTGCCGGCGCTGGAAGCACTGCAGTCTTCGCTGCAGACGACCCCGAGCGCACGTGTCGACTGGGCCGCGATGGCGCGCGCCGCCCGTCAGGGCGCGGATGCCACCGCCGAGATGGCCAAGGCGCGGGCCGGGCGCTCCGCCTACGTGCCTTCCGCCCATCTGGTCGGCAACAGCGACCCGGGCGCGGAAGCCGTGGCGCGCGTCTTCGAAGCGCTGGCCGATGCCGCCGAGGAAGCCGCAGGTTGATTGAAGCTTCCATTGACCCGCTGAGCTGGTTGACCCGAATGACGAGTGTCTGAGCTCTCCAGCCCCATAAAGCTCTAGAGCCAAAGCCGCATGACGCAAAAAGGCCCGCCCATGAACCTCGTGTTCAGGGGCGGGCCTTTGGGTTCATGGGGCAAGCGTCATGCGGCAAGCGGTCAGGCAACTTTCTGACGTGTCGGCAGCCGGATCAGGCGGGTGGCGATGGCGGTGCCCAGCAGAGTGATGCCCATGCCGGTGAGGATGCGCGCATCGATCACCTCATCGAGCAGCAGGTTGCCCCACAGCAGCGCGCTGACCGGTACCAGGAAGGTGACGGAAGTGGTCGCGGTGGCGCCGGCGCTGGCCAGCAGGCGGAAGAAGATCAGGAAGGCGAGGCTGGTGCTGAGTACCGCCAGCGCGATCGCGCTGCCCTAGGCTTCCAGGCTGACGCTGGCCTGTGGCCACATCCACAGGCCCGGAACCAGCAGCAGCAGGGACGACATCAGCGAGCTGCCCGCGGCCAGCACCGGTGAGGGCAGGTGATTCAGGCGCTGGCGCGAGAAGTTGGAGGCGAAGCCGTAGCAGAAGGTCGCGCCGAGGGCGGCGAGGATGAACCAGCCATCGCCGCCGAGCTGGAAATCGAGACGATCGCTCGACAGCACATAGACGCCGCTGAAGGCCACGGCCAGACCGAGATACTGCTGCTTCTGGATCGGTGTGGCGAAAAGCGCCATGCCCAGCAAGGCAGTGAACAGCGGCGTGGTGGCATTGATCAGCGAGGTGAAACCGGCCTCCAGTTGGGTGGTAGCCAGCGCCAGCAGGCAGAAGGGCAGCGCCTGGCTGGTCAGCCCCAGCACCGCAAGCGGGCCCTTGTGTTCCCACAGCATCTTCAACCGGCCCGCGCCCAGCAGCAGCGGGGCGAGTACCAGCGCGCCGATGCCCATGCGCAGCAGTATCAGCGTGGTCGGGCCGAATTCCGGCGCAGCCACACGCATGAAGATGAAAGACATGCCCCACAGGGTGGATAGCAGGACAAGACGCAAGGCATCGCTGGCGGACATGGTGTTCTCGACTTGGCGTGTGAAAGGCAGTCCGACAGGCTAGCCTCTCATGCGCGTCACGGGAAGCACGACCTTGTATTCGTCACTGCTCGGTTTCTGCTCAGCTCCAACCCTGGCCCCAGTCTACTGGCCTAAGCCCGCTGGCCTCAGGCGGACGGTATCGCACCGCGCTGGATGGCGGCGATATCGCGGGCGGCGCGCTCCAAAGCCGGCAGGTGCTTGAGCATGTCCTCGCGCGACTGGCGCATCACCGGCGCCTGGATCGCCACGCCGATGTTGGAGGGGCCATCGGGATTGGGTGCCAGCACCGCGATGCACACCAGTCCGGGCAGGAATTCCTCGTCATCCAGCGCGAAGCCTTGCTGGCGGACCTGCTCGATCTCGGCCTCGACGGACTCGATGTCAGTCAGGGTGTTGCGCGTCATCGCGTTCAGCGGCGTGCCGGTCAGCAGGCGACGGCGCTGGGCGGGTGGCATCTGGGCCAGAAACAGCTTGCCGCTGGCGGAGCAATGCACCGGCACCCGTGAACCGGGGTGCAGATAGAAGCGCAGCGGGGCCTGGGTCTCGACGCGGTCCAGATACAGCACTTCGCTGCCGGACAGCGCCGTGATGTTGCAGCTCTCGCCAACCTCTTCCATCAGCCGGTTGAGCACGCCGTGGCGTGCGCCCTGCACGGTGTCGTTGAGCAGCAGGTTCTCCGCCAGTCGGCGCAGACGGCTGCCCTTGCTGTAATGACGGTTGTCCGCCTCGCGCTGCAGCATGCCGCTGCCTTCCAGCTGCTGCAGCATGCGGTGCAGCGTCGGCTTGGGCAGGCCGGTCTCTTCCACCAGTCCCTGCAGGGTGAAGAACTGGTCCTTGGCGGCGATCACTTCCAGCAACGCCAGCAGGCGCTGGGCGGGCGTATCGCCTTCTATCTTGCTGCCTTCCTTGCTGGCCTCCCTGTCAGCGTCCTTGCGGTCACGCGGCAGGCTTGCCTGGGGCTGGGTGGCACTGTTCATGGGCTATTCCCTCCTTCAATCCGTGCGCGGGGCAGTGTGGCGCCGAAACGCTCGGCCCGTCAGTGCCTTGCGTTGCTGTGCCTACTTTAACAGTACTCCATTCATCGGAAGAAGTTTCTAAAAAAGGAGTGTTTTTGATCATTTTCTGAAATCGGGCTTGACGGACCGCTCGGTGAGGGCTAATTTTGGTCACATGTTTCGGTAATCGGAACTAAATGTATCAATAAACATAAAATCTAGAGTTGGAGACGCCATGAGCACTCAAGACAGCGCAGACAATCGCAAGGTCGTGCAGGGCAAGCAGAAGATGACCCCTTCCGAGGCCTTCGTGGAAACCATGGTCGCCAATGGCGTCACCGACATGTTCGGTATCATGGGCTCCGCCTTCATGGATGCGATGGACATCTTCGCGCCGGCCGGCATTCGCCTCATTCCGGTGGTGCATGAGCAGGGCGCTGCCCACATGGCCGATGGCTATGCTCGCGTCTCCGGTCGTCACGGCATGGTCATCGGCCAGAATGGCCCGGGCATCTCCAACTGCGTCACCGGTATCGCGGCCGCTTACTGGGCGCACAGCCCGGTGGTCATCGTCACGCCGGAAGCCGGCACCACCGGCATCGGCCTGGGCGGCTTCCAGGAATGCAAGCAGCTGCCGATGTTCCAGGAATTCACCAAGTACCAGGGCCACGTGACGCACCCGTCGCGCATGGCGGAATACACCGGTCGCTGCTTCGATCGCGCCATGTCCGAGATGGGCCCGACCCAGCTCAACATTCCGCGTGACTACTTCTATGGCGAGATCGAATGCGAGATTCCCAAGCCGGCACGTGTCGACCGCGGCCCGGGTGGCAGCAAGAGTCTGGATGAGGCAGCCGAGCTGCTGGCCAGCGCCAAGTTCCCGGTCATCGTTTCCGGTGGCGGTGTGGTGATGGCCGATGGCGTCGAGGAGTGCAAGGCGCTGGCAGAGCGTCTCGGCGCGCCGGTGGTCAACAGCTACCAGCACAACGATTCCTTCCCGGCCAGCCACCCGCTATGGTGTGGTCCGCTCGGGTATCAGGGCTCCAAGGCGGGCATGAAGCTGATCTCCCAGGCCGATGTCGTCATCGCGCTGGGCACGCGCCTCGGGCCGTTCGGTACCCTGCCGCAGCACGGCATGGACTACTGGCCGAAGGACGCGAAGATCATCCAGATCGACGCCGACCACAAGATGCTGGGCCTGGTGAAGAAGATCTCCGTCGGCATCTGCGGCGATGCGCGTGAAGCGGCCATCGCCCTGACCGAGCGCCTGTCCGGTCGCAATCTCGAGTGCGATGCCACCAAGGATTCGCGCCTCAGCACCATCCGCGAAGAGAAGGCCGCCTGGGAAGCCGAGCTTGACGAGTGGACCCACGAGAAGGACGCCTTCAGTCTCGACGCCATCGACGAAGCCAAGGACGAGAAGCCGTTCTCCGGCGGCGAATACCTGCACCCGCGTCAGGTACTGCGCGAGCTGGAAAAGGCGATGCCGGAAGATGTCATGGTGTCCACCGACATCGGCAACATCAACTCCGTGGCCCACAGCTACCTGCGCTTCGACAAGCCGCGCAGCTTCTTCGCCCCGATGAGCTTCGGCAACTGCGGCTACGCGCTGCCGACCATCATGGGTGCCAAGACTGCCGCGCCGGAACGTCCTGCCATCGCCTACGCCGGTGACGGCGCCTGGGGCATGAGCCTGATGGAAATCATGACCGCCGTGCGTCACGACATTCCGGTCACGGCTGTCGTCTTCCACAACCGTCAGTGGGGCGCCGAGAAGAAGAACCAGGTCGAGTTCTACAACCGTCGCTTCGTCGCCGGTGAGCTGGACAACCAGAGCTTCGCCGAGATCGCCCGCTCCATGGGTGCCGAAGGTATCACCGTCGACCGTCTGGAAGACGTGGGCCCGGCCCTCAAGAAGGCCGTCGACATGCAGATGAACGAAGGCAAGACCTGCGTCATCGAAGTGATGTGTACTCGCGAACTGGGCGACCCGTTCCGCCGCGACGCCCTCAAGAAGCCGGTGCGTCTGCTCGAGAAGTATCAGGATTACGTGTAACGCCCGTCGCTGATCGCGCTGTGCAGGTCATGGATGGCAGCGTGATGAAGCGGGTGTAGCGCGACGCGCAAGCAGGACTGGAACTCTCCCTTGCCCCGGCCATTTCTGATGTCCGGGGCTTTTTGGATGTGTCGGCTGCCTGCAAGGGCAGCGAGGAGACAGACATGAAGGCACTCAACAACATTCTGGCGCGGGCCAAGGCAGACCCGCGCCGTATCGTGCTCTGCGAAGGGCAGGACATGCGGGTGGTGCAGGCGGCGGTGAACGCGGCGGAGCAGGGACTGGCGCAGGTGATGCTGGTGGGCGACCCGACCGTCATCGCCGCCACCGCCAGAGAAGCCGGGCTTGGGGATCAGGCACTGGCACGGCTCGAGCTGATCGACCCCGCCACCTCCGAGCACACCGCCAGGCTTGCCGAGGCGCTGCACGCGCATCGCGCGGCCAAGGGCATGACGGCGGAGCAGGCTGCCGAGAAGATTCGTGATCCACTGACATTTGCCAACATGCTGGTGCGCGAAGGGCTGGCGGATGGCTCGGTGGCTGGCGCCGTGCTCACCACTGCCGATGTGGTGCGCACCGCCATTCAACTGCTGGGGTTGGCGCCGGGCAGCAAGCTGGTCTCCAGCTTCTTTCTGATGATGCTGTGCAAGCCGTTCCACAACCTGAAGGGCGGGATGATCTTCTCGGACTGCGGGCTGGTGATCGACCCCGACGCCGAGGAGCTATCGCAGATCGCGCTGGCCGCCGCCGACAGCGCCCAGGCACTGCTCGGGGAAGACCCGCGGGTGGCGATGCTGTCGTTCTCCACCAATGGCAGCGCGCATCACGCCGCGGTGGACAAGGTGGTGCAGGCCGCGCATCGGGTACGCGAGCAACGCCCGGATATCGCCATCGATGAAGACGTGCAGCTCGACGCCGCCATCGTGGCGGAAATCGCCGAGCGCAAGCTGCCCACCTCGCGCGTCAAAGGCACCTCCAACGTGCTGGTGTTCCCCAATCTGGAAGCCGGCAACATCGGCTACAAGCTCGCCGAACGCATCGGCGGTGCCGAAGCCATCGGCCCGCTGCTCCAGGGCCTCGCCAAACCCGCCAACGACCTCTCGCGCGGCTGCTCCACCGCTGACATCCTCAATGTCATTGCGGTCACTGTCGTTCAGGCACAGCAGCGCTCCCCGCAAGACTGAATCTTACTCTCTGTTCTTTATTAAAAAGCCGTATACAGCAGGTCAGGCAGGCGAAAGCCTGCCTTTATTTTGTTTTTTAATTTAGTCTTGGCTTATGATCATGGAGTGAATTGATTAGTCGCTTGAGATGATGTTCTGAGGTGTTTATGCCGTATGAATTAGAGAAAAGATTGGTGGTAGGATTATCTTCTAGTGCCTTGTTCAATTTGCAAGAGGCAGATAAGATATTTAGAGAAAAAGGTGAGCAAGAATACCGCGAGTACCAAAGAGATAACCAAGATAAAACATTGCTCCCTGGTGTTGCTTTCCCATTTGTACGTCGTTTGCTTAAGTTAAATGAGCTTAGACCCTCAGACCCTTTGGTTGAGGTTATACTGCTTTCCCGTAATGATCCAGATACTGGCTTGAGGGTCTTGAATTCTATAGAACATCATGAATTGGGAATAACTAGAGCTGCATTTCTACAAGGAAAATCACCTTATAAATATATACCTGCTTTCGATATTGAACTCTTCTTATCAGCCAATGAGCAAGATGTTAAGCAGGCAGTGTTAGCAGGTTATCCAGCTGGTAAAATTCTAGAAGGTGATATTAAGGACGATATTTTTGATAAAGAGTTGAGGATAGCATTCGATTTTGATGGAATATTGGCAGATGATGAAGCTGAAGAAGTTTATAAGCATGGCTCCATAGAAGAGTTTCATGATCATGAATCGAAGAAAGTGAATGTTGCCCACAATGCCGGGCCATTGAAGGATTTTCTCCAACGTATATCAATTATTCAGAAGTTGGAGCTTGATAAGTTGGAGTGTGATCCTACGTATACTCCGGTTCTAAAAGTCTCAATCGTTACAGCTAGGAATGCTCCGTCTCATAAGCGAGTTATAAACACTATGAGGGAGTGGGGGATATTAGTAAATGAGGCTTTCTTTATGGGTGGGGTAGAAAAACATAAAGTGCTAAATATACTCAAGCCGCATATCTTTTTTGATGATCAATTGAATCACTTGGAGCCTTCGGCTTCAGTGCTTCCATCCGTACATGTTCCTTTTGGGGTCGCCAATAAAGATGATTCCTGATTTAGAGGTGAATAGTCATGGAAGTTTTTAATGAAGTTATTTCAGATTATCAAAAGTTATGTATTAACACGCTTAATGATGTGTTTGGGCCTCGAAATGAGAATTTTGAAGATCCAATATACGAATATTTTAGACTGCAGAATAGAATGATTGATGTTAAGCCTAGAGTTGTTAAAGAGGCAAAAGGATTCGTATGTGATTCAGATTTTCAGATAGTATACACTGAGCTGCTGAGATGTATAGCTGAAGGTGAAGATTTAAGACGTTTTCGAAGTCGATTGATTAAGGTTTTATCTTATGATGACGATATGCTCTCGCATTGGGGAATACATCATTTTCATTTGGGAAGTAAAATAGAGCGTGATGGCTTTGTAAAACGAACAGGTAAGCTGGCTTTTATATTTTTCTCTGATCAAGATGCGTTAGTGTTGGGGATTTATGACCATACCTCATGGTGTGATGTAGATCTAATACAAGTCATTCATGACAACTGGCCGGACAGATTGACTGAGTTTAGAATATGTGGTCAAGATAAGCCATTGACTCAAGAAAACTGCAAAACTCTTAGATCTAAAAATATGAATTCCACAGTGGTTGTTGATGATGGAACCACATATTTGTCTCCAGGTATGGGTGTCACAACCAATGGTGTGTCCATTAAGGCCTCAATTACGAGAGATGTTTTAGTTAATAGGTTGGATGTGGATTTTTTGAACATCAAAAATAATATAGATCAGTTGGTATCAGCTTGTGATTCTGCTAAACATTTGAGTTCGATAACAATAGGTGTGCTGGAATGTAAAGCTGATTTTTCTCCGGTCTATGTGATCAAGGAAACAGGCTTTAGGTTTACACTTAGTTAAGGTTTTTCTATAGGTTTCACATCCCCTGATGCCGACACGCCAGCGCCATGTGATGAACGATTTCATCGGCAAGGGCGTTGTCGAGGGTGCGTTCGAGGTCGATGATCAGCTGGTTGGGGTAGTAGGCGCTGAGGTCCAGCCCGACGCCGAGGCCGAGGATGGCCTGGCGGCCGGAGCGGGTCTGTTGCGCGACAACCTGCTTGAGGTGGCTGTCGAGGTACTGTTCGTCATTGGCCATGTTGGTGGCGCTGTCACAGGGGCTGCCATCGGAGATGACGACCAGCAGACGGCGTGCGCCTTCGTCGGCAGGGGCGTTGTCGGCGAGACGTGAGCAGGCCCATTGCACGGCTTCGCCATCCATGCCTTCGCGGTAGAGATCGGCCTTGAGCAGGGCGCCGAAGTTGCGGCGTGCACGGCGCCACGCCAGTGACGCGGGCTTGAAGACCAGATACTGCACTTCATTCAGGCGACCCGGACGCGCGGGCTTGCCGGCGCGTCGCCAGTCCTTCAGGGCGCGGCCGCCATTCCAGGCACCCGTGGTGAAGCCGAGCACCTCGGTGGGCACACCGGCCATGTCCAGCGCGCGGGTGAGAATCTCGATCAGCATCGCCACCGCCTCGCCATGCACCTTCATCGAACCGGAGCAGTCAATCAGGAAACTGACCTGGGCACTGGCCTCGGGCACCCAGCGCTCGCGCTGGAAGACCCGCCGCTCGGCCGGCGAGGAAATCACCTGACTCAGCCGCCGGCCATCGATGATTCCTTCCTCTTCCCCGAAGTGCCAGCCTTCACGCTGCGGTGAGCTGAAATGGCGCGCCAGCTGACGTGCCAGGCGGCGCACGTTGATCTTCTGCTCCGCCAGACGCGTATCCAGCGCCTGACGATACTCGTCGAGCAGGGCCGCGCGCATGCGTCTGGCCGGCTCCAGCTCGCGGTCATAGGCCGTGGTGAACACCTGATAGGGCAGCAATTCCTCCGGCGCGCCACGCCGATGACTCGGCAGCTGTGATGCCGCCTGCTCCTCGAGCAGACTCGCTTCCTCATCCTCGTTTTCCAGAAACAGCGCGAAGCGCTGTCTGGCGTCTGCCTCGTCATCCTCCTCGCCGTCCTGCTCCTCCAGCGACTCGGCCAGCTCCTGCTCCAGCCACAGGCTGATGTTCAGCGCATGTTGCTGATAGGCCGCCTGATCGAAACGCGTGCGTCTCAGCCCCGCCATGTCAGCGCCCAGCGCCTGATAGAAGGAGGCGCGCGTCGTCTCGATGTAATCCTCCGTCTCGTGGATCACCGCACAGGCCATCAGGCGCGACCAGCACGACTGGATGACGCTGTAGATGAGGATGCCGCTGCTCGTCTCGGTCAGGCCCGCGTGATAGAAGGCCAGGCACCAGTCAGTGAAGCGCCGCGCCAGATTCTCCTTCACGCCGGGCATGTCAGGGTCGACCAGCGCCTCGACACGCAGCTGCTCCAGCAGGTCATAGATCAGTCGGGTTTCCGGCAGCGCCGGCCGCGCTGCCAGATGCAGCGCCTCGTCGGTGTGGATCAGGCGCAGCGCGATGGCATCGCTGACCGCGCGATAGTTGTCGAGCGTACAGTCATCTTCCTCAAGGCGCAGATGTGGCGTGCGCAATGGCAGCGCCTGAGCATGCCGACTCAGGCGCCGCCCCCGATAGGCCCAGCCGGCCTGACCGCTGAGTGCCCCGAGACTCGCAGCCGAAAGCTCCTCGAGATACTGCTGACGACGGCGTACCTGCTGGGCCGCACTCATGCCCGGGCTCCCTTGTCGCTGTCCTGTTCATCCATCAGATCGCTCTCCATCAGCGCCGCGGATTCCTCCAGCTCCTTGGCGAAACAACGCTGATAGAACTCGGCGACCAGCGGGCGCTCATGCTCATCGCACTTGTTGAGATAGGAGAGGCGGAAGGCCAGCGCCGGGTTGCGGAAGATCTCGCAGTTCTCCGCCCAGGTGATCACGGTACGCGGCGACATCAGGCTCGACAGGTCGCCATTGGCGAAGCCCTTGCGGGTGAGGTCGGCCACCGCGACCATCGCGCGAATCAGGGCGCGGCCACGCTCGTTGTCCTTGGCGGGTACCCGCGCCAGCACGATCTTCACCTCTTCCTCACGCGGCAGGTAATCCAGCTTGGCAACGATGTTCCAGCGGTCGATCTGCGCATGGTTGAGAAGCTGGGTGCCGTGATAGAGCCCATCCTGATTGCCAAGCCCGACGGTATTGGCGGTGGCGAACAGCCGGAACTGCGGATGCGGGCGAATCACGCGGTTCTGGTCGAGCAGCGTGAAGTGGCCGTCGCGCTCCAGAATGCGCTGGATGACGAACATCACGTCCGGACGGCCGGCATCGTACTCATCGAAGATCAGCGCGATGGGGCGGGTCAGCGACCAGGGCACGATGCCTTCCTGGAATTCGGTGACCTGTACGCCATCGCGAATCACGATGGCGTCCTTGCCGACCAGATCCAGCCGGCTGACATGGCCATCGAGATTGACGCGCAGGCACGGCCAGTTGAGGCGCGCGGCGATCTGCTCGATATGGGTCGATTTGCCGGTGCCGTGCAGGCCCTGAACCATCACGCGGCGGTTGTTGGTGAAGCCGGCGAGAATGGCGAGGGTGACATCGGGATTGAAGCGATAGGCCGTGTCGATTTCCGGCACGTGGGCGTCGCGCTCCAGAAATACCGGCACCTTGAGGTCGCTGTCGATGCCGAACAGCTCGCGCACGCCACGAAGCTCAGTGGGCTGCAACTGGCCGGCGGGCAGCGGCTGCTCGGCCGGGGAGGCGGGGCCTGCATCGCTGGCAGGGCTTGCATCATTGGCAGAGCTTTCATCACTGCTGGAAGGCGTCAAGGTGGCGTCGCTCACGGGTGTCTCCCTCGTCATTCTTGTCGGTGGCTGCCCGGCAGACCTGTATCGGGCGTGTAGGCAGACCTGTCACGGGGAGACAGGTCTGCCGGGCGGCGGCAATGGCTTGAATATAGCTTTGTTTCTAAAAATAATGCAAATCGTATCGAAATATGAGATTTGTGATTATTCATTCCCCGCAGGAGCAAGGCAGATGAGCGATACCCTGATCATTGGTGGCGGCGTGATCGGCATGATGATGGCGTGGCAGCTGGCCGAGGCCGGTCAGACGGTCACGCTGCTGGAGCGCGGCCAGTGCGGACGCGAGGCGTCGTGGGCCGGCGGCGGTATCGTCTCGCCGCTGTATCCGTGGCGTTACTCGAGTGCCATCTCGTCGTTATCACGCTGGTCGGAAGGCGAATACCCGAGGCTTGCCGAGGCGCTCAAGGAGGCCACAGGGGTCGACCCGGAATACCGCCAGAAGGGCCTGATCTATCTGCGGGTCGAGGATGAGGCGCTGGCGCTGGACTGGGCACGCACTCAACACAAGCCGCTGGAGGTGATCGAGCGTGAGGCGCTCTACGCGCGCGAGCCGCATCTGGTCAGTGGCCACCAGCAGGCGCTGTGGATGCCGACGCTCGGCAGCATCCGCAATCCGCGACTCGGTCAGGCGCTGCGTGCGCGCCTGCTGGCGCATCCGCGTATCCGGGTGCGTGAAGAGTGCGAGGTCACGCAGCTGGTGCTTGCCACGCCGTCGCGTGTCACGGGCGTGCAGCTTGTTGATGAGACCGTCAGCGCAGACAACGTCGTGGTATGTGGCGGCGCCTGGAGCGGCAGGCTGCTGGCCGCGGCCGGTGTACTGCTGCCGGTACGCCCGGTGAAGGGGCAGATGATGGTGTTCAATCCGGTGGCGGCGGGGCTTTGCAGTGTGGATGAGCCGCTGCTGTCGCGGGTGGTGCTGTGCGATGGCCGCTACGTGATTCCGCGCGCCGATGGACGGATTCTGATCGGCTCGACGCTGGAACATCAGGACTTCGACAAGTCCACCACCGCGCAGGCGCGTGAGTCGCTGCATGCCAGCGCCGCGAGCATTCTGCCGGCGCTGGGTGAGCTGGCGCCGGAGCATCACTGGGCCGGTCTGCGTCCGGGCACGCCGGATGGCACGCCCTTCATCGGCGCGGTACCAGGGCTTGATGGCCTTTACGTGAATGCCGGTCACTACCGCAATGGCCTGGTGCTGGCACCCGCCGCCACGCGCCTGCTCAGTGACATGCTGCTCGGCCGCGAGAGCTTCATGTCAGCGGAGGCCTTCACGCCCCCGGGCGTGATGGCGCCCACCGCTCTGGCTGGCTGATGCTTTCGATGGCTGATGCTCTGGCTGGCTGATGCTTTCGATGGCTGATGCTCTGGCTGGCTGATGCTCTGGCTGGCTGATGCTTTCGATGGCTGATGCTCTGGCTGGCTGATGCTCTCTATGGCTGTTGCTCTGGCTGGCTGATGCTCTCTATGGCTGATCATGGCCGCCACAGACGGGGGCTAGAACGGCGTGATGGCACCAGTTGGCACCAGGGCAGCAGCGCTGGTACCAACTGGCCCAATCGCTGGTGGTCAACTGGTGCTAAAGGGCAGTGCAGGTGTCGGCGTAGTCTCGGGTCATGGCGCAGCGCTTGCTGCCGCCCTTGTCACTTGCTCAAACCACAAGCTCGACAACATACCCAACAACAAGACTGCGGAGCCCGAACCATGACTCACCAAGCCACCATCGAACTGCTGACTGCCTTCTGCGATGCCCTCAACCGTCACGACATCGACGACTGCCTGTCGATGATGACCGATGACTGTGAATTCCTCGCCATCGCCGGGCCGGAACTTGAAGGCAAGACCTTCGCCGGTCAGGACGCCGTGCGTGCGGGTCTCTCCGCTGCCTGGCAGAACGCGCCGGATGCCCAGTGGATCGACGCGGAAATCTTCGCCGATGGCGACCGTGGCTTCGTCATCAGCACCTACACCGGCACCACCGCCGATGGCGCGCGCAGCGAAGCGCGCATGATCGACGCCTTCACGCTGCGTGACGGCAAGATCGCGATCAAGAACGCCTTCCGCAAGAACCGTCCGCCCGTCAACGTCTGAGCGCCAGCGGCGTATCGATCAGGGATGAGGTTTCTGAAGCTGTCTTTGCCCAGGGGGCAGCGCGTCACGGCGTCAGGTCGTGGCGTGCGCCCCGTGGGTGAGAGGAGGTGTTCGAGATGGAAACTATCGTGCAGCACGGCGCCCGGCCAGATGAGGTGGGCAGCGAGTCACCACAGCGCCCGGCCACTCAGGCCTCCCGGCCGTATGACCCGGCCTATGACCCGCTGGTGAGCGCCACCCCCGGCGAAGGGTGTGACTACGCGCCGACCTACTGGGTCGCCACCGCCGGCGAGCCGCCGGCAGACGACGGCCCGGTGATGGGTGATATCGACGCCGACGTGGTGATCGTCGGTTCCGGCTTCACGGGGCTGACCGCCGCCATCGTGCTGGCCGAGAAGTACGGCATCAAGGCCACCGTGCTGGAGGCCAATCGGGTCAGCTGGGGCTGTTCGACCCGCAATGGCGGTCAGGCGCAGTGTGCCACCGGTCGCCTCAAGCGCTCGCAGTGGATCGAGCGTTACGGTCTCGAGGCCGCCCACGGCCTGCACCGCGAGTGCGTCGAGGGCATGGAGAATTTCAAGGAGCTGATCAAGGACATCGACTGTGATCCGCAGCCGGGCGGCCACCTGTACATCGCCCACCGCGATCGCATGATGCCGGGGCTGGAGAAGGAAGCGCGCCTGTTGCGCGAGACCTTCAATTACGATGCCCGCATCATCGATGGCGCCACGGTGCGCAACGAGTGGGTCGGGGATGAAGAGGCCTGCGGTGCGATGCACGAGCCGGAAGGTATCGGCGTGCACCCGGGCAAGTTGGCCTTCGGCTATCTGCGCAAGGCGCGCCGCCTGGGCGTCAAGGTGCACCCGGCAAGTCCGGTGGAGAGCTGGGAGACCCGCGATGGCGTGCACTATCTGACGACGCCGGGCGGCGTGGTCAAGGCGCGCTCGGTGGGCATGGCGACTGGCGGCTACACCTCCGGCAAGCTGCATCGGGAGCTCGACAAGCGGCTGATGCCGGTGCTCTCCAACTCGCTGGTGACGCGCCCGCTGACGGCGCAGGAGATCGAGGCGACCCGCTTCCATACCCATCAGGTGCTTACCGACACCCGGGTGCTGCGTCACTACTATCGCTTGCTGCCGGACAATCGCCTGCAGATCGGCAGTCGCAGTGCCGTCTCGGGGCGTGACGCGCCCAAGGCGCAATACGAGCAGCTGCTGATCGCCGACATGCACCGCAAGTTCCCCGCGCTGAGCGGCATCGAGGTTGATTACTCCTGGTGGGGCTGGGTGGATGTCAGCCACGACATGATGCCGCGCATCCATCAGCCGGACCCGAAGCAGAGCGTCTATTACGCCATGGGTTATGGCGGCAATGGCGTGATGTATTCCGCCCAGGCGGGCAAGCGCCTCGCCCAGTGGATCGCCAAGGACGCGGCGGACCTGGTGCTGCCGATCTTCCAGTCGCGTCTGCCGTACCCCAATGTGCTCAACAAGGTCGAGTCGCCGCTGTTCGCGCCGTTCCGCCGCACCGGCCAGCGCTGTCTGTATCGCTGGTACGCCTTCAAGGATGAGGCCAGGTAGGGGGCGATTAAATACAGGGTGCGATGCGAAGCAGGGCGCGACTCGGCACTGATATCACGATGAACACGATGCTCCCGTACTGATCGATGATTCGATCAATGCGGGAGTATTTTTGTTATCGAAAAGATAACCAAGCGGAGATGCATCCGTCTGTCATCACTGGCGGCTACAGGCGGGAGTGTCAGGGCCTATGTCAGGGGGGGGGGGGACGTCAGGGCGTACGTCAGGGCATATCCAGGAGCTAGCTGGCGCGCTGATGGGCTGACTTGCCATGTGCCGTGGGCAGGACGGACAACGCGGCTGTCTCTGCCTCGGGCGGTGAGTCTTCCATCGTCTCCTGCATCGCCAGTGGTACCAGCTCGGCCAGCTTGAGAATGCCGGTCTCGATGCGCGCTTCCGGAATCGCCGAGAAGCCAAGCCGGAAGAAGTGGCGATGGTTGTCGCGATCGTGGAAGAAGTGCAGGTCACCGACCTCGATCAGGATGCTGCGATCACGGGCGAGGACGGCCAGGCGGTGGGCATCCAGAGCTTTCGGGCCTTGCATCCAGAAGCACGAGCCGCCGTAGATCGCGGGCGTGCTCATCATCGGCAGATGGCGCTGGATGGCGTCACGCATCAGCAGGAAGCGCCGCTGCATCACCTGATGCATCTGATTGATCAGGCTGTCGTGATAGCCGCGCGCGATGAACAGCCCCACCGCACGCTGATTGTTGGTCGGCGGATGGCGCAGCATCAGACGGCGCAGGGCGCGGGCCTCTCGGATCAGGGTCGGGTGCGCCACCATGTAGCCCAGGCGCAGGCCGGGGGCCAGGGTCTTGGACAGACTGCCGACATAGATGACGCGCTTGTGGCGATCGAGGCTCTTGAGCGCCGGTGTCGGGTTGTCGGCATAGTTGCTCTCGCTCTCGTAGTCGTCCTCGATGATCAGGAAGTTGCCGGTCTCGGCCAGGTCCAGCAGCTGGCGGCGGCGCTCCAGCGGCAGGGTGACGGTGGTCGGCGACTGGTGGCTGGGCGTGACATATACCAGGCGGCAGTCCTTGAGCGATTCCAGCGGCTGCATGCCCTTGTCGTCGATGGGCAGCAGCTGGATATCGTCCGTGAAAGTGCTGGCGATGTTGTACATGTCGACGTAGCCGGGGTTCTCCATCGCGAAGCGCTGACCCTGCTTGAGCAGCAGCATGCAGCTGATCCACAGCGCCTGCTGGGTGCCCACCGTGATCAGGATTTCCTCCGGGCTTGCCCAGACTCCGCGGCGCGGCAGCAACCGCTGATGGATCTGCTCGATCAGCAGCGGGTCGTCGTTGTTGAGGTGGTCCACCGACCAGCTGCGGATCGACGGCACGCTCATCGAATCACGGCTGCATTCGCGCCAGTGCTGGGTGGGGAAGAATTCCGGGTCCAGCTGACCATAGAGGAAGGGGTAGTCGTACTGGTGCCAGTCACCGGGTTTCTCGATGGCGCGCTGCCCAGACGGCTTGAAGGTCAGCCGTTCATCCCAGTCGAGACTGTCGGCATCGATGTCATTGAGGCGCACCGGCGTGTCGGCGCGGCCCTTGAGAATCTCGGGATTGATGAAATAACCGCTACGCTCGCGCGCGATCAGAAAGCCATCTTCCAGCAGCTGCTCATAGGCCAGCATCACGGTATTGCGCGCGACATTCAGCTCACGGGCCAGCTTGCGACTGGAAGGCAGCGCCACATCGGGCGGCAGGTGGCCCTCGAGAATCGCCTGGGAGATCTGCTCACGAATCTGGAATTGCAGACTTTCCTTGCGTGAGGAATCGAGGTGAAACAGCGGATGACTCATGCATGTTCTCTATTGTTGTCGCGAGAGTGTCGTCACGAGGACTTCATATCACAAGTTCTCGTTTTATATGCATTTTTCATGGCTTTCTTGTTGGCATAAAGCGCCTGGAGGAGAGGCACAGGTCGGCGCGGGCGACCCGACCGCCGGGCCCAGCCTGACATCATTGAGGCAGACCCCCGTCGGGAGAGCAATAGTCAGCCGGGACTGGCCCCATCGATGCCGACGGACTGGTTCTATCGAGGAATGGCGCACGGGGGGAAAGTGATCTGGCAGGTACAACGAAAGCACAGTTCTAGCACGACGCGATTTCACACTCCCTTTCCTGGGGCTGTAGATGAGCAGGTGATGGCAATCGTGGATGACATGACGCGCTGCAAGACAACGGTGCAGACGCCAGGTCATTGACGATATGAAGTGCAGTACCCCGCTCGCTATCACGCGCAGCCGTCAGGAGCCCGCAACAACAATAACGACGGGACAGACAAGATGATCGACTCGACACAGACCCTTTCAAACCTCCGCTCCCACGGTCGCACTGGCGTGTCTCGCACCGGCGGCTTCAAGTCCACGCTGGCCATCGCGGTGACTGCCGCGAGTCTGGCCATGGCCACCGGCGCAAATGCCGCGACCTGGAAGATGGCCCTCGGCGATGCCGCCGGCGGCACCCAGTATGAACTGGGCAAGACCTTCGCAAGCCTGGTGGAAGAGAAATCCGGCGGCGACATCAAGGTGGATCTGTTCCCCAACGGCCAGCTGGGCAGTGAGCAGGACACCGTCAACAATGCCAGCATGGGCCTGGTTGACCTGTCCGTGGTGGCGATCAACAACCTGACGCCCTTCTCACCGACCGTCGGCGTGCTGACCCTGCCGTATGTGATTCACGGCCCCGAGGATGCCAAGGCGCTGACCCACGGCAAGATCGGCGATGAGCTGCGCGACAATACGCTACGTGATTCCGGTATCCGCATTCTGGGCTGGGCCTATTCCGGCTGCCGCCGTCTGACCAACTCCAAGCAGGAGGTCGCCTCCCCGGAAGACCTGCAAGGCATGGTCATCCGCGTGCCCAAGAACGAGATCATGATCTCCTCGTATCAGTCCTGGGGCGTCAATCCCAACCCGCTGGCGTGGTCCGAGACCTTCACCGCCCTGCAACAGGGAGTCGTCGATGGTCAGGACAACCCCTACATCACCATCGATGCGATGAAGTTCTATGAAGTGCAGAAATACGTGACCGACAGCTGTTACGTGTTCTCGATGGAACCCTTGATCATGGGCGAAGGCACCTTTCAGAGTCTCAGCGAAGAGCAGCAGAAGCTGGTGCTGGCCGCTGGTGAAGAGGCGACGGCCCATAGCTACGACTACCTGCTGGCCACCGAGGATTCCATCAAGAAATCACTGGTGGAAGAGCACGGCATGACCATCACCCAGCCCGCCAATGATGAGAAGGAATGGATCGCCAAGGCCTCCAGCATCTGGCCGGATTTCTACGACAGCATCGGCGGCCGCGACAAGCTGGTCGAAGTGCTCGAGACCCTCGGACGCGATCCGTCCACCGCGCCCTGATGATTCGCTGAACTGCTGAGGCTCCAGGCCCGCCCGTATTCCCCTGCCTGCACCTGCAAGTCGCATGACAGAAGCATGTCATCGATATGTCCCCTGGCAGGGGATGCGTGGCGTCGAGTGGTCATCGCTGGCGATGTCGGGGGATGTATTTCCATGCGGGTATTGTTGAAGTTTCTGGATAATCTCGAGAACTATCTCTGCCAGTTTCTGCTGGTGGTGTTCGTCATCATTCTCTTCACGCAGATCATGCTGCGTAACCTTTTCAGCTACTCGATCCCCTGGGGAGACGAGTTGGCGACCTATGCCTTCGTGTGGTTTGCCTATCTAGGCGCCGTCTACGCCACACGCATGTCGGCGCATAACCGTGTGACCTTCCAGTTTCGATTCCTGCCGCGATGGGTGGAAACCGTCTGCGGCGTGCTGACCGATATCATCTGGATCGCCTTCAATGCGGTGTTCATCTATTACAGCTACGACTTCGTGTTCAACAAGATGAATCTGTTCTGGAAGTCACAGACATTGGGTGTGCCGATGAAGTACTTCTATCTGATTCTGCCGCTGGCCTTTACTGCCATGACGGTGCGCATCATCCAGACCAATTATCTCAAGTTCGTGCGCAAGGAAGACATCGTGGACCCGGATTCCCAGGCAATGGAGGAATTGAAGCAGGGTGGTGATGGACAGGCCAGTGAAAGACAGGAGGGCGGCAAGTCATGATCGATTCCACCATCATCTACATCCTGTTTGGCGTCTTCTTCCTGCTGCTGGTGCTGGGCGCACCGATCACCGTCTCGCTGGGTGTCGCGGCGCTTGCAACCTATCTGAGCATCGATGAAAACCCGATGGCGTTCGTGCAGATCGCCTTTACCTCAGTGGGCTCCTTCCCGCTGATGGCCTTGCCGGCCTTCATACTGGCCGGGGCGTTGATGGAGGCCGCCGGCATCTCGCGGCGTCTTGTCGATATCGCCGAGGCCTTCGCCGGACCGGTGACGGGCGGACTGGCCGCCGCTACGGTATTTGCCTGCATGTTCTTCGGCGCGATTTCCGGCTCAGGGCCTGCCACCACGGCAGCGGTTGGCATGCTGATGATTCCGGCGATGGCCAAGCGCGGCTACGACCGTGGCTATGCCTCGGCGATCACGGCCTCTTCCGGTGGGTTGGGGGTGGTGATTCCGCCATCGATTCCGATGGTGATCTTCGGGATTTCCGGCATGGGCCTGCAACCGCCACCTGAAGCGGTGGCCATGCACGGGGATTTCCAGACACTGTCCATCCCGAAACTGTTCATCGCCGGGGTCATGCCAGGCGTGGTGATCGCCGGGTTCCTGCTGTTGATCAACTACGTGATCTCGAAGAAACGCGGCTATCGCGGGCTGACCAACAGCTGGTCATGGACACATATTCGCGCCACCTTGAGGAAGGGTATCTGGTCGATGCTGGCACCCTTCATCATCCTTGGCGGGATCTACAGCGGTCTGTTCACGCCGACCGAGTCCGCCATCGTTGCCATCGTCTATACCCTGATCGTCGGCATCTTCCTGCACAAGGAGCTCAAGTGGAAGCCGACGCTGCGCACCCTGGAAACCACCACCTGGATCACCGGTCGCGTGCTGCTGATCCTCTTCACGGCGACGGTCTTCGGGCGGCTGCTGGTCGAGCAACGCGTGCCGGCCCATATCGCCGAGGGCATGCTGGCGATGACCGACAACCTCTACCTCATCTGGGCGATGATCATCTTCTTCCTGCTGTTCGTCGGCATGTTCATGGAGACGCTGGCCGCGATCATGATTCTCACCCCGGTGCTGCTGCCGATCATGTACATGCTGGGGATGGACCCGGTGCACGTCGGTATCGTGGTGGTCTGCGCGCTGGCCATCGGATTCCAGACGCCGCCATTGGGGGAGAACCTCTTCGTGGCCTCGGGGATAGGCGGCGCCTCGATCGAGGAGATTTCCCTGAAGGCATTGCCGTTCGCGGCGGGCTCGGTGGCGGCCATCTTCCTGATCGCCTATGTGCCTGAAATCTCGCTGTGGCTACCCAGGGTGATGGGGTACTGAAGTGCCATCCGTACGCTAGCCCTGCAATGAACGAGGAGAAGGACGATGCCGGCAGTCAAACGAATTCTGTGTTGTGTAGGTCTGCGCGGAGACTGTGAGCGGGTACTGGCGCGCTCGGTGTGGTTGGCGGGGGCGACGGGCGCCGAGCTGCATGTGCTGCATGCGGTGAAGGCCTTGTCGGATGATGTGATGAATACCCTCAAGGTCAATATCCGACACAAGCCGACGCTGGAGGGTCTGATGCAGCAGCGGCTCGATCAGGCCAGGGAGAGCCTGGAAAAGATGCTGGAGGACTTCTGGAGTACCCATGACGATGGCGATCCGCGCCCGGTGATCGCCGGGCTGAATGTGGTGGAGGGCTATCCGGCCTCGGAGATCATCCGCTACGCCACACGCCATGACTGCGACATGATCATCATGGCCACCAACAAGCGCGGCTTCGTGGCCTCCTATGCAGGCAAGGTCACCAAGGGGGTGATCAAGCGCGCCAGCATTCCGGTGGTGGTGGTACCGACGCCTTGAGTCGCAGGAAAGAAACGCCTCAAGGCTAGACGGACGCAGCAAGACTGCAGATGAAACAAGCACGCAGAATAAAGCTCGCCCCCGCAGACAGTGACTGTCTGCGGGGGCGAGCTTTCTGGGTCATGGCCCATCTTCAGCGTGGCTCAGGTGTCACCCGGGACTTGGCTGGACCGTCTCATGGGTCATGTGCGCCCAAGGTGCACGCCTCACAGCGTGCCTTCCAGCTCAGTGGCGATCTGGCGCATCAGCGGCGCCCACTCCAGCAGGGAGTCGATGGAGTGGCGCAGGCGCGGTGCGTGGATCGCCAATGTCGCCTGGATCTGGCCAACCTCATCGAAGACTGGCACCGCGATGGCGACCATGCCCTGGATGAATTCCTCATCATCGGTGCTCAGTTGATTGCGCGCCACGATATCGAGCGCTTCTTCCAGCGTGGCCCGCGAGGTCAGGGTGCAGGGCGTGTGTGCCTCCAGCGCCAGATGGGCCAGCAGGGCACGGCGACGATGCAGCGGCATCAGTGCCAGAAACAGCTTGCCACTCGCGGTGCAGTGCAGCGGCAGGCGTGAGCCGGGCGCCAGCTGGATGCGCACCGGCCAGTTGGTTTCCACGCGGTCGTAGTACATCACCTCGTGGCCATCGAGCAGCGTCAGGTTGCAGGTCTCACCGACTTCCCTGGCCAGCCGTTCCAGCAGGACGCGGCGCGGCACCTTGAGGCCTTCATTGGCCAGTGCCCCCAGCGACATGCGCCGAAAGCGCGGGCCGGGCAGCAGGTGACGGCCATCCAGATCACGACTGATCAGCTGCTGTTCTTCCAGCTGCTTGAGCAGGCGGTGGATGGTCGGCTTGGGAATATCGAAGCGTTTCTCGAGATCGGCGGCGCTGACGGCATGCTGGGTGGTGACGATGTCTTCCAGCAGGCTCAGGGCCCGAAAGAGGGTCGAATTCGTCGTGATGTCTTTGCTCATCTAGTGTCCTCATCCTGACTGTCGGGGGCATGTCGTGGGCGATCAGCGCGGCCGACAGGGGGCAGGGTGGCAAGGCGTCAGTGCATCGATTCATCACGCAGGCCGACATCCGCTGATGGCTTGCGTGATGAGACGAAGACAGCCCCTCGCGGGGCTGTCGATGAGGCTAGTGTTACAGGTTTACCAGGAACAGGGAAAGGGAAGGCACCAGGCAGATGGCCAGCCAGCAGGCGATCAACGCGATGAAATAGGGAATCACGTATTTCACCAGTCTGACGTAGGAGATGCCGGTGATGCTGCTGGCCACGTACAGGTTGAGCCCGAAGGGTGGCGTGACGAAGCCGATGGCGGCACCGACCAGGAAGATGACCGAGAAGTGGATCGGGTCGACCCCGGCCTGCTGGGCGATGGGCGCGAGAATCGGCGCCAGGATGATCGTCACCGGCAGACTCTCCAGGATCATGCCCGCCAGCAGGATGATCAGCATGCAGGTGCCCAGCGTCAGGTAGTAGTTGTCGATGCCGCTGAGCATCTCGCTCAGTGCCTGACCGGCACCCAGCACCGACAGCAGCTGCTGCATGACCACCGAGATGGCGATCAGCGGTGCCAGCATGCCGGCGATCTGACCAGAGCGCAGCATGATGGTCGGCAGCTTCCTGAGGCTGATCTCGCGGGTGATCAACAGCCCCGCGATCATGGTGAAGCCTACGGTGATGGCGGCGGCTTCGGTCGGCGAGAACTTGCCCGAGTAGATGCCGTAGACCACCACGCCGATGGTCGCGAAGCCCAGATAGGCCTTGCGCGCCAGCCTGGCACTGACCCCGGCCTTGAAGGGCTGCAGCTGGCCCCAGCCATTCCTGCGTGCCACCAGATAGCAGGCCACCATCATCGCGACCACCATCAGGGCGCCCGGCACCATGCCGGCAATGAACAGGTCACTGATCGACAGGTTCATCATGAAGCCGTAGACGATGAAGATGATGCTGGGCGGAATGATGATGCCCACGGTGCCGCCGGAAGCCGCCGTGGCAGCGGCGAAGCGCTCGTCGTAACCGTTCTTGACCATCTCGGGCTGCATGATCGAACCGATGGTGGCGGTGGTACCGGCGTTGGAGCCGGAAATCGCCGCGAACAACCCGCAGGCGCCGAGGGTCGACATGCCCATCCCGCCGCGCATCCAGCTCAGCGTCGAGTAGGCGAAGTCGGAGAGTCGCTTGGCGATGCCCGCCGCGTTGATCAGGTCCCCCGTGAGGATGAACAGCGGCAACGCGAGCAGGCCGAAGAAGCTCAGCCCCTGGAAGAGGGTGACACCGACGTTGGCCAGCGTGAAGTCGATCACCAGACTGGTGCCGACTACCCACAGGCCGATGACGAGGAAGATGGGCACGCCGAGAAGGAAGAAGGCGGTCACGCCCGCCGTGATCAGGGAGATCCAGATACCGTCTGTCATGCTGACCTCCTCAGTCCATGATGGACGGTTGCAGGTTGAAGGAATCGCCGCGGCGATAGCGCGCCCAGTCGGAGTAGAGGTTCTGCAGTACGCGATAGATGATCATTACCCATGCCAGCGGTGTGGCGAGGTAGAACCACCACTGCATGACATTGTCGGTGCCCGGCACGATGGCGTAGTTGTCGTAGGCCAGCGTGACCTGGGTGGTGGTGAAGTAGATCACCATCATGCCGAAGCCGATCCACAGCACGGCATCGAGGATCAGGCAGGCAAACTGGCCACCGCGCGGCAGCTTCATGCGGATCTCGTTGAGACTCAGGTGAGTACGCTTCTTGACGTTGAGCGAGGCGCCGAACCAGGTCAGCCACAGGAACAGCAGCACCGGAATGCTGGTACTCCAGGGCGCCTGCAGGCCGAAGAAGAAGCGGCGGATGACTTCGACGAAGATGATGCCGGCCATGCCGGAATAGGCGATCAGGATCACGACCTGTTCCAGATGGGCGTCCAGCCACAGGAAGGGACGCGCCCAGGGCGCGGCCTTCTTGATGGCAGGTTGCTTCGTCGATTGGCTGAAGATGGTGGTATCGCCCATTACCCCCTCCACCAGCGCTGCGGCTTGACGTTGACGGCGGCGACATCACGTGGAATCTCGCGCGCGATGGTGTGGATTTCCTGATAGATGTCGAGACCGCCGGACCACTTGTTGAGGCGTTCGCGCCACTGTTCCCACGGCTCGGGATTGAATTCCGGCGAGCACATCTGTTCGGCGCGTGAGCGTTCGGCGTCAGACAGCGGTGCCACGCGTACATTGTTCTCGGCGAAGACGGTGCCGGCGGCAGGGTGCTCGGTGGCACCGACGATCTCGAAGCGGCCAGCCTCGTTCATGCCCTGGGTGAAGATCTGCGCGCAGTAGGCGGACTCCATCACCTGGTCCTGCAGTTCGGAGCCGAGGCTGTCGAACTTGGGCAGGCTCATGCCGGTGTGCTCGGTGCCGGCGAAGAAACGCAGGTCGACGGCCTGGGATACCACCGGTGCCATGCCGGCGTAGGCTACGGCGCTCATCCAGGTCTCGGCGCCATCCAGCAGACCCTGGCGCAGGCCATCGAGGGTTTCTTCCCAGGCGACCGGCACCGGGTTGAGGCCCAGCTGCTCCATCGCGATACGGCCCATCTGGGTGCCGGTGACACGGTTCTTGGTGCCCTTGAGGTCATCGATGCTGGTGACCAGCGGTTTGTCCTGCCACTTGAGGCCGAGCATGATGCCGCGCAGGTCACAGTGGGTGAACAGGAACTGGAGGTTGTGGCGTTGGCGCAGAGGTTCACGCAGCAGCTGCTCACTCTTCTTGTGATAGAAGAAGTGGAACATCGAGGCGACGGTGGGGAACAGATAGGCGAAATCGAGTACGTTCAGATACGGCGCGCTGCCCGAGGAGTTCTGGGTGGAGGCCGAGTAGATGTCGACGATGCCCTGCTGGGTCTTGCCGACGCAGTCCAGCTGGTTGCAGACCTCGTTGCTGCCCATGAATTCGACGCGAATCGCGCCGTTGGTGCGCTCCTCGAGATCGCGCGCGAAGAACAGCTGACCGGATTTCTGGATGTCGAGATTGCGCTCGTTGAAGCCCGAGGCACCGAAGCGCAGCTGGAACTTGGGCGCTGTCTTGTAGCGTCGCTGCTGCTCTTGGTCGGCGGCGCGCGCCAGCGAGGACGCGGTGAGACCTGCGCCGAGGCCGGTGGCGGCCAGCAGGGTCGAGGTCAGACCGAAGCGACCCGAGATGTCGAGGAAGTCACGGCGTGACAGCTTGCTGAGTGGCGATGGCATGGTAGTGCTCCCGGTATTGTGTTTGCTTTTGTGGTGGGATGCAGGCCTGGCGGCCGGGAAGTGATGTCGTATCACTGGCCCTGTGTTGGCGTTGTTATGGATCTTGCGGTGCGGGGCTTGCTTCCGCTGCTTGTCTGGCAAGCCGTCCGTTGCTCACTTCTTTAGCCAAGTGCTTGTTTATCCATTCTTATTTTCTGTCCTTATATGCCCGTCTTTATTTGTCAGGCGTTTTCGCAGTGCCTGTTCAGAGCGTGTCTCTTCAGAGAGTGCTGGAGCGCTTGTCAGACAAACCGCTATTTCTTCAAAGCCAATCCAAAGTCTCTTCAATTTCTCTTCAAAGTCTCCTCAAGCCCTTTTCTGGCTCTCCTCAAGCACGTCTGCAGAGCCCATGAGCCCTGCTTCTGGCCTCTCTGGTGACTGCCATTGATGGCGGTCTGTGTCGTTCTCGCTAGTTCGTCTTACATAGTTGGTCGTATAACGAGACGAAAAGTACCGTTACCGGCGTTTCAAATCTCAATGTAGGGCACTTTTTCAGCTTTGGCAAAGATATTGAGACAATACGTTTCGTATTTGACGAATTCCAATTTTGATACCATGATTATGAGACAATATGTCTCGATATGGTATATAAAATAATGAAAACAACACGTTACGCCAATGCCGACGCATCAGCCGCCTATGACTACATCGTGATCGGAGCGGGTTCAGCCGGTTGCGTGCTAGCCAATCGTCTAACCGAAGACCCTTCCATCAAGGTGCTGTTGCTGGAAGCCGGTGGCTCGGACTGGAACCCGTGGATCCATGTGCCGGTGGGCTATTTCAAGACGATGCACAACCCGGCCACCGACTGGTGCTATCTCACCGACCCTGACAAGGGCATCAACGGCCGTCGCCTTCAGTGGCCGCGCGGCAAGGTGCTGGGCGGGTCCAGCTCACTCAACGGCCTGTTGTATATCCGCGGGCAGCATGAGGACTACGATGACTGGGCGGCGGCAGGCAACAAGGGCTGGGACTTCCACTCAGTGCTGCCGTATTTCCGCAAGTCGGAATGTCAGTCGCGTGGTGCCAATCAGTGGCACGGTACCGATGGGCCGCTGCATGTCTCTGACCTGCGCCTCAAGCGCGAGATCGCCGAGCGCTTCATCAAGGCGGCAGTCGAGGTGGGAATTCCGCTCAACAAGGACGTCAACGGCGAGCGCCAGGAAGGGGTCGGCTATTTTCAGCAGACCACCTACAAGGGCCTGCGCTGCAGCACGGCCAAGGCTTTTCTGCGCCCGGCACTCACGCGCAGCAACTTGACGCTGGTCAAGCATGCGCACTGTCGCCGTGTGTTGCTGGAAGGCAAGTGCGCTGTGGGAGTGGAATACGAGGTGAAGGGCACGACCCATACGGCGCGCGCCGAGCGCGAGGTGCTGCTGTCCAGCGGTGCCATCGGCAGTCCGCAGATTCTGCAGTGCTCCGGTATCGGCGACCCTGAGCACCTGGCCAGTGTCGGGGTGGAATGTCTGCACGCCTTGCCGGGCGTCGGGGAAAACCTCCAGGACCACCTGCAGGTACGACTGGTGTTCAAGACCCAGTGCCGCACCCTCAATGACGAGGTGCGTCATCCGCTCAAGAAGCTGGCGGTCGGTACCCAGTACCTCTTCACGCGCACCGGCCCGCTGACGCTGGCGGCCAGTCAGGTGTGTGCCTTCACCCAGTCACGCGAGGGTCTGACGCGTCCGGATATCCAGTTCCACATGCAGCCGCTGAGCGCTGACAAGCCCGCCGACGGCGTGCACCCGTTCTCGGCCTTCACGTCCTCGGTGTGTCAGCTGCGCCCGCATAGCCGCGGCCAGGTGCGCATCACCAGCGCCGATGCCAGCGTCTATCCCTCCATCCAGCCCAACTACCTCAGCGCCGAGGAAGACCGCCGCGTGGTGGTCGACGCCATCAAGGTGGCGCGCCGCATCGCCCAGGCGGAGCCGCTGTCCTCGGTGATCAGCGAAGAGTATGTGCCGGGCGTGCAATATCAGAGTGATGAGGAGCTGCTGGAGGCCGCGCGTCAGTTCAGCCAGACCATCTACCACCCGGCGGGCACCTGCAAGATGGGCCACGATGCGCTGGCGGTGGTGGATGACGAGCTGCGTGTCCATGGCCTGCACGGCTTGCGTGTGGTGGATGCCTCGATCATGCCGGTGATCGTGTCCGGCAATACCAATGCGCCGACCATCATGATCGCCGAGAAGGCCGCCGAAATGATCAAGGCCGCCCAGGTGAACATGGCCCAGGTCAGCTAGCAGGCCTATGTGCCTGAACGACACATCGCGGCGGGGCAGCTTGCCCGTCACCGCTTGCTGGTTTGATTGAGGAATTCGCGTGGCCACTGACAACAGTTCATCACTGCACGACACACCCACTCCGCCCACCAGCCTGTGGCGGTCCCTGGAAGGGCGCGTGCGCACCATCATGCCGGGCCTTCTGATCTGCATCATCATCGCGCTGGCGACCACCTTCATCGCCGATCACTACGGTGGCCCGACGCTGCTCTATGCGCTGCTGTTCGGCATGTCACTGCACTTTCTTTCCGAGGAGGGCCCGTGCAAGGCGGGCATCGAGTTCGCCTCCAAGACGGTACTGCGCCTCGGCGTAGCCCTGCTGGGGGTGCGCATCACGCTGGAGCAGGTCGCGAGTCTCGGCCTCGGCCCGGTGATCACGGTGGTGCTCGGGGTGGTGGCGACCATCCTGTTCGGCGCGCTGCTGGCCCGCGTGATGGGGCTGGACCGCGACATGGGGCTGCTGACCGGTGGCTCGGTAGCGATCTGTGGCGCCTCGGCGGCACTGGCACTGTCGGCGGTGATGCCGCGCAACGCCACCAGTGAGCGGCACACCATCATGACCGTGGTCGGGGTGACCACACTCTCGACCGTGGCGATGATCACCTATCCGCTGATCGTCAGACTGCTGGGGCTGGATGATGCCGAGGCCGGCATCTTCCTCGGTGGTACCATCCACGATGTGGCGCAGGTGGTGGGGGCGGGCTACATCATCTCCGAGCACACCGGGGATGTCTCGACCTTCGTCAAGCTGCTGCGGGTGGCGATGCTGGTGCCGGCGGTGATGGTCTTCATGCTGCTGTTCCGCAGTGCGCGCCAGGCCAATGGCGATGAAGGCGGCAAGGTGCCGATGTTCCCCACCTTCCTGATCGCCTTCGTGGCACTGGTGCTGATCAACAGCCTCGGCTGGGTGCCGAGCGTTGCCGTGGAAGGCTTCACCGACCTGTCGCGCTGGTGTCTGGTGGCGGCGATTGCCGCGCTGGGCGTCAAGACGTCGTTCCAGAAGCTGGCGGTGGTCGGTTGGAAGCCGGTGATCCTGATGGTGGTGGAAACGCTTTTCCTGCTGGTGCTGGTGACACTGTGCATCAAGTTCGGGCTGGCCAGCATCTGACCGACTCCCGGGTGTGCTCAAGCGCGAAGAGCCCCGCCGTGACTGGCGGGGCTTTTCGGTTGAGGGCAGACAGGTTCAGGTTCCGGCGGACATTCAGGTCAGGCGGGCTCATGCAGTCAGCCAATCACGGCGATAAGATCGCTCAATTGCTTCCTGGCTCACGAGTCGTATGATCTGCGCTTACCGGTACGCGTCTGACGGTTGACCGTCACGTGGCGCGCCGCATCCCCATTTCTCTGGAGTCCGATCATGTCTGAATCCCTCGTGCTGGCCTGTCCGCAATGTCTCGCTCTCAATCGTGTGGCCACCGCGCGTCTGGATGACAACCCCAGCTGCGGCAAGTGCAGCGCCGCCGTACTGCCCAAGGAGCCGCTGGAACTGACCAGCGACAACTTCGAGGCCCTGGTGGTGCGCAGTGAAATGCCGGTGGTCATCGACTTCTGGGCCAGCTGGTGTGGCCCGTGCAAGATGATGGGGCCGATCTTCAATGAAGTCGCGGCGCAGATGGGTACACGTGTGCGCTTTGCCAAGATCGACACCGAAGCCCAGCAGGCGCTGGCCGGTCGTTTCGGCATCCGCAGCATTCCAACGCTGCTGGTGATGAAGCAGGGCAAGGAGCTGGCGCGCGAATCCGGCGTGATGCAGGCCGGTCAGCTCAAGCAGTGGCTGGCCCCGCACGCAGTGTGACCCCGGCCCGCGCGAGAGAAGTCCGCAGTTGAGCGTTCAGGGAAACCCGATTGCCGTCTGTGAACTGACAACGCCTGACGCGACTTTGCGTCAGGCGTTGTCATATCAGTCGGCGTTGTCGTATCAGTCGGCCTTTTGGTCTCAGTCGGAATAGACCATCTTGCGTGTCATGCCGCCATCGACGACATGATTCTGGCCGGTGATGAAGCCAGCCTTTTCCGAGATCAAAAAGGCCACCAACGCGGCGATGTCATCGACATGGCCGACGCGCCCGACGGGGTGCTGGGCATGGTCTTGGTCACTCAGCGACTCGGCTTCGCCGCTTTTCTGCAGGGCGCTGACGTCTATCCAGCCCGGGCTGATGGCATTGACGCGAATCTCCGGCCCCAGGCTCATCGCCATGGCATGGGTGAGGGCGACGATACCGCCCTTGCTGGCGGCGTAGGCTTCGCTGTGCGGTTCGGACTGCAGGGCGCGGCTGGAGGCCAGATTGACGATGCTGCCGCCAGTCTCGCGCAGATGACGCGCCGCATGCTTGGCGGTCAGGAAGCTGCTGGTCAAACTGGTATCGAGTACCTGATGCCAGCGCTCGAGTGACAGCTCCTCAAGCTTGCCCTGGAAGGGGTCGGCGATCGCGGCATTGTTGATCACCGCGTCCAGCCGCCCGAAGGCCTCGCAGGTAGCCGCGAGGCTGGCGGCCACGGATTTCTCGTCACGTACATCCAGCGTGAAGACGCGCAGGCGCTCGCCGATGTCCTCTGTGGGCTGCTCACCAGACGGCGCTCCCGTGCGTTCTGCAAGATCCTCCGACGGCGCTGCGGGCTCTTCTGCGAGCCCGCTCGCCTGTCGTTTCTTCATCTCCCGATATTGCTGGCCTGCCTCGGCATCGATATCCGCCACGGCCACGCGCCAGCCGTGGGCGAGCAGGTAGTCGCTGATGCCGCGGCCGATGCCTTGAGCACCGCCGGTGATATAGGCCACCTTGGCTGTCTTCATGTCATTCTCCTGATGAGGTGCCGGCAGGGCGATGTGACGAAGCGCTCCATTCACGTCTCGTCGATGGCGCGGTGTGTCCCTGCGGGCAATGATATAGGTGCGGCTGGCGCGCGAGACAAGGGCGGTGCCCGCAGACACCGCACGCGGCGACCATGCCTCAGCATGACAGGCCTCAGAGTCGTGATGGGACTGACGGGTGGCGCGGCGCCTCACGGCCTGCGTTGAAGACTGATCCTGATGGCTGATTCTATTGGTCAGGGAGTTATCGCCTCGCGTGGCAGCTGTCAGACTGTGCATGAGTCCACGTCAGGCGTCAGGTGCGTCTGGGTGACCACGAGAGATCGCCATTCGACGTGAGGGGCGAGGAACTCGACTGCCGGGCCGTGCCCGAGTCCCCTCAAACCGCAAGCGAGTGAATGAGCGAGCGGGTAGCCCCCGATGAAGTATCAGTCGCGCGAGGAATGAAGATGAACAAGGGGATGCAACACTGGCTGGCGATGGTGGCCGTGGCGGTGATGCTGATGGCCGGGGCGGGGTGCGATGGCGTCAATGGCCCACGCCCTACCAGCGTGGCGACGCTGCTGGAACACTCCGAGGCCTGGCAGGGCGAGCAGGTAGCCGTGCAGGGCAGGGTGCGCAGCGAAGACGTGCCCAACCGCTACTGGCTGGAAGGCGAAGGTCAGCAGCGCCTGGAACTGCTGCCACCGGAGCGCATCGGCGCCTATATCGGGCGCGAGGTCCAGGTGAGTGGCCGCTTTGAATTCGAGGTCGGCGGCCAGCGCCGCATACGCCTGTCCAAGGTCACGCCGCTCGACAAGTCGTCGCCTGAGGAGTGAGTGAGCACTTGCTGGGGTGGTGGGCTAGAGCGGACTGAAGCGGACTGGAGCGGGCCAGCCCGGGCTGAACAAGGTGCCTCGGCAAGCCGGAAATGACGGACTGGAAACGATAGTCCGAAAACGGCAGTCTGCAAACGACGATGCCCCGTCGCGCACATGGCGCAGGCGGGGCATCGTCGTGTCAGGCAAGCAGTCCGATCAGGCTTTCTTGACGAAGATCGACTTGAGCTTCATCGGGCCGACGCCATCGATCTTGCAGTCGATATCGTGATCGCCATCCACCAGGCGGATGTTCTTGACCTTGGTGCCGACCTTGACGACGGAGGAAGTGCCCTTGATCTTCAGGTCCTTGATGACGGTGACGGTATCGCCATCGACCAGCTCGTTGCCGTTGGCATCGCGGAATACCGGGCCGGCTTCCTCGACGGCGGCTTCCTTGGACCACTCATGGGCACATTCAGGGCAGACGTACTGCATGCCGTCGTCGTAGGTGTATTCGGAATTGCAGGCCGGGCAGTTCGGGAGGGCGCTCATCACGGTGTCCTGAAAGCTGTCTCGTGCTTCACCCGATCAGAAGGCGGGCGAAGATTCAGGCAGAGACATGGTGTTGGAAGGCGCGCATCGGGCTCAAGCGGTGCGCGAACGGCGGCAAGCCTACACCGATTCCATGACAGCGACCATCCAGTGCGGCTCTTGGTCGCAATCGGTGCGCGCCATTGTGGCCTCGCTTGGCAGCGCCTCAATCCATTCGCCCTCAGCCACTGGTCATCAGTCACTGGCCATCAGCGCCTGGCCGACGCGTGAGCCATTCGGCCGCCCAAGCGTGCGGCTGATCCAGTCGCCGGTGCGGGCCAGTGCTGCCAGGTCCACCCCCGTCTCGATGCCCATGCCCTCAAGCAGATAGAGCACATCTTCACTGGCGACATTGCCCGAGGCGCCCTTGGCGTAGGGGCAGCCGCCCAGGCCCGCCACCGAACTGTCGATCACCGCGATGCCTTCCTCCAGCACGGCGTAGAGATTGGCGAGCGCCTGGCCGTAGGTGTCATGGAAGTGCGCGGCGAGCTGTGAGATCGGCACCTCGCGACTGACCTGCTCCAGCATGTGCTTGGCCTTGAGCGGCGTGCCGACGCCGATGGTGTCACCCAGCGACACCTCGTAGCAGCCCATGGCCTTGAGCTCGCGAGCGACGGCGGCCACTTCGGCGGGGGGTATCTCACCTTCATAGGGGCAGCCGAGCACGCAGGAGACATAGCCGCGCACACGCACACCGGCCTTGAGGGCGTGTTCCATCACCGGCGAAAAGCGTTCAAGCGACTCGGCGATCGAGCAGTTGATGTTGCGCTGCGAGAAGGACTCGCTGGCCGAGCCGAACACGGCCACCTCGCGCACACCACACTCAAGCGCCGCCTCAAGCCCCTTCATGTTGGGCGTGAGAACGGAGTAAGTGGTCGCTGACTTGGCAGTTGTTGACTTGGCGTGGCCGTCGCGCAGCGCCAGCATGATCTCGCGGTGATCAGCCATCTGCGGCACCCACCTGGGCGAGACGAAGCTGGCGGCCTCGACATGCGCAAGGCCGCTGTCGCTCAGACGCCGGATCAACTCAAGCTTGGTGGCAGTCGAGACGGGCACGGACTCGTTCTGCAGCCCGTCGCGCGCGCCGACTTCGACGATGCGTACCTTGCGGGGAGAGTGCATGCTGACTTACTCCTTGTCCGTCGCGGCTTGTTCGGCCGTGAACTCGAGCAGCACATCGCCCTGGACCACGCTGTCACCGGCCGAGAAGTGGAACTGGGCAACCTCGCCATCAGCGGGGGCATTGAGGGTGTGCTCCATCTTCATCGCCTCCATCACCATCAAGGGCGTGCCCTGCGGGACATGGCTGCCCGGTGCGACCAGCTGCGTGACCACGGTGCCATTCATCGGCGCATTCAGGGTCGCCTGGGTCTCGTGGCGCGCGTGGTCCACGGCGTCGGCGCGCCGCCACAGCAGGCGTGATTCCCCCTGTGGAGCGCTGCCGGACTGGCTTTGCTGCGCAGACGACAACATCAGCACTTCACCGCCGCAGGTCGGCGCGTGGCTTGCCTGGAAGCGACGGCGATGGCCATCCAGCGTCACGGCGATGGCATTGCCTTCAAGGCGAGTGAGCCGACCGATATGGCGTGTGGTCAGTCTTTCATCTCCGTAGTGAGTGGTCACTTCCAGTTGCCAGTCGCCGCGCGAATCGCTCACCGATGACGTATTTGAGGTGTGCGTGTTCGCCATGGAGGCATGCGTTACGGGGCGGCGTGCGAGGATATGCGCCACCTTGTCGCTGCGCTCATCGGCATCGGCGTCAGCGGGTAGACACAGCGCCAGGCGCACCTGGTGTGGCAGGCCATTGCGCCAGCCATCACGGCGCTCCCACGGGCTGGCGCAGGGCTGGCGTGAATGTGATGTGCGGATCGAATGTGATGCGTGATTGGCTTGCTCATCCAGGCGTGAGAGCGCCAGCAAGGCGCTGGCCGCCAGGCTTGTGTGGTCCAGCGTCGCGCTGGGGAACAGGCTGTCGTGATGGCGCTCGATGAAGCGGGTATCCAGCTCGGCGGCGCGGAAGTCAGGATGCCCCGCCAGGCGGGACAGGAAGGCGCGGTTGGTGGTGACGCCACGCACCTCCAGCGCTGCCAGCGCGCGCAGCAGTATCTCGAGCGCCTGTTCGCGAGTCGGTCCGTAGCTGATCAGCTTGGCCAGCATCGGGTCGTAATGCATCGAGATTTCATCGCCCTCGGCGACGCCGCTGTCCAGACGTACCTGCCGGGCGGTCAGTCCGCCCCCTGCCAGATCCAGCCGGAAGCGTTCCAGCACACCGGTGGCGGGCAGGAAGTCGTTGTCCGGGTCTTCGGCGTAGAGCCGCGCCTCGAAACTGTGACCGGTCAACGTCAGCTCATCCTGCTGACGCGGCAGGCGTTCACCCCGCGCGATGCGCAGTTGCCATTCGACGAGGTCTTCGCCGGTGATCATCTCGGTCACCGGGTGCTCGACCTGCAGGCGCGTGTTCATTTCCATGAAGTAGAAGGCACCGTGGCTTTCGCTGCCCGGTTGCGGGGCATCGAGCAGAAACTCGATGGTGCCGGCGCCGACATAGCCGATCTCGCGCGCTGCCCGCACGGCGGCCTCGCCCATCTCACGGCGCAGCGAGGGCGTCAGGCCCGGCGCGGGGGCCTCTTCCAGCACCTTCTGGTGGCGACGCTGGACACTGCAATCGCGCTCGAACAGATAGACACCGCTGCCGTAGCTGTCGCAGAACACCTGGACTTCGACATGGCGCGGCTGGGTCAGGTATTTCTCGATCAGCATGCGCTCATCGCCGAAGGCGGCGCGGGATTCACGACGACAGCTGGCCAGCGCCGCCGCGAATTCCTGCGCACTCTCGACCACGCGCATGCCCTTGCCGCCACCGCCGGCGCAGGCCTTGATCAGTACCGGATAGCCCATGCGGTCCGCTTCGGCCTGCAGCAGCTCATCCTGCTGGTCCTCACCGTGGTAGCCGGGCACCAGCGGCACATTGGCCGCCTGCATGCGCATCTTGGCGGCTGACTTGTCGCCCATGTCGGCGATCGCGCTCTGGGGCGGGCCGACGAAGATGATGCCGGCTTCGGCCAGCGCGCTGACGAAGGCGGCGTTCTCGGACAGGAAGCCATAGCCGGGGTGCACGGCATCGGCGCCGCTTTTACGCGCGGCAGCGATCACCTTGTCGATGTCCAGATAGCTTTCGCGGGCGCTGGCGGGCCCGAGACGCACTGCCTCGTCGGCCTCGCGCACATGCAGGGCGTCGGCGTCGGCATCGGAGTAGACCGCCACTGTCTGGATACCCATCGCGCGAGCGGTGCGCATCACGCGCACGGCGATCTCACCCCGGTTGGCGACCAGCAGCTTGCGGATCTCGCCGCAACCGGCGGGGAGGGTCTGGTCTGTCTCGCGGTTGGCGTTCATGGCAAGCGTCCTGTGGCGAAGGTGGCAAGGGGAATTCAGGAAGAGAAAAGCTCTTATGAAAAAATCCGGCAGGCATGGCCGAGGTGGATGGCCGAGAGTGATGACCAGCGCCGAGAGAATCGACACGCCGTCAGCGGCTTCAGGCCTCTGGTGCTCATGAGGATTTCGACGTCTGGGGTGTCTGAGTCTCGGTCGGCACCCAGGGCGCCGGCGTGCCGGCGAAGAAGGCGGCCAGACCGGCCTGGCCCTGTTCGCTGACGCGCAGCTGGCTGATCACCTCGCAGCAGCGTTCACGGGTCGCGGCACTGTCAGGTGCCTGAGCCACCTCGCTGAGCAGCGCCTTGGTGGCGCGACTGGCGGCAGGTGAGGTGGCCAGCAGGGTCTGCACCATCTCCGCGACACGCGCCTCCAGCAGCTCATCGGGGCAGACCTCGTGGACCAGGCCGATACGCTGCGCGGTGGCACTGTCGATCACCTCGGCGCTGAGGGCATAACGGCGCATCTGGCGTGAGCCGATGGCGCGCTGCACGTACGGGCTGATGGCCGCCGGCGCCAGCCCGATGCGCACTTCGGAAAGACAGAAGCGCGCACGCTCTGCAGCAATCACGATGTCGCAGCAGGCAGCCAGACCGACGGCTCCGCCGAAGGTGGCGCCCTGGACACGACATACGCTGGGGCAGGGCAGCTCATCGAGCAGCTGCATCAGTCGCGCAAGCTCGCGTGAGTCGGCGAGGTTATCTTCCAGCGAATACTCGACCATGCGCTGCATCCACTTGAGGTCGGCGCCAGCCGAGAAGCTCTTGCCCTCGGAGGCCAGTACCACCACACGCACCTCGTCGCGGCTCGCCCTGGCGTGCAGGCTCTCCAGGTGCTGATTCAGCTCTGCGATCAGCAGATCATCGAAGGCGTTGTGCACCTCGGGGCGCAGCAGAGTGAGGCGGGCGACGCCGTGTTGATCTATCTCGAGTCGACTCGATTGGCGAGGCTCTGTCATCGTGCTTTCTTCCATTCTGTTAGCTTCAAGATGACTAATGGCATTCAGTGAGGGCTACAAGGATTGCCACGGTGTTTGCCTGGTTACATGCGAAGCACACCGAAGCGACTGTCCTCGATCTCGGCATTCATGGCCGCGGCCAGTGACAGCCCCAGGATGTCGCGGGTCTGCAGCGGGTCGATCACGCCGTCATCCCACAGGCGCGCACTGGCGTAGGTCGGATGGCCCTGACGCTCATACTGCTCGCGTACCGGCGCCTTGAAGGCCTCCTCTTCCTCGGCGGGCCACTCGCGCCCCTCGCGGGCATGCTGGTCGCGCTTGACCTGTGCCAGCACGTTGGCAGCCTGTTCGCCGCCCATCACCGAGATGCGTGAGTTGGGCCACATGAACAGCAGATTGGGGTCATAGGCGCGCCCGCACATGCCGTAGTTGCCCGCGCCGAAACTGCCGCCGATCAGTACCGTGAACTTGGGCACCCTGGCGCAGGCTACCGCCGCCACCAGCTTGGCGCCGTGCTTGGCGATGCCTTCGTGCTCGTAGCGCGAGCCGACCATGAAGCCGGTGATGTTCTGCAGAAAGATCAGCGGAATCCGGCGCTGGATGCACAACTCGATGAAGTGCGCGCCCTTGAGGGCGCTTTCCGAGAACAGCACGCCATTGTTGGCGAGAATGCCGACCGGATGGCCATGCAGATGCGCGAAGCCGGTGACCAGCGTCTCGCCGTACTCGCGCTTGAATTCGTCGAAGTCCGAGTCATCCACCAGGCGGCCGATCACTTCGCGCACGTCGTAGGGTTTCTTGAGATCGGTGCCGACGATGCCGTAGAGCTCCTGCGGGTCCAGGCGTGGCGGACGCGATTCACGCAGCGCGAGCTGGCCCTTGCGTTGCCAGTTGAGGCGCGACACGGCGCGGCGAGCCAGCTGCAGGGCATGGGCGTCATTGTCGGCCAGGTGGTCGGCCACGCCGCTGATCTTGCAGTGCACCTCGGCCCCGCCCAGCGCCTCGGCGCTGATGTCCTCACCGGTGGCGGCCTTCACCAGCGGTGGCCCCGCCAGGAAGATGGTGCCTTGCTCGCGCACGATGATGGATTCGTCCGCCATCGCCGGCACGTAGGCACCGCCTGCGGTACACGAGCCCATCACCACGGCGATCTGCGGGATGCCCTCGGCGGACAGCGTGGCCTGGTTGTAGAAGATGCGGCCGAAGTGATCGCGGTCCGGGAAGACCTCGTCCTGGTGGGGAAGATGCGCGCCGCCGGAATCGACCAGGTAGAGACAGGGCAGGCGATGCTTGCGGGCGATTTCCTGGGCGCGCAGATGCTTCTTGGCCGTCATCGGGAAGTAGGTGCCGCCCTTGACGGTGGCGTCGTTGGCGACGATGACGCACTCCACACCGCTGACGCGGCCGATGCCGGTAACCAGGCCCGCACCGGGGACGGGACTGTCGTAGACGTCGTGGGCCGCCAGCGCAGAGAGTTCGAGGAAGGGCGAGCCTTCATCGATCAGGTGGTCGATGCGTTCGCGCACGAACAGCTTGCCGCGCGACTCGTGACGCTCGCGCGCCTTGTCACCGCCACCGGCCGCGACGGTCTCCAGCAGCTGGTGCAGGCGATCGACCTCGGCCTGCATCGCCGCTTCATTGGCGCGGAACTGGTCACTGCGCGGATTGATCAGGGAGGTCAGTATGGCCATCGAGCAAGCTCCAGTGGCGTAGGAATACGAAAAGAGTAGGGGATGACGAGAGGTATCAGGCGCTCTCGTTGAACAGCTCACGCCCGATCAGCATACGGCGAATCTCGCTGGTGCCGGCGCCGATCTCGTAAAGCTTGGCGTCGCGCAGCAGGCGTCCGGTGGCGTACTCGTTGATGTAGCCATTGCCGCCGAGCAGCTGGATGGCATCCAACGCCATCTGGGTGGCCTTCTCGGCGCAGTAGAGAATCACGCCCGCGGCGTCCTTGCGTGAGGTCTGGCCACGATCACAGGCGTTGGCGACCGCATACAGATAGGCGCGACAGGCATTGAGGGTGGTGTACATGTCGGCGACCTTGCCTTGCACCAGCTGGAATTCACCGATGGCCTGGCCGAACTGACGACGCTCATGCAGGTAGGGCACCACGATGTCCATGCAGGCCTGCATGATGCCGATGGGGCCGGCGGCCAGTACGGTGCGCTCGAAATCGAGCCCGCGCATCAGCACCTTGACGCCGCTATTGACCTCACCCAGCACGTTCTCGACCGGCACCTGACAATCCTGGAAGACCAGTTCGCAGGTGTTGGAGCCGCGCATGCCGAGCTTGTCGAGCTTCTGGGCGGTGGAGAAACCGGGGAAGTCACGCTCGATGATGAAAGCGGTGATGCCCTTGGAACCGGCGTCCGGGTCGGTCTTCGCGTAGACCACCAGGGTGTGGGCATCCGGGCCGTTGGTGATCCACATCTTGTTGCCGTTGAGCACGTAGTGATCGCCTCGCAGCTCGGCCTTGAGCTGCATCGAGACCACGTCAGAGCCGGCGCCGGGTTCTGACATCGCCAGCGCGCCGACATGCTCGCCGCTCATCAGCTTCGGCAGGTAGCGTGCCTTCTGCTCGGCGGTGCCGTTGAGCTTGATCTGATTCACGCACAGGTTGGAATGCGCGCCGTAGGAGAGTGCCACCGAGGCGCTGGCACGCGAGATCTCCTCCATCGCGATGCAGTGCGCCAGGTAGCCCATGCCGCTGCCGCCGTCCTCGTCGGGCACGGTAATGCCGAGCAGGCCCATTTCGCCGAACTTCTGCCACAGGTCATCGGGGAAGGCATTGCTGGCATCGATCTCGGCGGCGCGCGGGGCGATCTCGTCGCGGGCAAAGGCGTTGACCTGCTCACGCAGCAGGGTGTGTGTCTCGTCGAGTCCGAAATCCAGCGGTGAATAGAGGCTGTGCATGATCTGGCATCCTGTAGATCGGTGAGGCGCGATGAGCAAGGCCCGCCACGGGCCGCCTTGGCGTGTGATGGGATTACTCTAGGTCAAAGTTGACGTTAACGTAAAGGTCATTATGCAGCGCTTTGACCAAGGTCGCAGGACCTGTGACAGAAGGCCTGGAGGGGGCTCGAGGGGGAGCGCCAGGTCGAGTAGCTCAGTTGAATGACGTCAGGGGAGAGAAAGTCAGTTCAGGAAACGAAATTGCTCCGGCATCGCCGGGGTGACTTGATAAGCTGAGACGCTGTAGTCACTGTTGATTGAGGAAGTCGTGAGGGCGTCAGTGGGGAGCATTACCGTCACCTGCCTGGTGTCACCGGCACTCTTTGGTGTGCAAGTGCGCCGACTCGCCAGCGCTTTCCGCCATTTCAGACTCATGCTCACCTGCCTAGAAGGACCTACTCGATGAGTGATGACACCGCCCCGGCAGTCCGCTTCAGCGGCCTGCACAAGGGCTTTGCCGGTCAGCGCCTGTTTGAAGGCATTGATCTTGAACTGCCGCGTGATCGCATCACCGCCCTGGTCGGTGCCAGCGGCTGTGGCAAATCGACCCTGCTGCAGCTGATCAACGGCCTGATCCGCCCGGATGAAGGCGAGGTGAAGGTATTCGGCGCCGCCGTCGATTACGCCAACCTGCCAGCCATGCGTCGCCGCATCGGCTATGCCGTTCAGCAGATCGGCCTCTTTCCCCATCTCAGCGTGCGCGACAACGTTGCCATTCTCGCTGACCGCGAAGGTTGGAGCGCCGAACGCGTCAAGGCACGCATCGCGCGCCTGTTCCAGATGATGGACCTCGACATGGCGCTGCTGGCACGCTATCCCCACGAGATTTCCGGCGGTCAGGCCCAGCGCGTCGGGCTGTGTCGCGCCATGATGCTGGAGCCACCGTTGCTGCTGCTCGATGAGGCCTTCTCGGCCGTCGATCCGATCACGCGCATCGAGGTGCATGCCCAGTTCCAACGCATGCAGCAGGAGGAGCCGCGCAGCGTGGTGATGGTCACCCACGACATGAACGAGGCGCTGAGCCTGGCTGATCACATGGTGGTGATGGCACCCGGCGTGGTGCTGCAGGCCGCCAGCCCCGACACCATCACCACGGCGCCAGCGGATGAGCGCGTGGCCCGACTGCTGGAGGCACGCGCATGAAGACGCTGATGACGACTTCCGCCCTGCAACGCCCGCGCCGCGGGCTATCCGGCGCGCTGATGGTCGCCGGTCTGGCGCTTGCGAGTCTGGCCGCTCTGGCAAGCAGTCCGGTTGTGAGCGCAGAAGAGGAAGCCGCGGCATGGCCCGAGGACAAGCCGATCGTGGTCGGCTCCAAGGCTGACCGTGAAGGCCATCTGCTGGGCGAGATCTTCGCACAGGTGCTGGAGGACGCCGGCTTCACGGTCGAGCGCCGTCTGGGGCTGGGGCAGACCATCATCACCTATCAGGGGCTGGCGGAAGGCGAGCTGGATGTCTATCCCGAGTACACCGGCACCCTGGCCCACGCCATTCTCAATCTGGATGATGTGCCTCCGCTCGAGACGCTCGATGAGCTGAGTCGCGAGCGGGGCCTGCGCGTGCTCGAGCCGCTGGGCTTCAACAATACCTACGCCGTCAGCATGCGCCGCGATCAGGCCGAGTCGTTGGGCATCAGTACCATCGGCGATATGGCCGATCACCCGGATCTGTCCGTCGCGATGTCGCATGAGTTCATCAAGCGGCCGGATGGCTGGCCGGGACTGGCGGCGGAATACGGGCTTTCCCAGGTGCCGCGTGGCATCGAGCACGGCATCGCCTATCAGGCGCTGCGCGAGAGCAAGATCGATGCCACCGATGCCTATTCCACCGAGGGCGACATCAAGCGCTTCGACTTCGTGCTGCTCGAGGACGACAAGGGGTACTTCCCTGAGTATCTGGCGGTGCCCTTCGTGAATGCCGCCTTGCCGGAAGATGCCGTCGCGGCGCTCAACCAGCTGGCGGGAAGCCTCGATGAAGACAGCATGCAGGCGCTCAATGCCCGCGTCTCCACCGATGAGCAGAGCTTCGCCCAGGTCGCCAGTCGCTTCATTCAGGAGCAGGGCATCACCACCGAGCAGCGGGAAGTCAGCGGCGCCAAGTGGGACAAGCTGGGCACCAATCTGATCGAGCACCTGCAGTTGACGCTGTCCGCGCTGCTGCTGGCGTGTCTGGTCGGCCTGCCGTTGTCCTTGCTTGTCTATCGCAATCCGAAGGTCTCGCGGGTGGTGCTCTATGTCACCGGCCTGCTGCAGACCATCCCCTCCATCGCGCTGCTGGCACTGATGATTCCGCTGTTCGGCATCGGCGTGGTGCCGGCGGTGATCGCGCTGTTCGTCTACTCATTGCTGCCGATCATCCGCGCGGCGATCACCGCGCTGCTGACGGTGGACCCGCTGCTGGTCAAGGTGGCACGTGGCATGGGACTGACGCGTCGTGAGCAACTGCGTCATGTCATCCTGCCGTTGGCGACGCCCAACCTGCTCACCGGCATCAAGACAGCCGCCATCATCAACATCGGTACCGCGACGCTGGCAGCCTTCATTGGTGCCGGTGGTCTGGGCGAACCGATCGTCACCGGGCTCTCGCTCAATGACTATGATCTGGTGCTCTACGGGGCGATTCCTGCGGCATTGCTGGCCATCTGTGCCGAGCTGCTGTTCGAGCTGTTCGAGCGTCTGGTGATACCTGCCCACATGCGCGGGCTGAAGGCTCGCTGAGCCGGGAAAAAGCGGCGCGGTACATTACACGACAATCATGTCGCAACTCTTGTACAAGGCGTGCAGAAAAAAAGGAAGGCTGCTGTGAAGGTTTAACGTTGGTCGTCGATCAGCGTAATGTGGAGGGGAAAGTATGGGCTTGCAGACAGGGCTTGCAGACAGGACTTGCTGACAGGGTTTGCAAACAGAGCTTGCAGACAGCGCCGGGCAGTCCTGGACGGCTCGAACGTGCAGCAGCCTCTACCCCCCTTTGAAGGAGAGATTCATGCGTATCAAAAATCTGTTTCCGATTGCACTGGTCGCGGCGACTCTGGCCCTGAGTGGTTGTGGTCTGTTCGATCATGGCCACGGCCATGGTGGACACGGCGGTGGTGGCAAAGGTCACGCGATGATCGACACCCCGGCCAGCGCACCGGCGGATCATCTGTCCTGATCTAGCCTCGCCTGTCGGTTGACGAAAAAGCCGCCCCTTTCTGCCTCATGGCAAGGAAGGGGCGGCTTTCTTGTTTCGTGTTCGTGTTCGTGTCCATGTGCCTATCTGAGCTGAGCTGTGTGGGGCTGGGCTGTGTGTGAGGACGGTGCTTTCCGTCGCGATGTTTCCGTCGCGATGCTTTGAGTAGCGGTGCTCTGTGAGCGGCGTGCGGCGAGTGGCAGGCGCCAGGCAGGCGGCATAAAAAAGGCCTCCCTATGGGAGGCCTGCAAGCACGTCACCGTATGTCTGCCGTGACGCTCGGTGCCCTTGGGCAAGGGACGACCGATAGAGGTGCCGACAGCTGCGGTTCCCGGGTCCGGAAGCGCTACCAGCTGCCATCCATGGCATTGTGTCACCTGATCAGCCGTTCATGGCCTGGGGGAGATAGAGCACGATCTCCGGGAAGACGTGCATCAGCACGATGGAGAAGATCATCAGCAGGAAGAACGGCAGCGTCGCCTTGGTGATGGTGATGATGTCCTTGCCGGTCAGGCTCTGGATCACGAACAGGTTGAAGCCTACCGGCGGGGTGATCTGCGACATCTCGACCACGATGATCAGGTAGATACCGAACCAGATCAGGTCGAAACCGGCGGCTTCGATGACCGGCATGATGATGGAGGTCACCAGCAGGATCAGCGAGATGCCGTCGAGGAAGCAGCCCAGAACCAGCAGGAACAGTGTCAGCACCACCAGAAGCATGGTCGGGGACAGCCCCAGGGTGGCGATGCCTTCGGCCAGCTGCATCGGAATCTGGGTGAAGCTCATCGCGGAGGACAGGAAGGAGGCACCGGCGATGATGAAGGCGATCATGCACGAGGTGCGCAGCGCCGCGAACAGCGATGCCTTGAAGGTGGCGGCCGTCATGTGGCCGTTGAGGCGAGCGATGATCAGCGACAGTACCACGCCGACCGCGGCCGCTTCGGTGGGTGACGCCAGACCACCGTAGATGCTGCCGAGAATGCCGCCGATCAGGGCCAGCAGCGGAATCAGCTGGGCGCTGTTGCGCAGCTTGGCCATGAAGCCCATGTGCGGCTCGTCATGGCCGGCACGGCCCTGCGGCTCACCGACGACCTTTGACCAGATCGCCAGGTAGCCCATGAACAGGGCCAGCAGCAGCATGCCCGGCAGGACACCGGCGATGAACAGACGCGAGATGGACTGCTCGGTGACCACGCCATAGACGATCATCATGATCGACGGCGGAATCAGCAGACCGAGGGTCGAGGCGCTGGCGAGGGTACCGATGGCCAGGTTGCTGTCGTAGCCGCGGCGCTCAAGTTCCGGCAGCGTCATCTTGCCGACGGTGGCGCAGGTAGCGGCGGAGGAGCCGCACACGGCGGCGAACAGACCGCTGCCGATGATGTTGGAGTGCAGCAGACGGCCGGGCAGGCGATTGAGCCACGGCGCCAGGGCGCGGAACATGTTGTCGGCCAGTCCCGAGCGGAACAGGATCTCGCCCATCCACACGAACATCGGCAGGGCGGTCAGGTCCCAGCCGTAGCTGGCACCCCAGAAATCGGAGGCCAGGATCGGGCCGGTCTCGAAGGTGGAGAAGAAGGTCAGCACGATCCAGCCGGTGCCGATCAGCGAGAAGGCGACCCACACGCCGCTGCCGAGCAGCAAGGCGAGGGCCAGCAGAGTGACGAGGATGAGTGTCAGCATGTCATTCGGCTCCGTCTTCGGGCTCGGGCGCCACGTAGCTTGAGGGCGCGGTGAAGGCGGTGCGCAGCGTGGCGATCAGGGTCTCGAGAATCGCCAGGCACAGCAGGCCGGTACCGGCGACCAGCACGCTCTGCGGAATCCACAGCGGCAGCGCCAGCAGGCCGGAGGAGATGTCGTGGTACTCGAGGCTCTCGCCGGCCAGCAGTACCAGTTCATGGGTGATCAAGACGCTCAGGCCGAGTGCGATCAGCAGTGCGAGGCTTTCGATCCACACGCGCACGGCGGCCGGCAGGCGGTTGATGACCAGCGTCACGCGGATATGGGCGTGATGCGTGAAGGTGTAGGCGAGGCTCAGGAAGGTGGCGCCGACCAGCAGGAAGGCAGCCATTTCCGACACGCCGGAGATCTCGAAGCCGAGACGCTCGGCGCCGAACATCACCATGATGGCGTCGATCAGGCGCAGGAAGACTTGCAGGCTGACGAGGGTGCAGATCAGCAGCATGCAGGCCGCCGCACCCCACGCGCCGAGGCGATAGAGTCTGTCGAAGAAATAGGTCATGACGGGCGCTCACAGGGAAGGTGAGGGTGGCCACGCGATGCTGCGCACAGGCTTGTCCGTGGATCACCTGCCGGCGGGCGGCAGGTGTCGGAGTCTCGAGTGGCGTACCGCGTGGCGGGATAGCAACGCTGCAGCTGGGGTCAGTCAGGACATCCGCAGCGCTCAGGCAAGGCAATGCTCAGACGTTGCTCAGGCAGTGCACGGTCGATGCGCTTGGCCACATGTCCAGCATTCAGCGCCGGGCAGTCGGGCTTGCGAGCGGATCTCAGGCATCCAGATCTGCGCGGTAGCGCTCGAGCAGCTGCTGGCCTTCTTCACCGGCACGCGACTTCCAGTCCTGGAACAGCTTGTCACCGGCGGCCTTCAAGTCTTCCGCCAGCTTGGCGTCGGGCTCCGTGATGGTGAAGCCATTCTCGGTCAGCACCTTGGCGCTCTCGGCAGCATCAGCCTTGCTGGCTTCCCAGCCGCGGGTCTCGGCGGCCTTGGCGGCATCAAGCACGGCTTGCTGAGTGCTCTCGTCGAGGCGATCGAAGGCACGCTTGTTGACGAAGACGATGTTCTTCGGCAGCCACAGCTTGGCGTCGTTGTAGTGCTTGACGTAATCCCAGGCCGACATGGACTTGCCGGTGGAGCTGGAGGTGATCATCGCGTCGACACGACCGGTGCTGAAGGCGGTGGGGATGTCGGCTTCTTCGGTCTCGGTGGGCTTGCCGCCGACGTTCTCGACGAAGCGCTGGGTGTTGATGTTGGGCGCGCGGATACGCAGGCCCTTGAGCTGGGAGACGTCGGACAGGTCGAAGTCGGTGTAGATACCCTGGGCCGGCCAGGCGACCGCGTACAGCGGCATCAGGCCTTCCTTGGCGAACAGCTCGGTGATGTCCGGCTTGGAGGCCTGCCAGAGGGCGAAGGCTTCTTCGTAGCTGGAGGCGACGCCCGGCAGGGTGTCCAGCTCGTAGACCGGCGATTCGTTGGAGAGTATCGACAGGAAGATTTCACCGGCCTGGACGGTGCCACGACGCACGGAAGGCTTGATCTCGCCGTGGGAGATCAGGGAACCGCCGCTGTGCACGGTCACGGTCAGCTCGCCATCGGTGGCCTCGGTGACCTCCTCGGCGAACTGCTTGGTGTTCTTGGTGTGGAAGCTGGCATCGCCATACGGAGTGGCGAGGTTCCACTGTGCCGCGAGTGCCGAGCCACTGAAGGCCAGGGCACCCACTGTCGCCAGCCAGGCGAAGGACTTGACTGTCGGGGTCTTGCGAGTGAGGGAATCGTTGGGCTTACGCATGTCTTGTTCCTCATTATTATTGAATGTTGTCGGCAGACAATTTCATTCTTCAAGCGACGGGCCATCCCGTCCAATCGTTAATTCTGATTCGCAGTATCGATGAAATCTTTCATAGTGTCGTCGCATGAAAGCCTTTGGCGATATTGTTAGACCTTGGTCTGATGCGGAGCGGGGCGCGATCAACCCTGACTCAGCGCATGACAGGCGGTCTGATCAGGGAGTGGAATGCGCGTGTTGCTGCGAGTAGGTCTCGGCACATTGGCAGCCGAGGCGTGCCACGCTGGCACAGAAATCGGGATAGTTGGCATTGCGCCAGATGGCTTCATAGACCATTGGCGGCAATGGAGTCTTCAGTGGCAGGCGCACCAGTTCGCCGTGGCTGATGACATCCTCCACCGTAGCGACCGGCAGTACGCCGATGCCAAGCCCTTCGCTGCTCATGCGCAGGATGGTCATCAGGGTGCTGGTGCAGTGCACCTTGGGCTGGGTGATGCCCTGGTCCGACAGATAGCTGACCAGCTCGGTATAGGGGCGCGCCTGCTTGCTGAAGGAGATGAATGGCGTGGAAGCGAAGCGCTCGTCATCCTCGGCCAGCTGCTCGGCGAGGGCCGGTGAGGCGAACATGCCCATCTCGAAGGTGCACAGCGGGGTCTGGGTGGCGTAGGGCCCCATGGCGGCGCTGTCCATCGCGAACAGCATGTCGAGATCATTGTCGGCCAGACGCTGATGCAGAGAGGGCGAGATATCGACGGTCATTTCCAGCGTCAGCTTGGGATAGCGTTCGGCCAGCTGGCGCATGAAGGCGGGAAACCAGCTGTTGGCGATGGTCTCGATCACGCCCAGACGCAGCGTGCCCGAGAAGGCGCCTTCTTCCTGAAACAGGCGCATGGCCTCGTCGCGGCCACTGAGCAGGCGCTCGGCGTGGGCGAAGAACTCACGCCCGCGCAGGGTGGGTTGGATGGGGCGGGTGGCGCGTTCCAGCAGGGATTCGCCGACGGTGGCTTCCAGGCGGTTGATGCGGTCCGAGATGGAGGGCTGGGTCAAGTGAAGCTTGGTCGCGCCCTTGCGGAACGAGCCAAGCCGGACCACCCAGACGAAGGCCTCGAGTTCCTTGAAGTCGAACATGGCAGATGCCCCGTGATGAATCGTTGTGACCGCCCATCTTGCCGCATGCAGCGCGAGGCGTCAGCTTTCATCACGGGGCCCGGCCCGCGTCAGACCGGGCGTGGGCTCGGGCGCCTGCGCGGGTCGCTCAGGTCATTTGCGAAACAGCTGGCTCTCGCGGTCCTTGAAGGCCTTGAATTCCAGCGCATTGCCGGTGGGGTCGAGGAAGAACATCGTCGCCTGTTCGCCGGGTTCGCCCTTGAAGCGGATATGGGGCTCGATCTCGAAGGTGACGCCCTCGGCGATGAGGCGGTCCGCCAGTGCCTGCCAGGCGTCCATCTCCAGCACCACACCGAAGTGTGGCACCGGCACACCATGGCCATCGACCGGATTGCGGTGCTGAGCGACGGCGCTTGCCGGGTCGGCCAGCGCCGGATTCAGGTGACAGACGAACTGATGGCCATAGAGGTCGAAATCGACCCAGCTGTCGGACGAGCGGCCCTCGGGGCAGCCCAGAAACTCGCCATAGAAGCGGCGTGCCTCGGCGATATCGCGGACCTGGATGGCGAGGTGGAACGGATCGCTGACGGCCATGGTGAAACTCCTGTTGTTGTAGGGGGATTCGGCTGAGCAAAGCGTGACTTCAGACAGGCGGTGGGCGGGGAGACAGGCCCTGCCGCCACTGCTCGGCTCGCCCAAGACAGAAGCATGACGCGCTCTGTCGGGCAAGCGATACACGGCCGGTGCTTTCATGGCGCAAGATGATGAAAGATTTCACCGATATGACGAATCATAAAATACGATTGGATACCAAGGCGGCCCCTTACATAGAGTGGAGGCATAACAACACACAAGATCTGACCTGTGAGGTTTTGCTATGTCCCGCTCTGCCCCCTCCCTCCCCCTGCTCAACTGCGATATGGGCGAAAGCTTCGGCAACTGGAAGATCGGTCTGGATGAAGAGGTCATGCCCTTCGTCGACTGCGCCAACATCGCCTGTGGTTTCCACGCTTCCGACCCCACCATCATGCGCCGCACCGTGCGTCTGGCGGTCAAGCATGACGTGCGCATCGGCGCGCACCCGGCCTACCCGGACCTGCAAGGCTTCGGTCGTCGCTCGATGGCGTGTTCGCCTGCCGAAGTCGAGGACATGCTGCTCTATCAGATCGGCGCGCTGGATGGCATCTGTCGCGCCGAGGGCACTCGTGTCCAGTACGTGAAGCCGCATGGTGCGCTCTACAACGACATGGCCGCCGACCCGACGCTGCTGCGCGCCGTCATGCAGGCCGTGGTGCGCTATGACGCCAGCCTGCCGCTGATGGTGATGGCGACCGCCAACCCCGCGCCGATGCAGGCACTGGCCGACGAGATGGGCATCACGCTGTGGTTCGAGGCTTTCGCCGACCGCGCCTACGATTCACGCGGCCACCTGGTATCGCGCCGTGAGCCGGGCGCCGTGCATCATGACAGCGAGGTGATCATCGCCCAGTCCGTGACGCTGGCACGTGGTGAAGCGCTGACCGACAGCAGCGGCGGTGACCTGGTGCTGTCCGCCGATACGCTGTGCGTGCACGGTGACAACGCCGAGTCCGTGGCCGCGGTGCGCGCCATCCGTGAAGCCTTCGATACGTTGGCGGGTGCCTGATGGCGGGGGCTGATAGCCACGGCCGTGGCACGTCACCGCAACTGCGCCTCGAGACCGTCGGCATGGACTCGCTGATCATCCGGCTGTTCGATCGCATCGAGGAATCCAACATGACCTGGGTGCTGGCCGCCGACAGTGCGCTGCGTGAGGCCTTCGGCGCGGCGCTGGTCGATCTGGTGCCGTCCTACACCACGCTGCTGCTGCACTACGATGTGGCCGCGCTGGAAGAAGGCGAGGCGCGTGCCCGCATCCAGGCCGCGCTGGCGGATCTCGCGCCGGGCAGTGGCCAGCAGGGACAGCTGCATGAAGTGCCCGTCTGGTATGACGACAGTGTCGGGCCGGAGCTGGCGCCGATCGCCGCGCGGCTGGGCATCAGTGTCGAGGCGCTGATCGAGCGCCACGGGGCGCATGACTACTGCGTGTTCGCCCTCGGTTTCGCGCCCGGTTTCGCCTTCATGGGCGTGCTGGAAGAGGCGCTGACCACGCCGCGTCTCAAGACGCCGCGCCAGAAGATCGCCCCCGGCAGCGTCGGCATCGCCGACCGTCAGGCCGCGATCTACCCGTCTCGCTCTCCCGGTGGCTGGAACATCCTGGGCCGTACGCCCATCACCCTGTTCGGGCGCAATGAAGCCGGTGAACCGTCCAGTCGCTTCATGCCCGGTGATCGCGTGCGCTTTGTCTCCGTGAGCCGAGAGGAATTCGTTCGCCTGGGCGGCGATGTCACCCCGCTGGAGGAACGCGCATGAGCGACGTGAAGACGAAGACGACGCTGCGCGTCGAGCGCAGCGGTGCCCTGGCACTGGTGCAGGACGCTGGCCGTCTGGGCGTGCGTCATCTGGGTGTGACCCAGGGTGGCGCGGCGGACTGGGTGTCGCTGGGCTGGGCCAACTGGCTGCTGGGCAACGCCCATGATGCGCCGGGACTCGAGATCACCATGGGCGGCGGCTTGCTGCTCAAGGTCGAACAGGCCGGCACCCTGGCGCTGTGCGGCGCGGGCCTGGCCGCGACCCTCGACGGCGAGGTGCTCGCGCCGGGTCAGGCCTTCGAGGTAGCCTGCGGACAGCAGCTAAAGTTCGAGCGTCCCGTCGCCGGGCTGCGCGCCTATCTGGCCTTCCCCGGTGGCCTGGATGTCGCCCCGGTGCTGGGCAGCGCCGCCAGCACGGTGCGCGACGGCCTCGGCGGGCTGGATGGCGAAGGGCGAGCCCTGGCCAGCGGTGATGTGCTGACGGCTGCCAGCAATGAGCTGTCGCTGCGCGAGCTGCCGGCGTCGGCACAGGCATGGCAGCAGTCGCTGCCCCCCGAGGAAGGCGAGGCGCTCGAATTGCCGCTGGTCGTGGGGGCGCAGATCGCCGAGTTCAGTGGCGACAGCCTCTATCGCGCCTTCAACAGCGAATGGGCAGTGGATGGGCGAGCCGATCGCATGGGCGTGCGCCTGACCGGCCCGCGTCTCGAGCGTGAAGGAGCGGGCATGGTGTCCGAGGGTATCCCGCTGGGCGCCGTGCAGGTGCCGGCCGATGGCCAGCCCATCATATTGCTCAATGATCGCCAGACCATCGGCGGCTACCCGCGCCTTGGCGCGCTGACGCCACTGGCCTGCGCACGGCTCGGGCAATGTGTGCCGGGTACCCGGGTGCGACTGGCGGCCGCGACGCCGGGTCAGGCGCGTCGTGATCACCTCGAGGTGCTGGCCGGCTGGCAGTCTTGATGCGCCTCAGCGTATCTTTCAGCTCGACGCCTGCAGGCCAAAACGTACAGACCTGAGCCACTGGATCTAAGCGCGCAGACAAAAAAAGGGCCTCCAAGTGGAGGCCCTTTCGGTTTTCCCGTGAGGGAATCTTTGATGCTGTTGGGAGTGATTGATCAGATCACGCCCTTGATGAACAGATTCCCGGAGAAACGTTGCGCGAGCATCGGGAAACGTTGCACTGACTCGTGGGTATCGATGAAACACGAAGCAATGCGGTCATCATGTCGGGCACATTACCCTCACATGCTGACGGGTAACGAACGGCTTATCCCCCGAACGGGACTGTACTGGCAAGAATAACGGTTGAGGCAGGCGGATGCCAGTCATTTGCGAGCGCTGTTTCCTAATTTTTTCTCGTCACATCCCTGCGGTGAGTTCTGCTGATTCATCGCGCCCTTCACTGCCTGGCAGAACGCTTGCGCAGGCGCCACAGGTGAACCTCCAGCCAGCCGGCTTCCAGGGCCAGCATCAGGTTGCGTTGCATCAGGGAAAAGGCCGGGCCGAAGACCAGTTCCGGCGTCAGGCCGCGGGCGGCCAGCATGGCCGGCGAGGGCGCAGGCGCGTCCTCGCGGTAGGCGATGGGCTGCTCGCCGGTACTCTCGCGCATGCGGCGCGCCTGCCAGCTCAGCACCTGATCGGTCAGCTCGACATGGGCATCGACCTCGAAGCCGCTGCTGGCCATTGCCTCATGCAGCTCCTCGCAACTGGCCAGTTGGTCGCCGCGCGGTGACAGTGCCCACGGCAGTGGCAGGGCAGGACGCTCGCCAAACGCCTGCGCCTGCACGCTGAGCACCGGCTCGTGCAGCAGGAGGTAGCCATCCTGCTCGAGACAGTCATGCCACTGCGTGAGCGTGCTGGCCTTGTCGCTCAGATGCACCAGCAGGTGCTGGCTGAAGAGGCGATCAAAGCGGCGACCCGACAGTGCCGGATGCAACTCGGGGTAGCAGGCGTCGCCCTCCAGCACGCGAATCGACTCGCGCAGTCCGGTGGCCCGGTTGAGGGCGATTGCCAGCTCGCAGAGGCTGCTCGAGAGATCCAGCGTGGTGATGTGATGGTCAGCGCCGGTGTCACGCGACTGGCTGGCAACATGTCGCGCCAGCCCGCCGAGGCCTGCGCCGAGTTCGAGCATCGAAAGCCCCCGCGACTGGGGTTCCAGCCGGGCGAGGGCCAGCAGCTCGCGGGTGCCCGTCACGCCACCCAGGTGCAGTTGGTCCAGCCCGGCCAGTGCCATGACCGGTAGTTCGCCGCTCGGGTGGGCATCGATCAGCGTCTCGAGCGCCTCGTCGAGGGCCGCATGATGATGACTCGCCGCATAGTGGGCGACCTGCTGACGAGCGCTGCTCAGGTGGCGTGTGGCGGGAGTGTCATCCTCCCCCTCACGTGACGTACTCACCTGGCCAGCCCCAGCTCTTGTGTCGCGGCCTCGCGCATCTTGAACTTCTGGATCTTGCCGGTCACGGTCATCGGGAATTCCTCCACGAACTTGATGTAGCGCGGCACCTTGAAGTGAGCGATACGTCCCTGGCAGAACGCCTTGAGCGTCGGTTCATCGAGTTGCTCGCCGTCCTTGAGCTTGACCCATGCCATCACTTCCTCGCCATACCGCTCATCGGGCACGCCGATCACCTGCACATCCGACACCGCAGGGTGGGTGTAGAGGAAGTCCTCGATCTCGCGCGGATAGATGTTCTCGCCCCCGCGGATGATCATGTCCTTGATACGTCCCACGATCGTCACGTAGCCGTCTTCATCCAGCGTCGCGAGGTCGCCGGTATGCATCCAGCGGCCGGCATCGATGGCCTTGGCGGTGGCCTCCGGGTTGTTCCAGTAGCCCAGCATCACGCTGTAACCTCGCGTGCACAGCTCGCCCTTCTCGCCGACTGGCACCACGCGCCCGCTGTCAGGGTCGATGATCTTGATCTCCAGATGCGGATGCAGGGTGCCGACGGTGGAGACGCGCTTGTCCAGTGGCGCCTCACGCGTGGTCTGCAAGCTGACCGGGCTGGTCTCGGTCATGCCGTAGGCGATGGTGACCTCGCGCATGTGCATGCGCTCGATGACCTGTCGCATCACCTCGATGGGGCAGATGGAGCCGGCCATGGTGCCGGTGCGCAGGCTGGTGAGGTCGAATTCGGCGAAGCGCGGGTGTTCGAGTTCGGCGATGAACATCGTCGGCACGCCGAACATCGCGGTGGCGCCTTCCTCGCTGACTGCCTGCAGGGTGGCCAGCGGATCGAAGCCCGCTTCCGGATAGACGATGGCGGCGCCGTGGGTCAGACAGCCCAGATTGCCCATCACCATGCCGAAGCAATGATAGAGCGGCACCGGCATCACCAGCGTGTCGTGCTCGCTGAGATTCATGCGCTCGGCGACGAAGAAGCCGTTGTTGAGGATGTTGTGATGCGAGAGGGTCGCGCCCTTGGGGGCGCCGGTGGTGCCGGAGGTGTACTGGATGTTGATCGGGTCATCGAAGGTCAGGCTGGCCTGCAGCTCCTTGAGTGTCTCGACGCAGACGCTATCGGCTCCGCTGAGCACATCCTGCCAGTTGAGCATGCCGGGCAGGGCATCCTCGGCCTCGAAGCAGATCAGGCGCCTGAGGTCCGGCAGCGCGCCATTGTGGATGCCATCACGACCGCGGGCCTCTTTGGCCTCAGGGAACAGCTCCTCGAGGATCGTCACATAGTCGGACGCCTTGAAGCGAGACTGGAAGATCAGCGTCGCCGCGCCGGATTGCTTGAGGGCGTAGGCCAGTTCATGGCCACGATAGCTCGGATTGAGATTGACCAGCACCACGCCGATCTTGGCGGTGGCGTACTGGATCAGCGTCCATTCGGCGCGATTGGGCGCCCAGATGCCGACGCGGTCGCCGCGCTCGATGCCCATCGCCAGCAGGCCGCGCGCCACGCGCTCGACCTCTGCGTGCAGTTCGGCCCAGGTGTAGCGCAGTCCCTGATGGCGACTGATCAGGGCATCGCGCTCGGGCCAGCGCGCGCAGATGCGATCAAGGCAATCACCGATGGTTTCTCCCATCAGTGGCGTGTCGGAGGTGGTGCTGAGATAGCTGACTGACCGGCTTGCGCGTGTCATTTCGCTGGCAGGCTGGCGTGTGGCGATGGCGTCCTGTGACATGATGCTTTCCTGTGTCCTTGATTGTTATTGGTGAGGCAAGGCTTGTCAGGGGGAGCCGCCTCAGGGAGGCGGTGACGCTGTGTTGTCGTTCTTTTCGTTTTTGTCGTCTGGTCGTGCTGTCGTGTCGTGAGTCGCTTGGTCAGCGGGCGACGCGCTGCTCTCCGGCAGCCTGCTGTCGCCCGCACTCGCGAGGCGCTGGTCACTCCCGGGGTGAATGTTCTCCTGATGGGCAGTTTTCCATGGACAGTCTAGTCGCTGTCACTTGTATGGCTGTTATTTATATAACTGTCAGTTATATAGCTGTTGCTGGCGCGAGTGGGTTCTGCCGTTATGGACTCCAATCAGCTCTCGCTGTCGCCAGCCAGGCGGGCGAGGGCTTCGCGGGCACGTGTCTCGACGTCATCCAGCTCACGTTGCATGGCGGTGAGATCGCGCAGCTGACGCTCAAGGCCCTCGCGCTTTTCGCTCAGAATGCCAAGCAGGCGCGTGAGCTGTTTCTCGCCACCGCCGTCGGCGGCGTCGTAGAGGTCGACCACTTCACGAATCTCGGCCAGCGAGAAGCCCAGTCGCTTGCCGCGCAAGGTCAGCTTGAGACGCACGCGGTCCTTGTCGCGATAGACGCGTGTCTGACCGCGTCGCTCCGGGTGCAGCAGTCCTTCCTGCTCGTAGAAGCGGATGGTGCGCGTGGTCACGTCGAAATGCCGTGCCAGCTCGCCGATGCTCCAGGTGCGCTGGGTCGGACGGATGGCATCGCTGGTGCTGGTGGTGCTCAGCAGGGACTCCGTACCGGCGTCGTGCCTCGTGCCATCAGGCGTTGCTCGGGATCTGGGGTCAGGACTCGGGGTCATCATCGTATCTGTCATGGGCGCTGCCGCTCCGGATGCTGTGCACGCCAGGGAGAGGGGAGTGCTCCCTGGCGCAGTGGGTGCCAGCGGCGTCTGGCCGTGAATTTTCTACAGACTAGCATTGTTTACGTTAACGTAAAGGGGAATAGTATTTGCAGCCAACCAAGCAGATGCTAGGTTGAGTCAGATCACAGTCTCGGCTTGCCGGGTTCTGCAGGACGGCCCGGTTCTGCGAAACGGGTCTGCCTGATGACTTCGACTCTGTTGACACACTGTCTTCCTCCCAATAACAACAGCCACAGGAATGCCACGCCATGTCATCGACATCTCTCACGCCCTCTACCGGTTCACTGGATCTGCTGTCACGCCTGCGCGCCGTCGTCGCCGGTGACGGCGCGCCGCTGGTGCTGCCACAGCTGATCAATGGTCAGTTTGTCGAAAGTCGCGCCGATCAGCACCTGAGCGTCACCAACCCGGCCACCAACGGCGAGATCGCCCGCGTGCCCCTGTCACCGCTGAGTGAGCTGGATGAGGCGCTGGAGCACGCCGAACAGGCCTTCCAGCGCTGGCGCAACACGCCGGTGCCGACCCGCGCCCGTCTGATGCTCAGCTATCAGCATCTGCTCAAGCAGCATCATGACGAGCTGGCCGAGATCATTTCCCACGAGCTAGGCAAGACCTTCGAGGACGCCAAGGGTGATGTGTGGCGCGGCATCGAGGTGGTCGAGCATGCCGCCAACATCCCCAGCCTGCTGATGGGCGAGACGGTGGAGAATGTCGCCACCGGCATCGACAGCTATTCCGTGACCCAATCGCTTGGGGTTTGCCTGGGGATCACGCCGTTCAACTTCCCCGCCATGATACCGCTGTGGATGTTCCCGCTGTCCATCGCCTGTGGCAATGCCTTCGTGCTCAAGCCCTCCGAGCAGGTGCCGCTGACCACGCTACGGCTGGCGGAGCTGTTCATGGAGGCGGGGGCTCCCGAGGGCATATTGACCGTGGTGCAGGGCGGGCGCGATCAGGTCAATCATCTGCTCGCCCACGAGATTCCGCGCACCGTCAGCTTCGTCGGCTCGGTGCCTGTGGGGCAGCACATCTATCGCACCGCTACCGACAACCTCAAGCGCGCCCAGTGCTTCGCCGGAGCCAAGAATCACATGGTGATCATGCCGGACGCTCCGGCGGACCAGGTAGTGAATGCGCTGGTCGGTGCCAGTGTCGGCGCGGCGGGTCAGCGCTGCATGGCGATTTCGGTGGCGGTCTTCGTCGGTGATTCGAAGGCCTTGATCGAGCGGGTGCGCGATGCGCTGGCCGAGGTGCGCCCGGGCGCCTGGGATGACAAGGGCGCCAGCTACGGGCCGCTGATCTCGCCGCAGGCGCTGGAGCGCGTGACCGGCTGGATCCAGCAGGGCGAGCAGGAAGGTGCCGAGCTGCTGCTGGATGGCCGCGGTGTCTCGGTGGCGGGCTACCCCGACGGCAACTGGCTGGGGCCGTGTCTGTTCTCCAGGGTGACGCCGGAGATGGTGCTCTATCGCGAGGAAATCTTCGGACCGGTGCTGTGTTGCATGGAGGCGGCGGACCTGTCCGAGGCCATCGAGCTGATCAACAACAACCCCTACGGCAACGGCACCTCCATCTTCACGCGCTCCGGCGGCGCGGCGCGGCGCTTCCAGAACGAGATCGCGGTCGGTCAGGTCGGCATCAACGTGCCGATTCCAGTGCCGCTGCCGTTCTTCTCCTTCACCGGCTGGCGCGGCAGCTTCTTCGGCGACCTGCATGCCTATGGCAAGCAGGCGGTGCGCTTCTATACCGAGACCAAGACGGTGACGGCGCGCTGGTTCGATGACGCGCCGGCGGAGGGCAATCAGCCCAACTTCTCTATTCAAATGCGCTGAGCCGCTTTGACAGGCCCGGGCGGTAGACCCGGGCCGACAGAACAAGGACAACAGGAGGCAGCTGCATGAACTTTTCGCTGACCGATGACCAGCGTGCCCTCCAGGAGGGGGCGCGTGCCTTCGCGGATGCCGAGCTTGCCCCGCATGCCGCCGAGTGGGACGCCACGGCCCACTTCCCCATCGAGACACTTCGCAAGGCGGGCGAGGCCGGCTTCATGGGGCTTTACGTCCCCGAGGAGCACGGCGGCCTGGGCCTGCCGCGCCTCGACAGCTCCATCATTCTCGAGCAGCTGGCGACTGGCTGCATCTCGACCACCGCCTACATCACCATCCACAACATGGTGGGATGGATGATCGCCAGTTTCGCCACACAGAGCTGCCGCGAGCAGTGGGTGCCGGCGATGGTGGCGGGCGACAAGCTCGGCTCCTACTGCCTGACCGAGCCGGGCAGCGGCAGTGATGCCGCCAGCCTGCGTACCTGCGCCGAGCGTGAGGGCGATGACTACTATCTGAGTGGCTCCAAGATGTTCATCTCCGGTGCCGGCGCCACGGACGTGCTGGTGGTGATGGCGCGCACCGGCGAGCCGGACAGCGGCGCGGCGGGTATCTCGGCCTTCGTGGTGCCGGCTGACGCCGAAGGCATCAGCTACGGCAAGAAAGAAGACAAAATGGGCTGGAACAGCCAGCCGACCCGGCTGGTGAGCTTCGATCGTGTGCGGGTCCCGGCGGCCAATCGTCTGGGCGAGGAGGGCGAGGGCTTCCGCTTCGCGATGAAGGCGCTGGATGGTGGTCGCATCAACATCGCCACCTGCTCACTGGGGGCGGCCCAGAAGGCGCTGGAGCTGTCGCGGGATTATCTCGGCGAGCGCAAGCAGTTCGGGCGCGAGCTGGCCCAGTTCCAGGCTCTGCAGTTCAAGCTGGCCGACATGGTCACCGAACTGACCGCGGCGCGCACCCTGGTGCGGCTGGCGGCCTTCAAGCTCGATGAGGGCGACGCCGAGGCCAGCGCTCACTGTGCGATGGCCAAACGCTTCGCCACCGACATGGGTTTCGAGGTCTGCAATCAGGCACTCCAGCTGCATGGCGGCTACGGTTATATCCGCGAGTATCCGTTGGAGCGGCTGGTGCGTGACACCCGTGTGCACCAGATTCTGGAAGGCACCAACGAGATCATGCGTCTGATCATCGCGCGCCGTCTTCTGACCCCGGGCATGATCGAGTCGCTGGCGTAACGCCACCTCTACTTCATTTGTCATTGGTTACCATCTTTCAGGGAGTTACATGATGTCATCCAGTCAAGGGCCATGCCTCGTTCTCGAGAAGGATCGTCATATCGCCCGGGTCACCATCAACAACCCGCCGGCCAACACCTGGACGGAAGCGTCCTTGATCGAGCTGGAGCAGCTGCTCGACGAGCTGGAGGGCGATGGCAGCATAAGTGCCGTGGTGATCACCGGTGAGGGCGACAAGTTCTTCTCTGCCGGTGCCGATCTCAAGACCTTCGCCGATGGTGACAAGGGCGTCGCCGCCACCATGGCACGCCGCTTCGGGCTGGCCTTCGAGCGGCTCGCCAACTTCCCGGGCGTGACGATCGCCGCCGTCAATGGCTACGCGATGGGCGGCGGGCTCGAGTGCGCGCTGGCCTGTGACATGCGTATCGTCGAGCGTCAGGCCAGGTTGGCGCTGCCGGAGGCCAAGGTGGGGCTGTTGCCGTGCGCGGGCGGCACCCAGCACCTGCCGTGGCTGGTCGGCGAAGGCTGGGCCAAGCGCATGATTCTGTGTGGTGAACAGGTGGACGCCGGGACCGCCGGTCGCATCGGGCTGGCCGAAGAGGTGGTCGAGACCGGCCAGAGCCTCGAGCGCGCACTGGCGATCGCCGAGAGCGTCGCCAACCAGAGTCCGAGCGCAGTGGCACGTTGCAAGGCGTTGATCATGTCGTCGCGCCATCGCGGCATGAGCGATGGCCTGCGCATGGAGCGCGAGCTGTTCGTCGAGCTGTTCGATGACCCCAACCAGAAGGAAGGCGTGAGTGCCTTCCTCGAGAAGCGCGCCCCGCAATGGGTCTCGCGTCAGGAAGAGGCGAAGGAAGGAGGGCGCTCATGAGCCAGATAGAAGGTGTCACCGCCAGGGCCGCGACCGAGGTCGAGGCGCCTGTGGTGTTCGAGACGCGTCGCGCCCGCGACGGCAAGCAGCTGGGCATCGTGCGTCTGAACGCGCCGCGCTCGCTGAATGCGCTGTCGCTGGCCATGATCGAGCGCATCGAGGCGCAGCTGGATGTCTGGGAGCTGGACAGCAGCATCGCCATGGTGTGGCTGGAAGGTGCCGGCGAGCGTGCGCTGTGTGCCGGTGGCGATATCGTGGCGCTCTATCAGGCGATGACCACGGCGCCTGCCAGTGAAGGCGAAGACCCCCTCGAGGCGCTGGATGATTTCTTCGCCACCCGGTATTTCACTGCCGAATATCGGCTCGATCACCGGCTGCATACCTTCCCCAAGCCGCTGCTGGTGTGGGGGGGTGGCATCGTGATGGGTGGCGGCATGGGGCTGTTCGCCGGCGGCTGTGAGCGCGTGGTCACCGAGAGTTCGCGACTGGCGATGCCGGAAGTCAGCATCGGCCTGTACCCGGATGTCGGTGCCAGCTGGCTGCTCAACCGCCTGCCGCGTGGCATCGGAGAATATCTCGGCGTGACCGGCGCACAGCTGAATGCCCGCGATGCGCTGGATCTGGGGCTTGCGACACGCCTGATTCCCGATGAGCAACGCGAGGCGCTCAAGCAGGCGCTGTGCGAGGGGGAATTCGGTCGTCACCCGTCGCGTCATCTGAGCCAGGTGCTGAGCGAGTTCGAGCGCCGCGAACTGGCACCGCCGGGGCAGGTGCTGCCGCTCTTCGATCACATTCAGCAGCTGGTCGCCGGGCGCGAAGTGCTGCAGGCCTGCCAGCGGATCCTCGATGACCCCCAGGCGCGCAGTGACTGCAACGCGTGGCTGAACGCCAACCGCGAGCGTCTGCTGGCCGGCTGCCCCAGCTCACCGCATCTGGTATTTCGCATGCTGGGGCGCCATCGCCACTCCTCGCTGGCGGAAGCCTTCCGCGACGAGCTGACCCTGTCGGTGCGCTGCTGCATGGGTACCGAGCTTGCCGAAGGGGTGCGCGCCCTGCTGATCGACAAGGACAAGCAGCCGCAGTGGGCCTATGCCTCGATCGCCCAGGTCTCCGAGGAATACATCGATGGCTTCTTCGCACCGCTATGGGAAGAGGATGAGCATCCGCTGATGGACCTCTGAGCGCGCTTTTCAGCAAAGGCGGCAGGCGCAGACTTGCTGCTGTACGCCAATGACAACAAGAATCTGTTCACAAGGAAGCATTGCCATGACATCCATCGGTTTCATCGGACTCGGCAACATGGGCGGGCCCATGGCGCTCAATCTGGTCAAGGCTGGCCATGCGGTAAGGGTCTTCGATCTGGTCGAGTCGGCCATGAGCGAACTGGTCGAGGCGGGCGCCACCCGCGCGGCATCTCCCGGCGAGGTCGCTGAGGGGGCCGAGGTATTGATCAGCATGCTGCCGGCCGGCCAGCACGTGCGAAAGCTCTATCTGGGTGACAAGGAAGACGGGGCGGGGGGGCTTCTGGCCACGCTCGACGCCTCGGTACTGGTGATCGACGCCTCGACCATCGCGCCGGATGATGCCCGTCTGGTCGCGCGCCACGCCGCCGAGCGTGGCATCACCTTCATGGATGCCCCGGTGTCCGGCGGGGTCGGTGGTGCGCGTGCCGGCACGCTGAGCTTCATCGTCGGCGGCGAGGCCGACGGCTATGCGCGTGCCATGCCGCTGCTGGAAGTGATGGGCAAGAATCTGTTCCATGCAGGCCCGGCCGGCAGCGGTCAGGTCGCCAAGATCTGCAACAACATGCTGCTGGGTATCCTGATGAGCGGAACCGCCGAGGCGCTGGCGCTGGGGGTCAAGAACGGGCTGGACCCGGCCGTGCTCTCGGAGGTGATGAAGCAGTCATCCGGCGGCAACTGGGCGCTCAACGTCTACAACCCCTGGCCTGGGGTGATGGAGGCGGCGCCGGCCTCCAATGACTATCAGGGTGGTTTCCTGGTCGACCTGATGGCCAAGGATCTCGGCCTTGCCTGGGAGATGGCGCTGGGCTCGAAATCGGCGGTGCCAATGGGCTCCCAGGCGCGTAATCTGTTCGCCCAGCATGCCGCCCAGGGCGCAGGGCGCCTCGATTTCTCGAGCATCCAGCGCTTCTATCGCTGCGGCGAGGCGGAGGCGTGAACTGTCACGTCGCCAGTCGCTGACAGGCATCCCAGGACAACATCATCTGCAAGGAGCACCCCATGATTCGACCGGTCAGTGAGCTGGTGGCAGCCGCCGAGACGGAGATCGAGACCCTGTCGCCCCGTGAGCTGCGTGAGGCGCTGGAAGAGGCCCGCGCTGGCGGCACGCCTCTGACGCTGGTGGACATCCGCGATGTGCGTGAGCTGGAGCGGGAAGGGCGCATCCCCGGCGCCATCCACGCGCCGCGCGGCATGCTGGAATTCTGGGTCGACCCGGCCTCGCCCTATCACCGTGCCGACTTCGCGCGCGAAGGGCGCTATGTGCTGTTCTGTGCCGGCGGGCTACGCTCGGCACTGGCCACCAAGTCGCTCAAGGACATGGGCTTCGGGCCGGTGGCCCATCTGGGTGGCGGCTTCGCGGCCTGGCGTGAGGCGGGGGGAGAGGTCGTCTCGCCCTTCATGCAGGGCAACTGATGCCGCGCGGGGAGGCTCGGCGCGATCCAGCGTTGCCCCTCACCTGACACGCTGATGCTTTACACTGTTCGACCCCGCTGGCGCCTCGCCGGTCGGGGTCGTTTTCTGTCCGGAGCCTGTATGCCTGACCCTGCTACCCCTGTCACCCCCAAACATGCCTCGTCTCGGCGTGGTACGCGTGATCTGCTGCGTGACCCGATTGCCTCGACGCTGGCCCGCATGACGGGGCCGGTGATCGGCGGCATCGTCACCATGATGCTGTTCAACCTGGTGGACGCCTGGTTCATCGCCCAGCTGGGCACCGCGGAGCTGGCGGCGGTGACCATGACCTTCCCGGTCACCTTCGGCGTGATCAGCATCGCCATCGGGCTGTCCATCGGCACCACCGCAGTGGTGGGGCGTCGGTTGGGACGAGGCGAGCTCGAGACCGTCAAGGCGCGCACCACGGATTCCAGTCTGCTGGGGCTGCTGCTGGGGCTGGTGATGCTGGTGTCGGGGCTTGCCAGCATCGAGCCGCTGTTCGGGCTGCTGGGAGCCGATGACACCCTGATGCCGCATATCCGCGACTACATGCAGGTGTGGTATTTCGGCGCGCCCTTCGTGTTGCTGCCGCGTGTGCTGGGCAGCGTGCTGCGCGCCGAGGGCAATACGCTGGTGCCTTCGCTGGTGATGGCGGCGGCGGGTGTACTCAATGCGCTGCTCGACCCGCTGCTGATCTTCGGTATCAGTGGCTGGCAGGGCATGGGCGTGGCGGGTGCGGCGCTGGCCACGGTGCTGTCGTGGCTTGCGATGACGCTGGGCTTGCTGGCATTGCCACTACTGCGCGCGCGGCTCGATTTTCGTCACCTGAGCGTGATGCGGCTGGTGACGTCATGGCGCGAGATCGGGGCGATCGGTCTGCCTGCCGCGTTGACCAGCGTGATGACGCCGATTGCCACCGCGTTGGTCACACGTATCGTCAGTCAGCATGGCCACGCAGCGGTGGCGGCTTACGGTATCGGCTCACGCATCGAGTCGCTGGCCCTGATTCTGGTGCTGGCGCTGTCCATGACGCTGTCGCCCTTCATCAGCCAGAACGATGGTGCCGGGCAGCAGAAGCGCGTGTGGCGCGCCATCCATGGCGTGCTGGCCTTCATTCTCGTCTGGCAGCTGGTCGTCTGGTTGGGACTCGGGCTGGGCGGCGAGTGGATCGCGGCGCGTTTCGCCGAGAGTCAGGAGGTCGCGGGGCTGGTCAGTACCTATCTGTGGCTGATTCCCGCCGCACTCGGGGCCCAGGGTGTGATCATTCTCGCCAATTCCAGCCTCAATGCGCTGCACAAGCCACGCCGCGCGATGATGCTCTCGCTGGTGCGTCTGTTCGCCTTGCTGGTGCCGCTGGCCTGGCTGGGCGGCGCTCTGTATGGCGTGATCGGCATCTTTGCCGGGGTAGCGACAAGTTACCTGTTGATGGGTGGCATCAGTTATCTGGCGCTGCGTTCGGTCCTCAGGCAGCGGGCCTGAGCCTGGTATCGAGAAGCCGCTGTCGTGACGAAAAAGCCGCCGTACCCTCTCGGGTCACGGCGGCTTTTTCATGCCTGGCTTTCAGCGCCTCAGGCGGCTGTTTTCCAGTGCCTCAGGCGGTTGTTTTCCAGTGCCTTAAGCGTCTTCATACTTGCACAGATAGGCGGACTCGACCGTGGTGCGCACCTCGAAGCTCTGGTTGGCTTCGACGATGAAGCTTTCGCCGGCGGCGAGCTGATACCACTCTTCCGCGCCCGGCAGCAGTACCTGCATGTCGCCGCTGATCAGGGTCATGTATTCGCGTTGACTGGTGGAAAACACGAATTCGCCGATGGCCATCACGCCGACCGTGGCAGGAAGGTCTGCGCTCTGGAAGGCGATGGAGGCCACCTGGCCGTCGAAGTAGTGGTTGGTGTTGAACATGGGAGGACTTCCTGGGTGAGTAGCGCTGTTGTTGTGGTCGATGTCTGTCGTCGTGGCCGACGTGTGTCGTGTTGTTCGATTAGTGATGACCTGGCGTCGAGGTCAGCGCGGTGAGAAGCGGCGCGCCAGGCCGGTCTCGGCGATCATGCGCGTGGAGATCTCTTCGATCGAGAAGCGCGTGGTATCGATGTAGGGCACCTTGGAGCGGCGGAAGAGTGCCTCGGTCTGCTCGACTTCCTGCAGACACTGGTCGATCGAGCAGTAGCGGCTGTTGGGGCGACGCTCGGTACGGATGGCGGCCAGACGGCGCGGGTCGATGGTCAGCCCGAACAGCTTGTGACGATATTGCGCCAGTGAGGCGGGCATCTTGAGGGTGCCGGACTCGTCCAGGTCATCCTCGGTCAGTGGATAGTTGGCCGCGCGGATACCGAACTGCAGCGCCAGATACAGCGAGGTCGGCGTCTTGCCGCAGCGTGAGACGCCGATGAGGATGACGTCGGCCTTGTCGTATTGATGCGTGCGCGCGCCATCATCGTTGTCGAGGGCGAAATGCACCGAATCGATGCGATTCATGTAGACATCGTCCTGCCCGATGGAGTGGGTCTTGCCGACGCTGTAGGACGAGTGGGTGTCCAGTTCCTCTTCCAGCGGCTTGAGGAAGGTCGAGAAGATGTCGACCTTGAAACCGGAGGACTCGGAGATGATGTCGCGGATGTTCTGGTCGACGATGGTGTCGATGATGATCGGGCGCTCGCCGTCGTTGGCATGTGCGCTCTCGATGGCCTTGACCAGTGCCGTCGCCTTTTCGGCCGAATCGATGTAGGGCTTGGTCACCATGCGGATGTCGGTATTCTCGAACTGGGCGAGCAGACTGCGTCCCAGTGTCTCGGCGGTGATGCCGGTGCCATCGGAAATGAAGAAGGCGGTTCGGGTCATGACGGGCACTCGTGAAGAACGAATCGAAGACACCAGCCCGCTCAGGCTGTTGCCCCGTGAAGATCCCAAGTGTCGGTGTTCACTGTCGCGCTTGCAATATCCGGCACAGGGCCAGTGGCGCGATATGAGAAATCCCGTGTTCCCGTTCTCCACCAAAGCGCCTCATGACTACATTCCTGTAGCGGCCATCTCTGGCTTGTCGACATGTTCGCCGACGATGGGGGCAGAACGTCTGGAACAGGCTCAGGGTTGTAGTCCTCCTCCACTGACTAGCCGGTTAGACCAATGGCTAATGCTAGAGAGAGCTTGTTAGGGTGGCGTCATTGCTGAACGGAAGGCGGTTCATCGTCCTCCATCGGTCACTCGTTTCCATCCATTGGTACCAGGGGGTTCCCTTGTCACAGCAAGCCACATCCGAATACGTCGTCGATTTCGATCAGCTCGGCATGAACGATGTTGATCGCGTTGGCGGCAAGAACGCCTCGCTCGGTGAGATGATCTCCAATCTGGCCGATGCCGGTGTCACCGTGCCCGGCGGCTTTGCGACCACCTCCTATGCCTATCGCGAGTTTCTGGCTCACGAAGGCCTCGACAAGCGTATCAATGCCGCCCTCGATGCCCTCGATGTCGATGACGTGGTCGAGCTGGCGCGCGTCGGTGCCGAGATTCGTCAGTGGATCATCGATACGCCGCTGCCGCCGGCCTTCGAGACCGAGATGGAGCGTGCCTATGCCGAGCTTCAGGCCAGGCACCCGAACCTGAAGGTCGCCGTGCGTTCTTCCGCCACTGCGGAAGATCTGCCCGACGCCTCCTTCGCCGGTCAGCAGGAAACCTTCCTCAACATCGAAGGCTTCGACAACATCAAGCGTGCAGTTCACGAGGTGTTCGCGTCACTGTTCAACGACCGCGCCATCTCCTACCGCGTGCACAAGGGTTTCGATCACTCACTGGTCGCGCTGTCTGCCGGCGTACAGAAGATGGTGCGCTCCGAGACGGCCGCTTCCGGCGTGATGTTCACCCTGGACACCGAATCCGGCTACCGCGACGCCGTCTTCGTCACCGGCTCCTGGGGCCTGGGCGAGACCGTGGTGCAGGGCGCGGTCAATCCTGACGAGTTCTACGTCCACAAGAGCACGTTGGCCGCCGGCCGCCCGGCGGTACTGCGCCGCAACCTGGGCTCCAAGCTGATCAAGATGGTCTACACCGACGACACCAGTGCGGGCCGTTCCGTCGAGACCGTCGACGTGCCGGTGCCGGACCGCCACCGTTTCTGCATCAGCGATGCCGATGTCGAGGCACTGGCGCGCCAGGCCATGATCATCGAGAAGCACTACCAGCGTCCGATGGACATCGAATGGGCGCGTGATGGTGACGACGGCAAGCTCTACATCGTTCAGGCGCGCCCGGAAACGGTCGTCAGCCAGGAAGAGGGCGGCAACCTCGAGCGCTTCCAGCTGCGCGAGAAGGGCCGCACTCTGGTCACCGGACGTGCCATCGGCCAGCGTATCGGCCAGGGTGCGGTGCGCGTGATCGACAACCCGGAGCAGATGGACAAGGTGCAGGTCGGCGACGTGCTGGTCACCGACATGACCGATCCGGACTGGGAGCCGGTCATGAAGCGCGCCTCCGCCATCGTCACCAACCGTGGTGGACGTACCTGCCACGCGGCGATCATCGCGCGTGAGCTGGGTATCCCGGCCGTGGTCGGCTGTGGCGACGCGACCTCGGTGCTCGCCGAAGGCCGCGAAGTGACGGTCTCCTGCGCCGAAGGCGATACCGGCCACGTCTATGACGGTATCCTCAACTTCGATCGCACCGTCACCAGCGTCAACGAGATGCCGGAGATTCCGTTCAAGATCATGATGAACGTCGGCAACCCGGACCGCGCCTTCAGCTTCTCGCGTCTGCCGAATGCCGGTGTGGGGCTGGCGCGTCTCGAGTTCATCATCAACCGCATGATCGGCGTGCACCCCAAGGCGCTGCTCGACTACGCTACCCTGCCCATCGATCTGCAGCAGACCATCGATGCGCGCACTGCAGGCTACGCAAGCCCGGTCGACTTCTACGTCGACAAGCTGGTCGAGGGCATCTCCACCCTGGCGGCCGCCTTCCACCCCCAGAAGGTCATCGTGCGCATGTCGGACTTCAAGTCCAACGAGTACGAGAATCTGATCGGCGGCAAGATGTACGAGCCGGGCGAAGAGAACCCGATGCTGGGCTTCCGTGGCGCCTCGCGCTACGTGTCCGACACCTTCCGTGACTGCTTCGATCTGGAATGCCGTGCTCTCAAGCGCGTGCGTGACGAGATGGGGCTGACCAACGTCGAGATCATGGTGCCCTTCGTGCGCACCACCGGCGAGGCGGGGCAGGTCATCAAGCTGCTGGGCGAGAATGGTCTGGTACGCGGCGAGAACGGCCTGCGAGTCATCATGATGTGCGAGCTGCCGACCAACGCGCTGCTGGCGGATCAGTTCCTCGAGCACTTCGATGGCTTCTCCATCGGTTCCAACGACCTGACCCAGCTGACCCTGGGGCTGGATCGCGACTCCGGCATCGTCGCTCACCTCTTCGATGAGCGTAACCCGGCGGTCAAGCAGCTGATGTCGATGGCGATCCGTGCCTGCAAGGCGCAGGGCAAGTATGTCGGCATCTGTGGTCAGGGGCCGTCGGATCATCCGGAGCTGGCCAAATGGCTGATGGAAGAGGGTATCGACAGCGTCTCTCTCAACCCGGATTCCGTGCTGGAAACCTGGTTCATGCTGGCGGACAAGGAGCTGGTATGACCCAGACTCCCCACGACGGTGATCTGACGCGCTGAGGCGAAGACGGTCGTTGTCACCCAGGGCGCCCATCGCACTCGACGTGCGGTGGGCGCTTTTCGTTTCGTGCCTGAAACCTGAAAGATTGGTCAGCTCAAACATTAGACCAATGGGGGAGAATGCGGCCCAAAGACGTCAGTTAGTAACAAATAGCAACAAAACGATCTCGATTGCGCGACTAAAGGATTATCCTTCTGCCTTATGTAAAAAAGGCAGTCATTTATAATCCCATCCACCCTGCTGACCACAATATTCATGGTGCCTATGAATTCAAGGTAACCCTGAGTCCAAGGCGACCATGAGTCCAAGGCGACCATGAATCCAAGGTGACCATGACGGCAGGCCTCACCGGTAGCCAGCAACGCGGTGGCACGCAACAACCGACCTTTCAGACACAATCCAAGGTAGTCGTAACGTGAAACAGTCTTTATGGAAAAACATCGGCGTCCAGGTCGTCATCGCCATGATCCTGGGTGCCGGTGTCGGGGCGTACATGGGCGAAGACGCCTCGATGTTCGCGCCACTGGGCGAGCTGTTCATTCACCTGATCAAGATGCTGGTCGTGCCGCTGATCGCGGTCTCCATCGTGTCGGGAGCCGCCAATCTGGGTGACAGCCCTTCCGCCGGCAAGATCGGTATCTCCACCTTCGCCTTCTTCATGCTGACCTCTGCCGTGGCCGTGATGCTGGCGCTGGTGATGGGGCATGTCTTCCAGCCGGGCAGCGGAGTGGACCTGGAAAGCGCCAAGGGCATGTTCTCCAATGCCTACGCTGACAAGGGCAGCGTGCCGGGCGTGATGGACACCATTCTTGGCATGGTGCCGACCAATATCTTCGGTGCACTCACCGATGCCAATATCCTGCAGATTCTGGTGTTCTGCCTGTTCCTCGGCATTGGCCTGTCCAAGACCGGTGAGCGTGGCAAGCCGCTGATCGAAGGCCTGAACACCGTCATCGAAGCCTTCGTGTGGATGATCAACGTGGTGATGCTGATCGCGCCGATCGGCGTCTTCGGCCTGATGGCGGACGCCGTCGGCACCTTCGGCTTCGATGTACTGACGCTGGTGATGAAGCTGTTCCTCGTCTATATGGGCGCCATCCTCATCTACGGCTTCGTGTTCTACCCGCTGGTGGTCAAGTTCGGCTCTGACGTGCCGCTGGGTCGCTTCATGTCCGCGATGAAGAAGCCGCAGGCCGTCGCGCTGTCCACGGCGTCCTCCATGGCGACCCTGCCGGTCACCATGGAAGTCTGCGAGAAGGAGCTGGGCCTCAAGAATGCCACCTCTGCCTTCGTGCTGCCGCTGGGCGCGACCATCAACATGAGCGGCAATGCCATCTATTACGGGCTGGTGGCGATGTTCTTCGCCCAGGTCTTCAATGTCGATCTCGGCTTCTCCGCCTACGCCGCCATCGTGTTCACCGCGACTCTGGGTGCCATCGGCCAGGCCGGTGTACCGGGGCCGTCGTTCCTGGTGGTCGCCGTGCTGCTGGCTGCCGGTATCCCCATCGAAGGCCTGCCGCTGCTGTTCGCGCTGGATCGTATCTTCGACATGACGCGTACCGCGCTCAACATCACTGGTGACGCTGCCTGCGCCGCCGTGGTGGACCGCTTCGCGCGTGCCGATGATGCGGCTGAGGCCTCTCAGGCCAGTGCTCAAGCTGGTTCACAGGCCGCTGAGCCCGCCAGCACTCGCTGAGTCCGCGACTCTGGACGCGAAACGCCCCCGCAACCAGCCTGGTTGCGGGGGCGTTTTCATTGCGGCGCGCACAGCGGCGCGAGACGGCGACTCAGGGAGTCGGCTGGGTACGGATCAGCGCTTCCTTGGCGGTGATGACACCGTTGTTGTCGGCGTAGAGGTAGTCGCCCGGCACGATGGTGACGCCGGCGAAGGTGACCGGGATATCGCGCTGGCCTTCGCCGCGCTTGATGCTGGGGCGCGGGTAGCAGCCCAGGGCCTGCACGCCGAGGTTGGTGGCGTGGATCTCATCCACATCGCGGATGCAGCCATACATGATCACGCCGGCCCAGCCACTCTTGGCAGCCTGTTCGGCGAGCATGTCGCCCAACATCGCACAGCGCATCGAGCCGCCGGCATCGACGACCAGGACGCGGCCTGCGCCGGGCTCCGCGACGGCTTCCTTGACCAGCGAGTTGTCCTCGAAGCACTTGATGGTCACGACTTCGCCGCCGAAGGACTCGACGCCGCCGTAATTGATGAACAGTGGCTCGAGCACCTGCACGTCGGGGAACTCATCGCAGAGGTCGGGGGTGGAGATGGGATGCGTCATGTCAGATTCCTTGTGCTGGGCGGCCGAGGCGGGCCGCTTGAGGGACGGAGCGCTATGATTGCTGCAATGCCACAACCCCGAGAATGCCCGATACGCCAGGGCTTTGCATCTCTACCAAGGCCTGGCGGCAAAGTGACACCAGCGCCTCGACAGGCTAGCTGGTAGGCAAGCGGCCTGGCGGCTGGATGAAATGGTAATCAACTGAGCTGGTGATCAGCCGAACTGGTCGCAAAAGGGCAGCGGCAGGCGGATGTTGCCGGCTTGCGACGTCACAAGTAGTCAAAACGCCACTCTTGAAACACTGTTCTATATCTACCACGATGCCTCTTCAACCCATGACAGGCGCGGTCTCGCCATCAGTGTCTGGCAGGCAGCTGCCTGTGCCGCCCATTGGATCAAGGAGCAATACATGAGCAAGTCACGTCTTCTGGCCGCCCCGTTGGCTACCGTTTCCTTCGCCGCTCTCGCTCTGGCGCTCAGTGGTCATGCTCAGGCGGCTGGCAATGCCAGCGAAGGGCTCTACATCGGTGCCGGTACCGGCTTCTCCAGCCTTGAGAACGATGATTCCGATGAAGCCGGTGACTTCATCGAGTCCGGCAGCGATGACTTCGATGTGGATGATGACGACAACGTCTACAAGGCCTTCGTGGGATATCAGTACAATCCGTACTTCGCCACTGAGGCCTTCTATACCGACCTGGGCACCGTCCAGCTCAAGGGCAATGACTTCAGCAATACCGAGCTCGAGTCCAAGGCCTACGGTGTGAACGTGGTGGGTATCCTGCCCATCGGTCAGTACTTCTCGCTGTTCGCCAAGGCGGGGATGGCCAAGTGGAAAACCGATGTCGATGGCAATCTGGGCAATTCCAGCGTCGACCTGAAGGACAACGACGGCTTTGATCCGGTCTATGGCGCCGGCGCACAGGTCAATCTGGACCCGTTCCTGATCCGTGCCGAGTACGAGCGCTATGACTTCGACAGTGATTATCAGGTGGATGCCTTCACCGCCTCGGTCGGCTACAAGTTCTGAGGTAGGGCCCTTGCATCCGCTAAGCTTGTCGCAGGCATGAAAAAAACGGGCCGTCCCTTGAGGGGCGGCCCGTTTCGTTGTCTGGCATGACGCCAGTTGCATGATGCCAATGCTGCTGTCAGAGGGGAGCCATGCAGGGGGGGCAGCATGACTCCCCGCCTGATCAGGCTTCCTGGGTGACCGGAATCACGTTGGAAGCGGCGTTCTGGAACTCTTCGATCTCATGGAAGTTCAGGTAGCGATAGATCTCGCCCGCCATGGCATCGAATTCGCCCATGTAGCCCTGATATTCCTCGACAGTCGGCAGACGACCGACCACGGCCGCGATGGCCGCAAGCTCGGCAGAGGCCAGGAAGACGTTGGCGCCGTCGCCCAGACGGTTCGGGAAGTTACGCGTGGAGGTGGACACCACGGTGGACTTGGCGGCCACACGTGCCTGGTTACCCATGCACAGTGAGCAGCCCGGCATTTCCATGCGCGCGCCGGCACGGCCGTAGATGCCGTAGTAACCTTCTTCGGTCAGCTGGTGCTGGTCCATCTTGGTCGGCGGAGCCAGCCACAGCTTGGTCTTCAGGCTATCGGCCGGCTGCTTCTCGAGCAGCTTGCCTGCGGCACGGAAGTGACCGATGTTGGTCATGCACGAGCCGATGAAGACTTCGTCGATCTTCTGACCGGCGACGTCGGACAGCAGGCGGGCATCGTCGGGATCGTTCGGCGCACACAGCACCGGCTGATCGATCTCGGAGAGGTCGATCTCGATGATCTCGGCGTATTCCGCGTCCTTGTCGGCACGCATCTGGCTCGGATTGGCCAGCCACTCTTCCATGCCCGCGATACGACGCTCGATGGTACGGGCATCGCCGTAACCGTTGGCGATCATCCACTTGAGCAGGGTGATGTTGGACTTCAGGTACTCGGTCACGCTCTCGTCGGACAGCGTGATGGTACAACCGGCGGCGGAACGCTCGGCAGAGGCGTCGGACAGCTCGAAGGCCTGTTCGGCCGTCAGATCTTCCAGACCTTCGATTTCCAGAATGCGGCCAGAGAAGGCGTTCTTCTTGTTGGCCTTGTCGACGGTCAGCAGGCCCTGCTTGATGGCGTACAGCGGGATGGCGTGGACCAGGTCACGCAGGGTGATGCCGGGACGACGTTCGCCCTTGAAGCGCACCAGGATGGATTCCGGCATGTCCAGCGGCATCACGCCAGTGGCGGCGGCGAAGGCCACCAGGCCAGAACCCGCCGGGAAGGAGATACCCATCGGGAAGCGGGTGTGGGAATCACCACCGGTGCCGACGGTGTCCGGCAGCAGCATGCGGTTCAGCCACGAGTGGATGATGCCGTCGCCCGGACGCAGGGAGACGCCGCCGCGGTTCATGATGAAGTCGGGCAGTGTGTGGTGAGTCTCGACGTCGACCGGCTTCGGGTAGGCAGCGGTGTGGCAGAAGGACTGCATCACCAGGTCGGCCTGGAAACCGAGACATGCCAGATCCTTCAGCTCGTCGCGGGTCATCGGGCCAGTGGTGTCCTGGGAGCCGACGGTGGTCATCTTCGGCTCGCAGTACATGCCCGGACGCACGCCTTCCAGGTTGCAGGCCTTGCCGACCATCTTCTGTGCGAGGGTGAAGCCCTTGCCGGTGTCCTTCGGCTGCTCAGGCAGGCGGAAGACGTCAGACGGCTCCAGGCCCAGCTCGGTACGCGCCTTGTCGGTCAGACCGCGACCGATGATCAGCGGGATACGGCCGCCAGCACGCACTTCATCCAGCAGGACCTGAGTCTTGAGGGAGAAGGTGGAGATGACTTCATCGGTGTCGTGACGGCAGACCTTGCCTTCGTACGGGTAGATGTCGATGACATCGCCCATGGCCATCTTCTCGACGTCCATCTCGATGGGCAGGGCGCCTGCATCTTCCATGGTGTTGAAGAAGATCGGGGCAATCTTGCTGCCGATGCAGAAACCGCCGGCGCGCTTGTTGGGCACGAACGGGATGTCGTCGCCGAAGAACCACAGCACGGAGTTGGTGGCGGACTTGCGTGAGGAACCGGTGCCGACCACGTCACCGACGTAGGCGACCGGGAAGCCCTTGGCCTTCACTTCCTCGATCTGGGCCAGCGGGCCGACAACGCCATCTTCCTGCGGGTTGATGCCTTCACGCGGGTTCTTGAGCATCGCGTTGGCGTGCAGCGGGATGTCCGGGCGTGACCAGGCGTCAGGCGCCGGAGACAGGTCATCGGTGTTGGTCTCGCCCGGCACCTTGAAGACGGCCAGCGAGATCTTCTCGGCCAGCGCCGGCTTGGACAGGAACCATTCGGCGTCGGCCCAGGACTGCAGCACGGCTTGGGCGACGGCGTTGCCGGCCTTGGCGCGGTCAGCGACGTCGTGGAAGGCGTCGAACATCAGCAGGGTGTGCTTGAGCTGTTCGCCGGCTTCCTTGGCCAGGCTTTCGTCGTCCAGCAGCTCGACCAGCGTGGCGATGTTGTAGCCGCCCTGCATGGTGCCGAGCAGTTTGACGGCATGTGTCTTGTCGATCAGCGGAGAAGCGGCTTCGCCACGTACGATGGCGGTCAGGAAGCCAGCCTTGACGTAAGCGGCTTCATCAACGCCCGGGGGAATGCGATTGGTGAACAGATCGAGGATGAACTCTTCTTCACCGGCCTGCGGATTCTTGAGCAGTTCGACCAGTTCTGCGGTCTGCTCGGCAGTCAGCGGCTTTGCCGGGATGCCCTGCTGGGCGCGTTCTTCAACCTGTTGACGGTAGGCTTCAAGCACGTGGGAGACCCTCATCTGTAATCGTGTCGAAATGCGCGGGCCAGTCGTCTTGAAGACGCAGGGCGGGGCACCTCGAGGCTTCTTGCGGGTAATTCAAGCGTCTTATTGCGAGCGAATCAGGCGCTACGGGGCGAATGCGAGTCTACTCAACTTTGTCGACAATGTTAAGGAGCGCTCAGTGACGGGGGCTGAGACTTTGGTCGCCCATTACGACGTAACATTCTGATATTGCTTCTGATTGTCAGGAAATCACGTTGAGTAAACACGATAAGGCTACCCTGATGACCCCCAGCGAGTGCTCACCATTCGAGATAAAGAGTCACCCGCGCAGGACATGGAGAGTCAGCCGGCCGGTAAAGGGCAGCCGACATGATGCAGGAAGCGAGGCAATAAGAGGGAGAGAGTCAGGGAAGAGGCTTCAGAGGGAGCGCCGGGGCAATGGCAGGGCGCGATGAATGACGTGAGGAGTGGCGCAGCGCGGCGCTGACGAGATGCCCTTTTGGCACCGATGGCGCGATGCTGTCGGCTCTCGGGTACGCACGGTATGATGGGGCTACCCCGAATCACACTTTCCGCCTCCCCCGAGGGCAACATGAGCCGTATTCTTTCTCCTTGCGTAGGTGTCTGCTCCACTACGGTCGGCGATAGCGTCTGCCGCGGCTGCCAGCGTCATGATCATGAGATCCTTGCCTGGTTCGGTTATGACAGTGACCAGCGTGCCCAACGCATGCTGGAACTGGACGAGCTGCGCAGCCAGGTCGCTGCCCGTTGGCTGCGTGTCGCCGATGACACCAGACTGGCCGAGCAGCTGACACGCCATCGTATCCGTTTTCGTGCCGATCAATCGGCGCTGTCACGCGCCGTTGAGCTGCTGCGCGTCGGGCGCACCCGCATCAAGGACCTGTCGGCGTATGGCATCGCGCCACTGGCCCATGTGCGAGAACTTGAGCCCGAACAGCTTTTTGCCCGAATAAACGATGAAATCATGGTGGAAGCGGCAAAGCGTGCCGATAATGATATGAACTCCGTCGTTGAGGTGTCTCCTGTCAGTCAGCAGCAGACGCAAGCGAACGAGGCAAAAGACTGACGTGATGATGAATTCAATGACCGACGTGACCGAGCGCAATGTTATTGCGCCTGAGCAGAGCAAGCAGCATGATGATGTTCATGCTGGGCAGCATGGCGAGAGTGAGGCTGGGGCGCGCGTGATCGCAGCGTCGCATGGGCCAAGCGATGAAGATACCGATGCCTTGCTGCCGGCGTCGCTGCTGGCCTTTCTGCCCTGCAGGACGCCCCTGAGCTGGGTTGAGGCGGCGCTTGAGAACCCGGAGCTGTTGCTGATCGACCATGCGCAGTGCGAGAAGAAAGCCGCCTCTACCGCCATGAGCCTGATGTACCGTTACGTGAACCGGCCACTGCTGTTGACCAAGATGTCACAGCTGGCGCGCGAGGAGCTGCTGCACTTCGAGCAGGTGGTCGGGCTGATGGAGAAGCGGGGCATCGTCTATCGGCATATCAAGGCCTCGCGCTATGCCGAAGGCCTGCGTCAGCAGGTCAGGGACGAAGACCCGCAACGCTTGGTGGACATCCTGCTGATCGGCGCCCTGATAGAGGCAAGGTCGTGTGAGCGCTTCGCGCGCCTGATCCCGTATCTGGAACCAGAGCTTGCAAAGTTCTATCGCACTTTGGTTAAGTCAGAAGGACGTCACTATGAGGATTACCTCATGTTGGCAGAGCAATATACCAATGAACCACTGGGGCCCCGTCTCGCGGTGCTGCGTGAAGTGGAACGAGAGCTGATCGAAACCCCCGACGCTGTCTTCCGCTTCCACAGTGGTCAGCCGAGCGCATGACGGGCAGCGCGCGCCTCGGCCAGGATGGGGCGGGACGCGATGGGGCAAGGCACGAGAGACCAAGGCAAGGATAAAGGACAGGGGATCACCGGCGCCGTGGCAGGGCTGGCGTTTCGTTCGCGACTTTGAAATGGATGACACATGACGCAGGAAACATCTGGTCAAGCTCAACTGGCACTGCTGGGACATTTCCAGCTGACGTTGGGTGATGACACGCTGACTCAGTTCAGCTACGACAAGGTCAAGGCGCTACTTCTGCATCTGCTGCTGCATGATCAGGCCGTCTCCCGTGCCGGGTTGGCGGAGTTGCTCTGGCCGGATCAGGGGCTGTCCTCCGGACGGACCAACCTTCGCCACGCCTTGCACTGTCTGCGTCAGAGTCTTGGCGAGGAGGCCGACAACCTGTTGACGGTGTCGCGCCAGACCATCGCGCTCTCGCTGCCGGAGCACTGGGAGCTTGATCTCGACGAGCTCAACGGCCTGCTGCTGGCGCCGCCCTCCGTCGCAACCCTGGGGGAGATTCTCACCCTGTATCGTGGCGACCTGGTCGAGGAGCTTTCCTTGACCCAGTGCCCTGACTTCCAGCGTTGGATGATCAAGGTGCGTGGCGAGTGGCGTCAGCGCGTCATCCAGTTCGCCGAGCGGGTGCTGGCCACGGACGAGCCGCTGCCCGATGACGTACTGCGCACGCTGGTCAGCCGTTTCTCCGGTTATGGCCCCTTCCATGAGCGTCTCGTGCGTCAGCTGGCCGAAGGCGGCCAGTCGGCCGCGGCCCATGAGCAGTTCAATGCCTTCCTGCAGCAGCTGGCGCTCTCCGGTCAGCAGCCGGACCCCGGCTTCCTGCAGCTGGCGCGCTACTGGTCCGATGGCAAGAGCGAGACCATGAGCGCCATGACGCCGCAGGGCGCCATCTCACGGACCTTGTCGCTGGACAGTGCGCCGCTGCGTGAAGAGGAAATCGATCACCGTCAGCTGTCGGTCATGGCCATTCGCCTGAGCGTCAAGGACAGCCATCGTGACCGCGTTTGGGCGCGTGCCTGCCTGACGCTGCAGATCGAGCTGTTGCGCTGGCTGGAGCAGCAGTGCCACCACCTGGGCGGCTTCTGGCTGCCGGGTGCCACGGGGGGCGTGGGTCTGGCATGTTTCGGTACCCACGGCCCGGCGCATCAGCTCGCCGAGCTGGTCGCGCTCTATGAGCACTGCAGCAAGGCGATCCCCGATGAGATCGCCAAGCTATGGGACGGCGAAGGCAAGCCGCCGGTCTTCTCGCTGTCGGCGGGCCTGCACTCCGGCCAGGTGATCTACCTGCCGGAGCGTCAGCTGGCCGATCCGCTGGGTCAGGTCACGCAATATTCCCTCGAGTTGATGACCGCCGCCGAAGGCAGCGAGCTGGTGATTTCCCAGGAAGCCAGTCAGCACATGCCGCCGGCACTGGACCTGCAGCCCCGCTTGACCTCGCGCCTGTTGGCCGCTGACGGTCGCGTGCGTCTGCGTGCGCTGGTGCTGGGCAGCAGCGTCGCCACCCGCGAATCCTCGCTGCCGACCTTGATCGGGCGTGAGGGCGAGCTGCGTCGTCTGCGCGATGCGCTGGCCCGCGCCAGCATCGGCCTGCGTCAGAGCGTGCTGGTCAGTGGCAACACCGGCATGGGCAAGTCGGCCCTGATGGTCAATTTCCGTCAGCTGGAGCAGAGCCAGGATGTCGGGCTGTGCTGGATGCCGACCACGCGCCTCTCGCAGCTGGAACCCTACAGTGTCGTATCGGCGCTGATTCGCTGGCGTCTGGACGGCAATATCGATCGCGAAAGCGTCGAGCAGCTGTTCGAGTCCTCCGAGGCGCTGCAGGGCATCAGCGAGGAAGTGCGTCGCTCCTTCCATGCGGTGCTCGGCACGGCGGAAGATACTGCGGAAGACGAAGTGCTGATCCAGTCCAGCGAGACGGTCGAGCGCGTCGTGCGCGTGCTGCATCTGGTGATCGAGAAGTCAGCCAGCCTGCGCCCGCTGGTGATGATGATCGATGACCTGCAGTGGCTCGACGAGCCGTCGCTCAAGGTGCTGGCTGGCCTGCAGGCACGTCTGCCGATCAATATCGGCTTCATGCTGGCCGCGAGCCACAACGGTCGCGACAGCTTGGCAGTCAAGCTCAACTGGGATCAGCATATCGCACTGGGTCGTCTCGACCCGATGCAGGTCTCGCGCCTGCTGTCGCACCTGTCACGTCGTTATCGCCTGCACCTGAGTCCGCGCATGCGCAGCCAGCTCATCGAGCGCTGCGATGGCGTGCCGCTCTATCTGCAGGAAATCTGCCGTCGTCTCGACATGGACCGCCGCGAAGGGCGTCCGGTGCAGCTCGACGAGTTGCCCAAGGGCCTGATCGGCCTGCTCTCCAGCCGTATCGATCAACTGGAAGAAGGGCGTGATGTCGCCCACGCCGCCGCGGTATTGGGGCGTGTCTTCAAGCTGAGCTTCGTGCGCCAGAGCTGTGAGTTCGAGGAGGGCCGCCTCAAGCGTGCCATCGAGAACATGCAGCGTCTGGAGATCATCGAAGCCTGCAGTAGCGACAGTGAATTCGACTACCAGTTTACCCATCAGCTGATCCAGGAAGCGGCCTATCTGTCCTGCCCGCGGGACGTGCGGCGCCGGATTCACCATCAGGTGGTCGCGCTGATCGAGGACAAGTATCCCGCCTGGATCAGTCGTCACCCCGGCTACTTCGCTGTTCACCTGCGCAAGTCGCAGAACTTCAGCCGTGCCGCGCGTTACTTTGAGCTCTCGGCGCGTGAGGCGCTCAAGATCAGTGCCAACCGCACCGCGCTCAAGATGGCGGACAACGGCCTGGCCTGCCTCAAGCATGTCGATGGTCAGGAAGAACGCGAGGTCAGCCTGCTGACGGTACGTGGCCAATCCGGCTTCGCGCTGGAAGGCCATGGCTCACGCATCGCCCACGAGAGCTTCGTGCAGGCGCGCAACCTGCTCAGCAGTCCTGCGCTGGTAGAGGACGACGAGCCGGACCTCGAACAGGCCTTCATCGTCAAGTGGGGCCTGTGGGTCGGCTGCAGCGAGCGTCATGCCCACGCCGATGCCTTCGCGCTGGCCTCAGGCCTCAGCGAGCTGGCGGAAGAGCTTTCCGATGATCGCTATCGCCGTCTGGCCGATTATGCACGTGCCCACTGCGAGTTCTGGGCCGGTCGCGTGCGTGTGGCGGGCGAGCACCTGGATGAGATCGATCCGGTCAACCATCCGATGGTCCTCGAATGGCTGCCGTTCAGCGATCACCCGCAGGTGGCGGCGTCCTGTCTGCAGAGCTGGACATCGTGCCTGCGCTGCGACTATGTGAAGGCCGAGCAGCAGGCCGAAGCGGCGATTCGCATGGCCGAGCAGATCGGTCAGCCCGGTTCGCTGGCGATGGCGCTGATGTTCTCCACCTCCCTGTATCGTCAGCTGGGCCACACCCATCTGGCGACCCAGCGTGCCGAGCGGGCCCTGGAAGTGACGCGTTCAGCGGACCTTCACCTTTGGCACATGGCCGCGCATGGTGTGCTGGGCTGGGCGCGGGCGATGAATGGTGACCGCGATGGCCTGTCCATGCTGCAGTCGAGCATGAACGAGTTCGCCGAGCTGACCGGGCGCGAGCGTCATCAGCGTCCCAATCTGTGGTACATGGACGCCGTGATGGCGCTGGGCGAGTACGCTGCCGCTGAGGAATACATGGAGAAGGTGCTGCTGGTTGCCCAGGAGCGCAATTCCTTCTACCTGTCAGAAGTCAGCTATCTGGTCGCGAGCCTGCGCAGTGCTCAGGGACTGCCGTTGGAGAAGGTGCGCTCCCTGATCGAGCAGGGGCTGTCCTACTCCATCGAGCAGGAAAACACCCACCATGAAGCCATGGGGCTTGCCACCTGGCTGCGTCTGGTCGATGCCCATGATGCCGAGCGGTGTCAGCGTCTGAAGGTGTTGCTGGAAGAGCTGCCGAGCGCCGATGCCCCTGCGGTGCTGGGGTGGCATCAGCTGGTGGAGGTTGCCGAGGGACGTGCGCGCCGCAAGGCGTCGTCGCCGGCCTGAGCGAAGCGTCTGGCGCCGTGAGAGCGTGAGAAAAAGCCCCGTTGCCGTGATCGGCAGCGGGGCTTTTTGGTGTGTGCGGAGCGCTCAGTGGTGTTGTCACATGCGTTGGGTGCTCAGCGGCGATCAGTCGTGAGTGATCGCATCGACCAGCGGCAGCGCAAATTCGCGCAGCTCCGGCCCCTGGCCACGAGCGATGATGTCGAAGGCCTGGGTCGGACGCCAGTCGCCGAGCACGATCCGGCGCGCCGGCTCGCCATCGATCTCGAGTTCATGCACCGCCGGACGATGCGTATGGCCATGGATCAGCGTGCGCACGTCGTGCTCACGCATCTCGCGCACCACTTCCTCGGGCGTGACGTCCATGATCGCCTCGTCCTTCTCGCTGTTGGTCTCGCCGGACTGCATGCGCAGTGACTGGGCCAGCGCCAGGCGCTGCTCAAGCGGCATGGCCAGAATCTGTGCCTGCCACTGAGGGTCGCGGGTCATGGCGCGGAACTTCATGTAGGCTTCGTCGCGGGTGCACATGCTGTCGCCATGCATCAGCAGCACACGCTCGCCGTCCAGCTCGATCACGCTCGGGTCGGGCAGCAGTGTCACGCCGGCCTCGGCCGCGAAGGTCTCGCCGACCAGGAAGTCGCGATTGCCGTGCATGAAGAAGATCGCGGTGCCGCGCTCGGCGATGCGCTTGAGCGCAGCGCTCATGCTGTCGGTGAAGTCGTTGCGATAGTCATCGCCGACCCAGACCTCGAAGATGTCACCCAGCAGGAACAGACGCTCGACGGCAGGCTGGCAGGATGCCAGGCGTGCCAGATAGTCGAGAAAGCCCTGGGCGATCTCGGGTGTGTCGGGTTGCAGGTGCAGGTCGGAGATGAAGAGGGTGGTGGCAGTCGTGTTCATGGTCGGGGTCCGCGAAGGTGGGCGGTCAGCAGGGCATCGCAAGGGCGCACTGCCGTTGGGGTTCATAACGCAAACCGCCCAGCCTGACACTCGCGATCACGAGGCAAGGCCGGGCGGCAGGCACGCCTTGCGGCGTGATCAGGCGAAATCGCTTATTCGGTGATTTCGGCGCTGGTGATGATCACGTCTTCTGCTGGCACGTCGGCGTGGCCGTCGCGACGGGTAGTCTTGACCGCTTCGATCTTCTCGACCACGTCCATGCCTTCGACGACCTTGCCGAACACGCAGTAACCCCAGCCCTGGCTGGTCTTGCTGGTGAAGTTCAGGAAGTCGTTGTCATTGACGTTGATGAAGAACTGGGCGCTGGCTGAGTGCGGGTCCATGGTGCGAGCCATGGCCACGGTGCCGCGGTCGTTCTTGAGGCCGTTGTCGGCTTCGTTCTCGATCACGCCATTGGTCGGCTTCTGGTTGAAGTCGGTGTCAAAGCCACCGCCCTGAACCATGAAACCCGGAATGACGCGGTGGAAAAGGACATTGGTGTAGTGGCCTTCACGCACGTACTGCTCGAAGTTGGCCGCGGTCTTCGGGGCCTTCTCGTGGTTGAGTTCGAGGGTGATATCGCCGTAGTTGGTGTGAAGAACGATCATTCGGGCTTCCCGGTCATCTGTCTTGCTCAAGTGTCAGGCAGGCGCGGCTTCATGGCATCGCCTGCGGGCGTCGCGCTATAATAGCGGCTTTGCATCCAGACACGAAAGCCTGAGCGGGCGGCAGGCGCGTGGATGCAGCCCCGATCATCCGTCTTGTTGTCCTTGCGCACGTTCGTTCAACCACATGACGAGCCGCAATACGACGCCCAGGAACCACACAGAGGTGCAGCGAAACTTCATGAGTACCGAGACCCAGAGCGCCCCGAACTTCGTGCTTAACCAGATCCGCGAAGAACTCGAGGCCGGCCGTGCCGATAAGGTTGTCACGCGTTTCCCGCCGGAGCCCAACGGCTTCCTGCATATCGGGCACGCCAAGTCGATCTGTCTGAACTTCGGTCTGGCGCAGCAGCTCGGTGGCGATTGTCACCTGCGCTTCGATGACACCAACCCGGCCAAGGAAGAGCAGGCCTATATCGACGCCATCAAGGAAGACGTCGAATGGTTGGGCTTCGAGTGGGCCGGCAAGGTGCGCTTCGCTTCCGATTACTTCGACCAGCTCTATGCCTGGGCCCAGCACCTGGTGCGTGAAGGCAAGGCCTATGTCGATGACCTGTCGCCGGACGAGATTCGTGAGTATCGTGGCACGCTGAAGGAGCCGGGTCGCCCGAGCCCTTACCGTGAGCGTAGCCCCGAGGAAAACCTCGACCTGCTCGAGCGCATGAAGAAGGGGGAATTCGGCGAGAGCGAGAAGGTGCTGCGTGCCCGTATCGACATGGCGGCGCCCAACATCAATCTGCGCGACCCGATCCTCTACCGCATCCGTCATGCCAGCCATCACCAGACCGGCGACAAGTGGAAGATCTATCCGTCCTATGATTTCACCCACGGTCAGTCCGATGCACTGGAAGGCGTGACGCATTCCATCTGTACGCTGGAATTCGAGGACCATCGTCCGCTGTATGAGTGGTTCCTGGCTAACCTGCCGGTGCCGAGCACGCCGCGTCAGATCGAGTTCGCGCGTCTGAATCTGGATTACACCGTCACTTCCAAGCGCAAGCTGAAGTTGCTGGTGGACGAAGGCGTCGTCGATGGCTGGGATGATCCGCGCATGCCGACCATCTCGGGCATGCGTCGTCGTGGCTACACGGCCGCTTCCATCCGCAAGTTCTGCGACATGATCGGCGTGAGCCGTGCGGATGGTGGCATGGTCGAGATCGGCATGCTGCACCACGCCATTCGCTCGGACCTGGAAGACAACGCGCTGCGTGCCATGTGCGTGCTCAATCCGCTCAAGGTGGTGCTGACCAACCTGCCGAAAGGCCATGAGGAAGTCTTCGAGGTGCCCGGCCATCCAGCACGTGACGACATGGGCACGCGCCAGATTCCGCTGACCCGTGAGCTGTGGATCGACGCCGATGACTTCATGGAAGATGCGCCGAAGAAGTTCTTCCGTCTCGCGCCCGAGAAGGAGGTGCGTCTGCGCAACGGTTACGTCATCCGCTGTGATGAAGTGATCAAGGATGAAGCCGGCGAGATCGTCGAGCTGCGTTGCAGTGTCGACCTCGATACCCTCGGCAAGAACCCGGAAGGCCGCAAGGTCAAGGGTGTCATCCACTGGGTCAGCGCCGAGCACGCGGTACCGGTCGAGGTGCGTCAGTACGAGAGCCTGTTCCTGGAAGCCGAGCCGGACCGTGACAAGGATGTCGACTTCCTTGAGCATCTCAATCCGAACTCGCTGAGCATCGTCAAGGGCTTCGGTGAGCCGAGCCTGCGCAATGCCGCGCCGGAAACGCGTTACCAGTTCGAGCGTATCGGCTACTTCGTCGCCGACCGCCATGACTGCGTCGATGGCGCGCTGGTCTTCAACCGTACCGTCAGCCTGAAGGACGGTTGGGCCAAGGCCCAGAAGAAGGGTTGATGGCAGCCAGGCCTCCTGCGGGAGGTCTGCTGGCATGACTTTTGACCCGCTTCACGGCCCGCAGGCGGATCCTGTACCTTCGATGACGAAGTTGCATGATCGGCCTGCGGGTCGCTCCATTTCGCAAGGCTGACAGAGCGCTGTCAGCAAAGTAGCCAAGGGCGATGACTGAATGATTTCACTCGAAGATGCCGCGAGCACACTGTCCATCTACAGTACCCTGAGCCGGACCAAGGCACCCTTCGTGCCATTGGAAGGCAACAAGGTGCGCATGTACGTCTGTGGCGTGACGGTCTATGACCTCTGTCACATCGGCCATGCGCGTGTGATGGTGGCCTTCGACATCATCACGCGTTACCTGCGTGCGCGTGGCTATGACGTCACCTATGTGCGCAACATTACCGATATCGACGACAAGATCCTCAAGCGAGCCGATGAGAATGGCGAAGCCTTCGAGGTGCTGACCGAGCGCATGATCCAGGCGATGCACGAAGACGAGGGGCGTCTGGGTATCCTGCGGCCTGATCGCGAGCCACGGGCGACCGCGCACATCGGCGATATCATCGCGATGACCGAGACGCTGATCGACAAGGGCTTTGCCTACGCGGCCAGCAACGGGGACGTCTACTATCGTGTGCGTCGTTTCGAGGGCTATGGCAAGCTCAACAACCGTCAGCTCGATGATATGCAGTCCGGCGCGCGCGTGGAAGTGGAAGAGGCCAAGGAAGACCCGCTTGACTTCGTGCTGTGGAAGGCCGCCAAGCCGGGCGAGGCCAGCTGGCCATCCCCCTGGGGCGCGGGCCGTCCGGGCTGGCATATCGAGTGCTCCGCGATGTCGACCTGCTGCCTGGGCAACACCTTCGATATCCACGGCGGCGGTCCGGACCTGACCTTCCCGCATCACGAGAACGAGATCGCCCAGTCCGAAGCCGCCACTGGTCAGCAGTATGCCAACGTGTGGATGCACGCCGGTGCAGTGCGTGTCGGGCAGGACAAGATGTCCAAGTCGCTGGGCAATTTCTTCACGATTCGTGATGTGCTGGAGCAGCACAACCCGGAAGTGGTGCGTTACCTGCTGGTGGCCAGCCATTACCGCAGCGCGATCAGCTACGAGGCCAACTCGCTGGATGAGGCGCGTCGTTCGCTGGAGCGTTTCTACAATGCGCTGGAGAAAGTCACGCCCGAACAGGGTGAGGTGTCAGGTGACTGGCGGGCACGCTTCGTGGCTGCCATGGATGACGACTTCAATACGGCCGGTGCGCTGTCGGTGCTGTTCGAGCTGGCCCGCGAGCTCAACCGTGCCAAGAAGGAGGCGCCGCATCAGGCGCCGGCGCTGGCCTTCGAGCTGACGTCGCTGGGCGGCCTGCTGGGATTGTTCGGGCAGGACCCGGCGGTCTTCCTCAAGGGTGACACAGCCGCATTGACGTTGTCAGAAGACGAGATCCAGGCGCAGATCGAGGCGCGTGCTGCTGCCAAGAAGGCCAAGGACTTCGCGGGTGCTGACCGTATTCGTGACGAGCTGGCCGCTCAGGGCATCATCCTCAAGGATTCCCGCGAGGGGACGACCTGGGTGCTGGAAGGCTGACACGGTTGGCATGACACATTGTCACCGCGAAAAAAACCGCCGTCCCGAGAGGGGCGGCGGTTTTTTCATGGCCGGTCGGGCGGGGTCGCTCTCAGGCAGCGGCTGATCAGCTGGCGAGGCGCTTGACCATGGCCTCGACCATGCGCGAGGACTGACGTGAGGCGACGTGCAGGAATTCCTCGAAGGACTGGCTGTTGTTGTCCTTGCCGGCGATGTCAGACAGCGCGCGGATGACCACGAACGGCATCTCATAGACGAAGCAGGTCTGGGCGATGGCGGCGGCTTCCATCTCGGCGGCCAGCATGTCCGGGAAGCGTGAGCGAGTCAGCGCGACCAGTTCCGGGTCTGCCATGAAGATGTCTCCGGTGCAGATCAGGCCTTCACGTGCCTTGATCTCGCCCTGGGCTTCGACGCACTCGCGCGCGATCTTCACCAGTGCCGGGTCTGACGGGTAGGCGGCCGGCATCTGCGGCACCTGGCCGTATTCGTAGCCGAACACCACGGCATCGACGTCGTGGTGACGCACTTCGCTGGAGATGACCACATCGCCGATCTCCAGATCAGAGGCGAAGCCCCCGGCGGAACCGGTGTTGATGATGGCGTCCGGCTGGTAGCGCTCGATCAACTGGCAGGCGCCCACGGCGGCATTGACCTTGCCGATCCCGGACTGCAGCAGCACGACCTTGAGGCCATGCAGCTGACCGACGTGGAAGGTGGAGCCGGCATGACGAGTCGTGGTGCTGTCTTCCAGCAGTTCGGCGAGGATGGCGACTTCCTCGGCCATGGCGCCGATGATGCCAAGTGTCTTGAGGGACATGGTGAAATCCTGAAGCAGGGCCTGCGGGGCATCCTGTCACGCGATGCCCCGTGGCCAGGGGAGGTGTCAGCGAGAGGGCTTGTACTTACTTGCCGGCCAGCTGGGCATCGTGCAGCTCGGCGGCGAACAGGGTGTTCTCCAGCAGAGAGGCAACGGTCATCGGGCCGACGCCGCCCGGTACTGGCGTGATCCAGCCTGCACGTTCCGCTGCCGGGGCGAACTCCACGTCACCGACCAGTGAGCCGTTGTCGAGGCGGTTGATACCCACATCGATGACGATGGCGCCTTCCTTGATCCATTCACCCTTGACCAGGCCCGGCTTGCCGACGCCGACCACGACGAGGTCGGCCTGGCGGACCTTGCTTTCCAGGTCCTTGGTGAAGCGGTGACAGACGGTGGTGGTGCAGCCGGCCAGCATCAGCTCCAGTGACATCGGGCGACCGACGATGTTGGAAGCTCCCACGATGGTGGCGTCCATGCCGCGCACCTGCAGACCGCTCTCGGACAGCAGCGTCATGATGCCCTTGGGCGTGCAGGGGCGCATCACCGGCAGGCGCTGCGCCAGACGGCCGAGGTTGTAGGGGTGGAAGCCGTCCACGTCCTTGTCGGTGCGGATGCGCTCGAGAATCGGGCGTGAATCGAGATGCGCCGGCAGCGGCAGCTGTACCAGGATGCCGTCGATGCTGGTGTCGTCATTCAGCTGGTCTACCAGGGCTTCCAGCTCCTGCTGAGTGGTGTCAGCGGACAGCCGGTGCTGGGTGGAGAGGATGCCAGCCTTCTCGCAGGCGCGGTGCTTGTTGCGGACATAGACCTCGGACGCCGCGTCTTCGCCGACCAGCACGACGGCAAGCCCCGGAATACGTTCACCGGCATCACGACGCGCATCGACCTGACGGCCTACCTGTTGGCGTACGCGTTCGGCAATGGCCTTGCCATCTATCAGTTGTGCTGACATCAGCGATCATTCCTTCTCGTGGGCGATAAATGCAGGAGGGACAACGATGGCCAATTTTCGCATGCCTCGCCCTCCAGTCAACGCCGAATGACGACCTTGGTCGAAAGCTGTCATGGGCGTCAGGTCTTCCGCAGTCGCCCACAGGCCAGGTGACGGCGTCAGGAGGCAGGCGAGAGTGGGGGTATGCCATGCGATTGTCGCCTTGACGCTCCATCTTCAGGGGTGCAAGAAAAGGCCAAGATAAAGGTAGAGGCATAGGTAGAAGCAAGGAAAGGAGAAGGGTGGGGTGGAAGGGGAGGTTGTAGGGCGGAGAAGTAGAAGGCGTGAGGACGATAGTCAGTCCACCGGCGGCACTCAGCCGTCGCAAGTCATCACTGCGTCAGTGGCAGAAGCGATGACAGGTAAGGCGTCCTGTATCAGCAAGCAGAGAAGTTGGGGGAGTTTCATGGATGAAAGCTCGCGACATGACATTGGCATGACAGCGCGAGGGGCAAACGATTCTTTTGGAAAGAATTCACGTAAGGGCTTGACCGCAGACGAAAGTTCGGTAGAATACGCCTCGCATCGACGGGGTTCGACGGTCGGTTGAAGACGGTTTCGGGATATAGCGCAGTCTGGTAGCGCGCCTGCTTTGGGAGCAGGATGTCGGGGGTTCGAATCCCTCTATCCCGACCACTTGAATGCAATGTATCGCAAGGCTTCGGCCTTTTGAAACAGTATTCAGGGCTTTGTCCGGAGGTTGACTCGCAGCATTAGTTTCTGCGCCTATAGCTCAACCGGATAGAGCAACGGCCTTCTAAGCCGTAGGTTGCAGGTTCGAGTCCTGCTGGGCGTGCCATCGAGATGACGTTTGTCATCGAAGTGGATGTCGGAATGCTCTTCATTGAGCCTGATGACTGCGACCAGACGATGTGAAGATGTTCATGCAGTGGTGGGTGTAGCTCAGTGGTAGAGCCCCGGATTGTGACTCCGGTGGTCGTGGGTTCGAACCCCATCATCCACCCCATTGCATGTCAGCTTGAGCAGTATCAACGAGATGGAGACGGCAGGCTTTCTGTCCAACCTCCAGAAGTGGTGGGTGTAGCTCAGTGGTAGAGCCCCGGATTGTGACTCCGGTGGTCGTGGGTTCGAACCCCATCATCCACCCCACGTCTCGATGAATATCAGGATGCTGCCTGGCCCACTTGGGCGGGCGGCATGCCGCAAAAGGGGGAGAAGGCCAATGGCTTTCTCCTCCTTTTTTTTGGTTTTTTCGCACTGCTCCATGCATGACGATTCCGAGTCGCCGGGCGCTCCAGGCGCCTGTCTGGCGGGTAGGTGGAGCAGAAAATGGCCGGGGTCCTTGAATAACTTGGACCAAGGCACCATATGAAGGGGTCATATCCGCGCTTGCCAGCGCGTGGCGGGGTTTCTACAATCTTCGCCTTTATGATTCGAACGCCACCAGTGGGTAGAGGAACTTTCATGCAAGCTTCTGTCGCAACGACTTCTCCGATCGAGCGCACGGTCACCATCACGGTGCCGGCTTCTGAAGTCGACCAGGCCGTCAACGCCCGTCTTCTGGAAACCGCCAAGACCGTTCGTCTGAACGGCTTCCGCAAGGGCCACGTGCCGATGGCAGTGGTGAAACAGCGTTACGGCAAGGACGTGCGCAACGAGATCGTTGGCGAGATCATGCGCCAGCATTACGTGACTGCCGTCACCGAAAACGAACTGAACCCGGCTGGCTGGCCGAAGATCGACGCGACCGTCGATGAAGCCGGCAAGGATCTGGAGTTCGTCGCGACTCTGGAAATCTACCCGGAAATCGAACTGAAGCCGATCGAAGGCGCTGAAATCGAGCGTCCGCAGGCCGAAGTGACCGACGCCGACGTCGAAGAGATGATCGAGACCCTGCGCAAGCAGAACGCTTCCTGGACCGACGTCGAGCGCGCTGCCGCTGACGGCGACCAGGTCAAGATCGATTTTGAAGGCTTCCTCGGTGAAGAGGCCTTCGAAGGCGGCAAGGCAGAAGGTCACGAGCTGGTGCTGGGCTCCAACAGCTTCATCCCGGGCTTTGAAGAGCAGCTGGTCGGCGCTGCTGCCGGCGACGACAAGGAAATCAAGGTTTCCTTCCCGGCTGACTACCAGGCCGAGCACCTCGCCGGTCAGGAAGCGACCTTCAAGGTCAAGGTCCACGCCGTCAAGGCTCAGGAACTGCCGGAAGTGAACGAAGAGTTCATCGCCCAGTTTGGCCTCGAAGCTGCCGATGTCGAAAGCTTCAAGGTGGAAGTGAAGAAGAACATGCAGCGTGAGCTGAAGAACGCGATCGAGAATCGCGTCAAGCAGCAGGTGCTGGCCGAACTGACCAAGGCCAACGACATCCTCGTGCCGCAGGCCCTGGCCGACCAGGAAATCGACGGTCTGAAGCGTCAGGCTGCACAGCAGTTCGGTCTGGGCGAAGACTTCGACGTCTCCCAGCTGCCGGGCGAGTTGTTCCAGGACCAGGCGGTACAGCGCGTCAAGACTGGCCTGCTGCTCAGCGAAGTCGTCAGCAGCAACGAGATGGACGTCAGCGACGAAGAGCTGAATGCTCGCGTTGAAGAAATGGCTCAGCAGTACCAGGACCCGGCTCAGGTCACCGAGTACTATGGTTCCAACGAACAGGCTCGCAACCAGCTCAAGTCCGTGCTGCTTGAAGAGAAGGCCGTTGACAAGCTGCTGGCACAGGCTCAGGTTAAGGACGTTGCCATGTCCTACCAGGAAGCCCTGCAGGCTGCACAGCAGCAGGAAGAAGCAGAAGAAGAGGCTACTGAAGCCGAAGGCGAGCAAGCCTGAAGCTTGGTTGACCCCTAGTGCTTGCTAGACCAGGACCCGGCTACGGCCGGGTCTCTGGTCAGTGGGCGGGGTAAAGTGGCATGCTCAATGGATATCAATGTCATCGGATGAAGGAAGCCCCCATGAACGACTTCGACATCAAGAATGCTGGCGGTCTGGTTCCGATGGTTGTCGAGCAGAATGCTCGCGGCGAACGGGCCTATGACATCTATTCCCGCCTGCTGAAGGAACGGGTGATCTTCCTTGTGGGTCCGGTTGAGGATTACATGGCCAATCTGGTCGTGGCTCAGCTGTTGTTCCTCGAGTCTGAAAACCCGGACAAGGACATCCATCTGTACATCAACTCGCCGGGTGGCTCCGTGACTGCAGGGATGGCGATCTACGACACCATGCAGTTCATCAAGCCCGACGTGTCCACCGTGTGCATCGGCCAGGCAGCCAGCATGGGTGCCTTGCTGCTGGCAGGCGGTGCCGCCGGCAAGCGCTACGCGCTGCCGAACTCCCGCGTCATGATCCACCAGCCGCTGGGCGGCTATCAGGGTCAGGCCACGGATATCGAGATTCACACCAAGGAAATCCTGACCATCCGTGAGAAGCTCAATCGCATTCTCGCGCATCACACTGGCCAGGACTTCGACACCATTGCCAATGATACCGACCGTGATAACTTCATGGCGGCCAATCAGGCAGTGGAGTACGGCCTGATCGATGCCGTGCTGGAACGCCGTCCCGACGTGGAATGATCCCGCGTAAACGGCTGACCTGACGTCGGCAAACATGCATTTCCGGCGGCTCCCCGGGGAGTCGCCGCCATTGAGAGGTACGCGAATGGCTGACGGCAAAGGCAAGGACGAGAACGGCAAACTGCTGTACTGCTCCTTCTGTGGCAAGAACCAGAATGAAGTGCGCAAGCTGATCGCGGGACCTTCCGTCTACATCTGCGACGAATGTGTCGATCTGTGCAATGACATCATTCGCGAAGAGGTCCTCGAAGCCGACGCCGAAGGTGATGATGATCGCCTGCCGGCGCCGCGTGAGATTCGTTCCACTCTCGACGATTACGTGATCGGCCAGGACCGCGCCAAGCGTGTGCTGTCCGTGGCGGTGTACAACCACTACAAGCGTCTGCGCGCCGGTCAGAAGGCCGCGGATGAAGTGGAGCTGGGCAAGTCCAACATTCTGCTCATCGGCCCGACCGGTAGCGGCAAGACGTTGCTGGCCGAGACGCTGGCGCGCCTGTTGAACGTCCCGTTCACCATCGCGGATGCGACCACCTTGACCGAAGCGGGTTATGTCGGTGAGGACGTAGAGAACATCATCCAGAAGCTGCTGCAGAAATGCGATTACGATGTCGAGAAGGCCGAGCGCGGCATTGTCTACATCGATGAGATCGACAAGATCTCGCGCAAGTCCGACAACCCCTCCATCACGCGTGATGTCTCGGGTGAAGGCGTGCAGCAGGCGCTGCTCAAGCTGATCGAGGGCACCACTGCCTCGGTGCCGCCGCAGGGGGGTCGCAAGCACCCTCAGCAGGAATTCCTGCAGGTGAATACCGGCAACATCCTGTTCATCGTCGGCGGTGCTTTCGCTGGCCTGGACAAGGTGATCCGCGAACGCGCCGAGAAGGGTGGCATCGGCTTCAATGCCGAGGTCAAGAGCAAGCAGGACGAGAAGACCGTGGGCCGCGTGCTGGCAGACGTCGAGCCGGGTGATCTGGTCAAGTTCGGTCTCATCCCCGAGTTCGTTGGCCGCCTGCCGGTCATCGCGACACTGACCGAGCTGGACGAAGATGCCCTGGTGCAGATTCTGACCGAGCCGAAGAACTCGCTGGTCAAGCAGTACTCGCGCCTGTTCGAGATGGAAGATGTCGAGCTGGACCTGCGTGAGGATGCGCTGCGTGCCGTGGCTCGCAAGGCCATCGAGCGTCGTACCGGCGCACGTGGTCTGCGCTCGATCCTCGAGTCCGTGCTGCTCGACACCATGTATGACATCCCGTCCGAGGAGAGTGTCAGCAAGGTGGTGGTGGATGAGTCGGTGATTGCCGGCGACAGCAAGCCGCTGCTGATCTACTCCAAGAACGAAGAGAGTCAGGGCAAGGTGGCCGGCAAGGACGGCTGAAACGTCCGGGCCTGAGTCGCACCAACGGGGGGCCGCAAGGCCCCCCGTTGCGTTTGCGCTCGCAAGCCATTCTTACTGTGATGCATTCGCGGGTCACGCACGGCTTCATTCAGCGTTGAGTTACCGCCAGGCGTGTCGGGATCATTGCAAAATCATGGCCTTGCCCCCATGGTCTCAGTATCAAAGTGCCGTGTGAGGCGGCCCACCCACAGAATACCGAGGAACGTCTGCCATGGAGCAGAACGAAGATCAGACCCTGACACTTCCGCTGCTGCCGCTGCGGGATGTGGTGGTCTATCCCCAGATGGTGATTCCGCTGTTCGTCGGCCGGGAAAAGTCGATCCAGGCCCTCGAAGTGGCCATGGAAGGCGACAAGAAGATCCTGCTTGCGGCGCAGCGTGAAGCCAGCCAGGACGACCCGACGGCGGAAGACCTGTTCGCCATCGGCACCGTTGCCGACATCATGCAGCTGCTCAAACTCCCCGATGGCACTGTCAAGGTGCTGATCGAGGGCAGCTCGCGCGCCGATATCCAGGCGATTCGCCTGCACGACGACGGCCACAGCATCGCCGACGTCGCGCTGCGTGACAGCCAGCCGCTGTCCGAGCGAGAGCAGGAAACCCTGGTGCGCGTGCTGCTCAACCAGTTCGAGCAGTATGTGAAGCTTTCCAAGAAGGTGCCCAACGAAGTGCTGGGCAGCCTGCAGGGCATTGAAGACCCGAGCCGTCTGGTGGATACCATCAGCGCGCATCTGTCGCTGGGCATCAATGACAAGCAGGCGCTGCTCGAGATGGACAAGGTGCGTGACCGCATCGAGCACCTGATGACGCTGATCGAAGCGGAGATCGACCTGTTGCAGGTCGAGAAGCGCATTCGTACCCGCGTCAAGGAGCAGATGGAGAAGTCGCAGCGCGAGTACTACCTCAACGAGCAGATGAAGGCCATCCAGAAGGAAATGGGTGAGCTGGATGACGTGCCCAACGAGGTCGAGCAGTACGAGCGTCGCATCAAGGACGCCGGCATGCCGAAGGAGGCAGAGGAGAAGGCGACCCAAGAGCTCAACAAGCTAAAGATGATGGGGCCGACTTCCGCCGAGGCGACCGTGGTGCGCACCTACCTGGACTGGCTGTGCGACGTGCCGTGGAAGAAGCGCACGCGTGTGCGTCATGACATCGACCACGCCGCCAAGGTGCTGGACGAGGACCACTACGGTCTGGATGAGGTCAAGGAACGCATCCTCGAGTATCTCGCCGTGCAGAAGCGCGTCAAGAAGCTCAAGGGGCCGGTGCTGTGTCTGGTCGGCCCGCCGGGTGTCGGCAAGACTTCGCTGGGCAAGTCCATCGCACGTGCCACCAACCGCCACTATACGCGTATGGCGCTGGGCGGCGTGCGCGATGAGTCCGAGATCCGCGGTCACCGCCGCACCTATATCGGGGCACTGCCGGGCAAGATCATCCAGCGCATGGCCAAGACGGGCGTGAAGAATCCGCTGGTGCTGCTCGACGAGATCGACAAGCTGGGCATGGACCACCGCGGTGATCCTGCCTCGGCGTTGCTTGAGGTGCTGGATCCGGAGCAGAATGACAAGTTCGCCGATCACTATCTCGAGCTTGATTACGATCTGTCCGAGACCCTGTTCATCTGTACGTCCAACTCGATGAACATTCCCGGCCCGCTGCGCGATCGCATGGAAATCATCCGTCTGCCGGGTTACACCGAAGACGAGAAGCTGGCCATCGCGATGCGCTACCTGGCGCCCAAGCAGCTTAAGGCCAATGGCCTGAAGCCGGGCGAGCTGACCTTCAGCGAAGCCTCCGTGCTCGAGCTGATCCGTTACTACACGCGTGAAGCCGGTGTGCGTGAGCTTGAGCGCCAGCTCGCCAAGGTCTGCCGCAAGATCGTGCGCGAGCGTGTGGTCGCCGAGGCAAAGGAGGGCGCACTGTCTTCCATGCACCTTGAGGCCGAGCAGGTCGAGCACTACGCTGGTGTCCGCAAGTACAGCTTCGGCCTCGCCGATGCCGAGGACCAGATCGGCCGTGTCACTGGCCTGGCCTGGACCTCCGTCGGCGGTGAGCTGCTCACCATCGAGTCTGTCGTCACGCCGGGCAAGGGGCGTGTCAGCAAGACCGGGTCACTGGGCGACGTCATGAAGGAGTCGGTGAGTGCGGCCCACACCGTGGTGCGTGCGCGTGCCGAGGCCTTCGGTATCGAGGCTGAGCGCTTCGAGAAGGAAGACCTGCACATCCACGTGCCGGAAGGCGCCACGCCCAAGGACGGCCCCAGTGCGGGCGCTGCCATGGTCACCGCGATGGTATCCGCTTACTGTGGACGCCCCGTGCGCTGTGACGTGGCAATGACCGGTGAGGTCAACCTGCGTGGCGAAGTCATGCCGATCGGTGGCCTCAAGGAGAAATTGCTGGCGGCGCGACGCGGTGGTATAAAGCTTGTGCTGATTCCCGAGGAAAATCGCCGTGACCTCAAGGAGGTTCCGGACACCATCAAGGATGCACTCGATATTCGGCCGGTGCGCTGGATCGACGAAGTGCTTGAGGTGGCTCTAGCAGAAAAGTCTACTGCTGAGAAGGACGATTCTCGTTCAGACGATGCCGGTGGTCGTCAGACAATGATCAGTACACATTGACGGGATTTTTTTGGCCATGCCGCTGTCGAAACGGCGGCGTGGTGCGGTTTTGCGCGTGAGGTTGCTTGACAGTCGTTTGAGGGCGTTGCTATAAACTCCGCTTCGTCGCGATCGCGTTTAGCACCCGTAATTTTCGCGCTGATTTCTGGTAATTTTTGCAAATTCAAGGGGTGAAGAGTGAATAAATCCGAGCTGATCGAAGCCATTGCTGCATCTGCCGATATTCCGAAAGCAGCAGCTAGCCGTGCACTCGATGCGATGGTCGACACCGTCACTGATAGCCTGAAGAAGGGTGAGACCGTGGCATTGGTCGGGTTCGGCACCTTTATTGTCAAGGAGCGTGCTGCACGTACTGGCCGTAACCCGCAGACTGGCGCTCCGATCGAGATCAGTGCTGCCAAGGTGCCGAGCTTCAAGGCTGGCAAGGCACTGAAAGACGCCGTCAACTGAGGTCTGCCTGCTTCGCAGGCACCCGGTGGCGCGGTACCGGTTCGGGAGTGGTCTGATGACTGCCGAACCGGCACCAGAACATCGAAGCGCATCGCCTGGCGATGCGCTTTTTTTGTGGCTGAAACCGGCCATGTCGGCAGGGCGCAAGCGTTTGATGACCCTGGCGAGTCAGTCAGTCGTGCAAAGTCACCTGCATCTGTCTGCGGCATGCGTATAATCATCAGTCACTGAGTCGCGGCCCTTGTGGCCATTCCAATCCCTGTAGTTCGAGGCCTGCATGCTGCAACGAATTCGAGACCGGTCGCATGGCTGGGTGGCCAAGACGATCGTTGGTTTCATTGTCGTCACCTTTGCCTTCTTTGGTGTTGAGTCGATCATTGGCGCCTTCACTGCCAGCAGTGACGACGTGGCCACGGTCAATGGCGACACCATCAGCCGTCAGGCGGTGGAAACCGAAGTCCAGCGTGCCATCCGTTCTGGCCAGGTAGCGCCGGAACAGGAGCGCGAAGCGCGCAATCAGATCATCAACCAGATGATCGATTCCCGCCTGCTGGATCAATACGCCGAGGAAGGCGGCCTGCACATGTCCGATGCGCAGCTCGATCAACTGATCGTGAGCATTCCGGACTTCCAGGATGACAAGGGGCGCTTCGACGCCGACCTGTTCCGCAATCGTCTGGCCAGCGCCGGCTACTCTCCCACCTCCTTCCGCCAGCAGCTGAGCAGCGACACCCTGCGCCAGCAGTTGACCGACGGCTTTGCCGCCAGTGCCTTCGTGCTGCCGGGCGAAGAAGAGAAGCTCAGCCAGCTGCAGCGCCAGACGCGCACCTTCCGCTATGCCACGCTGAGCAGCGCGGACCTCGATGCGCCGGTGACGGTCAGCGAAGACGAGCTCAAGGCCTGGTATGACAGCCACCAGGACAACTACCGTCGTCCGGCACAGGTCAAGTTGGCCTACGTGTTGCTGGACCAGAACGAGCTGGCCAGCGGTGGCGATATCAGCGAAGACACGCTGAAGGCTGAATATGAGGCCAAGCGTGCCGACGCGCCGCGGGAGATCGCGCACATCATGGTCGAGAAGGGTGACGATGATGCGGCGGCACGTGCCAAGCTCGAGGGCGCACGTGACGCACTCGCCAACGGCGAAGACTTCGCCAAGGTGGCGGCCGAGGTCTCCGAAGACAGCTCCACGGCCGAGGACGGCGGTGAGCTTGGCGTGATCACCCGCGGTATCTTCGGCGAAGACTTCGATGATGCGGCCTTCGCGCTGGATGAAGGCCAGGTGTCGGATATCGTCGATACCGGCGACACCCTGCACCTGATCAAGGTGACCGGTCTGGACATCGCGCCCTTCGAGGACATGCGCGACGAGCTGCTGACGCAAGCCCGTCGGGCCGCTTCCCGTGATACCTTCAACGAGAAGGCGCAGCAGCTGAAGGATGAGAGTTTCGCGGCGGATGATCTGGCCAGCGTCGCCGAGGATCTGGACCTGCCGCTTGAGAAGACCGACTGGGTCGCGCAGGAAAACGATGATGAACTGCTGTCCGAGCCGGGTGTGATGGCGGCAGCCTTCGGTGACGAAGTGCTGAAAGAGGGCTACAACAGTGATGTCATCGAACTGGATGACAGCCGTCGTCTGGTGCTGCGCGTTCTCGAGCAGCGTGAGGCCACAACGCTGGCATTGGATGAGGTCAAGCAGCAGGTTCAGCGCGAAGCCAAGGCCGACAAGACTGCCAAGGCACTGGAGGCACTGGCCGAGAAGCGTCTGGAGACGCTGCGCCAGGGTGGATCACTCGAGGGGATCGACTGGCAGCAGGCTGATGACGTCAGCCGTCAGGCCAGCACCCAGCTGCCGCAGAGTCTGGTCAAGCAGGCCTTCACGCTGGCGCACCCGCAGGATGGCCAGCCGGTCTACGGCAAGGCGTCGCTGAGTGGTGGCATCGCGCTGATCGCTCTGACCGAGATCGGCGAGGCTGAGCCGGGCGAGATGGATCGGTTCCTCTCGCGTCTGGCGACGCGTCTGCGTGCTCAGGCCGCTGTCACGGGCCTGCAGGAATCTCTGCGCGAGCGTGCCGAGATCGAGCGCAACTGATCGAGCGCAAATGAGCCAGGCAACTGGCGTGGGCAGCGTTGCCTGCCAATGAGACCGTCACCCCTTGGGGGGGGGCGGTCTTTTTTGGTTCAAGCCATTGGGTTCAAGCCTCGCAGACTCAAGTATCGAAGCTCAGGCCGCGAGGCTACGTGCGGGGGTGGCGTCAGGTCACGAGCTTGGTGTCAGATCACGAGTCATGTATCAAGTCACGAGCCCAGCCGCTGACGCAGCTGCCGGGAGAGTTCGCGGTGACGGGCCTGAATGCCCGTGGAGAGCGTTTGGCGTAGCCAGCGGTGGCCAGCGTCATGGTGCAGGCGTTCATGCCACACCAGCCAGTAGGAGAAGCGGTTGAGAGGGATGGGCAACGGACGCAGGGCTAGCGGCAGCTGATCGAGCATGCTGATGGCCAGACAGCCCGGCACGCACAGCAACAGATCGCTGTGGCAGCTGACACTGAAGGCGGCCAGAAAATGGGGCTGGCGCATGACGACCTGACGACTCAGCCCCAGTTCCGCCAGCTTGAGGTCCACCGCGCCTCGCTCATCACCGCCCATGCTGATCAGTTGGTGACTGGCGGCGAGGAAGCCCTCCAGGCTCAAGGTCTCCTTCGCTGCCAGCGGATGGTCCTGGCGCATCACGCAGACGAACTGGTCATCCCCGATTTCGCGACCATGCACGCCAGCCGGCACCCTGGCGGTGGGCACGCACATTGCAAGCTCCGGCCCGCCTTCTTCCAGCTGCTGTTCGACATTGCTGCCATAGGCCTGGATATCCAGACGGATGCCGGGTGCCTGCTCGTGCAGCGGGGCGATCTGGGGTGCCACGAAGGCGTGCATGCCGTAATCGGTGGTGGCCAGCTGAAAGCGCCGTTGGCTATCTCCAGGCGAGAACTCGGGTGGCGCCAGCAGGGCACCCAGCTCCTGCAGCAGACGGGCGAGGGGCTGCCTGAGGGCCTCTGCGCGTGCGGTGGGACGCAGACCGCGTTGCGCCCGCACGAACAGGGGGTCATCGAAGGCCTCGCGTAGACGGCCCAGGGTGCGAGACACCGCAGGCTGGCTCAGGTTGAGGCGCTCAGCGGCCCGCGACACGCTGCGGGTTTCCAGCAGCGCATGCAGCGCAACCAGCGTATTGAGATCATGGCGGGCAAGTTCAGCCAGGTGCATGGCAAGCGGTTCCCGGTAGCGAGGCGACCCAGTCACTGGGATGAAAGTGTGCAGTTTCAACCGCACATGATATCAGCCTCATGCATACCGGGATTCAGTTTCTGTCATTGGTGTGATATCGGGAGCGCGCGTAATCTGGGGGCACTTCGTCGCCGAGCAACGCTTGCGGCGGCCAGTCGTCACAGGGTTGAGGCCTCGGGCCAGCGGCCTGATGACGATTCTGATCACAAGTCGTTTGACCAGATCATTCGCAAGGAGCATCGCATGCAGACACGCTATTACACGATCACCGACTATCCGAAAGGCACCCCGGAACGCGACCTGTTCCAGTTGCGTGAGGAAGAGCTGAGCGAGCTCGGCGAAGGCGAGGTGCGCATTCGCAACAGCTGGCTGTCCGTCGATCCCTACATGCGTGGCCGCATGAGCGGCGTGAAGACCTATATCGACCCCTTCGAGCTCAATGAGCCGCTGCAGGGCGCAGCCGTCGGTGAAGTGATCGAGTCACGTGACTCTCGCTTCAAGCGCGGCGACAAGGTACGTCACATGGGCGGCTGGCGCGACATCGCACAGCTGTCGGGTGACCAGGTCGAGGCGCTGCCGAGCATCGAGGTGCCGGAGCAGGCCTACCTGGGCGTACTGGGCATGCCGGGCATGACCGCCTGGACCGGCCTCAACATCATCGCCGAGATGAAAGAGGGCGATAACGTGCTGGTCAGCGCGGCCTCCGGTGCGGTCGGCTCGCTCGCCGTCCAGCTGGCCAAGGCCAAGGGCGGCACTGTCGTCGGCATCGCCGGCAGCCAGGAAAAGCTCGATTGGCTGGAAGCGCGGGGCGTCAAGGCGGTCAGCTACAAGGGCAAGGATGCCGAGCAGCTGACGAAGGCGCTCAAGGAAGCCTGCCCGGACGGCTTCGATGTCTACTACGAGAATGTCGGCGGTGATTGCCTGGTGGCGGCGCTGAACAACCTGAATGTCGGCGCACGCATCGCCGTCTGCGGCATGATCTCCAGCTACAACGATACCGAGGCGGCGCCTGGCCCCTCGAACATCTCGATGATCCTGATCCGTCGTGCGCGCATGCAAGGCTTCATCGTCTTTGATCACTGGCAGAACTACAGCCGCTTCCTCGAAGAGGTAGGGCCGCAGGTCGCCAAGGGCGATATCGACTATGAAGAGACGGTGGAAGAAGGGCTCGAGCAGACGCCGGACGCCTTCCTCCAGCTGTTCTCGGGTGGCAACAAGGGCAAGATGCTGGTGCGTCTTTGATCTGAGAACTGACACAGCATTACTGAAGACCCGAATACCTGACGTCGCGCGTATGCGCGCTGCTCAGGCACTTACGAAAGGCTCGCTGCGGCGGGCCTTTTGCGTGGGTGGCCCGGCGTTGGTCATCACGCATTCCTGTTCATCACACGTTACTGGTCACCAGGCATTACTGGTCCTCAAATATCACCGGTCGGGAGGATTGGTGACTCTCACGAACTAAAGACGTGCGGCCTGCGCTCTACTTTGGTCTTGGTCACTGCTCTAGAATGCAGGCCATCGTTCGTGGGCAGGTGGCGTCATCGTCGCGTTTATCTGTCATTTGCCCACATGTCACTCTGTGTCAGGTGGCGCCTGACCACGGCTCTGTCATCTCATGTTGCCGTGTCGCCCCTGACTCCGCGAGGAGAGCATCATGCAGGACTTTACCTATCAGAACCCGACCCGCGTGCACTTCGGTGCCGGCCAGATCGCCAAGGTGCGTGACGAGATTCCGGCGGATGCCCGCGTGCTGGTCACCTACGGTGGCGGGTCGATCAAGCGCAACGGCGTGATGGATCAGATCGAAGCCGCGCTGGAAGGCCGTCAGTGGTGGAGCTTCGGCGGCATCGAGCCTAACCCGAGCTATCACACCCTGCTCGAAGCCCTGGAAGTCATCAAGCGCGAGAAGATCGATTATCTGCTGGCGGTAGGAGGTGGCAGCGTCGCCGATGGCAGCAAGTTCCTCGCGCTCGCCGCCTGTCACGCCGGTGATCCGTGGGAGATTCTCGCCGAGGGCAAGCACCCCGAGACGGCGCTGCCGCTGGGCGTGGTGCTGACACTGCCGGCCACGGGCTCCGAGTCCAATGGCAACGCCGTGGTCACCAACTACGAGACCCACGACAAGCTGCCGATGTTCAGTGAGCTGGCCTACCCGCGCTTCGCGGTGCTGGACCCGGCCACCACCCTGACCCTGCCGGAGCGTCAGAGCGTGAATGGCGTCGTCGATGCCTTCATCCACGTCAGCGAGCAGTACCTGACCTATCCGGTCAATGCGCCGGTGCAGGACCGCTTCTCCGAAGGGCTGCTGATGACGCTGATCGAGGAAGGCCCCAAGGTGCTGAGCCAGCCGGATGATCTGGCCGTGCGCGCCAACATCATGTGGGCCGCCAACCTGGGCCTCAACGGCCTGATCGGGCGTGGCGTGCCGCAGGACTGGGCCACCCACATGATCGGTCACGAGATCACCGCACTGCACGGTGTCGATCATGGTCGCACCCTGACCATCGTGATGCCGGCGCTGTGGGAAGAATTGTTCGAGGCCAAGCGTGCCAAGCTGGCGCAATACGGTCGCCGCGTCTGGGCGCTGGAGGGCGATGAAGAGAGCGTCGCGCGCGCCGCCATCGACAGGACCCGTGACTTCTTCACTCGTCTGGGCGCGCCGGTGTCGTTGAGCGAAGCCGGTATCAGTGCCGACAGCATCGATCAGCTGGTCGACAACCTGACCCGTCACGGCTTCACCGCCATCGGTGAGCACGGCGATATCACGCCGGACGTGGCGCGTCGTATCCTGACCCGCGCTGCCTGATCACCGCACGTCAGTCTGGCCCGATTGTCAGCTTCAAACCCCTCGTCACCTCTGGTGGCGAGGGGTTTTGCATATCTCCCCCTTGCCGCAGCTTGCCGTCCGCCAGATCGCGTCATGCCAGAAGGCCGGATTCGCTTGACGAGACTTCGTCGTCGGCCGGTTTTTGTTACTCTATAACCTTTTGCACGCCCTTCATCTTGCGGAGATTTCAGCATGTCTCTGGATTCACGCGGCGCCGATACCGGCGACGCCCCGACGGATTTTGCACGCCAAACGCGGATACCAGTGCATCTGATCACCGGCTTCCTGGGAACAGGCAAGAGCAGTTTCATCCAGGCATTGGTCGCGGCCAAGCCAGCGGATGAGCACTGGGCAATCCTGGTCAATGAGTTCGGACAGGTGGGGATCGATCAGGCGCTGTTTGCCGGGCGCGAGGATGTCAGCGTCAAGGGGCTGCCTGGCGGGTGTCTGTGCTGTCAGCTGGCCTTCGTACTGCAGGCGGGGCTGGTCAGCCTGATCCATCAGACCCGGCCTGATCGTCTGATCATCGAGCCCTCAGGGCTGGGCCATCCGGCGGGGCTGATCGATGTGCTGCGCAGCGAAGGGCTGGCCTCGGCACTTGCGCTTGAGGAAGTCATCACCCTGTTGGACCCGCGCGCACTGGACGATACCCGCACGCGCGAACACGGTACTTTCCGGGACCAGCTGACGCTGGCAGGAGGCGTGGTGCTCAGCAAGCGAGATCTGGCGACCGAGCAGCAGCTGGCGGCCGCGCATGAGTTTCTGGCGGGGATGTGGCCGCGCAAGCGCTGGGTCGGTGAGCTGGGCAGAGCCGACGGCGAGACCCATGTACTCAAGGCACTCATGAACGGTCAGGAAGCCCGGATCATTGACTGGTTGATGGCAGGACAGGGCGCGAGCGGAAGTGTCGATGAGCCGTTGGCAGAACAGGTGAATGTGACGATGCCGGCCGCGCATCGTGCCGCATACACCAATGCGGGCCAGGCTCTTGAGGCGTCCGCAGGTGATGAATCGCCCGCCTCAGACGTGATGCCGCTGCCCGGGGCACCGGTGATCGAACAGGCCGAGGGGCTTGAGCATGCCAGTCTGGGCTGGCGAATCGCCGCCAGCGAGGTGTTCGATCTCGATCAGCTGACCCAGTGGCTCGATGCCCTGCCGCGTGAGTGGCGCATCAAGGGCGTCTTTCACACCCAGGATGGTTGGCGCAGCTATAACCGCGCCAATGGACGTGCCGAGCTTGCTCCGTCCTGCTGGCGCGAGGATTCGCGGCTTGAGCTGATTGCACCGCTGGCCGGAGAGGAGCAGGAGGGGATGGTGGCTGCGTTGCCGCTTGAGGATTCCCGTCAGTTGAATGCAGCCTTGCTGGCCTGTCGCAGCGACGGTGCCGCCAGGCCCTTCAACTTCTTCGGCGAGTGAGCTGAGGCGGGCCCCTCAGGGCGCGCCTTTCACGTCAGGCGCTCCCATTCGCCGATCAGGTGCAGAGCTTCTTCGCGGGAATCGCCACACAGCTCGTGATCGAAATCGAAGTCACCGCACACCGCCGGGCGCTGCGGCGTGCCGAACAGCTTGCACAGGTTGTCGTCATCCAGCTGCACGCAACGCACCCCCGCCGGCTTGCCATCGGGCATGCCGGGAATCGGGCTCGAGATCGAAGGGGCGATGCAGCAGCCGCCACAACCGGCACGACAGCCGGGAGCGGCAGCATCCGCAGAAGGGGAGAGGGTCTGCGTCATGAGGTAGCGGACGCGTCTTCGTGCTCGGGGAGGACGAGAGGCTCGCGCGCCGTCTGCGGGGTATGCCGCGCGATGGCGCCCTTGTTGATGCCCTCGTAGGCCTCGACGCGAATGCTGTCACCGCTGTCGAGGGCGATCTGACGCGCCAGCCAGTCGGCGATCCACTCGATGGTGGTCGGTGTCGGCAACAGCCAGACCTGCTTGCGCGGCAGGCGGATGCGGAACCTGCCCTGCGGCGCCTCATAGCTGAATACCAGCTCACGTCCCGGGCGATCGATCAGATCGCCTTCCTCGGCCAGATAGCGGTCGTTGAGCTTCTCGGCCCACTCGGCTTCCAGTGCCGTGTCCCGCACGCCATTGCGTTCGATGATCAGCGGAGAGCGATGCCCATGCGCGATACGCTGGCAGTTGCCGCTGTGATGGCGCAGGCCATGACTGTAGGTGTAGGCGGCACCCTCGATGGTCTCGTCGCGCAGACGTACGCGCAGCGCCTCGACGCGCGGCGGCAGGCGGTGAGTCAGCAGCTTCTCGAAGTGGCTGGCCAGCACCTCGGTGGTGACTTCGGCTACCGGCAGCAGGCAGAAGGCCTGACGCGGGCCGCGCACTTCCATGGCATAGGGCTGGGTGAAGCGCAGGCACAGTCCCTCTGGACAGTCCGTGACGCTCACGCCTTCGGCCTGGCTGGGCACGATCAGGGTGTGGTCGGCATCCTGGTCGATCATGCGCTTGGCCCACGGCTTGACGTCGCCGAAGTCGAACAGCATGCCGTCATGGCCGACGGCACCGTCCAGCTCCAGATCCAGATGCTGGCTGATGCCGTACAGGCCGCGGGTATTGCTCCACACCGAGGCATCCACCGCGGTGAGGGCCCTGACGAACAGGGTCTTGGGAGTCATTGCGGTCATCAATCGATACCACTGATCTTGTGGGTCTGCAGCGAGAGCTGCCACTGGGGATTGCGCATGCAGTAGCTGACGCACTGGCTCATCGGCGTGTCACACGCCAGCACCTCGCGGTAATGCTCGCGGGCCGCGGCAGGCGCGGGCAGGGCGTCGAGGGCGGCGGTATCCAGTGGCTGCAGATAGAAGTGCGCGAAGTCCAGGCTGACGAAGCGCTCCGGCAGGGCCTCGGGTTGCGGGTAGACGAGCTTGAGCTCATCGCCGCCGGTGAGGACCAGCTCGCTGGCGCCCTTGGGACTGACACATAGCCAGTCGATGCCGGCAGGCGGCTCGACGGTACCGTTGGTCTCCACCGCGATCTCGAAGCCGCGGGCGTGCATCGCGTCCACCAGCTCGCTGTCGAGCTGCAACAGCGGCTCTCCGCCGGTGAAGACCACATAGGGCGTGGCGATGCCGGTGTGCTCCGGCCACAGACTGGCCAGGAAGTCCGCCAGCGCGTTTGCGGTGCGGAACTTGCCGCCGTTCTGACCATTGGTGCCGACGAAGTCGGTGTCGCAGAAGCGGCAGACCGAGGTGTCGCGGTCCTGCTCGCGGCCACTCCACAGATTGCAGCCGGCGAAGCGGCAGAACACGCTGGCGCGCCCTGCGCGAGCACCTTCGCCCTGCAGGGTGTAGAACGCTTCCTTTACCGTATACATCAGCGAGTGCCTGCGTCCTTGACGGAGTCGGTCGTTTCATAACCGAGCGGATCGCTCAGTCCATGGGCGGCGAAGGCCTCGAGACGTTCACGGCAGCTGCCGCATTCCCCGCAGGCCAGTTCACGGCCTTCGTAGCAGGTCCAGGTCTGGGCGTAATCGAGCTGCATGTCGATGCCCGCGGCCAGAATCTCGTCCTTGCTCGCGTGCAGGAAGGGTGCGCGAATCTCCACCGGCGAGAAGTTGGCGATCGCGGCGACGGCGTTCATCTTGTCGACGAACTCCGGACGGCAATCCGGGTAGAGCACATGATCGCCACCGTGGGCGCCATAGAAGCAGACCTCGGCCTCGATGTTGACGGCCTTGGCGATGGCCAGGGACAGCAGGATCATGTTGCGGTTGGGCACCACGGTCGAGGTCATGGAGGCCTCGTCGTAGTCGGCCCTGGGCATCGCCTGGTCACTGTTGGTCAGTGCGGAGTTGTCGATCAGGCCATGGATGGCGCGAATGTCGACGACTTCGTGGGCGACGCCCAACGACTCGCAGACCTGGCGCGCGACGTCGAGCTCACGCGAGTGACGTTGGCCATAATGGAAGGAGAGAGCGTGTACCTCGAAGCCCTCCTGCAGTGCCTGGTGCAGGACAGTGAAGGAGTCCATGCCACCGGAATAGATGACGACGGCGCGGGGGCGCTCTGCAGAGGAGGCAGAAGCGGGTACAGCGGAATTCTGGGCGTTGAGAGTCATGACGGAGAATTTCTTTGACCGATGGATTCGGCGCCCGGGATCCGGTCCGGGCGAAACGGGCGCCTATCCTACTCTTCCACACGCCTTGATGCCACTCGCGCACTGGCGCGGGCCGCGGATACGTCGCCTGTCGTCAGGTTTTGCAGCGGCCATGGCAACCAAGCGTTGAGTCGGCGAGAAAATAGCCTTGGTACCCGCACCACAGGCTGGCATAGACTCGGAGTATTAGCGAAGCGTAGAGAGTGTCGACTGCGTGCTGCATGCTGGTACATGTAGTGCCTTCCCTGACGGCACGGACTTCGGGATGACTGATCGAGGAGCCGGTCGAATGGCTATCGAATGCCGCCTGGAGCAGCTTCTAAGTGACATGCGTAGCGGGGAGGCGTCTGGCGTTCGATGGTGCGTTAAAAAGGGCGATCAGAAAAGACAAGGTGCAGCACTCTGGCGTCTGTCCATGGCCATGGGAAGAGTCGCATGGACGCTCGGACATTGCCGCACTAGCCATGCGGGCCGGGCCTTGCTGCAGCCATCGGCGACAAAGAAAGCAGGTGTAAGCAGATAAGCGCGAGAACAGCCGGTAGCGTGAATGACGTGTCATGTCCCGGTGGTGTTGCCCACGTTGCGCAGCCTACGGCCAGCACCACTGGCGACAGGCGGCCATTGCGGGGCATCAAGCCATTTTCCTTATGACTGCAGGTGGAGTGAGCGTGCCTCTCGATATCTTGATCAAATTGCTGTCGTCCATCGAAGAGCCGTTGTGGATTCATGACCGCTTCGGCCAACTCGCCTGGACGTCGCCGCGCGCTCGCCAGGAAGACAGGGTGCCGGAGCTGCCATCTCCGCTGCCCAAGCAGCCGGAGCCTTGTGGCATCAGCGGCCAGCCCGGCTTCTGGTTGATGGGCATTACCGGAGAGCTGGGAGAATGGCTGCTGGTGCAGAAGGCCAATCTGCCGTGGCGCATGGCGATCTTCGATGCCGAGTGTCTGGTGGCCAACACCTGTGGCTGGAAGGAGCTGTTCGGTACAGAGCGGCCGCGTCTCGAACCGGTCAGCGAGCGGCGAGTCCGCCTCAAGGCGCCGTTCTCGGGGCTGGCGGAGGCTCGGGCGGCCGGGGTGGATGACAAGGTCTTGATCGCCCTGCGCCGGCTGCAGCCCATCAACCTGCTGTCGCGCGATCGTTTCAATGCCCAGATCGATGAACTGCTGCTGGAAGAAAGCGTCGACGGTAGCATCGATGGCGGCATCATCTACCTGTCGCTGACCCACCTGGAAATCATCAACTCGGCGCACGGAGCCGAACGCATCGATCCGTTGCTGGAGCGGGTGGCAGAAGCCATGTCCCTGCAGTATCGCGACGCTCTGGTCTGCCGCCCCCTGGGCAACGCCTTCGCGCTGTTCTTCATCGGGGATGAGGCCAGCCTGATCGCGCGTGCCAACGAGCTGTGCGAACGGCTGGTGATGCTGATGCGACTGGATGGCAAGGCCCTGCCGGTCACGGCGCGGGTCGGCATCAGTCTGGCACCGCAGCACGCGCGGCGTGCCCATCGCCTCATGCATCTGGCCGAACTCGCCATGTTGCATGGGGAATACGATGACATCGATGTCTGCGGCCCCCTGCATGTATTCTCGCCCGGCGCGCACATGCAGCACCTCAACGACTATCGCCTGACCAGTGACCTGCGCGAGCATCTCGAAGAGCTGGATCTCGCCTTCCAGCCCCAGTTCGACCTCGCCAGTGGCGAGGCCGTCGGTGTCGAGGTACTGGTGCGCTGGGACCATCCCGAGCTTGGCACCATCGGCCCGGGGCGCTTCATCCCGCTGGCGGAGCAGTACGGCTTGATCGGCACCGTCGGCGCGCGGGTGATGGACACGGCCCTCTCGGCGACGCGTGACCTGGTGACGCCGAACGGCAAGCCGCTGTCGGTGGCGATCAATGTCTCGGCTCAGGAGTTTCGTGACCCCGGCTTCCCCGAGCGCGTCTCGGAGGCCCTGGCACGTCATGACTTCGCGCCGGAACGCCTGGAGCTTGAAATCACCGAATCTTCACGCGTACCGGATCTCGATCGCGTCGTGGAGCGTCTCACCGGCCTGATCGAACGCGGTGTGCGCCTGGCGATCGATGACTTCGGCACCGGCTTCGCGTCACTGCTCTACGTGCGCGACCTGCGTGCTTGCCGCCTCAAGGTCGATCAGCGCTTCGTCGGTAGTCTTGATCATGATGCCCGCGACCGCGCCATCGTCTCTCATGCGATCTCGCTGGCCGACAGCCTGGGCATGGAAGTATTGGCGGAAGGCGTCGAGACCGCAGAGCAGGAGCGCCTGCTGGTCGAGATGGGCTGTCATCTGGTACAGGGATTCCGTTATGCACGGCCCAAGCGCCTGCCGGAGCTGGTCGAGTGGCTCAAGCGCAAGCCGTCAATCCATCCCTGCCCCTGAGTGCCTTGTCCTGAGGGGTAAGAGAAGGGAGCCTTGAATGAAAACGCCCGCCACGCAGTGATTCTGCATGGCGGGCGTTTTCATGCTGGACGTTCGGGGCTGGCAGTGGCCGTGGGAGGGGACGGCTTGCATTCAGACTCGGGAGTCGTGGCGATGTCTCATTCGCTGCAACCGCTACCGTAGCCGTACATGTTCTCGAAGCCCGGAATGCGCTGCTCCCAGACGGGGGGGGTGCCGACGACCTCCTGCAGGCAATCGCTGAAGCGACGTGTCTTCTGCGGCAGGTACTGGCGGTGCGGGTAGACCAGGTGGATCGAAGGCAAGGGCTTCATCGGCACGTTGGTCAACAGCGGCACCAGTTCTCCATCCAGGATCTCGTCCTTGATGTTGATCGCGGACACCATGCCATAGCAGGCACCCGACTTGATGGCACCGATCAGCACGTCGGCATCATTGACCTTGAGGCGCGAATCGAGCGCCACCTTTTCCTCGACACCGCTCTCGGTGCAGACGCGCAGGCGATCGAGAATGAAGCCATCGCGGGAATACACCGCTGCCGGGAGGCCAGACAGGTCGGCGGGGGTCTGGGGCATGCCATGACGCTCGATGAAGGCTGGCGAGGCACAGATCAGGTGACGGTGTGCCGCCAGCGGACGCGCGATCAGGTTGGAGTCTTCCAGCTCCGACATGCGAATGGCCAGGTCATAACCGCCGCCGATCAGGTCGGTGAGGTGATCTTCCAGGCGCACTTCCACCTGGGTATCCGGGTAGCGCTCCATGTACAGACGCACGGCCTGGGCGACGTAGGTGCGGCCGAAGTGGCTCGGGCTGGTGATCTTCAGGATACCGCGCGGGCCATCCTGATAGGCGCCGGCCACATCGTCGGTATCTTCCAGCACTTCACGCAGACGCAGTGCGTGCTGATGGATCTCGCGCCCCGCATCCGTCAGGGCCAGCGAGCGAGTCGAGCGATTGAACAGGCGAATCTGCAGTTCTTCTTCCAGACGGCTGATCTGCTTGGAGACCACCGAGCGGTTGACCTGACGATGGTCAGCCGCCTTGGAAAAACTCTGTGCTTCTACCACATCGAGAAACAGCAACAAACGGGATGCTTTATCCACGGTCTGACCTCTCGTGATGCCATGGGGAGGGGAACACTCTGCCAGCCATCCATGAGGCAGTCAGTGCATATAAAGCGACGGTCCATCTTCGGTAGCAGTCGATAACCGGTGACATTGCATGGATCATCTTCACGAATCCAGGTGACGGAAATCTCTGACAGGACGAGTTTATCACGGTCACTGTTTCCTCTAATACCACGCATCAACGCGTTTCTCGCTCTTCCTGTTGCCGACAATGCATCAAAGACATGTCCCACTGAGCCTATCTGGGGTCCGGTGAAATCCCTAGAATCATCCTTCCAGCGTCACGCAAGTGTTCCGACGCCTTTACTTTCATCCAACCAGTCATGCTCGACATGCTGGGAGTGAGTTCATGTCTTCTTCTATGTCCAACGACGCCTCTGCACCGACCCCGCCAACGTCGGGAACTCCGACGACGCGTGAGCTGATGTCACGCCTGTGGCGCAGCACCTTGCCGATGACACTCGGTATCATGGGACTGCTGGGCTTCAACCTGGTCGATGCCGCCTTCGTCTCGCATCTGGGCACCGCACCACTGGCCGCGCAATCCTTCACCTTCCCGCTGACCTTTCTGATCATCGGGGTGCAGGTCGGCATGGGCATCGCGATCGCCGCGATCGTCTCGCGAACCCTGGGTGCCGAGGATGAGGCGCGTGCACGGCGCCTGGGCGGTGTGGTGCTGCTGGGGTCCGGTGTGTTGATGGCACTGCTGATGCTGCTCTTGTGGGTCATCAGGGGGCCGGCCTTCGAGTTGCTGGGTGCCAATGCCGCCGAGATGAAGCTGATCGAGGTCTACTGGGGCCCATCACTGATCGCCAGCTGGCTGGGGGCCATGGCCTATGTGCTCTACAGTTTGTTCCGCGCCCACGGCGATACGCGTCTGCCGGGTGAGATGATGCTGCTGACCAGTGTCTTCAATCTGGTGCTGGACCCGCTGCTGATCTTCGGCGCGGGGCCGCTGCCCGGCTTCGGTCTGGCGGGGGCTGCCTGGGCGACCGTACTCTCCTTCGGGGCCGGGCTTGCCATCACGGCGTTCAAGCTCTCGCGCCGCGACTGGATGGAATATCGCGGCCTGTGGGCCGAATGGCAGGCCTCGCGCCGTCAGCTGGCGGGAATCGCGATACCCGCGATTCTGTGCCAGATGATGCCGGCGCTCTCCGCGATGCTGGTCACCGCCATCGTCGCGGGGCTTGGCCAGACGGAGGTGGCCGCCTGGGGGATCGCCTCACGCCTGGAAACCTTCTCGCTGATCGTGGTGCTGGCCCTGACCATGTCGCTGCCGCCGTGGCTGGGACGCTGTTATGGTGCCGGCCGTTGGCAGGAAATTCGCCGCCTGATGAACCTGGCCGCTCGCGTGGTGATGCTCTGGCAGCTGGTGCTGGGCATCATCGCGGCAGTGATGGCGACTCCGCTGGCCTATGTGCTGGTGGGCAGTGATGAGGTCTCGGCGGCGCTGGCGGTCCTGCTGCCGTGGATGTTGCCCAGCTACTCCTTCCTCGGCATCTGCATGCTGGTCGTGTCGGCTGCCAACGCGCTGGGGTGGCCGCTGCGTGCCACGGCGCTGTCCTTCGTACGTCTCTTCGTCTGCTTCTTGCCGGCGGTATGGTTGGGGGCACATCTGGATGGTCTGCGCGGGGTCGCCATCGGCTCGGCGATCGGCAACCTGCTGGCGGGTGTGGTGGCATGGCGTGTCTATCGTCAGGCACTGGGCGACCGCGGCAAGTCAGTGCGTCGCCATGCCTATGTCGCGACGACCTGATCGCCCGGGCCCTCGTGACGTCCTGCCCGAGCGCCCCTTCAAGATGTCAGGCGTTTTTCATGAGATTCTCGCCAGAAGGTCCTGCTGGAGACCCTGCCAGTAGACCTTGTCAGAAGCCCCGTCAGCAGTCCCGTTGAGCAGACCGAAAGCGGCCATTCCAAAAATGGCCGCTTTTTTTGTTTTTTATCACTGCCATGGCACAAAATTTACCTGCTTATTTTCTGATTTAGAGGCTCATAACAGAATATTAACCGTGGTTTGCGCCTCTATACTGGATGCATTCAGGCCAAGCCACTATGCGTCGCCCAGTCGACCGGTGTTGGCCTTCATCGTCTTTATTCGCTGCCGAGTGCGCGGATACGCCTGTCATTTGCCGTGGGGCGCGGCTTGCAGTCATGGGGTAGGCCAACATGAAGATTCTTGTACTCGGTAGCGGCGTCGTCGGTGTCACCAGTGCCTATTATCTGGCGCGTCAGGGGCATGAGGTCACGGTCGTCGACCGTCAGGCCAGTCCGGCGATGGAAACCAGCTACGGCAACGCCGGTCAGGTCTCCTTCGGCTTCTCCTCGCCGTGGGCAGCGCCGGGCATTCCGCAGAAAGCCGTCAAGTGGATGTTCCAGGAGCATGCGCCGCTCAAGATCCAGCCGCGCATGGACCCGCAGATGGCCAAGTTCATGGTCAAGATGTTCGCCAACTGCAACGCCGACCGTTATGCCGTCAACAAGGAGCGCATGGTGCGTGTCTCCGAGTACAGCCGCGCCTGCATCAATGCCCTGCGCGAAGAGACCGGGCTGCGCTACGAAGACCGCCAGAAGGGGCTGTTGCAGCTGTTTCGTACCCAGGCCCAGGTCGATGCCGTGCAGAGCGACATGAAGGTGCTGGCGGGCTGTGGCGTGCGCCATCAGCTGCTGGACGCCGACGCCTGTGCCACGGTGGAGCCTGCACTGACTCGCGTGCCGGGCAAGTTCATCGCCGGCCTGCACCTGCCGGATGACCAGACCGGCGATTGTCACCTGTTCACCAACCGGCTGGCGGATTACTGCCGCGACACCCTGGGCGTCAATTTCGTCTTCAATACCACCATTCAGCGCATCCAGCGCAGCGGCAGCCGCATCGAGAAGGTCACCACCGACCGTGGCGAGATGACCGCAGATAGCTACGTGATGTGTCTGGGCAGCTACTCGCCGTTCCTGGCGCGTGATCTGGATCTGGATCTGCCGATCTATCCGGTCAAAGGCTACAGCCTGACCGTGCCGATCATCAATGCCGATGCTGCGCCGCAGTCCACCGTGATGGACGAGACCTTCAAGGTCGCGCTGACACGCTTCGATGACCGTATTCGCGTGGGTGGCACCGCCGAGCTGGCTTCGTTCGATCTGTCGCTGCTCGAGAAGCGCCGTGCGACCATCAACATGGTGGTGCGTGACGTGTTCCCGGAAGCCGGTGACTATGCGCGGGCGGAATTCTGGGCCGGCCTGCGTCCGATGACGCCGGATTCCACGCCGATCATCGGTGGCACCAAGTACGACAATCTGTGGTTGAACACTGGCCACGGCACCCTGGGCTGGACCATGAGCTGCGGCAGTGCGAGTCTGTTGGCGGACCTGGTGGATGGTCGCAAGCCCACCATCGATCCCAACGGTCTCAGTCTTGGTCGTTACGCTGCCTGATGCTCGGCGCAGTGTCTGTATCTGTGACAGTGTCTGTATCTGTGACAGTGTCAGTGGCTGCGCCAGGGTCTGCCAGGCCGTGCGTACTACCGTGTCGTCGTCTTTTTTGAGTGTCTTTCCGTCAACTGATTGAACAAGGAATTGCGCATGACCAAGCAGATTATCTCTACCGAGTCCGCACCGGCTGCCATCGGCCCGTATTCCCAGGCGGTGCGCACGGGTAATCTGGTGTTCCTGTCCGGCCAGATCCCGTTGGACCCGGCGACCATGGAAGTGGTGGAAGGCGGTTTTGAAGCCCAGGCAGACCAGGTCTTCCGCAATCTCAAGGCGGTGTGTGAAGCTTCCGGTGGCAGCCTGGATCAACTGGTCAAGGTCAATCTGTTCCTGACCGATCTCAGCAACTTCGCCGTGGTCAATACGCTGATGGAGCGGTACTTCAGCCAGCCGTATCCGGCGCGTGCGGCCGTCGGCGTCAAGGAGCTGCCCAAGGGCGTGCTGTTTGAAGCAGAAGGTGTACTGGCACTCTCCTGATCGCTCGTCGATTGTCGGTCTGAACGAGCGGCCGCTCTGAACCAGCGGCCGGTCTCAACGAACGTCTGGCGCGAATCGATGCCTTGTCTCTCACTCCCCCCGCTGATTTCTCAGCGGGGGGAGTGTCGTTTCAGGGGTCGTGACGCCATGTAGGCAAGTGAAGCGTGACATTTGGCGCCTGCATGATTAGCGTAAGGCTAAATGAGCCAGCGCCCTTTGCTGACTCTCGGAGCATCGCGGACGAACCCTTCAAGGAGCAACACCATGGCGCAGTCAGACACAGGCACCCGTGAACCCGGCATACGGCTGCGTCAGCTGGAAATGCTGTGGGCGGTGATCGAGTGTGGCTCGATGAAAGGCGGTGCCGCTCAACTGGGGATCAGTGTGCCGGTGGTCTCGCGGGGCTTGGCGCAGCTCGAGCAGACGCTGGGCTATTCGTTGTTTCTGCGTGAGGGCGGCAAGCTGGTGCCGACCCCGGAAGCCGAGCGCCTGACGCCATCACTCGCCCGGATGTTCAGCGCTCAATCCGAGCTCAGGCGACTGGCCTTCGGGCCGGGCAGCGGCAAGCGTCCGTGTCTCGTGCTGGCGGTGACGCCCGGTCTGGAGGCATTCAGTGCCGGTTGGTTGACGCGTATCGCGGCCAGTGAAGCCTTGAGTGAGTGGCTGCCAAGCCTGGAAGTGCTGGAGGTATCACAGCATGACCTCGCCATCCGCGAGGGCCGGGTCGCGATGGCGGTGAGCCTGGAAGCACCGCCGGAGCCCCAGGGTGGCAAGCGTGCCAAGACCGCAGCGGCACGCGCCCGCGAGCTGAAGGCCAGCCTGCGTCAGCGAGCGCGCGAGGAGACGACCCTCATCGAGGGCAATGATGACGAGGCAGAGCCTACCGCCAAGGCGGCCATGCCAGAACTGGGGGATACACCGGAGCTGCCGTTTGACGTCGAGGATGATGCGCACAATGCCGAGGGGGCCGCTCCCCGGAGCGTGGCAAGCGAAGAGGCCAGTGACGAAGCGCAAGCCGAGGCACCGCCCGCGCTGAGGCTGCCCTTGATACTGTTGTGGCCCTCGCGCTGGCCGCTGCTGGGCAAGCCGCTGACCCTTGCTCGCCTCAATGAACGCCCGTTTGTCGATCTGCCGGAAACCAGCAGTCAGGGGCGCTTGATTCGTGGGCTGCTCAAGCGTGAGCGTGTGACCCCGGCGAATCTGCTGGAAGTCGCCACGCCGGCAAGCGCTGGGCGCCTGGCGCGCGCGGGCAGTGCCGCCACCATCATTGATGCGCTGTCGGCGCATCAAGTTCTTGAAGATGCCGGTGGAGACCTGATCGGTGTGCCGCTCTCGATGCGCAGCGAGCGCTATCTGGAGCTCACATGGCAGTGCCCGACGGCCGGGAAAGGAGAGGCACTGAACGCGGTGCAGACCCTGTTGATCAGTCTGCTCGAAGAGGAGGTGGCGGCGAGCCTGGCCGGGTTTGCGCAGGAGGGCGAGGAGTGATGATCAGAATGCTGGCGGCCGATAACGCCTGACGATGCCTTGTACAGGCAATGAAAAAACCCGCCAATCGGCGGGTTTTTTCATATCTTTCACGAAGCGTTGGCCTGGGCTCAGCTCTTGACGACGGTCGCGATGGCCTTGGCCACATAGGGCAGGTTCTCGGTGGAGAAACCGGCCACGTTGGCACGCCCGGAGCGCACCATGTAGATGCCGAACTCGTCACGCAGGCGATCGACCTGTTCCGGCGAAAGGCCGGTGTAGGAGAACATGCCACGCTGCTCGGCTATGAAGGCGAACTGCTCATCCAGACCATACGGCTTGAGCGCCTCGACGAAGTCACGACGCAGGCCGTTGATGCGCTCACGCATTTCGGTCAGCTCGCTTTGCCACTCGCCGCGCAGGGTGTCGTCCTCGAGGATGTCGATGACCACCGCGCCGCCATGGGCCGGCGGATTGGAGTAGTTCTCGCGCGCGGTGATCGCAGCCTGGGAGCGCACGTCGAGCATGCTCTCCTCGTCCTTGGCGATCAGGATCAGGCAGCCGGTGCGCTCGCAATAGATGCCGAAGTTCTTGGAGCATGAGCTGGTGATGATGGCTTCATCGACATTCTCGGCCAGCAGGCGCACGCCGTAGGCGTCTTCTTCCAGGCCGTCACCGAAGCCCTGGTAGGCGAAGTCGATCAGCGGCAGCAGCTTGCGTGCCTGGACGACTTCCAGCACCTGGTCCCACTGCTCGTGGCTCAGGTCGAAACCGGTCGGGTTGTGGCAGCAGGCGTGCAGCAGCACCACGTCACCTTCCGGGATGGTCTTGAGCGTCGCCAGCATGCCATCGAAGTCGAGGCGGTTGTTCTCGTCGACGTAGGGGTAGTTGTGGCGCGTGACGCCAGCGGCGTCGAAGATGCCCAGGTGGTTCGGCCAGGTCGGGGTCGACAGCCAGATATCACGGCCCTTGAGGTTGCTGGCGATGAAGTCCGCGGCCAGACGCAGGGCACCGGTACCACCGGGCGCCTGGGTGGCGCTGGCGCGATTGGCGGCCAGCACCGGCGACTCGGCGCCCAGCACCATCGGCAGCACGACCTTGCCGAAGCGCGGGTCACCGTGAGAGCCGATGTAGGTCTTGGTGACTTCATTCTCGACCAGGCGGCTCTCGGCCTGCTTGACCGCACGCATGACCGGCGTATTGCCGTTGGCATCGCGATAGACGCCCACGCCGAGGTCGACCTTCTGCGGGTTGGTGTCCTTGTTGAAGGCTTCGATCAGGCCGAGGATGGCATCCCCGGGTACACGCGCAATCTGCTCGAACATCTTATTTCGCTACCTCGTCGGTTCTGGCGGCCATGATGAAATCGTTCTTGTGCAGACCCTTCATCTCGTGGGACCACCAGGTCACGGTGACCTTGCCCCACTCGGTGAGAAGTGCCGGGTGGTGCCCGACTTCCTCGGCAATCTCGCCTACGCGATTGGTGAATGCCAGTGCCTGCTTGAAGTTGCGGAACCTAAAGCACCGTTCCAGTTGCATGATGCCATCGCGATTGAGCAACTGCCACTCGGGAATGGCGGTCTTGAGCGTCTCGATGTCGCTATCGCTGACCTTGGGGGCATCGAAGCTGCAGGCTTCACAGGACTGTCTGGCGAGTTCGGTCATGGCGCTATCTCCGGCTTGAGGAAAGGGTGGGGTTGATGGAAAGGCGTACCCCATGGGGCAAGGGTGCTGGTGCGATCAGCATGGTGCGATCAACGTGGTGCGAAGCGCGGTGTCTTGAGACCGAGTGCCATGGCCTCGTGCACCAGCGCCATGATGTCGCGGCTGGCGAGTTCATGCAGGTCCTCCAGTGACTCAAGGACATAGTAGAGCGGCTGCAGGATGTCGATGCGATACGGAGTGCGCAGTGCCTCGATGGCATCGAAGGGCAGATGCTCGGGCCGCTCGAGGTTGTCCGCAAGCTCGCCCAGGGCATAGCGGGTCTCGCGTGGCGAGGAGATGATGCCGCCGCCGTAGAGGCGCAGCGCACGACTGCCATCGGGTTGAGTCTCGCGCAGCATGCCGAATTCCACCGTCATCCAGTAGAGGCGGGCCAGATAGACGCGTTCTTCCTTGCTGGCGGCAAGACCGAGTCGTCCGTAGGTGGCGGTGAATTCGGCAAAGGCGGGATGCGTGAGCATCGGGCAGTGGCCGAAAATCTCGTGGAAGATGTCCGGCTCCTGCAGGTAGTCGAGTTCTTCCGGGGAGCGGATGAAGGTGGCTACCGGGAAGCGCCGCTCGGCGAGCAGCTCGAAGAAGCGCGTGAAGGGGATCAAGGCCGGCACGCGAGCGGTTCGCCAGCCGGTGGCGGCCTCGAGGACACGATCGATCTCGCCAAGTTGGGGGATGCGGTCCACTGGCAGGGCAAGGCGCTCGAGCCCTTGCAGATACTCGCGACAGACACGCCCCTCGACCAGTGCCATCTGGCGCGTCATCAGTGCCTGCCAGGTGGCGTTTTCCTGATCGCTGTATTGGATATGGCCCCGGGCATCAGGCTCATGGGCCATGTAGCGGGTGCCCTTGGCCCTGGTTTGCGAGCCGTGCTGAGCTTCCTGGGATGTCTGTGGCCAATGACGACCCTGCGGTGCGTTCATGCAACCTCCCCAACGAGTTGGCGGCGCTGCCAAGCAGGCTGCCGTGTTGTCATTATGGCGTACATGCCAATCCTTGCATGTCGATGACAACGCTAGGCCTTGTCGGGTGGCGTTGACCAGTGGTCAGGCGTGGCTTTGCGCGGCAGATGAGTCCGCGTTGGCACGTGTCTTGTCACATAATTCTGACACTGGAGCGGTGACTGGGCGTATCCTGTGCCATTCGGGCGCTCATGCACTTCTGTGTCGCCGTCTTTTGTAAGGAATGCTTTACGAGGTTTTTGATAACGCTTACGTTAACGTCACTCAGCCGTCACTCGGTCGGCGACGTCAAGCCGGTGACATCATTTCGACAAGAATTCCAACAACAATGCCGAGAACGCCATGCGCCTCAAACTGACCTGTCAGAATCGAATCGGGATCCTGCGCGACATCCTGGCTCCCTTTGCCGATTACGGCCTCAATGTGCTGCGCGGTGAGGTGGGCGGAGAGGCCAACAACTCCATCTATCTGCATGTGCCCAACATGCTGCGTATGCAGCTCTCCACCCTGAAGCCGACTCTCGAGGAGATTCCCGGGGTCTTCAAGGTCAGTCGTGTCAGCCTGATGCCCACCGAGCGACGCCATCTGGAGCTCAATGCGCTGCTGTCATCGCTGTCAGACCCGGTGATGTCCATCGACATGGATGGGCGCGTGGTGGCGGCCAATCGCGCGGCGGGCAAGTTGCTCGGGGTACGCATCGATGAGGTGCCGGGGTTGGCGCTGACGCGTCATGTCCAGGATGTCGATCTGCCGGAGCTGATCCGACGCAACAATGCCCGCGTCAATGGCCTGCGCCTGCGGGTGGGGGAGGAGACCTTTCTCGCCGATATCGCGCCATTGCACACCGAGAACGAGGATGTTGCCTCGCTGGCGGGTGCCGTGGTCACCCTGCACCGTGCAGACCGCCTGGGCTCGCGTATCTATCAGATCCAGCGCACCGAGGTGCGCGGCTTCGAAGCGATATTCCAGGCGAGCCGTCAGCTGTCGGCGGTGGTCAAGGAAGCTCGCCGCATGGCTCCGCTGGATGCGCCGCTCTTGATCGAGGGCGAAACCGGCACCGGCAAGGAGCTGCTGGCGCGGGCCTGCCACCTGGCCAGCCCCCGCGGCCAGGCGCCCTTCATGGCGCTCAATTGCGCGGGGCTGCCGGAGTCGATGGCTGAAACGGAGCTTTTCGGTTACGCCCCGGGCGCCTTCGAGGGCGCGCGCCCGGAGGGCAAGCTGGGCCTGCTGGAGCTGACCAGTGGCGGCACCATCTTCCTGGATGAGGTCGGCGAGATGAGCCCGCGCATGCAGGTCAAGCTGCTGCGATTTTTGCAGGACGGCGGTTTCCGGCGTGTCGGCAGCGATGAGGAAACCTTCCTCGATGTGCGCGTGATCTGCGCCACCCAACAGGACCTGCCGGCATTGTGCAGTGAAGGGCGCTTCCGTCACGATCTCTTCCATCGCCTCAATGTGCTGTGTGTGCAGATCCCGCCGCTCAGGGAATGTCTGGATGGGCTCGAGGAGCTGGCGAGGCATTTTCTCGAGCGGGCAGTGCGCCAGATCGGCGCTCGTGTGCGAGATATCTCGCCCGAGGCCATGGCGCGCCTGCAGGGCTATCACTGGCCGGGCAACGTGCGTCAGCTGGAGAATGTGCTGTTTCAGGCCGTGTCGCTGTGCGATGGCGAGGTGATCGAGGCGCAGCATCTGCGCCTGACCGGGGAGGCGCGTGATGAGGGGCTGGACAATATCGACCTGACCGGCAGCCTGGGCGATATCCATGACGAAGTCGAACGGCGCATCCTGGCGCATCTCTATCCCGAGTATCCGTCCAGCCGATTGCTGGCCAAGCGTCTGGGGGTCTCGCATACCACCATCGCCAACAAGCTCAAGCGTCACGGCATCGCACAGGAGTGACCCACGGTGCAGTTGATGGCGGGAGAGTCAGCACAACAGGGCGCGAGAAAAGCGGACGAGCAGGAAAAGGAGAAGGAGAAGGAGAAGAAGGGGGAGAAGGCAGGCAAGAAGGCAGGAGCGGAGAGGGGCTTGAGTGCGTGTCTGGATATCGGGATTGGCGAATTGTTTTGCTCGCTAATAAAGGGTATGATTCTCATATTGTTAGCAAGCTAATGTAGGTGGCGTCTGGTGTCGGCGGCAACAGTTACCCTGACGCCTCACCAATCCAGGCTCTCGTGGGGCTTCCGCTCAGTACCGATGAGGGGAAGTGTCATGGGAGCCTTCATGTCGAGAGATGAAACATGAGCGCACCTTCTCCGGGGTCGGATTCGACACAGGAAATCCCGCTTCACGAGCAGATCAAGCCCTCGCTGGGTGGCCAAGTCGGCCGGGTCCATCGTCTGTGGCGCACCGCCATCACCAGCGCGGTGCGTAGCCTGGACATGACGGAGTCGCGCTGGACGGTCATGGTCCATCTGGAAAAGCTCGGCGAGGGGTGTACCCAACAGATGCTGGCCAGTGAGCTGGGCATCGAGATGCCGTCTCTGACGCGCACCCTCAACCAGCTCGAGGCTCGGCAGCTGATCGCGCGCGTGGCGCATGAGACCGACAAGCGGGCGCGTTGTCTGTGGTTCACCGAGCAAGGCCGCCAGTGCCTGGCCCAGTTGACGGAGCGCATCGAGCGAGTGCGTGCCGAGCTGTACGTCGGCTTCGATGACGAAGAGCTCAATGCCTTCGCCCGAGCTCTTCTCCAGTTCGAAGACAATGCCAGTGCCAGCATCGCGCGCTCCCAGGCTGAATATCAGCGCAGTCGCCAAGGGTAGCATCCGATCAGCGTGGCGCGTCGTAGCGCCCTGCGGTGCCATGGGTGAACACCACCTGCCACAGCTGGAGCTGGCGGGCGCGGAAGGCACCTGCGCAGGCGCCGAGATAGTACTCGAACATGCGCTTGTCGCGCGGTGAGTAGGTATCGGCCAGCTCATGCCAGTGCTGGTCGAGATTGGCACGCCACGCCATCAATGTCGGGTCATAGTCGGCGCCGAAGTTGTGCCAGTCCTCCATCACCAGATGCGCTTCGCTGGCGCGTACCAGCTGACTGGCGCTGGGCAGCACGCCATTGGGGAAGATATAGCGATTGACCCAGGGGTCGGCCGAGATATCACTCTGGTTGGAGCCGATGGTATGCAGCACGAAGCGTCCGCCGGGGCGCAGCAGATGCGCGGCATGCGCAAAGTAGGTGGCGTAGTTCTTGTGGCCGACGTGTTCGAACATGCCAATCGAGGCGATGGCATCAAAGCTTCCGACCGTGCGCTGGAAGTCAGGGTCGCGATAGTCCTTGAGCAGGATTTCCACCGGTAGCCCTGCGCAATGCTCGCGCGCCAGCGCGGCCTGCTCGGCGGAGATGGTGATACCGACGACCTCCACGCCGTAATGGCGCGCGGCGTAGGCGGCAAGACTCCCCCAGCCACAGCCGATATCCAGCAGGCGCATGCCGGGCGTGAGCCCCAGCTTGCGACACACCAGATCCAGCTTGGCCTGTTGCGCCTTGCCCAGGTTCTCCGCGCTCACCGCCAGATCTTTCCAGTAGCCGCAGCTGTAGCACAGGGTGTCATCCAGCATGCGCGTGAAGAGGTCATTGCCGAAGTCATAATGTACCTTGCCGACCACGCCGGCGCGGCGGCGGCTCTGCAGGTTGATCACTCCGGCCTGCAGTCGATAGGCGATTCGCTCGCTGGTGGTGTGGGCGCGGCTGCCCAGGCCATGTCGCAACAGGCGACAGATCATCTCGTCGATCTGCTCACAGTCCCACCAGCCTTCCATGTAAGCCTCGCCCAGTCCCAAGCTGCCTTGTTGCAGCACCCGCCGGAAGAGGTCCGGATGGCGCACGCGAATGTCCCAGGGATCAGGCCCATTGAGCCTGACGCCGGAACCTGCCAGCAGGTGTTCGACGGTGCGTCGATGACGGGTGTCGGGGAGTGCAACGGGGGCCAGACGTTGTTCGATACTCATGGAAAAGCCTCCTTGACGGCGCGCGGGCGCAGAGAGTCCTGATGGGTTCGTCATGGTGTATGGCAGTGATCGACAGTCCCCGGGCGATAGGGTTGCCGAATGTCTCGCACGGCAGTGCACACGCTTCATGCAACAAGGTTCATGCATGTTCAGCATCCGAGTCGCCGCAGGTATGCCAGCCGGGTGTCTGGTAACAACGTTCTTCACCAGGTATACGCGGCGATCAGAAGCGGCGTTGGGGCAGCTGTCGTCTCAGCATAGTCAAGAGTCGTCTAATGCGGTGACGCAATAGGCTGATTTCCGGGGCAACCTATGGTTGCGGACTTGGAACACAGGCTTGGCAGTGTCGGCTTTCCGGGGGGGCTTCGGATGTCGGAACACAAGAAAGCCGCCCCTGAGGGCGGCTTTCCGATGGATGCTGCGCTTTCGATCGCGCTGTCAGGTCACGCTACCTGACGGGGGAGCGCTTCAGCGGCAGCGCACTGTCCAGACGACCTTGTAGCCTTCGCCCTCATGGGTGGCGGCAGCCATTTCGGTGTCTTCATTGACGGTGCCGCCTTCCAGCTGGTCATTGCCGTCGGCGGCCTTGGCGGTGGCGTCGTGCGGGCCGAAGACGCGCGAGTCGAGCACATCGTACTTGTCGCGGTCCTGCTCTTCACACACCTCGAGTGCGCGTTCCTTGACCTGTGCGATGGCATCATCGCGGTCTTCATCGACGGCGCTGACTTCGTAGCGCGTGTCCTGCTTCTCGATCACGCTGGTGTTGCCGCAACCGGCGATGAAGGCGGAACCGACGATGGCCAGGGTCATGCAGGAATTGCGCAGGGCGTTGGATGTCAGGGTCATGATCTCTCCTTGAAGTGTCTTTCAGAGCTGTCTTTCAGAGCCGCCGCAAAACGGGCTCGGGTCGCGATACCTGTCGTCAAGATGACGCTGACATCAGTACTGGGGGGTATGAGCGCGTGCTTCAAGTGTCGAGAAGCATCGACGCTGGCTGTCGCCTGCCGCCAACGACAGAGGCGCGGGGCACTGGCAAACGGGCTGCGGGTAACCAAAGTGACACTTTGGTCGTGAGCTGTCTCATTTAGGCATGTCGATGCCTCATCTGGACAGCCAGCCTGTGGCAACTGACCTAGTCTGCATGAGCCCTACCGGTTGGACGCCACCGACCGGGGGCCGGTGGCCGGTGCAGGAAAAGTGACGGGTGGCGCAAGCCTGCTTGTTTGCCTGTGGCCGGCCACGTGCCAAATCCCATGCCAGCCAGGAGCACGTCATGTCAGCCAATGCCAATCGTGGAGTCGTATACCAGGGAGCGGGGAAGGTGAGTGTCGAATCACTGGACTATCCGACCCTGGCGCTGGGAAATCGCAAGTGTGAACACGGGGTCATTCTCAAGGTCGTCTCGACCAATATCTGCGGCAGTGATCAGCACATGGTGCGTGGTCGCACCACGGCCCCGCAGGGCCTGGTACTTGGCCACGAGATCACCGGTCTGGTCGTCGAGGCCGGGCGCGATGTGGAATTCATCAAGGTCGGTGACATCGTCTCGGTACCCTTCAACATTGCCTGCGGCCGCTGCCGCAACTGCAAGGAAGGCAAGACGGGGATCTGTCTGAACGTCAATCCGGCGCGTCCCGGTGCGGCCTACGGCTATGTCGACATGGGCGGCTGGACTGGCGGTCAGACAGATTACGTCATGGTGCCCTATGCCGACTTCAACCTGCTCAAGTTCCCGGATGCCGACCAGGCGATGGAGAAGATCCGTGATCTGACGCTGTTGTCCGATATCTTCCCCACCGGCTTCCACGGCTGTGTGACCGCGGGGGTCGGGCCGGGCTCCACGGTGTATATCGCGGGCGCCGGGCCGGTAGGGCTGGCGGCGGCCGTCTCCGCCCAGCTGCTGGGGGCGGCCTGTGTCATCGTCGGTGACATGATCCCCGAGCGCTTGCAGCAGGCCGAGAGCTTCGGCTGCGAGACCATCGATCTGCGTCAGGAAGGCTCGATGGAAGACAAGGTCGAGCTGATTCTTGGCGAGCGCGAAGTGGATTGCTTCGTCGATTGCGTCGGCTTCGAGGCGCATGGCTGCGGGTGTGACCACGGCCGTGAGCAGCCGGCCACGGTGCTCAACTCGGCAATGGCGCTGACGCGTGCCGGCGGCCAGATCGGCATTCCCGGTCTCTATGTCACCGAAGACCCGGGCGCCGAGGACGAAGCCGCCAAGGTCGGGGCGCTGTCGATGCGCTTCGGGCTGGGCTGGGCCAAGTCCCACTCGCTGCACACGGGACAGTGCCCGGTGATGAAGTATCACCGCCCGCTGATGCAGGCGATCCTGTTCGGGCGCGTCAATATCGCCGATGCGGTCAATGTGCAGGTCATCAGTCTGGAAGAAGCGCCGCAGGGCTATGCGGACTTCGATGGCGGCGCTGCCAAGAAATTCGTCATCGACCCCCACGCCATGGTGCGCAACGGCCGTGCCGCCTGATTCCAGACCGGATGGATGCTGAGCAGGGCTGATTTCTGCCAGGCGCTCCTGTCGCAGAAGTCTTTCACCACAGATGACGATGCCACGCCCTGTGAATGGGGCGTGGCATCGTCGTTTCTGGTTGTTGGAAGCCACCCTCAGACTGAACAGTGCAATTCGATCAGCTTCATCAGGCGGGCGAGTTCCTTCTCGATCACCTCATCCGGGACAAGCCCGATATTGAGCCTCAGACAGTCGCGGTAGCGCGGGGATTCCGTGAACCAGGGGCCGATGCGGATATCGAGCTGTTGCTGCACGGCAGCCTTGCCAAGGGCCCTGGCATCAAGCCCCGGCACTTCGACCCACAGTACCAGGCCGCCCTGTGGTTGAGTCACGCAGCTGCCAGCGGGGAGGTGCTTGCTCAGGTAATTGAGATAGAAGGCCCTGAGCTGGGTGAGCTGGTGACGAACGCGTTTGAGGTGACTGGCATAGGCACCGGAATCGATGAAGTCCGCGATGGCGCACTGTATCAGTGTCGGCACGCCAAGTGCGCGCTCGAGATATGCCGCCAGGAAGCGGCCCGGGCGGCACCAGCCCAGGCGGTAGCTCGGTGACAGGGTCTTGGAAACCGAGCCACACCACAGAATGAAGCCCTCTGTATCGTGATAGGCCGCCGGCAGTGGCGGCGCTACGCGATGGGTCAGTTCGAGATAGACATCATCCTCGATCACCGGCACGCGATAGTGATTGGCCAGGTATGCCAGGCGCTGTTTCTGCGCGGGGGTCAGGGTGATGCCCTGCGGGTTCATGTGCGTAGTGCAGAACAGACCGGCCTGCAGCTGGCCGTTGTCGAGGTGCTGCTCGAACTGATCGAGATCGATGCCCTCAGTGCAGGAGGGAATCTCGATGACGTTGAGTGATAGCTGCGAGAGCAGATCCAGCAGGCCGTTGTAGCACGGCGAGCTGACCGCCACGGTGTCGCCGGGGCGCGTGCAGACCTCGAGCGCGATCTTCACGGCGTCCATGCAGCCGTGGGTGATCACCAGTTCTTCATCCTTCAGGGCAAAGCCTGTCCGGGTGAAGTGAGTCGCCAGTGCACTCAACAGTGCAGGGTCTCCCTGGGCAGCCGGATAGCGGGTGAGGTTATGCGAGGCACGCTTCATGGCACGGCGCAGGCTGCGCTCCAGTGCCTGCCGAGTCACCTTGTCCAGCGCCAGATGCGCCGTGCCCAGCGGCCCCCACCGTCTGTCCTGACGACACTTGTCTGTGTGGTGTGCAGTCGGGCGGTGTCCCTCCATGCCGTGCCCGCTCATGCACCTGCGTTGCGGAGTGGCGACTCGGCTCTGGAAGGCTTGCCAGCGGGGAGTGGGCACGACATGGGATTGGTCAGCAATGAAGAAGCCGGCCTGTGGACGAGCCACCAGCCAACCCTGTGATTCCAGCTCCGCGTAGCAGCTGACCGCTGTCGACACGCTGATGCCGTGCTGGCGGGAAAACTGGCGCAGCGACAGCATGCGATCACCAGTGCTGAGCCTACCGCTCTGGATATCCTCAATGCACTTCTCTGCCAGCTGTCGATAGAGCGCCATGGGAAATTGTACTGGTGGAATATCAGAAAACTGTATCTGTACGCTTCTGATGTGACAAGTGAGACTGAGCCTTTCTCGGCGTCGATCAAGCCTGATCGCACGCTTGGCGCACGTTCATCGCAAGGGATAAGGAGGACGGCCATGCAGGGACGGGATCTACTGCTCATCATCAGCGTGATGGCAATCTGGGGCTTCAACTTCTCGATGATCAAACTTGGCGTCAGTGACATGGACCCCTTGCTGATCGCTGCAGCGCGCTTCGTGTGCGCGATCTTCCCGATCATCCTCTTCATTCGCAAGCCGGAAGTGCCATGGCGCCATCTGATGGCCTACGGACTGGTATTCGGTACCGGGATCTGGGGCATGGCGTCGTGCTCGATCACCTTCGGGCTGTCGTCAGGCATGGCGGCAGTGTTGCTGCAGGTCGATGTGCTGACGACGGTGCTGGTCGGTGTGCTGCTCTATAGGGAGATCATCTCGCCACGCATGGCCGCGGGCATTCTGGTCTCGCTCATCGGTCTGGTGGTTGCGATCTTCACCACCAACGGCAACGTGACACTGGCTGGCGTGGCCTTCATCCTGCTGGCGGCGACCTGCTGGCCATTGGCGGGCGTGATACTGCGCAGCTCCGGCACGCGCATGCCTTTCGCCTTCAACATCTGGGGCATGTTGTTCGCGCCACTGCCCTTGATCGCATTGAGCGTCGCGATGAACGGCTGGGGCGTGCTGAGCACCACCTATCAGCAGTGGGGTGAAGATGCTTGGATCTCGGTATTGTTTCAGGCCTATCCGACGACGCTGTTCGGTTATTGGGTCTGGAACCGGATGCTGCTCAAGTATCCGATGAGTCAGTTGGCGCCGCTGACGCTGCTGGTCTCGGTCTTCGCGCTGCTCAGTGGTTACGTCATCTTCGATGAGCAGTTGTCGCTGGCGCAGTGGGTCTCGTGCAGCATCTTCCTGCTGGGAATTGCGCTGGTACTGTATCCCGTGCGTCGCAAGGCGCCGGCCACCTGTGGCTGAACGCAGCCCCGGGCCCCGGACGCTTGTCGTAGCCAGGCGCTTGTGGCAGTCAGGCCCTTGTTGTCGAAGAGGCGCTGCGCTATACCGGTGAGCATATGAGGCCAGCGCGCTGCGCGTGGTGCTCTCCGTTCTGATGTATCTGCACAGGAATGCCCATGTCCGCTTCAGCGTCCCCCATCGCCAATACCGCCAGCCTGATGCCACAGCGCGCCGATTTCTCCGACTGGCCCGACAGCCGCGACTGGCTGGCGCACCTGGTCAGCTTCAATACCGTGTCGCGCGAGTCGAATCTGGCGTTGATCCATTGCCTGCGCGACGCCCTGGAAGTGGCTGGTGTCAGTGCCGAGGTCATCCACAACGATGGCGGCGACAAGGCCAATCTGCTGGCGGTGATCGGGCCACAGGTCGAGGGCGGTGTGGTGCTCTCCGGGCACACCGATGTGGTGCCGGTGGAGGGCCAGGCCTGGGACAGTGACCCCTTCACGCTGCGTGAGGCCGAGGGTCGCCTTTATGGGCGTGGTTCCTCCGACATGAAGGGCTTCATCGCCTGTTGCATGGCGGCGGTGCCGGCACTGGTGAATGCCCAGCGTGCGGGCACGCTCAAGAAGCCGGTGATCCTTGCCTTCTCCTATGACGAGGAGATCGGCTGTCTGGGCGCGCCGCGCATGATCGCGCGCCTGCGTGACCGCCTGCCGCGTCCGGCCGCGGTGCTGGTGGGCGAGCCGACCATGATGGCGATCGTCGATGCCCACAAGGGCATTACCGATCTGCGCACCACGGTGACCGGCAAGCCGTCGCATTCCAGCCTGGTCTATCAGGGGGTGAGTGCCATCCATCTGGCGGCGCGCATGGTGACCTTCATCGAAGACCGCATGCAGGCGCGCATCGACTGCGGCCATCTGGACGAGCGCTTCGATGTGCCCCACGCCAGTCTGCACGTCGGGCGCATCGAGGGCGGCACGGCGGTCAACATCACCGCCGGGGAGTGCATCTTCGACTGGGAGCTGCGCCACCTGCCGGGCGAGGATGTCGAGGCGATGCTGGCGGAGATCGATGCCCACGCCGAGCGTCTGGTCGCTCCCTATCGTGAGCGGGCGCCGGAAGTGGCGATTCGTAGCGAACGCACGGTGGAAACGGTGCCTTCACTGGGGCATGGCGATCGAGACCCGGCCATTCGTCTCTGCCAGCGCCTGCTGGGCGACGAGCGGGCCAGCGAGGCCGTGGCGTACACCACGGAGGCGGGCCAGTTCCAGAGTGAAGGCTGGCCGACGGTGGTCTGCGGGCCAGGCTCCATCGGGGTCGCGCATCAGGCCAATGAGTACATCGAACTCAGCCAGCTGACGGCCTGTGATCGCTTCCTGTCCCAGCTGGTGCGTGAGCAACAGGGTGGCTGAGGCTCTTGTGTTGAGTCCCTTCTGATGGGCCTGATGCACGACTGAAGCGTGCTCTCACAGCGTGCCGGGGCGGGGTGTCTCCTGCTCCGGCATCGGGCGCAATGCCGTGGCACATTCCCGCAACAGGTGGTCGGTGAGCTTGTCCAGCGTGCTGCCTCCGTGGCGCCAGTGATGCCAGTAAAGCGGTACATCGAGGGCATGGTTTGGCGCGATATCCACCAGCGCATCACTGGCCAGCAGATGTGCCGCCTGCTGCTCGGGAATCATGCCGTAGCCCATGCCGCTCAGGGCCAGACGCACGAAACCTTCCGATGACGGGCAGAGATGGTGTGGGAAGGGCTCATCGAAGCCCATGGTCGACAACAGCCGGTGTTGCAGGCGGTCATCACGGCCATAGACGATGGCGGGCATGTTGCGCAGGGTCTCGGCCGGCAGAATGGGCGGGATGGCGTGGCCTTTCTTCGCGATATGGCGCTGCACGAAGTCCGGGCTGGCCAGCGCCCGATAACGCATGCTGCCCAGCGGATGGGAGCGCGCACCCTGCACCGGGCGTGGCGTGGCACAGATGCAGCCCGCGACTTCACCGTCGCGCATGCGCCTGAGCGCCACTTCCTGATCCTCCACCAGCATGTCCAGCAACAGGTCACGCTCGCGACAGAAACTGCCGGTGACGGTCGGCCACCAGGTGGCCAGCGAATCGGCATTGATGGCGATGCGCAGTCGCTGCTCGCTCTCGCCGAGGGCGGGAATCTGGTCGAGCAGGTCATGCTCCAGCAGGCGTACCTGCTGGACATGATTGAGCAGGCGCCGCCCGAGCGGTGTCGGCCCCAGTCGCGGTGTACGTACCAGTACCGGCTGCCCCAGCCGTGCTTCCAGCAACTTGATGCGCTGCGAGACCGCTGACTGCGTCAGCCCCAATGCTCTCGCCCCGCGTTCAAAGCCCGCCTGATCGATGACGGCCGCCAGCGCCTCCAGCAATTTATAGTCCAGCATCAATATTCCTTATGATCCATTCCCTGAATCAATTTCCTTGATGTATTCATCCTAGCGTACTCTGCCTGCCTCAACACTGACAGCCGTGGCATGCGTTGTCAGTCACGGCAACGACACGATGAAAGGACAGGCGATATGTGGTGGTCATTCTTCAATGGGGCCGGGGTAGGCGCAGGCTTGATCATCGCCATCGGGGCGCAGAACGCCTTCGTCCTGGGGCAGGGGCTCAAGCGCGAGCATCAATGGTGGGTGGCGGGGCTCTGCGCACTCTGCGATGGCGTGCTGATCATCGCCGGCGTGCTCGGGCTTGGCGCGCTGATGCAGCAATCACCGCTGTTGATGAGCATTGCCCGCTGGGGCGGCGTGGCATTTCTGCTCTGGCAGGCACTCAAGGCGTTGGGGCGCATGCGCACTGGCGGCCAGCTGACGGCCAGTAACGCCCTCAAGGCCAATCTTGGCAAGGTGCTGGCGGCGACGCTGGCCGTCACGCTGCTCAACCCTCAGGTCTATCTGGATACGCTGGTGATGCTGGGCGCGATCGGCGCGCAACAGCCGTCCCCGGAGAGCTTCATCGTCGGGGCGAGTCTGGCCTCCTTCGGTTGGTTCTTCGGTCTGGTGGCATGTGCCGGTTGGCTGGCGCCACGCCTGACCAGCCCGCGCGCCTGGCAGGTCATCGAGGCCTTCATCGCCACGATTCTGCTATGGGTGGCCTGGCAATTGGGCAGCGGCGCCTGGCTCTAGCAGCCAACGCAAGACGGGCAAGAGGCAGCAGCAAGCGTGATGCGCCGATGGGTGTAAAGAAAGCATGACGCAGTGTCAGGCGCTCGCCGCAGCGGGAGCGCCCCGAGAGGGCAGTGTCGAGATGGCCGTCTGCGCTATGGCAGAGATTCGTTACATGTCTGGCGTGAGGGGAGGCAGGGCACGGCACCAATGCAGGCGCAAGGCGCATGGGCAGGGCGGCAGGCAAGGCATAGATTTCCGATAACGGAATCGGGATACGTCAGGTGGTCAGTGTGACGCATTCACCTGTCGTGAAGGATGTTGCCCGCCTTTTCTCTACCTTGCCTGCCCTGTCGGCAGCCTGACTCAGGAGCCTCTCATGAACGCACCGGCGCGTATCGAACAGCACAATCCCATTGGCACGGACGGTTTCGAGTTCGTCGAATTCACGGCCCCGGATGCGGCCGGCATTGATGCCCTGCGCAAGTTGTTCAACCAGCTCGGGTTTACCGAGACCCGCCGCCATCGATCCAAGCAGGTGTTCCTGTTCCAGCAGCACGGTATCAATGTGGTGCTCAACGCCGAGCCGAATAGCCCGGCGGCGGAATTCGCGGCGATCCACGGCCCAAGTGCCTGTGCGATGGCCTGGCGTGTGGCGGATGCCGAGCAGGCGCATCGTTACGCACTGGCGCACGGTGCGCGCAGCGTCGAGCATCCGGTCGGGCCGGGCGAGGTGGGCATCCCCGCGGTGCAAGGCATCGGCGGTTCGGTGTTGTACTTCGTGGACCATCACCGCGAGCGCTCGATCTACGATACCGACTTCGTCGCCATTGATGGCGCAATCGAGAATGCCAACAGTGTCGGCCTGCATACGCTGGATCACCTGACCCACAATGTCGGGCGCGGTCAGATGGATGTATGGGCAGACTTCTATTCGCGTATCGCCAACTTCCGCGAGATCCGATATTTCGATATCGAAGGCAAGATGACCGGGCTCTTCTCGCGCGCGATGACGGCACCCTGCGGCAAGATGCACATCCCCATCAACGAGTCAGCGGATGATGACTCCCAGATCGCGGAATTCATCCGCGACTACAATGGGGAGGGCATTCAGCACCTGGCGATGGCGACGGATGATATCCATGCCACCGTCAAGGCGCTCAAGGCCAATGGCGTCACCTTCCTGACCACGCCGGCCACCTATTATGAGAAGGTCGATGCGCGGGTGCCCAACCACGAGGAGAATGTCGAGGACCTCAAGGCATTGAATCTGCTGGTCGATGGCGCGCCGGGGGAGGGGATTCTGTTGCAGATCTTCACCGAGACGGTGATTGGACCGATCTTCTTCGAGATCATCCAGCGCAAGGGCAACGATGGTTTCGGCGAGGGCAACTTCAAGGCGCTGTTCGAATCCATCGAGGAAGACCAGATTCGCCGCGGCATCATCGGTGGCGAGTGACTTTCCCGATCGGCACGCCCTGAACACCGCGTGATCACGCTGGTGTCTTCATCAACATGAAAGCCCCGCCGGTGATAGCCGACGGGGCTTTCATGTTGATGAGGGCCTGATTCAGACAGTCAGGCTCAGGAGGTCGTCGGGACGCGCTGGTGATCGATCACCTGGCGCAGCACGAAACTTGAATGCACGCCGGTCACACCCTCGATCCGCGTGATCTGCTTGAGCAGCAGGTCGTGATAGTCATCCATGTCCTTGACCACCACCTTGAGCTGGTAGTCGGCTTCCTGGCCGGTGATCAGCAGGCATTCCATCACCTGGGGCAGCGAGGCGATGGTGTCCTCGAAGTTGGTGAAGCGCTCCGGGGTGTGACGGTCCATCGAGATATGCAGCAGCGCCATCAGACTGAGTCCCAGCTTGCGGGCATCTATCTGGGCGCGGTAGCCGGTGATCATGCCGCTTTCTTCCAGCGCACGAACACGGCGCAGGCAAGGCGACGGGGACAGGCCGATGCGCTCCGCGAGTTCCTGATTGCTGATGCGACCCGAGTGCTGAAGCTCGTCAAGAATGCGACGGTCGAAGCGGTCCAGTGTCGGAAGAGAAATATTCTGGCTCATTTTCGCAATCCATTGGCGATGAAGATATGAATGGTGAAATAATCTGCTTTTAAGATGGCGATGTCATGTGATTTTCGCAATCGTCCGCCCTGAAATGTGGCATATACTGTAATCACTGCTCAGCGATGAAGACGTCCGCTCGGGTCGTGGCTGTCGCATGACACGACGCACGACGCGAACGACAGACCTGAGCAGGATGAGCCACCGGCGCTGGCGACATGCCTCTTGCAACCGGTGAACGCGGTACGCAGTCGGCTTCTGATCGAAGCGAGGCTGCCGAAAGGGCTCTGGTGGTGATCCCACCGTCCTTCTTTCCGCGCTGGAGACCGTGATCCGGTCCCAGGGCTTGCGACGGGCAGTGACGTTACTCTGTCCCCGACTTGCTTGCTTGCCCTGCTGACGGCAAGCTTTCGGATGCAAGGCCTTCACGCCTTCGTCATCTCACATTTACTCAGGCGCCCCGATTGGGACACTGTTGAGTGCGAAAGGTGCCATCGATCTCCCGTATCGGGCCTCGATTGCCGGTTTTTCGTACCCAGACCGCCAAGGAACCGACCATGACTGCTGCATCCACGCCAAGTGCTGCCTTCGACCACACCAAATATCGCCCCGTGCCCCCTGTTGCACTGACCGACCGCCAGTGGCCGTCGCGTACCGTGACACAGGCGCCGCTATGGGCGAGTGTCGACCTGCGTGATGGCAATCAGGCGCTGCTCGAGCCGATGACGGTCGAGCAGAAGAAGCTGATGTGGAAGCTGCTGGTCAAGATCGGCCTCAAGGAGATCGAAGTCGGTTTCCCCTCCGCCAGTCAGCTCGATTTCGACTTCGTGCGCTGGTTGATCGAGGAAGATCAGGTCCCGGAAGGCGTCAGCATCCAGGTGCTGGTGCAGGCGCGTGAGCATCTGATCGCGCGCACCTTCGAATCGCTGGTCGGTGCGCGTGATGCCGTCGTTCACGTCTACAACTCCACCTCCACCGTGCAGCGTGAGCGGGTGTTCGAGATGGTCCGTGACGGCATCAAGGCCATCGCCGTCGAGGGTGCTCAGCTGGTCAAGGACTACGCCGAGCGCTACCCGGACACCAACTGGGTGTTCCAGTACTCGCCGGAGAGTTTCACCTCCACCGAGATGGATTACGCCGTCGAGGTCTGTGAGGCGGTGATGGATGTCTGGCAGCCGACGCCGGAAAAACGCTGCATCCTCAATCTGCCGGCCACGGTGGAAGTGGGCCCGCCCAATCACTTCGCCGACCAGGTCGAGTACTTCATCAAGCACCTGAGCCGTCGTGACTGTGCGATCATCTCGCTGCACACCCACAACGACCGCGGTGGCGCCGCCGCCGCCGCCGAACTTGGCCTGCTGGCCGGGGCTGACCGTATCGAAGGTACCCTGCTGGGCAACGGTGAGCGCACCGGCAACATGGACCTGATCACCCTGGCGATGAACCTCTACAGCCAGGGCATCGATCCGGAGCTGGATCTCTCCAACCCGGACGAGATCATCCAGGTCTACACCGAGTGCACCAACCTGCCGGTTCACCCGCGTCACCCGTGGGTCGGCGAGCTGGTCTACACCGCCTTCTCCGGCAGCCATCAGGATGCCATCCGCAAGTGCCTCAAGAAGCAGCAGCCTGACGAGCCGTGGCAGGTCGCCTATCTGCCCATCGACCCGCAGGATCTCGGTCGCGACTTCCAGGCGGTGATCCGCGTCAACAGTCAGTCCGGCAAGGGCGGCATGGCCTTCCTGCTCGAGCGGGATCACGGCATCAGCCTGCCGCGCTGGATGAGCCTCGAGCTTGCGCCGCACGTGCAGAAGGCCAGCGAGCAGGTCAGTGGTGAGCTGTCCAGCGACCAGATTCGCGCGATTCTCGATGCCAGCTTCAAGCGCGAAGCGCCGCTGAGTCTCAAGGGCTATCGTCTGGATCGCGAAGGGGCTGAGCAGCTCACCGCGACACTGGTCGATGACAAGGGCGAGCAGATCGCGCTGGCCGGTGAAGGCAATGGTGCCATCTCCGCCTTCATGGATGCCTGGCAGCGCCACACCGGTTCCACCGTCAGCGTGGTGGACTACGGTGAGCACGCCCTCGGCGAAGGCAGCGATGCCGTCGCGGTGGCCTTCGTGATGCTCAACCTGGATGGCAAGCGTGTCTGCGGCATGGCCGAGGATGGCGATACCGTAAGCGCGTCGCTCAAGGCCGTGCTGTCGGCGGTCAATCGCGGTCTGGAAAGCAGTGCACGCAGCGAAGCGGAACGTGCCGAGGAAGCCGGCCCGGTCGCTGTCTGATGACATCACGCCTCATGCGTGACTGATCAGAGGCTTTTTTGCCTCTCTCGAGACCCTCGCTCATCAGAGCGAGGGTCTTTGCGTTTCGCGGCAGGGCAGAAGTTGCCCGGCTGGCGCTCACGCCCGCCGTTGCTGGGCTGACGCGGGCAGGCTTGCGTGGAAAATACGTGTCATGCTCGCCAGGCCCCTATAGACTTTTGTCTGATGTTGACGGCTCAGTCAACATCCGGGCTTGCACCGGTGCCCACCCTGCGTATCATCGCTGCACCCGCATAATGATAACGATCTGGTGGCAGACCGGATTCGAGAACACAACAATTCCAAGCGGTGCAAAGGCAACCCCCCTGATGGAAGAGATAATGGATGCGTCCCCATCCATGCTCTGGTCGGGAATCGCCAGTGCACCTCTCGTTCAGGAGGTCCGCTAGAACAACCCACAACTACTCATCGGTATCGCATGATTCAACTTGATGCTATCACCACCCTGTTGCTGGCGGCGCTTGTCCTCGTCGTTGGCCATCTGATCGTCGAGCGCGTGCGCGTGCTGCGCGAATTCAATATCCCCGAGCCTGTGGTCGGCGGCCTCATCGCTACCATCATCGTCACCGGCCTGCGCGGCCTGGGTTACGAGTTCCAGTTCTTCGGCGGCCTCCAGACTCCCTTCATGTTGCTGTTCTTCGGCTCCGTTGGCCTGTCGGCAGACGTTCGCATGATTCGTGCCGGCGGCAGCAAGCTGGTGCTGTTCCTCGCGCTGGTCATCGGTCTGCTCATCCTGCAGAACCTGCTGGGTGTCGGTGTCGCCAGCCTGTTCGGTCTTGATCCGGTGCTGGGTCTGCTCGGTGGCTCCATCACCATGTCCGGTGGTCACGGCACCGGCGCAGCATGGGCCAACGTCTTCGCCGATGAATATGGCATCAATGGCGCGATGGAAGTCGCGATGGCCTGTGCCACCTTCGGGCTGGTGTTCGGTTCCCTGATCGGCGGGCCGACGGCACGCTTCCTGATCAATCGCATGAAGCGCGAAGGGCAGGACATCAACGCCCAGGTCAGCGATTCCGAATATGACGAGACGGAAGTCCAGCATCCGCTGAATACGGCCAATGCCCTGAAGACACTCTTCATGCTGCTGCTCGGAGTCGTCTGTGGCCAGCAGCTGCAGTCGCTCACGTCGGGCACCGCCTTCTCGCTGCCGACCTTCGTGTGGGTGCTGTTCAGCTGTATCGTCATCGGCAATGTGGTGCGCGCCTTCGGCGACAAGCACCTCAATACCCACGCCGTGGATGTGCTGGGCAATATCAGCCTGTCCATCTTCCTGGCGCTGGCGCTGATGACACTCAAGCTCTGGGATCTGGCCAATCTGGCACTGCCGATTCTGGCCATCCTGCTGGCACAGGTTGCGCTGGTGTTCCTCTACACCACCCAGATCACCTTCCGCCTGATGGGCAAGAACTACGACGCAGCGGTACTGGTCGCGGGTAACTGTGGTTTCGGCATGGGCGCCACGCCGACGGCGATCGCCAACATGCAAGCGGTCACGCAGCATCATGGGCCGTCGCGTCTGGCCTTCATCATCGTGCCGGTGGTGGGCGGCTTCCTGATCGATATCGCCAACTCGCTGATCATCAAGGGCTTCCTCGGCTTCTTCTGAACATGACCGCAGGTGTCATGATGAGAAGTCGCAGAATCTGCCTGGCATGAACGACAACGCCGGACTCCATTGGAGTCCGGCGTTGTCGTTTCGGGGCTGAGGCTTACAGGTTTCGAGGGCTCAGGCTTCAAGGGCAGTGAAAAACTTGTCAGGCGCTTGTGTTTTCCCCCTCGTTCTCACCTTCACTCTTCTCCTCGTACTCTTCCTCGTGGCCTTCCAGGCTCCGCGTCAGCACTTGCTTCTACACCCACAGTGCCACGATCAGGCCATAGGCCAGCAGGGTGACGACCACGGTACCGGCCAGGTTCAGGAAGAAGCCGGCGCGCATCATGGTCTGGATCTTGAGGTGGCCGGTGGCGAACACGATGGCGTTGGGTGGGGTCGCCACCGGCATCATGAAGGCGCAGCTGGCCGCGATGGCCGCCGGTACGGTGATCAGCAGCGGATCGATGTCCAGTGACAGCGCCAGTGCTCCCAAAAGCGGCAGGAAGGCGGCTGCCGTCGCGGTATTGGAGGTGACTTCGGTCAGGAAGATGATCACCACGACAACGATGGCGACCAGGCCGATAAGCGGCAGCACGCTGAACATCGACAGCTGGCCGGCGATCCACTCGGCGAGGCCCGAGCTCTTGATCACGCCCGCCAGTGCCAGGCCACCCCCGAACAGCAGCAACACGCCCCAGGGCAGGTCACGCGCGTCTTCCCACACCAGCAGTCGACGACCGCGTGAGGTGCCGGAGGGAATGGCGAACAGGCCCACGCCGATGGCCATGGCGATGCCGGTGTCCGACAGCCAGGCAAGGCCCATCTGGTTGATCAGCGGGCGGAACATCCACAGCAGGGCAGCCACCAGGAAGGCAACGCCGACACGCTTCTCGGCGCTGCTCATGGCACCCAGTGCCTTGAGCTCGCGGCTGATCATCTCGCCGCTGTCTGCCGTCTCGGACTTGAAGGAGAAGGGCGTGCGCGTCAGCCACCACCAGGTGATGGCACACATGGCGATGGCGACCGGCAGGCCGACGAGCATCCACTGGGCGAAGCCGATCTCGATGCCTTGATCACTGGACAGGTAACCTGCCAGCAGGGCATTGGGCGGCGTGCCGATCAGGGTCGCGATACCGCCGAGGCTGGCGGAGTAGGCGATGCCCAGCAGCAAGGCGGCGGCGTAGCGCTTCAGTTCCGGGTCATTGCTGTCGCGCTCATCCTGACCACTCGACATCAGGCTGACCACTGACATGCCGATGGGCAGCATCATGATGCTGGTGGCGGTGTTGGATACCCACATGCTGATGAAGCCGGTGGCGATCATGAAGCCGGCGATCTGGCTGCGCGGGGAATGACCAGCAAGCTTCAGCGTATGCAAGGCCACGCGGCGATGCAGGTCCCAGCGCTGCATGGCGATCCCGAGCAGGAAACCACCGAGGAACAGGTAGATGGTCGGGTTGGCATAGGCGGCTGTGGTGCTCTTGATGTCGTCAATGCCAAGTGCCGGCACCAGTACGATGGGCAGCAGTGAGGTCACCGGGATCGGCAGGGCCTCGGTAGCCCACCAGGTGGCCATCAGCAGGGCCAGGCCGACGCAGAGCCAGGCGCTGTCCGGCATGTCACCCGGCGCCGGTGTAAGCCAGGTCATCAGCAACAGGAGCGGTCCGAGTATCAGGCCGATGCGCGCCGCGAGTGGCGCTTGTGGCGGCGTAGTGGACTGATCAGCGATGTGATCGGGAGATTGCTCAGGCATGTCGACTCCAGAGAAGCCGGTCGGCGACTGGCTTCCTCATCATGGTGGTCATCGTGTTGTTGGTATGGGTCATGGTAGGTGATGGCGAGTTGTCGTGTTGGTGTTATTCATTACATGCCGCGCATATATCCCCGGTCGGGGTGACGTGCACGGCGTGTCATGTTGCCTGCCTTGTCAGAAAGTCGCTCGCGAGTCGATCAGCCGGGCGCTCAGGCGACAAGGCGCGGCCATTGTCTCAGTATTGCGGCGCGGCTCAATAGCCTTCATTGCCTGTTTTGAAACGCCGGTTAGTGAAACCTTGACGCCGCGCAAGCGCGACGCGTGATCCGAGGCGCTCCAACCTCCGGCCAGGCCCCTGTGTGACGCCATCTTGCACGGGTCAGGTTGCTGTCTGGCGACAGACGCTGTCGTTGGCTGTGGACTTGTGAGCGCAAGGGCTGGAAGGTAGGGTTAGCAGCCATGAACAGGGCCAGCGCAGGGCAACTGCGTGGCCCGCTGTCGCGTTACTTCACAAGGAAGATGATTGATGATTCTGGTCACGGGTGGTGCAGGCTACATCGGGTCTCATACGGTATTGGCGCTCATGGAGGCCGGCCATCAGGTGCTGGTGCTGGACAACCTGTCCAATGCCAGCGAAGCCTCTCTTGCGCGTGTGGCGACGCTTGCCGGGCGTGAAGTGCCGTTCGTCGAAGGGGATATCCGCAACGGCGCGCTGCTCGACAGCCTGTTCGAGCGTCACGATATCGAGGCCGTGGTCCATTTCGCCGGGCTCAAGGCGGTCGGCGAGAGCGTCGCCAAGCCGCTGGCCTACTACGACAACAACGTCAATGGCACCCTGGTGCTGTGTGCCGCCATGGCGCGTGCCGGGGTCAAGCGTATCGTGTTCTCGTCTTCCGCCACCGTGTATGGCGATCCGGCTTCCACGCCGATCCGTGAAGACTTCCCGACCTCCGCAACCAATCCCTATGGCCGCTCCAAGCTGATGGTCGAGGAAGTGCTGCGCGACCTGGCTGTCGCGGATGACAGCTGGCGTATCGCGCTGCTGCGCTACTTCAATCCAGTGGGCGCCCATGAGTCCGGCACCATCGGTGAAGACCCCAACGGCATCCCCAACAACCTGGTGCCGTATATCAGCCAGGTCGCCGTGGGTCGTCTCAAGGAACTGGCCGTGTTCGGTGATGACTACCCGACGCCGGATGGTACAGGGGTGCGCGATTACATCCACGTCGTCGATCTGGCCGATGGCCATCTCAAGGCGCTGGACTACCTGGCCGGTGATGCGCGCGATGGCGTTCACACCTACAACCTGGGGACGGGAACCGGCTATAGCGTGCTGGACATGGTCAAGGCATTCGAGAAGGCCAGCGGTCGTCCGGTGCCGTATCGCATCGCACCGCGTCGTGCCGGGGATATCGCCGAGTGCTGGGCGGAGCCGGACAAGGCCTTCAGCGAGCTCAAGTGGAAGGCAGAGCTGGGTCTCGACCGCATGATGGCCGACAGCTGGCGTTGGCAGTCACGCAACCCCAACGGCTATCGCAGTGCCTGACAACTGATACTGCATGGTCAGTGCGCCGAAATTGACCGAGCTTGACTTGACCAAGCTTGAATTGACCGAGCTTGAGTTGACGGCGCTTGTGTGAAGACCTCTCGAAGCGGTCGCGGGCAGCATCCGCGGCCGCTTTTGCGTATGATGACGGCGGGCCCAAGGGCCCATGCCGACTCCTTCGAATTCTCTGCGAGCCCCCCATGATCCAGTCTGATGTCACCCCCGATCTTGAACTGCTGACGGCCATTGAACAGCTTTGCCGTGAAGCGGGGCAGGCGATACTCGCCGTCGCCCGTGGGGGAGAGCTCGGCACGCGCGCCAAGGCGGATGACAGTCCCGTCACGGCGGCGGATATGGCGGCGCATCATGTGCTGGTCGAGGGGCTGGCCCGTCTGGCACCGCAGATTCCGGTGCTCTCGGAAGAGAGCGACAAGGCCGATATCGTGGCGCGGCGTGACTGGCAGACCTTCTGGCTGGTCGATCCGCTGGATGGCACGCGCGAATTCGTCACCGGCAGCGGTGAATACACCGTCAACGTGGCCCTGATCCAGGGGTCGCGAAGTGTGCTGGGCGTAGTGGATGCGCCGGTACTGGAGACGACCTGGAGCGGGCTTGCCGGCGTGGGGGCCTTCCGGGAAGACGCCGCCGGGCGTGTCGAGATCGCGGTCAGCCCGGAGCCGGAGGTATTGAGAGTCGTGGCTAGCAAGTCGCATCTCGATGCGCGCACGGCGGCGCTGATCGAGCGCCTGGCACCGGTGGAGAATGTCAGCTGTGGCAGCTCGCTCAAGTTCTGTCGCATCGCGGAAGGCAAGGCGGATCTCTATCCGCGCTACGCGCCGACCAGCGAGTGGGACACCGCGGCGGCACAGGCCGTGCTGGAAGCGGCCGGCGGCCAGGTCTTCGATGCCGAGTCATTGCCCGCACAGCCGCGTCGTCTGGACTACAACGCCCGCGATACGCTGGTGAATCCCTTCTTCATCGCCTGTGGCCAAGCGGATGGTCGCTGGCGCCAGGCGCTGGACGTCTGAGGGTGGCCGGGGCTCGACGGCTCGTGCATCCATCGGCCCGCGCAAGGGTTGAAGCACTCATGTCATGGCGAGGGCGCACATGAAGGGCCTGCTGCAGCGCTTCATCCGTCGCCTGTTTGCGCGCAGTGATCAGGCGAGCAAGCGGGCTGGGGTGATCTCCGCCATCATGCTGTCCCTACTGGCGAGTCTGGTGCCGTTGATCTATCACGGCCTGCTCGAGGGCGGCCTGATCCTGTTCGGCAACCTGTTGCTGTGGCCGTGTCTGTTGGCAGCGCTCCATCGCCCGCGCTGGCGTTGGCCGGCGCTGGGGCTGTTGGCGGCGCTGGGTGTCAATCTCTCCGCAAGTGTGGTCAGCGCCGTCTATTACGATTCCCGCTACGGCCTGGCCTTTGCGCTCAGCTCGCTGGATACCAGTCGCAGCGAATCGATGGCGATGCTGTTCAAATTCCCGCTGGCCCTGATCGTTCCGCTGGGATTCTTCCTGCTGGCGCTGTCACTGGGCAATCGCTTCGGGTCGGGGTTGGCGCGTGCCCGGCTGGGTGGGCGCAGCGGAATCGCCTTCGTACTCTGGATGCTGATGCTGCTGGCCGGTAGCTGGCAGTGGGGGCGGGCCAGCGTGCCGTTGGTCATCACGACGCTGTCGGTCTCGCCGGGGTGGAATCTGGCCACCACCTCGCATGCCTGGTGGGAGAAGGAACGCTACAAGGCGCTGATGGCGGATGACTATGATTTCGGCGGCGTCTCGCGCAGCCCCGAAGTGTCGGAGGATGCTGTCTTCGTCCTGATCATCGGCGAATCCCAGCGCCGCGATCAGCTGTCGCTGTATGGCTATTCCCGCGCCACGACGCCGAATCTCGATGCACGCCGCGATGAGCTGGTGGTCTTCGATCAGGCCATCGCGCCGGCGCCGCAGACCGTGCTGGCGGTACCGATGCTGGCCAGCCTGACTGACCCGCGGACCTTCTCGCCACGCTATCTGGACGCCAACCTGATCTCGCTGGCCAATCAGGCCGGCTATCATACCGAGTGGCTGTCCCGCCAGGGGCTCGATATCACCTCCGAGCGCACCTGGATCACCGCCATCGCCCAGCGTGCCGATATCGCTCGCACCATCATGACCGACTATGACGACGGCTTGCTGGATGCACTTGATGAGGCACTGGCGCGCGAGGTCGAGGGGCCGCGGCTGATCGTGCTGCATCTCTACGGCAGCCATCCGCCGGCCAGCCTGCAGTACCCGGACTCACTGCGCTATTTCCTGACTCCGGACAGCCGCTCGCCGCTGACCGATGCCTACGATGACAGCATCCGCTTCACGGATCAGATAATCGAGGGCGTCTTCCAGCGCCTCGAAGGGCAGCCTGCTGGCGTGCTCTATCTGTCGGACCACGGCCTCGAGCATGACCCGCTCAGTGACGCCTATGTGCATGGTGGTGATCGCCCCAGCCAGGCACCGTACCGCATTCCGCTATGGCTGTGGCAGACGGGGCAGGCGCCCAATCCCGCGCGTGAGCTGACTCGCCTGCGCTCGAACGCCGATGAGCCCTTCGCCAGTTTTGATCTGCCCTATCTGGCCAGCGACTGGATGGGTATCCGCTTCTCCGGTGACAAGCCGTGCCTGTCGCCCTGGGCGGTCTGCTATCAGCCGCGTGAGCGTCATCCGGTGCTGGACCAGCTGGGACGATTGAACTTCTATGAAGCCCTGCCGTCGGACTTTCTTTCCCGACCTCTCGCGCCGGGTGCCGAAGAGCTCGAGGAAGCGGTCGAGGCGACCACCGAGCTGCTGGAGCGTCCGGAGTTCATGTCCGGACAGGGCGCGACGCGCGATGGGCAAGCACCAGAATCGGATTCCCGCGTGACGCCGCCAGAGGATTCGTCGGCGTTCACCTTGTCACCTGCTTCATTACCTTCAGAAACTCTCAAGGACTGACATGAAAATCACTGTCTTCGGAACAGGCTACGTAGGCCTGGTGACTGGCACCTGTCTGGCCGATGTCGGCCATGACGTGATCTGCATGGACGTTGACGCGGCCAAGATCGATGGCCTCAAGCAGGGCGAGATCCCCATCTTCGAGCCGGGGCTGGAGAGCATGGTGCTGCGCAATGTCGAGGCCGGCCGTCTCAACTTCACCACTGATGCCCGTCAGGCCGTCGAGCACGGCGTGCTGCAGTTCATCGCCGTGGGCACACCGCCGGACGAAGACGGCAGCGCCGACCTCAAGTACGTGCTTGCGGTGGCCGAGACCATCGGCGAGCACATGAATGACTACAAGGTCATCATCGACAAGTCCACCGTGCCGGTGGGCACGGCGGACCGTGTCACGGCGCGAGTCACTGAAGTGCTTGCCGAGCGCGGCGAAAGTGTCGACTTCGATGTCTGCTCCAACCCGGAATTCCTCAAGGAAGGCGCCGCGCTGGAGGACTTCACGCGTGGCGCGCGCATCGTGGTCGGCACCGATTCCGAAGCGGTGCGTGAGCGCATGCGCGAATGCTACGCGCCCTACAACCGCAACCATGAAAAGCTGATGTTCATGGATGTGCGCGCCGCCGAGCTGACCAAGTACGCCGCCAACGCCATGCTGGCGACCAAGATCAGCTTCATGAACGAGATCTCCAACCTGGCCGAGCGCTTGGGTGCGGACATCGAGGAAGTGCGCCGCGGCATCGGCAGTGACCCGCGTATCGGCTACCACTTCATCTATCCCGGTTGTGGCTATGGTGGCTCCTGCTTCCCGAAGGATGTCCAGGCACTGGCGCGTACCGCCAGTCAGGTCGGCTATGACGCCGAGCTGCTCACCGCCGTGGAATCCGTCAACAAGCGCCAGAAGGTCACGCTGTTCGACAAGCTGTCGCGAGCCTTCGATGGCGACCTCAGGGGCAAGACCATCGCCGTCTGGGGTCTGGCCTTCAAGCCCAACACCGATGACATGCGCGACGCGCCGAGCCGCACGCTGATGGAAGCGCTGTGGGCGGCTGGCGCGACCGTGCAGGCCTATGACCCGGAAGCCATGAAGGAATGCCGCCGCATCTACGGCGAGCGCGACGATCTGGTGCTGGTCGCCGACCGTCAGCAGGCAGTCAAGGGTGCCGATGCGCTGGTGGTGTGCACCGAGTGGAAGGAATTCCGCACCCTGGACGGCGAGTGGCTGAAGTCCCAGCTCGGCTTCCCGGTGGTGGTCGATGGCCGCAACCTGTTCGAGCCCGCCGCCATGAAGGCCGCTGGCCTGATGTACTACGCGGTCGGTCGCGGTGACTCCATGCGTCGTGTGCAGGAGGCGTCGTGAGCACTGATGCAGGCAAGCTGGCCGCGATCGCCATTCGTCAGGTCGAGAAGAACACCGGTGCCAGCCGCAATGCCTTCGAACAGGCGGATGCGTTGCGCGCGCTGGGCTATCGCGTGGTGATACTCGCCGAGCGCGGCAAGCCTGAACTGGCTCGCTCCCACGGCGCGGAGCTGGTGCGCCTGTGGCGGTGGCCCTTCAAGGGGGCATATCGTCGTTTCTGGTTCAATCGCCGTGTCCAGGCCTGGGCCAGCCGTCATGCGCCCGACCTGCTGATCAGTCATGGTGACTGCGAAAGCCCGGATACCGTCTATCTGCACAATTGCGTGCACCTTGCCTCGCAGTGCATCCATGGCCGTGAGCTGCCTCGCGACCACGAAGTGGCGGCGATTCATGATCACGTGCTCAAGGGTGGCAAGTTCCGTCAGGTCGCGGTCAATTCGCGCATGATGGGCGAGGATCTGATGGCGCGCTACGGTATCGCGCCTGAGAGGATCGAGATCAGCTACCCGGGCTATGACCCGGTGCAATTCACGGTCGAGCGTGCGCGCGCAGGGCGCACCGCCCAGCGTGAGGCGTTGGGCGTGGCCGAAGATGAGCTGCTGGTCGGTCTGGTGTCATCCGGCAACTTCACCAAGCGCAATGTGGCAGGGTTCGTGGCGATGGCGGCGCTGATGGAGCAGGCCTCACCGGGCCGCTATCGTTTCCTGGTGGTAGGCAAGGATGATGCCGCGCCTTACCAGCAGCAGGCCAGAGAGGCGGGCATCGCCGAGCGCATGCTCTGGCGCTCGACCATCCCGGAGGTCGAGACGCTCTACGGCGCGCTGGACCTGTTCGTGATGCCGGCCCATATCGAGGAATTCGGACGTGTCGCGCTGGAGGCGATGGCCTGTGGCGCGCCTGTGCTGCTCAATGCGCGGGTCGGCTCGGCCGAGCTGCTCGATGACTATCCTGAGCTGGTCATGGCCGCAGGGTCCACGCCACAGCAGTGGGCCGAGCGCTGCACCCATCTGCTCGAGAGCGACACGCAGGCGCTGAGCACTGCGCTGGCCAGCCTGGCACGCAATTACTCGCATCAGGCGCAGAATCTCAAGCTCAAGGCCAGCTTCGAGGCCTTGATGACGGGGCGGTGAAGTCTGCGCTGCCAGACTGGCCGCTCGCGTGCCGAGCGAAGCATGAGTGCGACAGAGAAAAGCGCGCATGAGTGAATGACACGACTGGCCCCGTATCCCTGATGCGGGGTCTTTTGTTGACGAAAGGTTCGGGCTGGGGCGGAGTGCGTGGTCATCGGTCGCAGTGCCCCGCCTTGGGTGTCGCGTGTGCAGTCCCTATACTCATGGCTTGTTTACCGCAGGAGAAAGGCATGTCCCTGACTATCAGCATCATTCTGGCCGTCATCGCGATCATCATCATCGCGGGATTGGCGTTCTATGCCCTCAAGCTGCGTCGCGAGGTCAAGGTGCGTGAAGCGCGCCGCGAGCAAGAGCTCATCCAGGCACGCGCCAACTGTCTGGAAAGCCTCGAAGCCATCGCACGCGCCATGCAAGCCGGGCAGGTCGACATGGTGGAAGGCGGTCTGCGCTGCAAGGTACTGATCGAGATTCTCGATACCTCACTGGCCGAAGATGACGTGCTCTCGGTCTTCGGTGTCCTGCATGGGCGGGTCTCACACCTGCACACACACTCGGCGCGCAAGGAGCTGTCGCCGCGTGAGCGCCTGGCCGAAGACAAGGAGCGCATCGCCGTCGAGGAAGCGCTGGCGGAGTCGCTGCAGCTGGCGGCGAGTCGCGTGTTGAGCAACATGGAGTTCTGGCATCAGCATTACCTGGGGCGCAAGCGTCCCGCTTCGCCAGCAGATCTGGGGCAGGCCGTCTGATGAGTCTTCAAGAGGCAGGCATGAACACGACACTTTCCTTGCTGGGTACGCCGCTGGCCGAGCTGCGTCACGCACTGCACCGCTCACCGGAACTCTCCGGACAGGAAGCCGCCACGGCGGCCTGCATCGCCGGCTGGATGCAGGAGGCCGGCGCCGAGGTGGTCAGCGGTCTGGGCGGGCATGGTCTGGCCGCCATCTTCCGCGGTGCCGAGCCAGGCCCGCGCGTCATGCTGCGCTGTGAGCTGGATGCTCTGCCCATCGATGAGGCGCCGCGTGGCGACTGGTCCTCCTGTCATCCGCATGTCGGGCACCTGTGCGGCCATGACGGCCACATGAGCTGGATGCTGGGCGTGGCGCAGCGCCTGACGGCGTCTCCGGTCGCCAGGGGCGAGGTGGTGTTGCTGTTCCAGCCCGCCGAGGAAACCGGCGAAGGGGCGCGTGCCGTCGTGCGCAGCAAGGCCTTTGCCGCACTCAAGCCGGATTATCTCTACTCGTGCCATAACTTGCCGGGGCGTCCCCTCGGGGAAGTCAGCGTGCGCGACCATGCCTTCACCTGTGCCTCGCGCGGCATGATCGTGCGGCTTTCCGGGCTCTGTGCGCATGCGGCCCACCCGGAAAACGGTCGCAGTCCGGCGATGGCCATGTGTCGCATCATGCAAGGCCTGTCGCGTCTGCCGTTGCAATTTGCCGATGAAACCGGGCTTGCGATGGTGACCCTGATCCATGCGCGCCTGGGCGAGGTCGCGTTCGGTACCTCGCCAGGCGATGCCGAGGTGATGGTCACCCTGCGCACCGAGAGCGATGACATGATGAAGGCGCTGGCGGAAGCGGCCGTGTCACTGGCGCGCAGCGAGGCGGAAGAAGACCGTCTGGGTATCGACGTTGACTGGTGTGACACCTTTGATGCGACCTGGAATTCGCCTGAGGCGAATGACATGATTCGCCGTGTGGCGCGGCAGCAAGGGCTTGATTGCGTGGAACTTCCCCAGGCGCATCGTTGGTCCGAGGACTTTGGCGTGCTGGCACGAGACTGCCATGCCGCCATGTTCACATTTGGCGCAGGTGAGGAAATGCCGGGGCTTCACCACCCCGATTACGATTTTCCTGATACGCTGTTGGCGCCCGGCGTCGAGATTTTCGAGGGGCTGGTACGCCAGCACCTTGGAAGAGAGTAAAACAGGGGTTTTACAGCGTCGCCAATCTGATACAGTTAGTGTCAAAGTTTTTCGACGTTGCAAAAAACACTGTTTTCCTTCAACGTATGCCTGAGGATCGGTACCGTTTTCAAGGGAAACAGACCCGATCAGAGCTGGAAGGACGCACCTGCATGTGCTTTCTTCTTAAAGGAAGATTTGAATAAAATTCCTTTCATCGTAACGAGTTCGGCTCTTATACTGAGTCGATACGTAACACCCTCGTTACATATTGCGCTGTGTTAAGAAGGAGTCTTACATGAAAAGATCTACGACTGGCCTGGTTCTGGGTTCTGCATTGGTTGTTGGCCTGTCTGGCTGCGCAAGCTCTGCTTCCCAGTCTTCATCTGCTGAGAAGCCCTGGTACAGCCAGCCGTTCGTCTGCGGTCTGGCCGGTGGCCTGATCGGTGGCGGGATTGGTTACGGCGTCTCTGGTGACAGCGACGAAGACACCGGCGCTTCTCTGGGTGCTGTCGGCGGCGCGACCGCTGGCGCACTGCTGTGTGCTGACGATGCTCCGAAGTCCATGGATGACGATGGTGACGGCGTGCCGAACGACCGTGACGAATGCCCGGGGACTCCGGCAGGCGTCGCTGTTGATGCGAAAGGCTGCCCGCTGGACACCGACGGTGACGGCGTTGCTGACTACAAGGACCAGTGCCCGGGTACTCCGGCCGGCGTCACTGTTGACGCGAAAGGCTGCCCGCTCGATTCCGACGGTGACGGCGTGCCGGACTACCAGGACCAGTGCCCGAATACCCCGGCCGGCGCCAAGGTCAATGCCCTGGGCTGTGTCGCTGACCTCGTCCTGCGTGACGTGAACTTCGAGTTCGACTCCGCCAAGCTGACTGCCAACGCCGAGAAAGTGCTGAACGGTGTGGCGGCCAAGCTGGTCTCCAACGAGAACGTCCGCGTTCGCGTCGAAGGTCACACTGACTCCGTGGGTTCTGACTCCTACAACAAGCAGCTGTCTCAGAAGCGTGCTGACTCCGTGAAGTCCTACCTGGCTTCCGAAGGTGTTGACACCAACCGTATCCAGACTGTGGGTTACGGTGAAGAGCAGCCGGTCGCCAGCAACGATACCGCTGAAGGCCGTGCCGAAAACCGTCGTGTCGAGCTTGCTGAAGTCAAGTAAGCCGAACGCGGTAAGCTGAATCAGACGGGGCGCCTCAGGGCGCCCCGTCTGCGTCTGTGTCGTGCATGGTCTTCAGTGGCTCAAGCGTATCTTTACGACTTTTGAACGGGCTGCTAAGGTTTTGCCTCGCTCATGTTCCCGCGTTATGTGTCCACACCCTGACTGGTCACTCGATCATCATGGGGTGGTGGGCGGCGCCCCAGGCATTGTAGGCCGGGGTCAGTAGCGTGAGGGGTGTGATCGTCATTGCCCTATTTCGAGCCGGCGCCCCGCGTTCGGCCAAATTCGCTTCACGTGACCCTTGGTAAGGGCCACCACTGAACGCAAGGAATTCTTCATGCCTATCGTTACTCTGCCTGACGGCAGCCAGCGTACCTTCGATACCCCGATTTCCGTGATGCAGCTGGCCGAGTCCATCGGCCCCGGTCTTGCCAAGGCCTGCGTGGCCGGCAAGATCAATGGCGTCGAGGTCGATGCCGCTGACATGATCACCGAAGACGCCAACGTCGCCATTCTCACGGCGCGTGATGCGGAAGGCCTAGACGTGATTCGTCACTCCTGCGCGCACCTGATCGGTCATGCCGTCAAGCAGCTCTACCCGGAGGCCAAGATGGCCATCGGCCCGGTCATCGATGACGGTTTCTATTACGACATCGACTTTGGCCGTTCGGTCACCCCGGAAGATCTCGAGACCATCGAGAAGCGCATGAAGCAGCTGATCGACAGCGAGTACGATGTGGTGCGTGAGTATGTCTCGCGTGACCAGGCCATGGCCGCTTTCGAGAAGCGCGATGAGCCGTACAAGCAGGAGATCATCGAGGGCATCGGCGAAGGCGACACCATCCGTCTTTACCACCACGAAGAATACACCGACATGTGTCGCGGCCCGCACGTGCCGAATACCCGCCACCTCAAGCACTTCCAGCTGCTCAAGCTGGCCGGTGCCTACTGGCGTGGTGATTCCACCAAGCCGATGCTGACTCGCATCTATGGCACCGCCTGGCCGGACAAGAAGCAGCTCAAGGCCTACCTCAAGCGTCTCGAGGAAGCCGAGAAGCGCGATCACCGCAAGCTGGCCAAGAAGCTGGACCTCTTCCATATGCAGGAAGAGGCGCCGGGCATGGTGTTCTGGCATCCCAATGGCTGGACCATGTACCAGGTGCTCGAGCAGTACATGCGCCGTATCCAGCGTGCCAATGGCTACCAGGAGATCAAGACACCGCAGGTGGTCGATCTTTCGCTTTGGAAGAAATCCGGGCACTGGGGGCATTACAACGAGCTGATGTTCACCACCGAGTCCGAGAAGCGTGAGTACGCGGTCAAGCCGATGAACTGCCCGTGCCACGTCCAGGTCTTCAATCAGGGTCTGAAGAGCTACCGTGACCTGCCGCTGCGTCTGGCCGAGTTCGGCTCCTGCCACCGCAACGAACCGTCCGGCTCTCTGCATGGGCTGATGCGCGTGCGTGGCTTCACCCAGGACGACGCCCACATCTTCTGTACCGAGGATCAGGTCGAGTCCGAGGCCGAGGACTTCATCCGTCTGACGCTGGAAGTCTACCGTCAGTTCGGCTTCGAAGACGTCGAGCTGAAGCTCTCCACTCGGCCGGAATCCTTCATCGGTGAGCCGGAAGCGTGGGACAAGGCCGAAGCTGGCCTGCAGGCAGCATTGGATGCGACTGGCCTGCCGTGGGAGCTGCAGCCGGGTGAGGGCGCCTTCTATGGACCAAAGATTGAATTCTCTCTGCGAGATTGTCTGAATCGTGTCTGGCAGTGTGGTACTCTACAGCTCGACTTCAATCTGCCTGAGCGTCTCAGTGCCCAGTTTGTCGATGAAAGTGGAGAGCGTCGCATGCCGGTCATGTTGCACCGCGCGATTCTCGGCTCCTTCGAGCGCTTCCTCGGCATCCTGATCGAGCACCACGCAGGCGCGATGCCATTCTGGCTCGCCCCTGAGCAGGTTGTCGTGATGAATATCACGGATTCCCAGGCAGAATATGCCAAGGATCTGGTCTCCCGCCTCGAGAAACATGACATCCGTGTCAAAGCAGACTTGAGGAACGAGAAGATCGGCTTTAAAATCCGTGAGCATACTCTGCAGAAGGTTCCTTACCTCATCGTCGTTGGCGACAAGGAAGTGGAAGCTGATGCAGTAGCTGTCAGAACCCGTTCCGGTGAAGACCTCGGCACCATGAAAGTTTCAGAATTCATGGAACGCCTGAAGGAAGAACAGGTCTGACAGTAACGAATTTCAGCCAAACGGAGACGCAACGATCAAGCGGAATAATCAGCGCGGACGCCCCCAGGAAAAGCGGGCTCCCATCAATGACCGTATTCGTGCGGACGAAGTCCGCCTCATCGACGCAGATGGCGAGCAGGTTGGCGTAGTGTCAACCAAGGATGCGCTTGTCAAGGCCGAAGAGGCAGGGCTCGACCTCGTCCAGATTTCCAATGCCGATCCCATCGTCTGCAAGATCATGGATTACGGCAAGTTTCTTTTCGACGAAAAGAAACAGAAGAATCTGCAGAAGAAGAAGCAGAAACAGATCCAGGTCAAGGAAGTCAAATTCCGTCCTGGTACCGATGAAGGCGATTATCAGGTCAAGCTACGCAACCTGACTCGCTTCATCGAAGGCGGAGACAAGGGTAAGGTAACCTTGCGCTTCCGTGGTCGCGAAATGGCGCACCAGGACATCGGCCGCAAGCTGATGGAACGGATCGCCGGCGACCTCTCGGAGCTCGTGACCGTCGAGTCCTTCCCGAAAATGGAAGGTCGTCAGATGATTATGATTCTCGCGCCGAAAAAGAAGTGATCCATAGGCAGTAGAACGGACATATCAGGGTCACGCCTGCGGGCGTGGCTCTTTTTGTCGGCCCTGGATTTTCTCAAGAAACCGAGCGGAGTTAATACTCATGCCGAAGATCAAGACTAACCGCGGCGCTGCCAAGCGCTTCAAGAAGACTGCCAACGGCTTCAAGCACAAGCAGTCCTTCCGTAGCCACATCCTGACCAAGAAGTCGACCAAGCGTAAGCGTCAGCTGCGTGGCATGAAGCAGGTTCACGCTGCAGACAAGGCGCTGATCCAGCGCATGCTGCCGAACCTGTAAGCCGTCCTTACCTCGGTCCAACTTTCTTAATATCAGGAGTACGCTATGTCCCGCGTCAAGCGTGGCGTCGTCGCACGTCGCCGTCACAAGAAGATCATGAAGCAGGCCAAGGGTTACTACGGAGCGCGTTCACGCGTCTTCCGCGTAGCCAAGCAGGCTGTCATCAAGGCCGGCCAGTACGCTTACCGTGACCGTCGTGTCCGCAAGCGTCAGTTCCGTGCCCTGTGGATCGCGCGTATCAACGCTGCGGCCCGCATCAATGGCATGTCCTACAGCCGCTTCATCGCTGGCCTGAAGAAGGCCAATATCGAGATCGACCGCAAGGTCCTCGCCGATATCGCGGTTCACGAAAAAGCTGCCTTTGCTGCCATCGTCGAGAAGGCCAAGGCTGCTCAGTAAGTGGCCGGATCAGATATCGCCCAGGCCCGGCGAGCCGCTGAGGTGGCGAACCGGGCCGTGACTGTCGAATGCTTGCATTGGACAACTCAGGCGGTATCGAGATGACGTGTTACGTCACAGGGGAAGAGCAGCCGCTCTTCCCCTGTTTTTGTTTGGCCCGCCGTCAGAGAGCCGGCGGTGGGGCAGCAGCGACATGAACGGGATTGGCCGCGTTGCGGGCCGGTCTCTGGCAAGGGCGCGATCGTCTGTGTGATTCACCGCAGGCGGGGCGCTCTCCCTGCCGACCTTCAGGTCGGCGCGACTTCCATTGGTGGCGGACATTGCCGCGCCAGTGACTCAAGCGATCGGAGCTGAACGGATGGAACATCTTTCCACCCTGGTGGACGAAGCACGCACCGCGATCCAGGCGGCCGAAGACGTCCAGACCCTCGATGAGGTACGGGTACGTTTTCTCGGCAAGAAGGGCGAGATCACCGCACTGCTCAAGGGCCTCGGCAAGTTGTCCCCCGAAGAGCGCCCCAAGGCCGGTGAGACCATCAACGAAGCCAAGCAGCTGTTGAGTGGCGAGTTGGATGCACGTCGCAATACGCTGGAAACGGCGGCGCTCAATGCGCGTCTTGCCGCCGAGCGCGTCGATGTGACCCTGCCGGGCCGTGGTGAGCCGGTAGGCGGCCTGCACCCGGTCACCCGCACGCTTGAGCGTATCGAAAGCTTCTTCTCGCACATCGGTTACGGTGTCGCTGAAGGGCCGGAAATCGAAGATGACCATCACAACTTCGAAGCGCTGAACATCCCGTCGCATCACCCGGCGCGCGCGATGCATGACACCTTCTATTTTGACGCCACGCGTCTTCTGCGCACCCACACCTCTCCGGTGCAGGTGCGCAGCATGAAGGCCAGTGAGCCGCCGCTGCGCATTGTCTGCCCGGGTCGCGTCTATCGCTGCGACTCCGATCTGACCCACACTCCGATGTTCCATCAGGTCGAGGGTCTGCTAGTCGACGAGAATGTCAGCTTCGCCGACCTCAAGGGCACCGTCGAAGAGTTCCTGCATGCCTTCTTCGAGCGTGATGACCTGGAAGTCCGCTTCCGTCCGTCCTACTTCCCGTTCACCGAACCGTCCGCTGAAGTCGATATCCAGTGCGTGATGTGTGCAGGTGACGGCTGTCGTGTCTGCTCCCATACCGGCTGGCTCGAGGTGATGGGGTGCGGCATGGTGCATCCGGAAGTCTTCCGTCACTCCGGTATCGATAGCGAGCGCTTCCGCGGCTTCGCCTTCGGCATGGGCGTAGAGCGTCTGGCGATGCTGCGTTACGGCGTCAACGACCTGCGGTTGTTCTTCGAGAACGACCTGCGTTTCCTTCGCCAGTTCAGCTAGGCACTCATTCACGTATCGCGCCTTGAGGGCGTGAACTTACGGAACAGGACAGCAAGATGAAATTTTCCGAACAGTGGCTGCGTGAGTGGGTGTCGCCGGAACTGAACACCCAGCAGCTGGCCGATCAGGTCACCATGGCCGGTCTGGAAGTCGATGGTATCGAACCGGTCGCCGGTGAGTTCACCGGCGTGGTCGTGGCCGAGGTCAAGGACAAGCAACCGCACCCGGAGGCCGATCGCCTCAATGTCTGCCAGGTAGATGATGGCAGTGGTGCACTGGTGCAGGTCGTATGTGGCGCCCCGAATGTCGCCGCTGGCCAGAAGGTGCTCTTCGCTCAGGTCGGCGCGAAGCTTCCGGGCGACTTCAAGATTCGCAAGGCCAAGCTGCGCGGTGTCGAATCCCGCGGCATGATCTGTGGCGCCTCCGAGCTGGGTCTGGAAGCCGAGGCCTCCGACGGCATCATGGTGCTGGCCGCGGACGCGCCGGTGGGCCGTGATGCACGTGACTTCCTGAATCTTGACGACAACGCCATCGAGGTCGATCTGACCCCGAACCGCGGCGACTGCCTGAGCGTCAAGGGGCTGGCGCGCGAAGTCGGCGTGCTCAATCGTCTCGCCGTCACGGCGCCGAGCATCGAGCCGGTTGCCGCCCAGATCGACGATACCTTCCCGGTCACCGTCAGCGCGCCAGAGGCATGCCCGCGCTATCTGGGACGTGTCGTGCGTGACGTCAATGTCGCCGCGACCTCGCCGCTGTGGCTCGAGGAGCGTCTGCGTCGCAGTGGCATCCGCAGCATCGACCCCGTCGTCGACGTCACCAACTACGTGCTGCTCGAACTCGGCCAGCCGATGCACGCCTTTGATCTGGCACGCCTGAACGGTGGCATCGAGGTGCGCATGGCAGCCGCTGAAGAGCCGCTGACGCTGCTCGACGGTCAGGAAGTCGCGCTGCGGGACGACACCCTGGTCATCGCCGACGAGAAGGGCCCGCTGGCCATCGCCGGTGTGATGGGTGGTGAAGGCAGTGGTGTGAACGCCGAGACGCGCGACATCTTCTTCGAGTCGGCCTTCTTCGCGCCGTTGAGCGTGGCTGGCAAGGCGCGTAGCTACGGCCTGCACACTGACAGCTCGCATCGTTTCGAACGTGGTGTGGACGCGCAGCTGCAGCGTGATGCCATCGAGCGCGCGACGGCTCTGCTGCTCGAGATCACCGGCGGCAAGCCGGGCCCGATCATCGAGGTTGCCAGCGACGCAGCGCTGCCCAAGGCCGCTGTCGTCAGCCTGAGCGGCACCAGTGTCGAGCGCACGCTGGGCATGGCGCTGCCGGATGACGAGATCGTCGAGATTCTTGAGCGTCTGGGCATGCAGGTCGCCGCGAATGGCAATAGCCAATGGCAGGTGACGGTGCCGAGCTGGCGTTTCGATGTCAGCATCGAGGCTGACCTGATCGAGGAGCTGGCGCGCATCCACGGCTACAACAATCTGCCTGTCAGCCGCCCGAACGCGCGTCTGGCGCCGGCCGTGGCCAATGAGACCACTCAGCCGCTGACCAGCCTGCGTCGTCAGCTGGTGGCGCGGGGCTATCAGGAAGCGATCAGCTACAGCTTCGTCGCCCCTGAGCTGCAGAAGACGCTGGATCCGCAAGGGGTGGCGCCGGCACTGGCCAACCCGATTTCCAGCGACATGGCGGTGATGCGCAGCTCGCTGCTGCCGGGGCTGGTCAAGGCGCTGAGCCACAACCTCAATCGTCAGCAGTCGCGCGTGCGCCTGTTCGAGACCGGGCTTGTGTTCCGCGGCGAGCTGGACTCCCTCGAGCAGACGCCGATGATCGGCGGCCTGATCACCGGTGCCCGTCTGCCGGAAGGCTGGAATGGCGGTCGTGACAAGGTCGATTTCTTCGATCTCAAGGGCGATGTCGAGGCACTGCTGGCACTGGGCGGCAATCTGGATGCCTGGCGCTTCGAAGCTGCCGAGCATCCGGCACTGCACCCGGGCCAGTGCGCTCAGCTGTTCTTCAATGGCGAGCCGGCGGGCTGGATGGGTGCCCTGCACCCGGCGGCGCGCGCCGAGCTTGGCCTGAAGGTCGAGGTGTTCGTGTTCGAGATCACGCTGGCCTCTGCCTGCGCAGGCCGTCTGCCGCGCTTCGCGCCGCTCTCCAGGTATCCGGAAGTGCGTCGTGACCTGGCCTTCGTGGTCGAAGAGGGCATTCACGTGCAGTCGCTGCTCGACGCCATCCGCTCGCAAGCCGGTGAATGGCTGACGGACCTGCGCCTGTTTGACGTCTATCAGGGCCAGGGGGTAGCCGATGGTCACAAGTCGCTCGCCCTGGGCTTGACCTGGCAGCATCCTTCGCGCACGCTGAATGATGAGGAAATCAATCAGTTAGTCGATGCGATCGTCACCGATGGCCACACACGTTTCGGGGCGGCGCTGAGAGCATGAGTCGCCACTTGAACGAGGGAGCGGACATGGGAGCGTTGACCAAGGCGGAACTTGCCGAGCATCTGCACGCAGAACTCGGCATGTCCAAGCGCGAAGCCAAGTCGATGGTAGAGGTGTTCTTCGACGAGATTCGCGGTTGCCTGCGGGAAAATGAACAGGTGAAGCTGTCCGGTTTCGGCAACTTCGATCTACGTGACAAGCGCGAACGTCCGGGGCGCAATCCCAAGACAGGCGAGGAGATTCCGATCTCCGCGCGTCGCGTGGTGACATTCCGCCCAGGTCAGAAGCTCAAGGCCCGAGTGGATGAGTACGATGGCGAGACGCACGCACATCAGCGTCTTGAAGAGCATGATGACCACGATGATCATGATGATGATCACTGAGGTCATTGCCTGACCTCACCCGCCGCTCCCTGAGCGGGTGACTATGCTCACGAAAGCCCCGATGCCCAGCGTCGGGGCTTTCGTCGTTCTGAGGTGTCGTCTGTGGTGTGCCATCAGCCGCGCGCCATCGCCCGTGCACATGCACATCAGCCGATCGAGAGCTCGGTACGTGCATAGCTGATGCCGGGGCGGCTGCGGGTCGCCAGCAGGTAGCCGAGGGCGAGTGGTCCGGTGCGACCCAGCAGCATGGTCGTGATGATCAGCAATTGCCCGCCGGGCGAGAGCTCGGGCGTCAGGCCGTGGCTCAGGCCGACGGTGCCGAAGGCCGAGACGGTCTCGAAGGCCAGTGACAGAAAGGCGTGGTCCGGGTCGGTGATGGTCAGACCGAACAGCATGCTGAAGATCAGCAGCATCGCCGCCAGTGCCACGGCGATCGATTTGAAGACGGTGTCATCGCCGATGCGGCGGCCATGCAGGGTGGGAGAGGGTTCGCGGCGCAGGAAGGCGCGGGTGGTCAGCAACAGCGCCACGAAGGTGGTCAGCTTGATTCCGCTGGCCGTCGAGCCGCTGCCACCGCCGATGAACATCAGCGCCATGGTCCACAGGGTCGAGGCTTGCGTCATCTCGGCGGTATCGATGACGCTGAAACCGGCGGTGCGCGGTGTGATGGCCATGAAGGCGGCGGCGAGCAGGCGTTCGCCATGACTGGCCATGGCGCCCAGCGTGCCGGGGTTGCGCCACTCGAGCGCCAGTATCATCACCAGGCTCAGCAGGTTGAGTGCCACGGTGGCTTCGATCACCAGGCGTGTCTGCACCGAAAAGCGCGAGGGTTGCAGCAGCACGCGCCAGCCATGTTCGCGTCGCCGCTCACGCAGCTCGCCGATGACGGCGAAACCGATGCCGCCGGTCATGAACAGGACTCCGATCACGCCGCTGGTCAGGGGATTGGCCGCCTCGCGCATCAGGCTGTCCGGCCACAGGGTGAAGCCGGCATTGTTGAAGGCCGAGACCGAGTGGAAGAGGCTCAGCCAGAGCCCCTCCTGCCAGCCGTACTCGGGCACCCAGTCCATCGCCAGCAAGGAAGCGCCTGCCAGCTCGAGCGTCAGTGCAAAGGCGGTGATGATCTTGAGCAGGCAGCCTATCTCGCGTGAACTGCTGCGATTGAGCGCCTCGCGCAGCAGGCTGGTCTGATGCATCGGCAGGCGCTGGCCCAGCATCACCAGCGACAGGGCGGCAATGGTCATGAAGCCTAGGCCTCCGAGCTGGATCAGTATCAGTACGATGGTCTGGCCCGCGAGGGTGAAGTCGCTGAGCGGAGTGACGGAGAGGCCGGTGACCGTGACGGCCGAGGTGGCGGTGAACAGCGCCGACAGCCAGCTCAAGCCTTCCTGATGCATGCCGGGCAGTTTCAGCAGGCAGGCGCCCAGCATGCCGAGGCCCAGAAAGCCGCTCAGCAGAATCTCCGGCGGCGACAGATGGATGATGGGCCCGCGTGGGGTGCGGGTCAGGGGGCGGAGATAGCGCCGGTAGCGCTGCCTCATAGATGAGCCCCCAGTTTGCGCAGCGCGCTCAATTCGCCGATCAGAACCAGATGGTCGCCGGTGGACAGTCGCGTGCTGCCGGAGGGTTGGCGATCGAGGGTCTTGCCCTTGCGCAGCGCGATCACGCTGATGTCGTCATCGATGGGCAGCTGATCGAGCTGCTGGCAGTCATCGCCCAGCCGGGCACTGACCTCCAGCTCGACCACGAACTGGTGATCGCCGAGATGGATGAAGTCGACCATGGCATGGTAGGCGAGGCTTTCCGCCACGCGCACGCCCAGGTCGTACTCGGGATGCACGATGTGATCGACCCCCAGGCGGCTGAGCAGCTTGTGGTGTGCATCCGAGGTGGCCTTGACCCACAGCTCTCTGGCGCCAAGCTCCTTGGCCAGCAGCGTGCAGATCAGGCTTTGTTCCATCGAGTTGGCCAGATCGATCAGGACGGCATCGTACTGTTCAAGCCCCAACTCCTGCAGGGCATGTTCATCGGTGGGGTCCGCGATCACGGCCTGGTTGAGCAGGTCTGCCACGGCATTGAGACGCTTCTCATCGGCGTCGACGCCGAGCACTTCATGGTCATGGCGCCTGAGTTCCCGCGCGACGGTGCTGCCGAAATAGCCCAGTCCGATAACCGCGAATTGACGATGCATGACGCCTCCTTGTCTGCGCTGCCAGATGAGGCCAGCTGCTCTTTGTCCAGACGCTTTCTGGCCAGGCACTCTCAGGTCCCAGCACTCTCAGGCCCAGACCTCTCTAGCCAGAGCGTTCTGGTCTGCGTCTCTTGAATGAGCCTACTCCAGTGATGCGGTGATGTCGGGTCCTTTTGCGGCGTCGTTCCTCTCAGGGTAGGTTGCTTGCCAGCCCTGGGTGGTCATTATCGTTTCAAATGTTACCAAGTTGGAGTATCTAATGTAGAGTGATTGCCGTCGTGTGGTGATGGCGTTTTCGCAGAGGAATTCTGAGGGAATCGTGGTGATTTTCGATGGGAATCGCGGACGAACATGCTTCATATCAGTAAAATGGTCTGTGTGAGCACCCAAGACGGCCAGGCGTTGCGTCGATCACCACTGGCTCACAACAATAACTTGTAAGGTATTCCATGACGGCAAGACAGCAACCCAAGAATCTCTGGATCAGTCGCTGGGGCTTCATCCTTGCAGCTACCGGTTCCGCAGTAGGGCTGGGCAATATCTGGAAGTTTCCCTATATCACCGGTGAGTATGGCGGGGGTGCCTTCGTGCTGGTGTATCTGGCCTGCATTCTCGCCGTGGGCGTGCCCGTGATGATGGCGGAGATTTCCTTCGGGCGGCGGGGGCGCGGCAGCCCCATCGAGGCGATTGCCAATCTGGCACGTGAAGCGGGGGCCAGTCCGTTGTGGAAGGTCTTCGGTTGGATCGCGATGCTGGCCGGCTTCATGATCCTGTCGTTCTATGTCGTGGTCGCGGGGTGGTCGTTCAGTTACCTGTGGAAGATGGCCAGTGGTGCGCTGTCCGGACACAGCGTCGCGGAGCTGGGCGCCATCTTCGAGGCCGGCAACGCCAATCCCTGGGCATTGGGCGGCTGGGCCACGCTGGTGACAGTGGTGACGATGCTGATCGTCGGGCGCGGGGTGCAGGAAGGTGTCGAGAAGAGTGTGCGCTGGATGATGCCGGGCATGGTGATCATGCTGCTGATCATGATCGGCTACGCCCTGACCTCGGGCAACTTCTCGGCAGGCTTCCACTTCCTGTTCGATTTCGATGTCACGCGCTTGAGCAGAGAAGGGGTGCTGGCCGCGCTGGGACATGCCTTCTTTACCCTGTCACTGGCCTCCGGCGCCATCCTCACCTACGGCTCCTACCTGCCGTCGGGCACCTCCATCGCCCGTACCACCTTCACGGTGGCGATCGCCGATACTCTGGTGGCGTTGATGGCGGGTCTGGCGATCTTCCCTATCATCTTCGCCAATGGCATGGACCCATCCTCCGGGCCGGGGCTGATCTTCATGAGCCTGCCGGTGGCCTTCAACCAGATGCCCTTCGGGCAGCTGTTCGGGGTGCTGTTCTTCGCCATGCTCTCGATCGCCGCCCTGACCTCCGCCATCTCGATGATCGAGGCGACCGTCGCCTGGCTGAGCGAGAACCGCAACATGAGCCGCGCCAAGGCTTCGTGGCTGGCCGGCAGTGTGCTGTGGCTGGTGGCGATGTTCGCGATGCTGTCGTTCAATCTCGGCGCGGACTGGACGCTGGCCGGCAAGCACTTCTTCGACTGGCTCGATTACCTGACCTCGCGCTGGATGATGCCGATCGGTGGCATCGCCATGGCGCTGCTGGCCGGGTTCGTCTTCAAGAGCAGCATGCTGCGCGATGAGTTGAATCTGAGCGACGCCGGCTATCGTCTGTGGCTGTTCATGATTCGCTATGTCAGCCCGGTCTGCATCCTGGCGATCTTCGTCGATGCCCTGGGTGTCGCAGAGCTGTCATTCGGCGACTGGCCGTATTTCGTGGCCGTCATCCTGGCAGCCTGTCTCGTGGGCGAGCTGCTCTCGCCGCGCCTGCGCGAGCGTGCCATCGGGCAGGGCTGATGTGATCGGTGGCGTCAGTTCGATAGCGTCAGTCCGGTAGTCATCAAGGCGGCATGAAAAAGCCCCCTGCAGCGTAGCTGCAGGGGGCTTTTCGTTCTGGTATCTGTGGTCTGCCTGTCAGCGGGTAGCTGTGCACCAGTTGGCGCCATTACTCACCTTCCAGGCCGGTGATCGGCTTGACCGTGCCCCAGTGGCGGCACTTCGGACATTGCCAGAGCAGCATCGAGGCTTCGAAGCCGCAACGATGACAGCGATGGCGAGGGCGCGCCTGGATCAGCTGCTGGGTATGGCGCTTGAGCAGATTGAAACGCTCGGTCTCGCGCTCGTCGGCATCCAGCAGGTAGAGATCGAGCAGGTAGTCGACGCCACGCAGGCTGGGGTGACGATGCAGCTGCTCGCTGGCGAAGCTGGCGGCGGCCTCGACACCCTCGCGACGCTCGATCAACTGTGCAAGGCTGATGACGGTCGTGGTGTAGGGCGCGCGTTCGACTTCCTGATGCAGCAGGCGCACCAGGCCACTCTCGTCATCCAGCATGCGAAAGGCGTTGCCCAGTGGCTCGAGAATGATGGGGGTGAAGCCGGTGTCCTGACGTGGGATGCGCTGCAGCAGGCGGATGCACTGCTTGTAGTTGGCATGATCGAATTCGATCTCGGCCAGCATCCAGTTGGCGCGTACGCATTTCTCGTCGGTGGAAAGCGCCTGCTTCAAGCGCTTGCGGGCCATCGCCTGGCTGCCTTCGGCGATATCCAGCGCGGCCAGTTCGCAGTGCCAATGGGCCGCCGCGCGGCGGATGCCGCCTTCCTGACGCAGAATGGCATGAGCGACTTCGAGTGCGGCCTCCCACTCGCGCTCCCGCTCGAGGAGGTCGATCAACAGGCGGCGGCCGGCACGCCGATGACTGTCGTGCTGTGCTTGCTTGAGGAGAGTTTCCAGCAGCTTCTCGGCGCGGTCATAGACACCGCTGCGCATGAAGTCGCGGGCAAGTTCCAGCTGGACACGCTCGCTCTGTTCGCTATCCAGGGCAGGGCGGGCCAGCAGGTTCTGGTGAATCTTGACGGCACGATCGACTTCGCCGCGACTGCGATAGAGATTGCCCAGCGCTATGTGGGTATCGACGGTGTCGCTGTTGACTTCCAGGGCCTGAACGAAGGTTTCGATGGCACGATCAGGCTGCTCGTTGAGCAGATGATTGAGGCCGACGAAGTAGTCGCGGGACAGGGTGGCAGGAGCCGGTGCTTGTTCATCGGGGCGACGATCACGCCGCCCCAGCCAGAATCCGATGGCGATGGCCGCCATCAGCAATCCCAGCAATATCAGATCAGGCATTTATGCCACTTCCTTGATCTCCTGGATGCGCAGTTGGTCCAGTTCCTTGCGTTGCTGCTGGTTGCGACGCTGGGCACGGGTCAACAGCGTGCGCAGGCGCAGATACATGCCGGTCATCGCGACCATGCCAAGCACGACGCCGACGGCCAGCGAGAACAGCAGCCACATGGAAAGGGACGCAGCAGGCAGCTCTACCCAGATGAGGTCGAGGGGCACGGCTTGCTGGTTGTGAACGGCAAAGAGAATACCGACCAGCAGGACGATCAGCAGGATCACGGCCAGAACGAGACCTTTTAGCCAACGCATAACGGTTTCCTTGTCATGAAATGCAGTCGTGAATCATCTGGGAGCGAGTGTATCACTGCCCATCGCGCGAGTCTTGGCGGCGACGCCGTGAGGTGGGTGGCTGTCGTCTCTGGTATCAGGACTTGAGCGGGTGTCTGCCGGCACTGAACCCGCCAGCCCCGTCACGCCGGGTGTTCATCTACGGTCAGCGCTGTCAGTCAGTCGCATCGTCATCATCACTGTGGTCAATACCCCAGGGCGCGACTGGCATCGACCTGCTCGCGCAGCTCCTTGCCGGGCTTGAAGTGGGGGACGAACTTGCCATCCAGATCCACAGGCTCGCCGGTCTTGGGATTGCGCCCCAGTCGTGGCTCACGGTAGTGCAGCGAGAAGCTGCCGAAACCGCGAATCTCGACGCGACCGCCGTGGGCCAGGGCATCTGTCACATCATCGAGGATGATGCGAACCGCGGCCTCTACATCCTTGAGCGACAACTCAGGCTGTCGCATGGCTATCTGTTCGATCAGCTCGGACTTGGTCATCGGATCTCTCCATGCCTGCACCTTTCTCGCGAAAGGCGTTCGTGATGCGTCAGCCGGGCGACCTCTTGTCACCGGACAGGCACACGCATCCTTGTGATTGTTATCTCCTCAGCATAATGGGCAAATCCTGAGAAAACAACGCACTAGGGACATCATTGCCGATCACGGCACGGATTGCCAATTCCTGCCCGAGCAACGGGTCAACGGATGCCGCTGACGCCCCCCTCGGGTATACTGCGCGCATTGATATGACGACTGAGGTTCAGGCAATGGAAGATGTGATTCGCAAGCGGCTGCATTGGCATTCGCGTCGCGGCATGTGGGAGCTCGACCTGCTGCTGCTGCCGTTTCTGGAGCAGCGTTTCGACGCCTTGAGCGAAGACGACAAGGCGCTCTATGTGCAGCTGCTGGCCGAAGAGGATCAGGATCTCTTCGTGTGGCTGATGAAGCGCGACCCGTGCGGCAATGCCGAGTACCAGCGCCTGATCAACATGGTGATCGCCAATGCCGAGAATGGCGAGCGCGATCAGTTCAAGGGCCTCTAGGCAGGCGTTCGCGACCCACGCCAGCCTGCGCGTCGGGCTGTTGGCGGCGAGTCTCGCCTTGTGGGTCTGGCTTGCCGAGCTGGCGACTGGCCAGTTCGTTGTCAGTACGTGGTGGACCTGTCAGTGGCAATTCCTGCGCAATGCCCTGCCTTTCGAGGCGGGGCATTGTGCGTTTGAGGGGCTCGCTCAGCTGCCGGATGGTGTCATGGCGCTTTTGAGCGTGGTGGGGCTGGGCTGGCTGCTGCAGGCCGGAGAGCTGGTATCTTGGTGGCGCCAGGCTCGGCGGCGTCTCAAGGACCCCGAGGCGCGAGTCTGGCTGGCCCTGGGGGGCAGCCTCTGCGCTGATGCGGCGCTTGCCAGCGGTGGCCAGGCGCCAGTGCCGGAGCATGAGGCTGAAGCCAAGACCGAAGCAGAAAGCGAAGCCGAGACCGAAGCCAGTGACACTCCGCCTGCCTCAGATGCGCGCCATCGTCACCCGGAGATGCAGCTCTGTTGGTGGTGGGCCGATGGTGCCTCACGCAGCTGGCAGCCCGTCGCCGTGCGCTGCCTGTGGTGCTCGCCGCGGCTGATCGGGCTCGAGATCTCGACGCAGGGCTTCGGGCCACAGGGGATGGGGCTACAGGGCTTGAGAGCGCAGGGCGCGGACCAGCAGCACCTGAAAACCCAGCGGGTATGGCTGTGGCCGGATAGCGCCTCCAGCGAAGACCTTCACCAGCTGCGCCTGTGGTTGCTGTGGCCGCCCTTGCCGCATGGATTGCCGCGTCAGCCACCGCCATTGGATACCCTGCGGCGCGTCGCTGCCCAGGGGGGCCATGCACGCTGAGCCTGCTTATGAGCCTTTTCATGGTCCTTCTCATGGCGCTTCGCATAAACCGCTCAGGTCGCGGCAGCGAAGGCCGAGAGCCGAATGATGCTATCGCGAGCGCGCGGCGCCGGCATCGGGAAGTCGCGGATGAAGTGCAGGCCGCGTGACTCGTGACGCTGATGGGCGCAGAGCAGCAGCAGCGGTGCCAGCGTCAAGGCCTGATAGAGCGCAAGATGATCGAGCCCTGCCCGCGGCACTGAAGCTTGCCTGTGCTGCTCGCTCTCTGCCGCCTGTCCCGCCTCAAGCGATACCCACTGTGCTATCTGCTTCAACGCCTCCCTCAGGCCGTGCTGGCTGCGCTCGATTCCCGCTTGCAGACTCATCAGCTGGCGCAAGCTGTGCAGGCGCGTGCGTGCCTCGTCCGCGCTCAAACGCATCACGCAGCGCCAGACCTGACCATTGTCGGCAAGCTGTGTGAGCAGGGTGGCGTGTTGCGGCATCAGCGAGTCGAGCGTGCTCGTCAGGCGTGGCTCGTCGGCGCGGTGGAGTTGCCCAAGTGCTTCACCACAGGCGCGCGCCTGCACCAGGCATTCGAGCAGCGAGTTGCTGGCCATGCGATTGGCGCCGTGCAGGCCCGTGCAGGCGACTTCGCCGATGGCCCAGAGCCCCGGCAGGTCGCTTTCGCCATCCAGCCCGGTGGCGATGCCGCCGCAGCTGTAGTGGGCGGCAGGGACGACGGGTATCGGTGCATGACGAATATCGATCCCGCGCGTCAGACAGTGCTCGGCGATGGTCGGGAAGTGGTGCTCGATCGCCTCGGCGCCCAGCGCGCTGATATCCAGACAGACATGCTCGAGACCGTGCGTGCGCATCTCGGTGAGGATGGCGCGTGCCACGACATCACGCGGCGCCAGCTCCAGACGAGGATCATGATCGGCCATGAAGCGATGCCCATCCGGGCGCAGCAGCAGCCCCCCTTCGCCCCGCACCGCCTCGGAGATCAAAAAGGGCGTGCCATCGGGATCATACAGGCAGGTGGGATGAAACTGCTGGAACTCCAGGTTCATCAGGCTGGCGCCGGCGCGGGTCGCCATCGCCATGCCGTCACCGACGCTGGCGCTCGGGCTGGTGGCGTGGGCGAACAGCCCGCTGGCGCCGCCGGTGGCCAGTACCAGGTCATTGGCTGCCAGCCATTGGCGCTGGCCCGTGCTGTCCATCACCCACAGACCACTGGCGCGGCCAGCGTTGATCGCGATGTCGACGGCCAGCAGGTCTTCGAGAATCTCGATGTTCGGGTGAGCTTCGACGTGGGCGCTGAGCGTGTCGAGCAGCGCCCGCCCGGTGGCGTCGGCGGCGTGGATGATGCGACGGCGACCATGCCCCCCTTCGCGGGTAAGGTGGAAGGGGTAGCTGGCGTCGGCATCGGCCGGGGTGAAGGGCACGCCGAGCGCGATCAACCATTCGATCGCCTCCCGCGAGTGACCGACGGTGAAGCGCACCGCGCGCTCGTTGCACAGGCCATCGCCGGCAATCAGGGTGTCGGCGACATGGGACTCCACATCGTCCTCTGGCGCCAGCACCGCCGCGATACCGCCCTGTGCCCAGCGGCTGGCACCCTGTGCCTCACGCGCTGGACGCAACAGCGTGACGCGGCGGGTGCGCGGGCCGGGCAGCAGGCGATTGGCGAGGCTGAGTGCCAGGGTCAAACCTGCCGCGCCGCCACCGACGATCAGCACATCATGCTGGCTTGCGGGAGTCACTCCGGATACTGAGTTCATGTATCTTTCCTGGCAGTCTCATTGCCGCCCGAGTCTGGCTGGCGCCTGTCGCGGCGGTCTGGCTCATCGCTGAAGGTGTCATCACTGCTGCTGTCATCACTCGCCGTCGCTTTGCTGGCCGGCGCCTTGCTGGCCGGAGAGTGTTGCCTGCCAGCGCTGTTATCGCGCCTGGTGGGGGCTGCCGTATCGCCCGGCGTCGGGTCTTCCGGCAGGAACAGACGGCGCGCATCACTGATCAGGCCATGGCCCGGCAGTCGGCGTTGCAGGCGCTGGCTCGGCAGACGCTCCAGCAAGGCCAGCCGCTCGCCCAGGGCTTCGGTCAGGCGTGCCAGCTCGCGATTGAGCCACAGGTAGCCTGCCGGGCTGAACAGCGCACGGCCGTTGCGGCTCTCGACATTGCGAACATCGGCATAGCGTTGCAGGTCAAAGGGCGTCACCGTCAGCTCGATGCTCTGGCCGGTGCGTACCTGGAAGGCCAGGGTCCCCAGGGCACGGGCCAGGCGATGCTGGGCATCACGCAGGCCATCCAACCCCTCGATGAATTCATGCCCTTCGCGGGTGTTCCAGTGGGTTTCCTGCAGCAGTTCGATGGTCGAGATCATGCGGCGCTCGAAGGACAGGATTTCCTCGATGTCGGCACGATTGATGCGGCCTTCCTGAGCGACGGCATCGACCAGCCCGCGCTGCTTGACCAGCTGTGCCGAGGTGGCACGCACCAGCGCGAGCCCCTCATTGACGCCCTCACGCTCGGCCTTGGTATGGCCGTGGTAGAGGCGTGCCAGCTTGTCGAGGTTGTCGGCCAGCAGAAAGCGGAAGACATCCGTCGCCTTCTGTGGCAGCAGCACCATGCTGACCACGATGCTGATCAGGGTGCCCAGCACCACATTGAAGACACGCCACAGCCCGATGCCGAGATCATGATTGCCATCACCGATCACCATCAGCAGCGTGACGCAGAACAGCAGCGAGCTGTAGCCATAGCGGTTGCTGAAGGTGGCATTCAGCGCCAGGGCGATGCCGACGATGCTCCAGAATGGCACCACGCCCGGCAGTGGCTCGGCGACCAGAATCAATATCAGGCCCCACAGGCCACCAAGCAGAGTGCCGACCAGACGTTGCCAGCCCTTGTCGATGACACCGCCGACGTGGGGCAGATTGCCCATGACCATCACGGTGCTGACCAATGCCCAGGAACTGTGCGGCAGACTGAACAGCTCGATGATCGAAAAGCACAGCGTCAGAGCGACGGTCACACGCAGGATATGCAGGCGCTGGCGGTGCAGGTAGGTGAAGTAAGGGTTGTGCGATAACCATTTCATGACGCGATTTCCCCTCCGACAGGCACGAGGAAGTGAGGGATGGTGCACACCGCACACACGGCGGGTTTCAGCAGCGAAGAGGTGGACATCAGGTTCGCGGTCATTCCGTCGACAGGATTCATGAGGCGTGGCCAAGGGGCCATGGCCATGGTTGAAGCGCTGCACAGTGTAACCGAGGCCTCGTCTTGCGTAACAGAGGATTGGTGAGGAGCCATCTTGCAAGGGTGGATCCGAAAGATTGCAGGCCGTGTGATGACGGAGCCCGGCAATGAATATGTGATTGTTATTGATAATCACTACCATCAAGCGGCTTGATTGGTATCCTGTACGTCCCCAACTGATCATCAGGGGATTGAAGCTGGCGATCAGGTCATCGATCACGTCATTGCCAGCCGCCCATAAGTGACGCCAGCCAGGTGCGACGTCATATGCAACAGCACAGGGAGACAAGCATGAGCAGCCAGACCCGCCGTGAACGCGACAGCATGGGTGAACTCGAAGTGCCGGCAAGCGCACTCTATGGCGCCCAGACTCAGCGAGCGGTCGATAACTTCCCCGTCAGTGGCCAGCCGTTGCCTGCTGCCTTCATTCGCGCCGTGGCGCGCATCAAGCTGGCCGCGGCCGAGGTCAACCGTGACCTGGAGCTGCTGGATGACGTGCGTGCCGAGGCGATCATCAAGGCGGCGCGCCAGGTCATCGACGGCGAGCATGCCGATCAATTCCCGGTCGATGTCTTCCAGACCGGTTCCGGCACCTCGACCAACATGAACGTCAACGAGGTACTGACGCAGCTTGCCAATCAGCATCTGGGCGACAAGGATGTGAGCGTCGGTGCCAACGACCACGTCAACATGGGGCAGTCGAGCAATGATGTCATCCCGACAGCCATTCATCTGTCCGCCGTCATCGCTGTCTCGGACACCCTGTTGCCGGCGCTGCGCCATCTGCATGAGGTGATCTCCCGTAAGGCCTCTGAGGTGGACGACGTCGTCAAGACCGGTCGCACTCACCTGATGGATGCGATGCCGATCCGCATGAGTCAGGAGCTGGGTGCTTGGCAGGCGCAGGTCGGACAGGCCATCGAGCGTATCGAGCAGGTGCTGCCGCGCCTCGAGCGCCTCGCCCAGGGCGGCACCGCCGTCGGCAGTGGCATCAACGCGCATCCGGAATTCGCCGAGCGCATCGCTGACCGCCTTTCACACCAGACCGGGCATGCCTTCCGCCCCGCCGAGAGCTTCTTCGCGGCGCTGTCCTCCCAGGACACGGCAGTCGAGCTCTCCGGCCATCTGCGTACCTACGCCGTGGCGATGATGAAGATCAGCAACGACTTGCGCTGGATGAATTCCGGCCCGCTGGCAGGGCTGGGCGAGATCGAGCTTGAGGCTCTGCAGCCGGGCAGCTCCATCATGCCGGGCAAGGTCAATCCGGTGATCCCCGAGGCGGCCGCTCAGGTGGCGGCGCAGGTGATGGGCAATGACGCCACCATCGGCATCGCCGGGCAGAGCGGCAACTTCCAGCTCAATGTCATGCTGCCGCTGATCGCCAACAATCTGCTGTCCTCGATCACGCTGAGTGCCAATGTCAGCCGCCTGCTGGCGGACAAGGCCATTGCCACCTTCAACGTGCGCCAGGACAACATCGAGGCCCCGCTGGCCAAGAACCCGATTCTGGTCACGGCGCTCAATCCGGTGATCGGTTACAACGAGGCGGCGCGAGTGGCCAAGGTGGCCTATCAGGCCGGGCGTCCGATTCTGGATGTGGCCGAGGAAGAGACTGAGCTGTCACGCGAGGAGCTGGAGCGTCTGCTCGACCCGGCCAAGCTGACGGCGGGCGGTATCCAGTAAGTCGTCAATACATGACCAAAAATTCCGCCTGTCCCTGAACGAAAAGCCCGCCCCTCCTTGTCGGAGGGGCGGGCTTTTTTTCGCTGCTTGCTCAGCCGGTTTTCATCAGGCGGCGCGTGCCAGCAGGCGTTCCTTGAGGTAGTCGCCGATGCGCGTCTTCTGCTCATCGCTCAGGCGCAGCGTCAGCTTGGTGCGGCGCCAGACGACATCCTGCACCTCACGCGCCCATTCGTGCTCGACCAGGTAGTCGATCTCGGCAGCGCTCAGGCCTGCGCCGAAGTCCTCGCCCAGGTCCGCCTCGCTCTGCTTGCCGTCGAGGAAATGCAGGCACAGGCTGCCGTAGCTTGAGGCGAAGCGTCTGGCGCGTGCTTCGCCGAGGAACGGGTAGTCGCGCTGCAGCTGGCGAGTGAAGGCTGCGCGGCTCTCGATATCACCCCCGGGCAGGGCCTTCTCGTGGGTCCACGGCTCGCCCATGCTCGGCAGCAGCGGCTTGAGGTCTTCAAGTGCCGATTCGGCCAGCTTGCGATAGGTGGTGATCTTGCCGCCGAAGATGGACAGCATCGGTGCGCCGCTGTCATCCAGGTGGAGGGTGTAATCACGCGTCATCGCGGACGGGTCTGCCGACTCGTCGTCACACAGCGGGCGTACGCCGGAGAAGGTCGAGACCACGTCATCGCGGCCGAGCTTGCGCTTGAAGTGATGGTTGACCACCTCGAGCATGTAGTCGGTCTCATCGCTGGAGCAGGCCACCTCGGAGGGGTCACCCTTGTAGCGCACGTCGGTGGTGCCGATCAGGCTGAAGTCTTCCTGATAGGGCAGCACGAAGACGATGCGCTTGTCCTTGTTCTGCAGGATGAAGGCGCGGTCATCGGTATTGATGCGCGGCACGATCAGGTGGCTGCCCTGGATCATGCGGATGCCATAGCGCGGCGTGCGTTCGGTGGCGCCCTTGATGAAGGACTCCACCCACGGGCCTGCCGCATTCACCAGGGTGCGTGCGCGGCGGATGAAGGTCTCGCCGCTGCTGACATCTTCAAGTGTCAGCTCCCAGTGGCCTTCGACATCACGGGCGCCGACACAGCGGGTGCCTGTCATGATCTCGGCGCCTTGCTCGCGCGCCTGCAGCGCATTGGTGATGACCAGACGCGCATCATCGACCCAGCAATCCGAGTATTCGAAGCCCTGATTGATCTCGCTGACCAGCGGGCTCTGCTCGCCGAACTTGAGACCCTTGGAGGCTGGCAGTGTCTCGCGCTTGCCAATGTGGTCATACAGGAACAGGCCCGCGCGAATCATCCACGCCGGACGCAGATGCGGCTGGTGCGGCAGGATGAAGCGCAGTGGCCAGATGATATGCGGCGCCTTCTTGAGCAGCACCTCGCGCTCCTGCAGAGCCTCGCGCACCAGACGGAATTCGTAGTGCTCCAGATAGCGCAGGCCGCCGTGGATCAGCTTGCTGCTGGCGGAGGAGGTCGCACTGGCGAGGTCGTTCTGCTCGCACAGGGCCACGCTCAGGCCGCGGCCGCTGGCATCGTTGGCGATACCGGCGCCATTGATGCCGCCGCCGATGATGAAGAGGTCAAGAAGTGCATCGTTGTCGCGGGACATGGGCTGCTCCTGCTCGTGCCCGGCGCTACCGGGTGGGGCGAATGAGTCTGCACCGGCAAGGTGCGCGATAATGGGTTTTCGAAAGTGAACATAGCTTAGCAAAAGTCGAACATCAAGGGGATTCTTGTGCGCCGATGGCTTTCGAAAGTGATCATTTGGGCGAGTGTCTGGCAACCGAGGATTGCCTGATATTCAACCTGTTGTCTTGCCGGTGTTTTTTCTCAGTCTCTGATCATGGCGTGACATTTTCATGAAGCGCTGGCTGTCATGTTGCCGCGCGTGCGGCGCAGGCGGGGCGCGCAGTGGCTGATCAAGCGTCATGACATGGCATGCGTAGACGAAGCGGTGTCACTGGGCAGCGATAAGACAGCAGAAGTGTGGCTGTCGTCATCTGCGAGGGCTCATTGGTGCAAGAGGGGGCGACGAGAATGGAGGGGAAGGGGCGAGGCAGAAAAGGGTGAGAGCCGGGCCAGGCTGCTCGTCGGCGTGTTGCCTGGCCCCGTGATCGCGAGACGAGTTGGTCGTGTTGGCTCGTTGGTGACATGGCGCGTTGGTGAGGTGACTGGTCGATTGGATGGCGCGTCCCGGTGCTCAAGCGTCGCCGGTCTCGCCCGTCGACTCGTCGTCGGCGACGTGCAGCGCGACCTCGTGCTGACGCATCAGGGTCAGAATGCTTTCCGGGGGCTGGATGTCGGTGAAGAGCGCATCGAGCTGGCTCAGGTTGCCCTGGCGCACGACCGCATTGCGCTGGAACTTGGAGTGATCCGCGATCAGGAAGACCTGGCGTGAGTTGTGGATGATCGCCTGGGCGACACGCACTTCCTGATAGTCGAATTCCAGCAGCGAGCCATCTTCATCGATGCCACTGATACCGATGATGCCGAAGTCGACCTTGAACTGGTTGATGAAGTCGATGGTGGCCTCGCCAATGATGCCGCCATCGCGGGAGCGCACCATGCCGCCGGCCACGATGACGTTGAAATCCTCCTTGTGCTGGAGGATGGCCGCCACGTTCAGGTTGTTGGTGATGACCTCAAGCCCGCGGTGATCACACAGCGCCTCGGCCACCATCTCGTTGCTGGTGCCGATGTTGATGAACAGCGAGGCGTGGTCGGGGATCTGCCTGGCCAGGGCCGCCGCCATGCGCCGCTTGGCGCCCAGGTTCAATGTCTTGCGGGTGCTGTAAGCGGTGCTGACGGTGCTGGACTCAAGCCCCGCGCCCCCGTGCACGCGCTTGAGCGCACCGGCCTCGGACAGCTGATTGAGGTCGCGACGAATGGTCTGTGGCGTGACATCGAAGTGACTGGCCAGCTGCTCGATGGAGGCATATCCCTGACGCGTGATCAGTTCGACAATGGCGCGATGGCGCTTTGGCTGCATCATCCTGTCCTCTTGCTCATGTCCGGTGTAAGGACGCCTGCTCTGAACCGTCGCGGAGGCAACGCGAGTCTGTGTGCGTTTGCTGCTCGACCAGGTGCCCGGTGATGGCTGTGCGGGGCGGCGCGCCATCCAGAATGTTCGTTTGATGTTCTTTTTGATACATGCCTACGGTAACGCCAGTCTTCACACTGACTGACCCGGTAAGTGCAAGCCGTTGAAGGCATGTGAAATCATGTATAACTTACTGAATAGAAAGGGTTGTCAAGATCATGTAGACAAAGGTCTAGCGAATATCGGTGCTTTTCGCATTGTGACACTGATGTGAAGCCTGTACTTTCGCATTCGAACACCAAGCGCGTCTGTCAAGGCGTGGCTATGCCCGTGTAGAGGTCGGTGTCGTAAAATCAGGAGCGAGCAGCAGAATGTACGGTTTATTCAAATCCGCGGTGCACGCCACACCGCTTCATGACGCCAAGGTAGACGACACCTATAAGCGACTGAGATGGCAGATATTTCTCGGTATCTTTCTAGGCTATGCCGGCTACTATCTGGTACGCAAGAACTTCTCTCTGGCCATGCCTTCCCTGGTGGAGCAGGGCTATTCCCGTGGTGATCTTGGTCTGGCCTTTGCCGGCGTGTCGATCGCCTATGGTATCTCCAAGTTCGTGATGGGGGCTGTCTCTGACCGCTCCAACCCGCGTTACTTCCTTCCTGCTGGTCTTCTGATGTCCGCCGGCATCATGTTCCTGTTCGGTTTCACTGACTGGGCAACCTCCAGTATCGGCATCATGTTCGTGCTGCTGTTCCTCAATGGGTGGGTGCAGGGGATGGGATGGCCGCCCTGCGGTCGCACCATGGTGCACTGGTGGTCACAGAGTGAGCGTGGCCAGATCGTCTCGGTGTGGAACGTGGCCCATAACGTCGGCGGTGGTCTTGTCGGTCCGTTGTTCATTCTTGGCATGGCATGGTTCAACGACTGGCATTCCGCGTTCTATGTGCCGGCCGCGCTGGCCGTCTTCGTGGCGATCTTCGCCCTGCTGACCATGCGGGACACGCCGCAGAGCTGTGGCTTGCCTCCTATCGAGAAGCACAAGAATGACTACCCGGCGGGATACGATGAAAGCCACGAACAGGAATTCTCCACGCGGGAGATCCTGGTCAAGTACGTGCTCAAGAATCGCATGCTCTGGTACATCGCGCTGGCGAATGTCTTCGTATATCTGCTGCGTTACGGGGTTCTCGACTGGGCGCCGACCTACCTGCAGGAAGCCAAGAGCTTCAGCGTCGACAAGTCCTCCTGGGCATATTTCCTGTATGAGTGGGCCGGTATCCCCGGCACGTTGTTGTGTGGTTGGTTATCCGACAAGCTGTTCCGGGGCAACCGCGGCGCGACAGGGGTATGTTTCATGGCGCTGGTCGCCGTCTTCACCACCGTCTATTGGTTGAATCCTGCCGGTAATCCGGGAATCGACATGATGTGTCTGGTCGCCATCGGCTTCCTGATCTATGGCCCGGTCATGCTGATCGGTCTGCAGGCGCTTGAGCTGGTGCCCAAGAAGGCGGCAGGGACCGCGGCTGGTTTCACTGGCCTGTTCGGTTATCTGGGCGGCTCTGTCGCTGCCAGTGCCTTGGTAGGCTATACGGTAGATGCCTATGGATGGGATGGTGGTTTCATGTTGTTGATTGGCTCGTGCGTGATGGCGGTCGTCCTGCTGTCGTTGACGATATTCGAGAGTGCTCGCTTGTCGGTACGCACCGCCAGCTGATTCCCAGCGGAAACATCATCATTCAAATGGCCCGCCGCACGTTGCATGGGCGGGCCATCTTGTAACGGACTACCGGGAGATATTGACGATGACCAACCACATTCTGTCCATTGACCAGGGAACCACCAGCTCGCGCGCCATCCTCTTCGATCGTGAAGGCGCGGTGACCGGACTGGCACAAGAAGAATTTGCTCAACACTTTCCGAACAGCGGCTGGGTCGAGCATCACGTCGATGATATCTGGGGATCGGTGAAGCGCACCGTGCATCAGGCGCTGATCAATACCAATATCGGCGCCGAGCAGGTCGCGGCCATCGGGATCACCAACCAGCGTGAGACCACGATCGTCTGGGATCGCGAGACCGGTGTGCCGGTCTACAATGCCATCGTCTGGCAGGACCGCCGCACCCACGAGTACTGTCGTGAGCTTTCCGATGCCGGTCATGGAGACATGATCCAGCAGAAGACCGGCCTGCTGATCGACCCGTATTTCTCCGCGACCAAGCTGCGCTGGATTCTCGAGAATGTCGAAGGCGTTCGCGCACGTGCCGAGAAAAGCGAGCTGGCCTTCGGCACCGTCGACAGCTACTTGATCTGGAAGCTGACCGCTGGCAAGCGCCACGTCACCGATGCCACCAACGCCTCGCGTACCTGCCTGTTCAACATCGTCGATCAGTGCTGGGACAGTGAGCTGCTGGAACTGTTCGGTATCCCACAATCCTTGCTGCCGGAAGTGCTGGACTCCAGTGATGATTTCGGCACTACCGATCCGCAGCTGTTCGGTGCGGCGATGCCGATTCGCGGCGTTGCCGGCGATCAACAGGCGGCGCTGGTCGGCCAGGCCTGCTTCACGCCCGGCATGAGCAAGAGCACCTACGGCACCGGCTGCTTCATGATCATGAACACCGGCGAGAAGATGGAGCTGTCCCGCAATCGTCTGCTGACCACGGTGGGCTATCGCCTCAATGGCAAGCCGACCTATGCCATGGAAGGCAGCATCTTCGTGGCGGGCGCGACCGTGCAGTGGCTGCGTGATGGCTTGAAGCTGTTTTCCGATGCCTCCGAGACCGAACCGCTGGCGCGTGCGGCCAAGGCCGACCACGGCGTCTACATGGTGCCGGCCTTCACTGGCCTGGGGGCACCGCACTGGGACCCGCAGGCGCGTGGCGCGATCCTGGGGCTGACCCGTGGCACCGGCATCACCGACATCGTGGCGGCCGGCCTGCAGTCAGTGTGCTATCAGACGCGTGACCTGCAGGAGTGCATGCTGGATGACGTGGCCATCAGCTGTGCGAATCTGCGCGTGGATGGCGGCATGGTCAGCAACAACTGGGTGATGCAGTTCCTGTCTGACATGCTGGGCGTGAAGGTGGATCGTCCGCGCGTGCTGGAGACCACGGCGCTGGGCGTCGCGTATCTGGCGGGCCTGCATATCGGCTGGTATGACAGCCTGGATGAGATCAGCGAGCTGTGGCACTGCGAGCGTACCTTTGCGCCGGAAATGGCGGAAGAGCAGCGCGAACGCCTCTACGCCGGCTGGCTGGAAGCGGTGGAAAGAGTGAAAAGCGACGGAGGCCACTGAGCATGTGGACCGATGTCATGACAGGCGAGTTTCTCGGCTGTCTATTCCTTATCCTGTTTGGCGGTGGCGTGGTCGCCAATGTGGTGCTGTCTGACACCAAGGGCAATGGCTCCGGTTGGATCGTGATCACCACCGGCTGGGGCTTCGCCGTGATGATTGGCGTGTTCGTGGCCGTCTCGACCGGCTCGCCCCAGGCAGACCTCAATCCGGCGGTGACCCTTGCCAAGTATCTGCTAGGGGTGCATGCCACCCTCATGGATGTGGCGCGGCATATCATCGCGCAGATGCTCGGGTGTTTCGCCGGTGCCGTGATGGTATGGCTGGCCTATCTGCCGCACTGGAAACGCACCAGTGATGCTGACCTCAAGCGGGCGGTGTTCTGCACGGACCCGGCAGTCGAGTGTCGTCTGGGCAACATGCTCAGCGAGGTGATCGGTACCGTGGTGCTGATATTCGGTATCGGCGCCATCGTCGGCTCCGGCACCATCAGTGCTGGTCTGCTGCCGTATCTGGTCGGCATGCTGGTGTGGGCCATCGGCCTCTCGCTGGGTGGCGCGACCGGTTATGCCATCAACCCGGCTCGTGATCTGGGCCCACGTATCGCGCACTCCTTGTTGCCGATCCACGGCAAGGGCGCCTCCGGCTGGGGTTACGCCTGGGTGCCGATCGCCGGCCCCCTGGCGGGGGCCTTGATCGCCGCCTCCATGTGGCATCTGCTGCTGTAACAAATCCTTGCCGCAATCTGCTGGAGCAGCTCCCTGCACCTGTGGCACTGTAGCCTGACTTCGCCCCGTCCCTCGACGGGGCGAAGTCATTTCGGGTCTCCGCCTTTTCTTGCCATCCCCCGGCGATGGCACCATTCCATCGTCATGGGGCGCGATCGTGTGGGCGAGAGGTGGCGGTAGACGAGTGACGGGGGCAAGTGGCGGAGGTCATCAAGATGTGGACTGACGTCATGACGGGCGAGTTTCTGGGCACCACCTTCATGATTCTGCTAGGAGGTGGGGTGGTCGCCAATGCGATGCTCAGGGGCACCAAGGGAGCGGGTTCCAGCTGGTTGATGATCAATGCCGGCTGGGGATTTGCCGTGATGGTCGGGGTGCTGGTCTCGACCTCGACAGGGTCGCCCTGCGGCGATCTCAATCCGGCGGTGACGATCGCGAAATACCTGCTGGGCGTGCATACCAATGAGCTCAAGGTCGCCAGGATGATGCTGGCGGAGCTTCTCGGCTGCTTCATGGGGGCGGTACTGGTATGGGCGGCCTATTATCCGCATTGGGAGGTGACTCGGGACCCGCTGCGCAAGCGCGCGGTCTTCTGTACTGAACCGGCAGTGTCCCACAAGACGGCCAATGTCATCAGTGAAGCGATCGCGACGGTGGTGCTCATCTTCGCCATCGGCAGCATGGTCAACAGCGCGCTGATCACCGATCAGGCGCTGCCGTACCTGATCGGTGTGCTGGTATGGGCGATCGGCCTGTCACTGGGTGGGCCGACCGGCAACGCCATGAATCCGGCGCGTGATCTGGCGCCGCGCATCGCGCATTGGGTGTTGCCGATTGCCGGCAAGGGTAGTTCGGGCTGGCAGTATGCCTGGGTGCCGATTGCCGGCCCCTTGCTGGGGGCCGTGTTGGCAGCTGCGCTGCGTCGAGTCTTCTTCTAGCATTCGAGGCGCTGCGGCCAGGCATTGTCGTGTCCGTGCGCTGCCAGCCAGCCTTGTGCCATTCGGCGAGAGTGGCTGGCAGTGCCGGACAGGACAGATCAGGTCTGTCAGTTTGAGGGCTTGGCCATGATGACGTGTCTCGTTCACGTGCCTCGCTCGTGCGGTTGGTCCGTGTCCGTTCTTTACCCGGGCATGGCAAGGCGGAATGGCGAGAAAATTTTTTATCATCAGGGGGTTGCATCAAAACGGGAGTTGCGTAGAATACGTCCTCGCTGACAGGGCAAAGCACTTCGCACCACACTGCTTCGCATTTCAGCATGCTGACATAGGACCATAGCTCAGTTGGTTAGAGCGCCACGTTGACATCGTGGAGGTCGGCGGTTCAAATCCGCCTGGTCCTACCAGCATCGGCACTGATGGCAACATCACGCCACTTGATTCAGGACCATAGCTCAGTTGGTTAGAGCGCCACGTTGACATCGTGGAGGTCGGCGGTTCAAATCCGCCTGGTCCTACCAAGCCGTTTCACGGCAAGTTTCAAGTGCTCCTGTGTCATCTGCCACACTTCAGGACCATAGCTCAGTTGGTTAGAGCGCCACGTTGACATCGTGGAGGTCGGCGGTTCAAATCCGCCTGGTCCTACCAGATTCCAGAAAACGCCCGGCTCATCGAGTCGGGCGTTTTCGTGTGCGTGTCATGAAATTCTGACGCGGGCCAGGCGCGGGTCGCTCAGGCAAGCGTGGCGTCGAGGAATTCGCGTGCTTCCTTGAGGGCGGCATTGGCAGCGCCCAGCAGCGGGGCGAAGCCGACGAACACATGTGGCATATCCGGCCACAGACTCAGTGTGACGGGCGAATCGCAGTCCTGGGCCTGAGCGGCGTAGCGGCGGCTGTCATCGAGCAGGATCTCCGCCTCGCCGCACTGGATCAGCGTCGGAGGCAGCTCGAACAGATGTCCTTCCAGTGGCGAGATGCGTGGGTCGCTCATGTCGGTGCCATCCTGCACATAGGCCATGCTCACGAAGGGCAGCAGGTTGGGGTCGAGAATCGGGTCCACCTCGGCCTTGCGCGACAGCGAGGCGCTGCCCCAGCTGAGGTCCGTGGCGGGTGAGAAGGCGATCACTGCATCCGGCAGTCGCTCACCTGCGTTCTTGAGTGCATTCACGGCCGCCAGCGTGAGGTTGCCGCCCGCGCTGTCACCGGCCAGCACCAGGTGGTCCTGCGGGTATTCGTCACATAGCCAGCGCCACGCGGCCAATACGTCCTGCAGGCCGGCCGGGAAGGCGGCCTCTGGCGCGAGGCGATAATCCAGCGTGTAGGTCTCGGCGCGTGCCGTTCGCCCCAGACGGCTGGCCAGAGGGCGATGACCAGCAGGTGAGCCTGCGATCCAGCTGCCACCATGCACATACAGCAGGCGACGCGGGCGGGCTGGTGCGTCATCGGGTGCCGGCAATACCTCACAGACACGCTCTCCCTCGCCACCCGGCACCATCACGAGACGCGGTGTCACGCCGGTGTCGAGAATGCTGGCATCGGCGGCAAAGTAAGCTTCAAGCAGGGTGCGCTTGGCGCCGAGGTCGTTGCCGGTGCGTGCCGTGAAAGCCTTGATGCGCTCAAGATGCTTGATGACCCGCTCAAGCCCGGCATGCGCATCGTCGTGATTCTGCAGCGAGGCCTCCGCGTGCGGGGGTGGTGAATCCGGAGAGGAGGGCGAGGTAGAGGGCGAAGTAGAGAGCGATGAGGGATGAAATGGCGACCGGGATGACATGTTTGGCTCCTGTCAGGGGCAAGAGCTCTTAACCTGTCACCTCGCGCAGGGCTGTGCAAGGCCTGGCGGGTCACAACGCAACCGCCCGCCGTGCGAGTGGCGTGGCGGGCGGCAGGGCGTGATGCTGACGTTCAAGCTGTCCGTCAGGCGGGCGCTCAGTTTGTCAGGCAGGAACGCTGTCGAAGTCGCTGGAGGCGATGAAGATCTCGACCAGGCGCTCGATGCCGGCCTGATCCTCTTCGTCGAAGCGCTCGGGGCTCGGGCTGTCCAGATCCAGCACACCCCACAGCACTTGCTGGCCGTTCTGCTCGATGAGCACCGGCATCACCAGCTCGCTACGCGAAGCGGCGTCACAGGCAATATGTCCCGGGAAGGCGTGTACGTCCGCGACACGCTGGGTGGTGCGTTGGGTGGCGGCGGCGCCACACACGCCCTTGGTGAAGGGAATCGGGTGGCAGGCCGGCTGCCCCTGGAACGGCCCCAGGTGCAGGACCTGCGGCTGACGTTGCACATAGAAACCTGCCCAGTTGAGATCTTCCACCGTCATGTTGACGAAGGCGGCCGTCTGGGAGGCGTTGGTCAGCCAGTCGCGAGTGTCGAGGATGGCGTCCAGCTGGCGGGCCAGCAGTGAGTAGTCAGGGCGAGTGGCCATTGGGGCTCCTGTGGGGTAGGTAAGATTGCGATATGGCGCAGGAATGCGGTCGCGGGTCGGCTGTTTCAAGCACGTCCTGCGCGCGCCCTTGCACCGCATCGGTATCTGAACGTGATGGGTGGTTCATCAATCAGATGCAAAAGCGCCGACCAGTGGTCGGCGCTTCGCGTTCAGGTGTCTGTCAGTGACATGGGGTGAGGCTCACTTCCAGCCCGGCACCGCCGCGCCCTTGAACAGCTCTTCCGCCTTGGCTTCGACTTCCGGCGTCTGGTACGCCTTGACCAGCTTCTGCACCTTCTCGCTGTCTTCATCGCCCTGACGCACGACGATCAGGTTGACGTACGGGGACTCGGCGCCTTCACGGATCAGCGCGTCTTCCGGCGCGAGGCCAGCCGGCTGAGCGAAGGTGTTGTTGATGAAGGCCAGGTCGACGTCCGGCAGGATGCGCGGCAGCTGGGCAGCCTCGATTTCCTTGAACTGATAGTCATGCGGGTTCTTGGCGACGTCGATCGGGGTCGCTTCGAGGTTGTCCTTGTCGGTCAGCTCGATCATGCCCAGGTCGTGCATCAGGATCAGGGAGCGGCCTTCGTTGGACGGATCGTTCGGCAGGGCGATGGTCGCGCCGTCCGGCAGTTCGCTGATGTCTGCGTACTTCTCGGAGTAGGCACCGATCGGGTACACGAAGGTCTTGCCGGCGCTGGCGAATTCGTAGCCACGCTCACGCACCATGGATTCCATGTACGGCTGGTGCTGGTAGGCGTTGGCGTCCAGAGAGCCATCGGCCAGCGCGGCGTTCGGAGACACGTAGTCAGTGAACTCGGTGATCTCGACGTTCAGGTCGTACTTTTCCTTGGCGATCTCGGCCGCGACCTTCATCACCTCGGTTTCCGGGCCTGCGACGGTACCCATCTTGAGGGTGTTCTCGTCGGACGCGTCGTTGCCGCAGCCTGCCAGCAGAGTGGCGCCGAGCAGAGTGGCAGCACCGGCAAGGCGCAGTGGGGAAGAAAGCGTGTTCAGCATGTTGCGCATCGATGTTCTCCTTGTGATCCGACGTGACCGGTGGGGTCCGCGGGATGTTATGAGTGACGGCTCCTTGTGATGAGTCGTCACGATACCGAAAGCCATGTGATTTGTAGATCGAACGTCACTGGTGGATTCGTCACCGCTCATGGAACGATGCTTACTTGTGGTTCGACTTGCGCACCAGATGATCGCCCAGGCTCTGGAAGCCCTGCACCATGACGACGAGGATGACCACGGTCACCAGCATCACCATCGGGTCGAAACGGTTGTAGCCGTAGCGGATGCCAAGATCCCCCAGGCCGCCGCCACCGACGGTGCCGGCCATGGCGGAATAGCTGATCAGTGTCACCACGGTGATGGTCAGGCCATTGATGATGCCGCCGCGTGCTTCCGGCAACAGCACCTTGGTAATGATCTGCATCGGCGTGGCGCCCATGGCCTGTGCGGCCTCGACCAGCCCCGGGCCGACTTCATTCAGCGCGCCTTCGATCAGGCGGGCGACGAAGGGAATCGAGGCGATGGTCAGCGGCACGATGGCGGCGTTGGTGCCGATCGAGCTGCCCGCGATCAGGCGCGTCAGCGGGATGATCGCCACCATCAAGATGATGAACGGCACCGAGCGGCCGATGTTGGTGATGATGCTCAGCACGTTGTTGAGGGCCGGGCGCGCGAGAATCTGGCCGGGGCGTGAGGTGTAGAGTGCCACGCCCAGCGGAATGCCGAGTGCTGCGGAGATCAGACCTGCCACCGCGACCATGTAAAGCGTCTCGAGGGTGGAGGACAGAACGAGTTCAAGCAGTGCGGGTGACATGACCGAGCACCTCCACTTTCAGGTCGTGGGATTCGAGGTAATCGAGGGCTTGCCGGGTCTGGCGGCTGTCGCCCATCAGTTCGGCGATCATCAGGCCCAGGGTGCGGTCCTGAATGGATTCCACCTTGGCCTGCAGGATGCTGACATCCACCTGGCATTCACGCGCCAGGCGGGAGATCAGCGGCGTGGAGACGGCATCGCCACTGAAGGCCAGACGGACCACGGGATGGGTGTGAGGCCCTGCGCTGGCTTCGAGGCGATCGACCAGCGCACGCGGCGGCTCAAGTTCCAGGAAGTCATTGAGGAACTCGCGGCCCAGGCGGGTCTGCGGCGCGGTGAAGAAATCACCCACCGAGGCCACTTCCACCAGTTCGCCGCCGCTGATCAGGGCGACCTGATCACAGATGCTCTTGACCACTTCCATCTCGTGGGTGATCAGCAGAATCGTCAGGCCCAGCTTGGTGTTGATGTCCTTGAGCAGCTCAAGGATGGAGGCGGTGGTCTGCGGGTCGAGGGCCGAGGTGGCCTCGTCGCACAGCAGTACCTTGGGGCGGCTGGCCAGCGCACGGGCGATGGCCACGCGCTGTTTCTGACCGCCGGACAGCTGGGCAGGGTACTGGCCGGCCTTGTCGCTCAGACCGGTCAGCTCCAGCAATGGCTCGACGCGCTTGCTGATCTCGTCTTTCGAGATGCCAGCCAGCTCCAGCGGCAATGCCACATTGGCGAAGACCGTGCGTGAGGAGAGCAGATTGAAGTGCTGGAAGATCATGCCGATCTGGTGGCGAGCGCTGCGCAGGGTGGACTCGTCGAGCTCGGTCAGCTCCTGGCCATCGACGACGACGCTACCGGCGGTGGGCCGTTCGAGCAGGTTGACGCAGCGAATGAGGGTCGACTTGCCGGCACCGGACAGGCCGATGACACCGGTAATGGCGCCCTGAGGAACCGTGAGGCTGGCATCCTTGAGCGCGACCACGGCCTTGTCACCACTGCCGTAAGTCTTGGAGACGTTCTTGAGTGTGATCATGGGAGTCCGAGTGGTTAAGGCACCATCCGGATTGCGGGCGAAGGTCTGTAGAAGACAGAGCGTCCTGCCGGCGTCTGCGCACATGGCAGACAGCGATAGAGGGGAGTGATCCAGTGGGGAGAAAAAAGACCACCCAAGACGGGTGGCCATCAACGCTGGACACACCCTTTTAGCAGAACTTGCACCCCGTGAGACCAGCTCTCGTGGTGGGCGCCCGCAATCCGGGTACAAATCGGCGCCAAACAGATTTGAGGCGCATTCTATCAGTCACCTTGGGGGTGTCAACGACTTTGGTCTTGCGCCGGGCGTTTATTCGAACTGGCGTTCGATATGGTAATTTGGCGATACGCTCTGTAAGCCATTTCTTACAAGCATCTGGTCGTGGCGAGGGTTTCAACTGCTATCAATGGCTTTCCTGTCTTGACGGTCAGTCGGGTATGAGTTTCGGCCTGCTATCGCTGCTCTGCGTTCGCGGTGGCAGCTGCACGTGCCCGCGGCGGGTGGCGAGGGCGGCAACGCCGCGCAGCCCAACGGTCGACAACGCCAGCATGTCGACGGCAAGTCCACCATGCTAGGATTTCGGCTGGGCATGCCGGTCATCTCGCTGCTGCATGCCGTCCCTTATTCACGGCTTCTCGACAGCAAGAAGCAGCAGTGCAAGGAAAGATCACGCATGTTCACGGGTATCGTACAAGGCATGGCGGAAGTGGTGGCCATTGAAGAGCGCACTGACTTTCGCACGCATCAGGTCCGGTTGCCGGCGGGGCTGGAGGCGGGGCTGGAGCTGGGGGCCTCGGTGGCCCATAACGGTTGCTGTCTGACCGTGACGGCGCTTGAGGGCCAACTGGCCAGCTTTGACCTGATGCGCGAGACGCTGCGTCTGACCAATCTGGGCGAGCTCGAGGTGGGCAGCGTCGTGAACGTGGAGCGAGCGGCACGCTTCGGCGACGAGATCGGTGGGCACTCGATGTCCGGGCACGTGATGGCGATGGTGACCATCGATGCCATCGAAGCCACTGCCGACAATCGTCGCATCTGGTTCCAGGCGCCGGCCGAGCTGATGCGTTTTCTGTTCGACAAGGGCTATGTGGGACTTGACGGTGTCAGCCTGACGATCGGCGAGGTGCAGGGTACGCGCTTCTGCGTCAATCTGATTCCCGAGACGCTCGAGCGCACCCTGATGGGAGTCCGTGCCGTCGGGGATCAGGTCAACCTTGAAGTCGACCCGCAGACGCAGGCCATTGTCGAGACCGTCGAGCGGGTCATGGCCTCCCGTCTGGCATGAGGCTTGCTGGTCTGCAGCGGATCACCTCACTGGCAGGACGCCAGTACTCGTCTGACTGGTCAGGAAATATGCCGGGAATGCTCGATTCGCTGCAGACCTTTGGGTACCATGTTGCGCCTTTCGATGCCCTGCCGCCGGCGGGGCATCGTGGTTCAGGCAGGCTGAACAGGGGGAAAGCGTCATCCAACGCCCTGTGCGGCATACCTGTCCGAGCGAGTTCGTCTTGATCTGCTGATTCTGACAATCATCGACCACTGCGCCTTGCCGGACAGGCACTGCTCAAGGATAGGGGCTACCTCAATGCTGGAACGTCTTTTCAAGCTCTCCGAGCACGGTACCAATGTGCGTACCGAAGTCATCGCAGGATTTACCTCCTTCCTCGCGATGGCCTATATCATCTTCGTGGCCCCCTCGATGCTGGCCTCCACCGGCATGGATCACGGCGCCGTGTTCGTCGCGACCTGCTTGGCGGCAGCCATCGGTTGTCTGGTCATGGGCCTCTATGCCAATTACCCGATTGCGCTGGCACCGGGCATGGGGCTGACGGCCTTCTTCACCTATACGGTCGCCGGTCAGATGGGCGTGCCCTGGCAGGTCGCGCTGGGCGCGGTCTTCCTGTCCGGTGTGAGCTTCTTCCTGCTCTCCGCCTTCAAGATTCGCGAGTGGATCATCAATGCCATTCCCGCCTCGCTGAAGACCGGCATCGCCGCGGGCATCGGCCTGTTCATGGCGATCATCGCCCTGCAGGGCAGCGGCATCGTCGTCGACGCCCCCGGCACGCTGGTCACGCTGGGCGATCTGTCCTCGCCGGCGGCCATGTATGCATTGCTCTCGTTCTTCCTGATCGTCGCGCTGTCCTACCGCAAGGTGATCGGTGCGGTGATGATCGGCATACTGCTCGTCACGCTGCTGGCGACCCTGACCGGCAACAATGACTTCCACGGCCTCGCCTCGATGCCGCCGAGCATGCTGCCGACGCTGGCGGAGCTCGATATCGCCGGCGCCTTCAATCTGGGCATGGTGTCGATCATCTTCGCCTTCCTGTTCGTCGATCTGTTCGATACCTCGGGCACGCTGATCGCCGTCTCCCAGCAGGCTGGCCTGACCAATGAGCGTGGCCACCTGCCGCGACTGGGACGGGCCTTGATGGCAGACTCCAGTGCCACCATGGTCGGCTCCGTCATGGGCACCTCGAACGTGACCAGCTACATCGAATCCGCCACCGGCGTGGCCGCCGGCGGACGTACCGGCCTGACGGCCGTGGTCGTGGCTGGCCTGTTCCTCGTCAGCCTGTTCCTGTCGCCGCTGGCGACCTCGATTCCGGCCTTCGCCACTGCCGGTGCGCTGCTGTATGTCGCCTGCCTGATGACGGGTGGCCTGGCACGCATCGACTGGAACGACATTACTGAAGCGGCACCGGTGGTGATTGCCACCCTGGTGATGCCGCTGACCTACTCGATTGCCAACGGGATCGCGCTGGGCTTCATCAGCTACGCCGTGATCAAGCTGTTCTCCGGCCGTTATCGTGATCTGAGCCCGGGGCTGGTGATTCTCGCCATCCTGTTCGCCTGCAAATACCTGTTCCTCGACGGAGCCCTCTAATGAGCATCTACAGCGACTACATCAAGTCTGTCATCCGCACCGTGCCGGACTGGCCGCAGGAAGGCGTCAACTTCCGTGACATCACGCCGGTGCTGCAGAATTCCGCCGCATTCCGCAAGCTGATCGACTCCTTCGTGCACCGCTATCAGGAGATGGAAATCGACGCCATCGCCGCCATCGATGCACGTGGCTTCATCATCGGCGCACCGTTGGCCTATGAGCTGGGCTGCAGCTTCGTGCCGGTGCGCAAGAAGGGCAAGCTGCCGTTCAAGACCATCAGCGAGACCTACACGCTGGAATACGGTGAGTCCACCGTCGAGCTGCACTCCGATGCCTTCCGTGAAGGCGATCGCATCCTGGTGATGGATGACCTGATCGCCACCGGCGGCACCATGCTGGCGGCCTGCAAGCTGATCGAGCGCACCGGTGGTGTGGTCGTCGAGACCGCAGCCATCATCGACCTGCCGGAAATCGGCGGCTCCGCGCGCATTCGTGAAGAAGGCCACAGCGTCTTCGCGGCGTGCAGCTTCACCGAATCCGAGTAATGCCGGCTTGACGCGATGGCCCTGTCTTCTGGCAGGGCCATCGTCGTTGCTGCGGGCAGCGAATCCGAGGCCCTTGTCCGCGCTGCGGTGTGGCTGAGTGGATCTTCCCCTTGTGCGGTGGCGCGCCAGCCACCATGCTTTCCTTCTGTTTCGTCATTGCGAGTGACCCACATGTCTTCCGAACGCTACCACGACCACTTCATCGTCTCCTGGGATCTGCTGCACCGTGATGTGCGCGCGCTATGTCACGACCTCAGCGGCCGCGATTACAAGGGCATCATCGCCATCACCCGCGGTGGTCTGATTCCGGCCGGCCTGATCGCCCGCGAGCTGGGTATCCGCCACATCGATACCGTGTGCATCAAGAGCTATCACGACCACATGGAGCAGGGTGGCCTGGAAGTGGTCAAGGGCGTTGATCACGATGGTGACGGCTGGCTGCTGGTCGATGACCTGGTCGACACCGGCAATACCGCACGTGCGGTGCGTGACATGCTGCCCAAGGCGCACTTCGTGACCGTCTATGCCAAGCCGGAAGGGCGTCCGCTGGTCGATGGCTTCATCACCGAAGTGCCGCAGAACTGCTGGATCCAGTTCCCGTGGGACATGGGTATCGCCTACGTCGAGCCGATCGCCGAGCAGCTCAAGAAGCAAGAGAGCGATAGCTGACATGCCGTTGGAGACTGCCGCAAGTGGCCGCTCCGAGGTGCTGCCTGCCGATTGGCAGGCGCATCTTGGCCCTGAGTTTCAGGCCGACTACATGCAGCGTCTGCGCAGCTTTCTTCGCGCCGAGAAAGATGCCGGCAAGGTCATCTATCCGCACTCCGATGACTGGTTCCGTGCCTTCTGGCTGACGCCGCTCTCCAACGTCAAGGTCGTGATCCTCGGGCAGGACCCGTACCACGGCCCGGGCCAGGCGCACGGACTGTGCTTCTCGGTGCGCCCCGGTGTGCGCCCGCCGCCTTCGCTGAAGAACATCTACAAGGAACTGGCCACCGATATCGGCGTCGAACCCGTCGATCACGGCTTCCTGGAAAGCTGGGCGAAGCAGGGCGTCTTGCTGCTCAACAGCGTGCTGACCGTCGAGCAGGGCAAGGCCGCCTCGCATCAGAAGCAGGGGTGGGAGCAATTCACCGACCGCGCCATCGACGTGATCAACCAGCACTGCCAGGGTGTCGTCTTCCTGCTCTGGGGCAGTCATGCCCAGAAGAAGGCCCGCGCTGTGGACACCCAGAAGCACCTGGTGCTCCACGCGCCACACCCATCCCCCCTCGCAGCGCACCGAGGTTTCTTCGGCTCTCGCCACTTCTCTCAAGCCAACGCCTGGCTGGAAGCGCGTGGGGAAAAGCCGATCGACTGGCAGTTATAATATCTGATTGTGACAAGCTTCTAGGGAATGCCGCCAAGGATGAACAAGAGTCAACAAACACTCGAGGTGGATGGGGTATTTTGTATCAGCCTCAAAGAGCGGGAAGACCGCCGGGAACATCTACAGAAAGAGTTTTTACCGCTAGGCTTGGATATTGAGTTTTATCTTGCCGAGCGTGATGTGGATAATCCTGAGCGTGGATGTTACGAGTCACATCGTGCCTGCGCAGCAATTGCCATGGAAAGAGGTTATCAACGAGTCTTGATCCTTGAAGATGATGCTACTCTTGCCTTGCCGGCTGAAAGTGTAATAGCACGTATCAATTGTTTCTTGAAAATACGTAACCCGGAAATTTTTTACCTTGGTGGCATGCTGGGAAGGATGTGGTTGATTCCTTTTGCGGGCGTGGTTAGAGCCAAGCTGACGGGAGGGCATGCCTATATGCTGTCTCGTAAAGGTATGAAGAAGATAGTTGATAAGCCTTATTCAAAAAAAGCGGTAGATAGTTTCTACGCGACTGAATATAAGGCTTATGCTGTTTACCCTCTTTTTTGCGATCAGCTTCCAGAATCGGATGTCAAAAGTGATATCGCTGATTATCGAATTGAAACGAAAGGGGGGGGCAGCTACAAAGATGATGAGTATTGGAATCTCAATTCAAGAAAGCAGGAAGTAGCGCTGCGTAGGGATATGTGGAGAACCTTATGTGGACGATGGCTTTAATGTTTCAGGAGATGGTCAATTGAAAGCATACTGGTGGCGATCGGCGAATGGCGGATGTAATTTTGGTGATGAAATCACATCTATCATTTTGGATAGAAAGTTTCATGTCGCTCATTCCATCTCGAATGTCGATGAGGCAGATTTGATCTCTGTTGGCAGTATTTTAAATAAGCTCGTCAACAATAAAGCGATTTCTTCACGAAATAGGAAGATTCATGTTGTAGGGTCTGGGCTTATTTCTCCATATGTCAAACATGCCTCTTTATTCAAGCGATTGAAACCAATGGGCAGGACATTTGGCAAATCTGTTGTTATTCATTCTGTACGTGGGTATATGACTCAGCAGGTGCTCACTTCATTGGGAGAAAAAGAATACCCTGTCGGTGATCCAGGGCTCATGCTCCCTTTAATTTATGACACAGATCCAGACAAGACTTATAAAGTGGGATTTATTCCTCATATCTCCACTATCGGTAGTCCAGAGTGGGGAAAAGTGTGTGCTCGTGTAGGTAATAGTATAATAATAGATTTCCGCACGGATGATCTGGAATCTATTATTACTCAGATAAAATCCTGCGAAATCATTGTAAGTCAGAGTCTACATGGCTTGATCATAGCGGATGCCTATGGAGTCCCGAATTGCTGGTTTTATGATGGTCCTCTCCATTCTGGAGGTAAGTTCAAATTTTATGATTATTTCTCCTCTGTTGGCCGTAGCTTTGACCTGAGTTTTTGTTCTTTCAATGAGATAAATAGTGCCGATATCAACAGGTGCGCGGATAAAATCGATCCTAATGTCATCTACAGCTTGCAGTCGGATATAGTCAAGAGGTTTGAGGAAGCCTTGCAACAAATATAAACTTGCATTGATCAATCATATTTTACTGTTCTGGCTAGAAATGTAATGTGTATGTACTTGCATGCTCTATGCAATATTCCTCCTTTTTCGTAGGCGAGAATGATCTTCTCGGATATCAGGAGGGGGAATGCGCAATAAAGCAGATGGTGAATTTCGAAGGTGTTTCAATAAGAATAAGTGTATCTTTGTCGGAGTGCCAAGGGTAGGGAGTGAATCTATCTTTTTAGCTCTGGGGGATGAGTACGTTAAGAAGAGGGATTATCACGATTACCGGTTTTATCAGAAAATAGATCCCTCTCGTTTTAATCAATATTTCAAGTTTGCTTTCGTTCGTCACCCACTGGATAGATTATTTTCGGCTTATCAGTATTTAAGGCATTCTGGTGACCATAGTCAGAGTCACAAAGCGCTATCTGAAGAGCTGCGACAATATCCAACTTTCGATGCGTTCGTCTTGAATGGCTTAACTGAAGAAAAATTCAAATCTCATCCGCTTTTTATTCCTCAGTCACATTTCATTGTTGATGATAATGACAGAGTGATAATGGACTATGTGGGTAGATTTGAGAATTTTGAGGAAAATTTAAGTCATGTTCTCATTCATCTCGGCATTAAACAAGGTCGAGCGCACAACAAGCGATGGCTGACAAGCCGTTCAATAAAGTGTGATGAGGGTACTGTCAATGTAATTCGTAATTATTATTCAAGAGACTTTGATAATTTCAATTACGAGTAGCCAGAACCAACACCGTCGATGATGGATCTGCCGATGCTATTCATTGCAGGATAATATATTTTGATCTTAATATGAGTAAAGTACCTGTGTCCATGGTATTGCAAGGGCCTCGTGCGGGGCATCTCATCAGCCTCAAGAATCTGGGTGGAGCTGAGCGGACCTTCACCAACTTCTTTCGCATGGCCGCACGCGAGCGAGATCATCATGTGCTGCTGCAGACGCCTGAAATTCATCCGATGCTGAAGCCCGAATATGCGGACTTTGCAGGTCGGGTGCATGATATAAAGCGTTATTGCGGCATCAAGCTTCCTCGGCAGCTGCCTTGGCTCCGCGATACCTGCCAGGCTCGCATGCTTGATGACGAAGAGGTGCAGGCAATCGTGGTGTGGAACAAGCTGCGTAACCATCCGCTGCATTTCCCCGATCACATCAGCCTCATCCATTATGAGCATGGCTCTGCCTGGTTCGTGGAGCCCGCCTCTGATATCACGGACTATCTCTCACGCCTCGATGGGATCATCTGCAACTCCTTTGCGGCCAGTCGCATGTTGCAGTTGTCGCTTGGCATCAGTGAGTCCTTGCCGTGTCGGGTGGTGCGCAATTCCATCGTACTGCCGCAGGTGACCTCCGACCATCCGGACGAGCGGTTCAGGTTCGGGTTTGCAGGTCGTTTGACCGGGCTCAAGGCACCGGTGATCGCCATCGAGGCATTGCGAGAGCTCAAGGCGAGTGTCCCCCATGCAGAGCTTTGGATCGCTGGCGAGGGGATACTGGAAGACGCCTTGAAGTCACTGGTGGTGAAATGGGGGCTGGAGGAGAGTGTCCGCTTCTGTGGTCTGTTGAATGACATGAGTGACTTCTATTCCTCTCTCGATGCCTTCGTATGTCCTTCCTGGCGTGAACCCTTCGGTAATGTGGTGCAGGAAGCGCTGGCGCATGGTGTGCCCGCCATCGTCGGCAATGTGGATGGCTTGCCGGAGCAGATCTCCCCAGGGGGCAATGGCGAAATTCTGTCGCCAAGCAGGCCCCGCGAATCGCTGGCTATCTATGGCGAGGAATTCATTGTCGGACCGGACAGAGTCTATAGTCCGGAGCAAGACGCCATCGTGGTCGCAAAGGTGCTCGAGCCGAGCGAAATCGCTCAGGTGCTGAAGCAATGGGCAACAAGTCCGCATCAGCGTAGAGAGATGGGCGCGGCTGCGCGCGTGATCATTGCGCAAGATTTCTGTCAGCAGAAATACTGTCAGGGTATCGGCGACTTCATTGCTGAAGTGGTGGCTGGGTAACCATTGCTGCCGATATTGGTCACAGGTCAGCCACCTTCATGGCCGGCCTGTCTTGCCTCTTCATTGCCCTTTGACGAGTGTACTGAAGTTTCCTTGCACTTTATTCCGGTAAGCTGAAGCCACAATGGATTTTTCGTACATTGGGGGGCGGTCATCAGTGGCTGGTGACGATCCACAAGAACAGGGTTGATATGATGTGGCGAAGCAATGACTTTCCTTATCGCAAACACTTTACGCGTAACAAGTGCATCTTCATTCATATTCCCAAGGCTGCCGGCACATCAGTCCTGGCCGCCCTGGGGAAGACGAAGGAAAAAGGGCGTGATCATGTCTCCTGGCAGGTTTACAAGAAGGCCAGTTCCAGAAAATTCGCCCGTTATTACAAATTCACCTTTGTCAGAAATCCCTACGATCGTGCCCTGTCAGCGTATCGCTATATATTGAGTGGCGGCAATCAAGGCAAGCAGGATCTCGCCATTGCTAAGGAGATGGCAGAGTATTCAGATTTTGATGATTTTGTCGCACGTGGCTTGTGGCAAGGCGCTTTTCGTAGTCATCTCCTGTTTCTCTCGCAGTCCTCTTTTGTCATGGATGGAAACGAGACCTTGATGGTGGATTTTCTGGGGCATTTCGAAACCCTGGACAAGGACTTCCAGCAGGTTGCCAACAAGCTGGGCATCAGTGGTGAGATTGCGCATCGCAACAAGGGGAGTGTCGAGGCGGGGGGCGGCATGACTGCGGCAACCCGCGAGAAGCTGGCCATTCTCTATGCACAGGATTTCGTCAACTTCGGTTACACACCTTGAATGAGTGGCAGGCGGGAGGGCGCCAGTCCATTTGCGGCGCTTCCTCCACTGTCACCTGAAGGCGAGAGCCTTAACTTGTAAGCCTGCTTCCGCTAGAATGCGCTCAATTTACCAGCCTTCCCGCTGCTATCGTCCGAGCCGGCGGGGGTAGTGCTGCGTATCGTTTGCACCATCTTCTGTCCCAAGAGGTATTTCCATGAGCGTCCATGCCATCAATCATCCACTGGTCCAGCACAAGCTCGGCCTGATGCGTGCAGCAGGCATCAGCACCAAGAGCTTCCGTGAGCTGGCCAGTGAGGTCGCCAAGCTGTTGACCTATGAGGCAACCCAGGACCTGGAGCTGGAAACTACCACCATTGATGCCTGGAGCGGCAACGAGCTGGATGTCCAGACCATCAAGGGCAAGAAAGTGACCATCGTCCCGATCCTGCGCGCCGGCCTGGGCATGCTGGATGGCGTGACGGACCTGATTCCCCCGGCACGCATCAGCGTCGTGGGTCTGTACCGTGATGAAGAGACGCTGGAGCCGGTGCCGTATTTCGAGAAGTTCGTGTCAGATCTCGACGAGCGTCTGGCCATCGTGATCGACCCGATGCTGGCAACCGGCGGCTCCATGATCGCCACGCTGGACATGCTCAAGGCCAAGGGCTGCCAGCAGATCAAGGTCATCGTCCTGGTCGCGGCACCTGAGGGGATCGCCAAGGTGCAGGAGTCCTACCCGGATATCGAGATCTACACCGCCTCCGTCGATGACCGTCTCGACGAGAACGGTTACATCGTGCCGGGTCTCGGCGATGCCGGCGACAAGATCTTCGGCACGCGCTGAGCGCCCGCCAGAGATGACAACGCCCTGCGCATCTGCGTGGGGCGTTTTTGTATCTGTCTGACCTGTCTGAGCAGTCAGGATCAGGCGGTTGACTCCTCCGCCCGTGAAAAGAAGTGCTGCCATGTCGTCTTCATCACCGTCCTCTGATACCTCCTCTCCCCATGCGTCGTCTGCCCATGTGCCCTTGCCGGAACAGGAAGGGTTCTCGCTGACGACTCTCGTCACCGGCGCGCAGATGCTGTTCGTCGCCTTTGGTGCGCTGGTGCTGGTCCCGCTGCTGACCGGGCTTGATCCCAACGTCGCCCTGTTCACGGCCGGTGTCGGCACCCTGGTCTTCCAGTGCGTGACCAAGGCCAGCGTGCCGGTCTTCCTCGCCTCATCGTTTGCCTTCATTGCGCCCATCCAGAGCTCGGTCGCCAACTTCGGCATTCCTGCCACCATGGGCGGTTTGTTCGTCGCGGGGCTGGTCTATGTGCTGCTGGCGCAATGCATTCGTCTCAAGGGTGTCGGCATCGTGCATCGCCTGCTGCCGGCTGTCGTGGTCGGGCCGGTGATCATGGTCATCGGTCTGGCGCTGGCACCGACGGCGGTGCAGATGGCCACCGGCGAGTTCAGCGACAACATCTCGCATGCCCAGGCGCTGACATTGTCATTGGCCAGTCTTGGCGTGACGCTGGTGCTGTCGATCTTCGGACGTGGCATGTTGCGTCTGGTGCCGATCCTCGGCGGTATCCTGACGGGATATGTGCTGGGGCTGCTGATGGGAGTGATCGATCTCTCGCCGGTGCATGCGGCTGCGTGGCTGGCACTGCCAAGCTTCACTGCGCCGACCTTCGAATTCTCCGCCATCCTGTTCATGATTCCCGTCGCCATCGCGCCTGCCGTCGAGCACATCGGCGACATGGTGGCGATCGGCTCGGTGACACGGCGTGACTACCTGAAGAAGCCGGGGCTGCATCGCACGCTGCTCGGTGACGGTCTGGCGACGTCGGCGGCGTCATTGTTCGGCGGTCCGCCAAATACCACCTATTCCGAAGTGACCGGCGCGGTGATGCTGACTCGCAACTTCAACCCACGTGTGATGACGGTCGCGGCCTGTGTCGCGATCTCGCTGGCCTTCATCGGCAAGGTCGGCGCCGTGCTGCAGACGATTCCCACGCCGGTGATGGGCGGCATCATGTGCCTGCTGTTCGGCTCGATCGCGGTGGTCGGCATGAACACGCTGGTGCGCGCGGGAGATTCGCTGACCGCACCGCGCAATCTGGTGATCGCCTCCTTGATCCTGGTGTTCGGGATCGGTGGCATGCAGGTCGGTGGTGGCCAGTTCACGCTGCAGGGCGTGAGCCTGGCCGCCATTCTGGGCATCGTGCTCAACCTGATTCTGCCGCCGGCGAAAGAGGGAGAATGATTACCATCTGATGAGTGGTCGCAGGGAACATTTCCGCGAATGACGGTTCAGATAAATGCAACTCCCGTGTGCTGAGCGACTGGCACATGCGAGTTGCATTTTTCGTTTTCCCACCCGACGCCAGCTATCGTTTTCGCATGTCTTGCACGCGACACAAAGCGGTACTGGTGGACATTCGAAGGAGTGATGCTTGCGTACCCTGGTCGTAGTGAGAAGCCTGAAAATGGGCGGCATGGAGCGAGTAGCGGTCAATCTTGCCGACAGTCTGGCCGCGAATGACCACGAGACGCATATGGTCATCTGGCGCGGTCGTGATCAGGTGCTTGAGCCACAGGATGCCAGCGTCCAGCAGCACATCGTGCCGATTCAGCAACGCGTTCAGCGTTCCGTCGGCGGCGCCCTGACGACACTGGCGTCACGCCTGGTGCTCAATCCCGTGATCCGCCGTTCCAATTTCGTGTGGGTCGGCAAGGCCGGTGGCGAGGAATTCGCCGCTTGGCTCGAGGAATTCGAGCAGGAACACGGCAAGGTTGACCGCATCATCTTCCGTGGCCTGGGAACCTTCGAGCAGGTGTGGGGGTTCAAGGATCCTCGTGCACGTTACGTGCTGGAAAATCGCGTCAACTTCAGCGGCCCGCAGTGGAAGCAGCGCATGTTTGCCCGCTGCCTGCTGGAGGACAAGCATCTGGTGGCGGTGTCCGAGGATGTGGCGCAAGGGGCACGAGACATTGCTCGCCAGCATGGGGTGACACCGGCGCATATCGAGACGATCGTCAATGCCTGCCCTATCTCCCGGATTCGCGAGCAGGCCGCCATGGATGAGCCGGATATCCCCGCTGAGCCCTTCATTCTCAATGTGGCGCGTCTGGTGCCGCAGAAAGATCATGCTCTCTTGCTCGAGGCTTATGCCCTGGCCAATCCGAAGGAGCCGCTGGTGATCGTGGGGGCGGGCAATTGCCGTGAAGCCCTGGAAGCCCAGGCTGAAAGGCTTGGCATCTCAGAGCGGGTGATCTTCGCCGGTCATCGTGACAATCCCTATGCCTGGATGCGGGCCGCCAAGCTGTTCGTGCTCAGCTCGCGTGTCGAAGGCATGGGGATCGTGCTGATGGAAGCATTGGCCTGCGGCACACCGGTCGTATCGGTGGATTGCCGTGGCGGAATACGCGAGATCCTGAAGGGTGAACTGGAACACGCCATCGCACCGCATTCCGCCGAAGGCCTCGCGCGACGCATGAACGAGTTGCTGGCAGACGAGGGTTATCCGGTTCGCGAGGAATGGCTGGCTGATTTCTGCCCGCACACCATGGTGGAGCGTTTCCTGGCCGAGCCGGCCATTAATGAGCCCTGGGGCGAGGCGCGCGAGCAGTCGCCTGATGCTGCGGGCCAGCCTCACTCCCGAGCTGCAAGAGGCTAGCGACGCGCTTTATGCCAACTCGGCCGCGCTGGCTTGGGTCTTGCCTGTCAAGGCCATGCTGGCCAGGGTTGAGCTGGCAGGGCCGATCAGTTCTCGAGCGAAGCCTGGCCTAACGACTCTGTGCGATGCATAGCCACTGGCAATCCGGGGCCTCGGCAGCGTCGGAGGTCCCGTGGTGAGTAACTTCACGGCTTGCGGCTTCAGGGATGTCGAGCTCACCGCTGGCGGCTTGCGATGCTTCAGGCTTGCGCCAGTGCAGTTGATAGCGCTCCCCGGCATGCAGTCGCGCAGCATCACCACATTCGAGAAGTGCCTCCTGGCAGGCCGCCGTCGCGGGGAGCTCGATACACAGTGCGCCGTGCGTGACCAGCACCAGGCTGTCATGCGTGGCCTGCAGATAGGCGCTGCACTCCGGTGCGAGGCTGCCCAGTTCGATCTGGGGCAGTGGCGATGTCTGCCGGGATTGATCGATGCACCGCAGCGTGAGACCCGGCCCACAGCCCGCAATCGGCTCATGCTCGCTGTCACGCAGGATACGTGGTGGATCGACGGGCACCTCATCGCTGAAGAAGTCGCTCAGCGAGATCGGAAATACCTCGAGAATCTTGCTCAGTGAGCTGACGGAAGGGCTGACCGCGTCCTGCTCGACCTGCGAGATGGTCGAATTGGTCACCTGGGCGCGCTTGGCCAGTTCGCGCTGAGAGAGGCCATGACGCATCCGCAGTTCGCGCAGCCGCTTGCCCAGCGTGGGAGACGTTGCCATTTCCTCGTCTGCCATTTTCTCGTCGTCAGTGAGCTGAACTGCCTTGCCGGCAGTGAAAGGTTCGGGGGCAGTGCGGGAGGTATCGTGCGACATCAGTGGTGCCTGATTGAGTGAGCATGCGCGCAGGCTAGCACGCGGGCGGGAGTCCGTGGCAGTGCCCCTCGCCACGGCCAGTGTGTTCATCAGGCGCGTGTAGCTCAAGGCGAGCGACTGCTGCCCCCGGCGCTGAGCGTCTCGAGCAGATGGCGCCCTTGATCATCCTCGTGATGCCGGCGTGCGATGCACGGCAGCCACAGGCAGAAGGTGGCGCCGCCACCGGGCGTATCTTCCAGCCATAGCCTGCCTCCCAGCTGGGTGATCAAGCCCGATGAGACCGACAGACCGATGCCCGAGCCATTGGCGCGCGTGGTGAAGAAGGGCGTGAAGATGCGCGACTTCAGGTGCTCGGGCACGCCAGCCCCGTGATCGATGACGCGTATCTCGACACCCGCCACGGGGGCGAGCTCCTCTGTTGGCGTTGGCACTGCTGCTGGTACTGAGGCTGACGCTGGCACTGAGGGTGATGTATCCGGACGGCTGTTTGGCTCGCCGTTCATCACGGCCAGCGCTGCATCACGATCACGGCTGGTGATGCACAGCGTATCCGGCGCAGGCGCCATCTCGATGGCGTTGATCAGCAGGTTGACCAGCACCTGGGTCAGTTGCGCGCGATCGGCCTCGATCAAGCGGGTCGCCGCCAGCTCATGCTGCAATCGATGGCCATGATGATCCAGCGCATGCCTGACCAGCACCTCGACACTGTGGATCGCCTCATCGGGATGAATCTGGCTGAGGTGAGGCGCACCGAGCGATGGCGTCAGTGAGTTGCCATCGCCAATGTCATTGGAGGCGAGCGGATCGCGCGCGTACTGACGCAGGTTGTCGACCAGCGCGCGAATGCGTTCGACCTGATGGATGATGGTGGCGATTTCCTCGCGTACCGGCTCGGCCTGTTCGCCGAGAATCACCTCGATCAACTCGACATGGCCCAGAATCACTGCGGCGGGGTTGTTGATCTCGTGGCCGATACCCGCCGTCAGTTCGCCCAGTGCCGCCAGTTTCTCGCGGGTCAGCAGGCGTGCGCGCGCTTCACGCAGCAGGCGGACGTGCTCCTCCAGTGCCTGACTGCGTTCGCGCAGCGTGGCGGTCTGGGCGCTAAGATCGCGGGTGCGGTCCTCGACCTGGGCTTCCAGCGTCTGGGCTGCGAGCTGTATCTCATGGCGGTGCGCTTCCAGTCGCGCCAGCATGGCGTCGAATTCCTCGGCCAGTTCATCCAGCTCATCACCGTGTCGCTGCGCCGGCCCCAGAGAGGACAGTGGGCCTATGCGCAAGCCCTCCTGTGATGGTGTATCACGCACCGCATGCACCACACGGCGGATCTGTCGGATCGGCTGCATCAGACGCTCGATGCTGCTCCACACCAGCAGCACGCCCAACAGGCTGACCGCGATCAGCACCAGGCTGATATGTGTCAGCGTCTCGCGATAGAGACGCGCGTAGGGCGCCTGTGGGTAGCCTGCGTAGATCATGCCGATCCGCTGGCCATCCAGAGAATCCAGCGGGGCATAGGCGGCCACGAACCAGTCACGCACCACGAAGGCACGATTGATATAGCGCTCGCCATTGCCGATCACCTGACGCTTCACCTCCAGCGAGGCGCGGGTGCCCAGTGCACGCTCGCCGCTGGCGTCGGTGACATTGGTGGCGATGCGGACATCATCGAGAAACAGGGTGATGGTGCCGGTGCCATCTTCCGGCAGAGTACCGGGGCCATAGAGCAGATCGCGGATTTCATCGACCAGACGCGGGTCGCGATTGAGCAGGCGGCCCGCATCCAGCACGCCCAGCAGCTTGCCCTCGCCATCAAGTATGGGTACCAGCGCCCGCAACAGCATGCCGCGGTTCTCCTCGCGGCGGGCACTGGGTTGTGCGTAGGGCGTCTGGCGCAGCGCAAGACGCGCGCGTTCGGCAAGCGCTGGATCCAGCGTCGCCAGTGAGTCACTGGACAGCATGTCGAGGCCATCCAGGCTTTCGCCGCGCGCAAGTTGCGGAATCAGCGCGGCGACACCGGGCGTCTGACGCAACTGTTCTGTGGGCAACCAGCGCAGCCAGTCGGCATTGAGGGTGTCCCGCATCGTATCCAGGCGCGGTGTCAGACGTGGCAACAGCTGTGCGGATTGCTCATCGGGTGCCACCAGCTGGCGCAGGTTGCGGCGCATCGCCTCCAGGCCATCCCGCAGGCGCTGATGTTGGCTTTGCAGCGTGCGGCTGGCGACATCGAGATCGCTGCGCACGTTCATGTATAGCTGGCGGTCGGTATAGGCCGTGGTCCAGTAAGCGGTCAGGCCGACCAGCGCCAGCATCAGCGCCAGTAGCGGCGCCAGTGTCAGCAGCAGCAGCCTGCGCCGCAGCGAACCGGCGAAGTAATGGCGCAGGCGCTTGATCATGCGCTGCCGTCGGCTCCGTAGGGAGCGGTAGATGCAGTGGCGGGGGCTGGTTGATCGCTCTCGATGCTGCTCTCAGCACCATTCTCAGCGCCGCTGTCCCCGCCGCTTTGCTGCTCGGCGCGCCAGGTGGACAGTTTGCGATCCAGCGTCTTGCGCGAGATGCCCAGCTGGCGGGCGGCGGCTGACTTGTTGTTGGCATGCCGCTCCAGTACCGCGCACAGATGGGCCTTTTCCACCGCATCCAATGACCACTCGAGCGGATAGCCGCTGCTGGCGGCCTCTTCCACGGTGGTGGTCGCGTCTCCGCTGTCGTTCCATGTCGGGTGGCCTGATGCCTGTTCAGTCTGACTCTCGGCCGGCAGGGTATCGCCGGGTAGGCGACCGAGCAGCAAGGCGCGCTCGATGACGTTCTTGAGTTCCCGCACATTGCCGGGCCAGGAATAGTGGCACAGGCGAGTGAGGTCTGAGTGCTGCCAGGGAACGGCGGGGAGGTTGAGCTCACGCGACAGCTGGCGCGAGAAGTGCTGGGCCAATGCCGGGATATCCTCCGGGCGCTCGCGCAGGGCCGGCAGTGTCAGGCTCAGCACGTTGAGGCGATAGTAGAGGTCTTCGCGGAAGCGGCCCGCGGCCACCTCCGTCTCCAGTGTACGATGGGTGGCGGCCACGATACGCACGTCCACCGCCTGTTCCTGCTCGCCACCGACGGGGCGCACGCGGCGCGTTTCCAGCACTCGCAACAGCTTGGCCTGCATCGCCAGGGGCATCTCGCCGATTTCATCCAGAAACAGCGTGCCGCCATCGGCGAAGCTGAACAGGCCATCACGGCCACGGTGGGCGCCGGTGAAGGCCCCCTTGAGATGGCCGAACAGCTCACTCTCCAACAGCTCCGGGCTGATCGCGCCGCAATTGACCGGCACGAAGGCCCCGCGCCGACCGGACAGGCGATGCAGGTCACGCGCCGCCAGCTCCTTGCCGGTGCCGGACTCTCCCAGGATCAGCACCGGCGAGGGCGCGGGAGCAACGCGCGCGATGATATGCGCCAGCTCCTGCATGGCAGGGCTCTCGCCCTTGAGGCTGGCCTCTTCCTGTTGATGGCGGGCATTGTCGCGACGGAGTAGGAAGTTTTCCCGCGTCAGCTGGCGGCGCTCAAGGCAGCGGTCCAGCGCAGCCTGCAACTGTTCGAGACGAAACGGCTTGATGATGAAATCACAGGCCCCGGCCCGCAGCGCGCGCACAGCGGTCTCGAGATCGGCGTAGGCGGTCATGAAGATGACATCGCTGACCGAAGAGGGCGCAAGCGCCTCATCCCAGTCCAGGCCATCGCGCCCCGGCAGGCGAATGTCGAGCAGGATGAGGTCGAAATGCAGACGCGAGCGCAGGGCTTCGGCCTGCTCGATACTATCGGCGCATTCGATCAGCGCAAAGCGCGAAGACAGCGCCTTCTCCAGATAGCGGCGCATGCCGGGCTCGTCGTCGACGATCAGTACCGAGGCGGTGGGGAGGGGGTCGCTGCCGCTACGCCGGGTCTCACGGGGTGTGGAGGGGGCGTGGGCAGTCATGGCGTTCCTCGGGTCAACAGGGCAGTAATGGTCGCAGGGGGAATCATCTCTATCATGCGGGCATTGTGGCGTGCCGCTCACTGGTAATCTAGCGCTGGATACCACATTGCTGCCTCTTTCTGCATACGCTTGCCGCAGGCAGGGTTGGTAGGCTGTCCCGTTACGCCACGCTAGGCCCGGTGATGACGCGTCAATTGGGTCGTCATGGGTCAGTAGGGGCACGCCTGGGCTTATTGTCAGTATTTTTCCGGCCATCCCGGCTGTGCCATTTCACCAACGCCATTCGCTCCAGTCGATATAGCGACGTCATCAGGGCGCGAGAAGGGCGAAAGGGGCGAGAGGGGCGAGAGGGGCGAGAGGGGCAAGAGGGGAAAGAGGGGGGAGAGGGGCGAGAGGGGCGAGAGGGGCGAGAGGGGGCAGGAGGCGGGTGCCGGCAAATCTGCCTGCTGGTGAAGATGCCGGTATCATCGCCGGCTGTCTTGTGAGCCACCCCCTGTATCAGCCTCGATGCCAAAGCCTTGAAAGCCTTTATTGGATAGTCCCTTTCGGCACCAGAGCGCTTTCGGCATGTCGTTTGCAGAGTCAGCATTCACGTTGATGTCATCAAGTCCGTCACGCCAGAAGAAATATTCAGGGAGCATCATCCATGTCGCAACGCCATACCTTGTCTTCTCGTCGCCTGCTGGCCACCCTCGCAGGCCTGTCATTCGGTGCGCTGAGCATTCTGCCGGCCCATGCGGCCGACGACATCATCCGTCTGGCCACCACGACCAGCACCTACAACTCAGGTCTGCTCGATCACCTGCTGCCGGAGTATGAAGAAGCCCACGATGTCACCATCCAGGTCATCGCGGTCGGTACCGGCAAGGCGTTGCGCATGGGACAGGATGGCGATGTGGACCTGGTAATGACCCACGCCCCGGGCGCCGAGCGCAAGTTCGTCGATGCCGGTTACGGTGTCGAGCCGCATGGCGTGATGTACAACGACTTCGTGCTGCTCGGCCCTGAATCGGACCCGGCGGCCATTGACGGCATGCAGGATGTGGACGCCGCACTGGGCAAGATCGCCAGCGCCAATGCCGGCTTCATCTCGCGTGGCGATGACTCCGGCACCCACAAGAAGGAATTGGCCCTGTGGCAGAGTGCCGATGTCACCCCTGACTTCTCCGGCTACAAGGCCGTCGGCCAGGGCATGGGCAAGGTGCTGAGCATGGCCAGTGAGCTGCAGGACTACACCTTGAGCGATCGGGGCACCTGGCTTGCGATGGAAGACAAGCTCGAGCTCGAGATTCTGGTCGAGGGCGATGCGCGTCTCTTCAATCCCTATCAGGTGATTCTGGTCAATCCGGCCAATCATGATGGGCTCAACACCCGTGGTGCGCGTGAGCTGGCCGAATGGTTGATTTCCAGCGAAGGGCAGCAGGCGATCGATGATTATCGTCTCAAGGGCAAGGCGCTGTTCCATGCCAGCCATGGCGAGACCGGCTTCGATGCTCGCCAGACAGCGGATCGTGCCTCTGAGCGCACGCCGGTGAAGGCGCAGGACGCACAGGCTGAGCCGCGTTCGTGAGCTTGTGGCAAACCACGCAGGAGGCCATGAGCCTCCTGCTGAGCATGGATGGCGCGCTGTGGGAGATCATCGGCGTGTCGTTTCGTGTCTCGCTGATGGCGATGTTGATCGCGGTGCCACCGGCACTGTTGATCGCCTTCGTGCTGGTTCGCTGTGCCTTCCCGGGGCGATGGCTGTTGATCTCGCTGATCAATACCCTGATGGCCGTCCCCACCGTGGTGGTGGGGCTGCTGCTGTTCATCCTGTTGTCGCGCGCTGGTCCGCTGGGCGACTGGCATCTGCTGTTCACCCAGCCGGCGATGGTGATCGGGCAGATTCTGCTCGCCCTGCCGATTCTGGTGGTGATGCTGCATGCCGCGCTGGCGGGCGTCGACAAGCGTGCCTGGGAGACGGCCTTGCAGCTTGGGGCGTCGCGCCGGGCGGCGTTGTGGCGGCTGGTGATGGAGGCCCGTTTCGGCGTGATGGCGGCGTTGGTGGCCGCGTTTGGTAGAATCATCGCTGAAGTGGGTTGCGCCATGATGGTGGGTGGTAACATTGCCGGTTTCACGCGCAATATCACCACGGCCATCGCGCTGGAAACCCTCAAGGGCGAGTACGCCCAGGGGGTCGCCCTGGGCATGGTATTGCTGGTGTTGGCGCTGGCGCTCAATCTGATGCTGGGGCTGTTGCGCGGTCGCGGTCAGCTGATAGTACAGGCGTGACCCGCGGCCTCGCCGCCAGTCACATTCTGCTCCCGCAGCCTGCAAGCCGCCTGCCTGCCAGTTGAGACAAGCACACCAGCACTGATCGCGTCAGGCTGAATCGTCGTATGGAGTCATGATGTTCCCCCCTAGTTCTTCGTCCTCGTCTGTTCCCCCGGGCGACTCCTCCTGCCCGGTGGCGGGGACTGGCTTCGCGCAAGCCTCGTCGTCTTCTGCCCAGGTACTCGATGCTGACGCAAGCGTTGCCCCTCTGTTGCGTGTGCGCGACCTCGAATATCGCTTGCCGCCTGCGGCGCAGGCATCCGGCGAGGGCGCCGAGGCGCAAGGGCGCCTGTTGTGGCATGTCGCGGCGCTGGATTGGGCACCGTCCCCGGCGTCCGGCTGGGTGCACCTCAAGGGCGACAACGGCAGCGGCAAGACCACGCTGCTGCGCGTGCTGGCCGGCATGCAGCCAGCGACAGGCGGCAAGCTTGAATGGCAGACCCGTGACGCTCATCCGGTGCGCTACCTGCACCAGCAGCCGTATCTGTTCGACACCAGCGTGGCCGGCAATCTGGTGCTGGCGGCTCGCTGGCAGCCCGACAGTGGCTCTGCCGGCCAGCAGCGCGATCAGGTCGAGGAGATGCTGCGCTGGAGTGGGCTGAGTGATCAGGCCCGACAGCCCGCCCGCTCATTGTCGGGAGGCGAGCGAGCGCGCCTGGCATTGGCGCGCGCCTGGTTGTCGCGTCCGCCGGTGCTGTTGCTGGATGAGCCTGCCGCCAATCTGGACCAGGCCGCCGTCGAGCAGTTGGCGTTGCGACTGGAGCAGATGTGCCAGCAGGGGTGTGCGGTGATCCTTTCCTCGCATCAGGACAATGCCTTGAGTCAGGGCTCGAGTGCGCGCTGGACGCTGAGCGCTGCCAGCCTGCACACTGAGCCCACAGCGGGCTGAGTTGCCTTGAGGGGCTGAGTTGCCTTGAGGGGCTGAGTTGCCTTGAGGGGCTGAGAAAGCCCTGTTCATCAGTCGCTTGCACTGGATGGCCTGCCAGCAGCCCTGCTGCAGGACATGACCTGCGCCTTGGCGCACTCGACCGGGATACGCTTTCATGCCGAGCTCCAATCACACCTCTGACGCTACACCACTGCCGAGCGATGCCGAGCAGCTCAAGGCCTCGCTCACGCCCGCCAATATCACCGGGGTGGTGCTGGCCGGTGGCCAGGCGCGGCGCATGGGTGGCGTCGACAAGGGACTGGTCACGCTCAATGAGGTGCCGCTGATGGCGCATGTGCTGGCGCGCCTGACTCCTCAGGTGGGTGAGCTTCTGATCAATGCCAACCGCTCGCACGCCGAATATGCCGCCTATGGGCATCCGCTCGTCGAAGACAGCGAGCAGGGTTACCACGGCCCCCTGATGGGCATGGCCAGTGCGCTGGCGGCAGCGCGGACGCCCTGGGTGATGATGGTGGCCTGCGATGTGCCGCACCTGCCCAATGAACTGGTCGAGACGCTGAGCGTGGCGCTGATCGATCATGCCAACGGCGATCAGCTCGAAGGCTTCACTGTCGAGGGCGGTCACGCAGTCGATGCCGGGCCTGCGCTCTTGGCCGTGGCGGCAGACGAGTTCCGTTACCATCCGGTGATCTGTCTCATGCACCGTGGCCTGCTGCCTTCGCTGCAGGCGGCGCTGGTCGCTGGCGAGCGCAAGATCGACCGTTGGTTCGATCAGCATGTCTGGCTCAAGGTGCAGGCAGGCAGCGAGCAGGACTTCGCCAATCTCAACACCCTTGAAGAATGCCGTGAGATGGAAGCCGGCTCGCGCTGAGCGTGCTTCTTTCCTGACGTCCTCTGCGTGTCATCCGTTCCCGCTTGTACGCCCAAGGTGTGTCATTGTGATGCAGGTGGTTATCGCTGGGGGCGTCTCTTCAGGAGTCTGGCGGGTTATTGTCTTTGCCTGCCCGGTATTGATGGCCTTGGCGTTGCACCTTTCACGTGTCGTGTCTGGCGGTTCTGGCGGGTGTCTTGCCACTCTGCGTCGTTGCCCCCATTGAACCCTTGCTCATATCGAGTCGTTGCCCCATTGAAATGAGCGCCGTGCGTGTTCACCTTCATGGCATCCGCTCAGCCCGCATTGCATCGTCATCTTTTCCCTTGCGGGCGCGAGAGCGCTGCGGTGAGCCCGTCGACAGGCCGCCATACGCCGGAATCATCAAGAGAACCTTCATGCCTGAGTCCTTCTCCATGACTGACCAGCGTGCTGATACCGCTGTCAGTGCTGAACATCCTTCCCGCCGTAGTGATGCAACCGCCCCGCGTGGTGGTATTTGTCATGAAGTCGGGATGTCGCCCGCCTGGCAGGCACGTCTGGCGGCGTCAGCGTGTCCACTGTTGGGCATCGCGGCCTGGAGCGGCACCGGCAAGACCACGCTGCTCGAACAGCTGCTGCCCGAATTGAGAGCGCGCGGCCTCCGCGTCGCTGTCATCAAGCATGCGCATCATGCCTTTGATGTCGATACGCCGGGCAAGGACAGTCATCGTCTGCGAACGGCGGGAGCCGTACCGATGCTTGTGGCATCTTCTAGGCGTTATGCGCTGATGATGGAAACGCCGGACCAGGCAGAGGCCGATCTGGAGCAGCTGGTGGCGCAGCTCGAGGGGCTGGAGGTGGACCTGATTCTGGTCGAGGGCTTCAAGCAGTGGCCGCTGCCCAAGCTTGAGCTGTACCGCGAGGCCGTGGGCAAGCCGCTGCGAGCCCCGGAGGACCCCTGGATCCATGCGCTGGCGACACCGGCGGCGCAGCTGCCGCCTCGTGATGATGTGCCGCAGGACCTCAAGCGGCTGGACCTTGACGATCCTCAGGCGCTGGCTGCCTGGATCGCTGCCTGGCCGGTGCACTGGCGTCTGGAAGGCGGCAAGCCGCGTGGCGAGGTGGGCGCATGAGCCTGTCGTGTTTCGATCCGCGTTTCGGTGAGCGCATGCTGAGTGTCGATGAAGCCTTGAGCGTGCTGGGGGAGAGCCTGGCGGGCGTGAGGCGCACGCCGCGCAGCGAGCGTGTCGCTCTGGCGCAGGCACCCGGACGTGTGCTCGCCGAGACGGTCATCTCGCCGCTGGATGTTCCGGCGCAGACCAACGCAGCGATGGACGGCATCGCGCTGGCACGGGCTTCATTGCCAGACGCGGAGAGCGGCGAGCCACTGAGCGATCGCGGCGAATTGAGCGATCACTGCGAGCTGAGCGTGATCGGCAGCTCGCTGGCGGGCCATCCCTGGACGGGTCGAGCGCTCGCCGCGGGGGAGGCCATGCGCATCACGACCGGCGCGGCCTTGCCTGCAGGCGCCGACACCGTCGTCATGCAGGAGCAGCTCGAGTATCGCTCCACACAGGGCGAAGCCGGCGAGCAGGTGGTGATCGAAGGCGTGGCCAGCATTCGCCGTGGCCAGAATGTACGTCAGGCCGGTGAGGACATCGCGCGCGGCGACCGGGTGATGACGCCGGGCCAGTGGCTGACGCCTGCCGCCGTGGGCGTGCTGGCGTCGCTCGGGCTCGCCGAGGTCTCCGTCTATCGGCCGCTGACGGTGGCGATCTTCTCCACCGGTGACGAGGTCACGGCTCCCGGCGAGACGCTGCCGGCAGGCGGCATCTATGACGCCAATCGCTTCAGCCTCGTGGCGCTGCTACATGACCAGGGCATCGAAGTGCTGGATCTCGGCATTCTGGGCGATGACGAGGCGAGCGTGAGTGCTGCCCTGCGTGATGCCGCGAAGCGTGCCGACATGGTCATCACCTCCGGCGGCGTGTCGGTGGGCGAGGCCGATCATGTGCGCAGTGCTCTCGCTGCCTGTGGTGAGCTCGCGTTGTGGCGCATCGCCATGCGACCCGGGCGTCCGCTGGCGTTCGGCATGTTGCGTGCCACTCCCGCCGGCGCCGAGTCGTCATCTGGCCAGGTGCCGTTCTTCGGCTTGCCGGGCAATCCGGTGGCGACCATGGTCACCTTCCTGCAGTTCGTGCTGCCCGCGCTACGCCTGTTGTCGGGCCAGCAACGGTTGGCGAAGGGTGAGGCGAATGCCTCGGCGACGACACTGGCGCAGTGGCAAGCCCCGCGCCTGCAGCTGATCGCCGGCGAGACGCTGCGCTCACGTGCCGAGCGTGTCGACTATCATCGCGGCCAGATCGTGCTGGATGACCAGGGGCGTCAGGTGGTGATGACCACAGGTCGGCAGGGCTCGGGTATTCTGACCTCGATGTTGCTGGCCGAATGCCTGATCGAGATCCCCGCCGGCTGCGCCACGCTCCACGCCGGCGAGCCGGTCATGGTGCAGTGGCTGGGCAGTCGCGGCATCGTCTAGACGATGCCCATGCAGTGGTCATGCCAGCTGATTCATGAAAAGATAGTCTGCTAATTTTTTGGTCGGTCCTGCTCATCAGGGCTTGCCTGCCTGCTTCTTCAGGCTTTGGTATTTCTGAGATTGCCGCCAGTCAGGCGCACCCGATACGGATACGAGACAGCTCATGAGCCTTACTCATCTCAACGCACGCGGCGAAGCCCATATGGTGGATGTTGCGGACAAGCAGGAAACCCGCCGCGAGGCGCGAGCCAGCGCACGCGTCAGCATGCTGCCTGCCACGCTTGCCCTGCTCGCCGAAGGTGGCTTGCCCAAAGGCGATGTGCTGGCGACGGCGCGTATTGCCGGTATCCAGGCGGCCAAGCGCACTCATGAGCTGATTCCGCTCTGCCATACCCTGATGCTCTCCAAGGTGACGGTCGACTTCACACTGGACAGCACCAACAGCTGCGTGGAAATTCAGGTGCTGTGCCGCCTCAATGGACGTACCGGTGTCGAGATGGAGGCGCTGACGGCGGCCTCGGTGGCGGCCTTGACGCTCTATGACATGTGCAAGGCGGTCGACAAGGGTATCGTGATCGGCGATATCCAGCTCGAGACCAAGACCGGCGGCAAGAGTGGAGACTGGCAGCGTCCGGAGGAGGCTGCCGCTTTCGAGCAGACGCCCGCTGAGCCAAGCCGTGCTGAATCAAGCCGGGACGAGCCAAGCCGTGCTGCGGCAGCTGAGCCCAACGAAGTGAGAGTGACAGCGGGACAGGCCGCTTCGGCGTCACGCGATGATGCCACCGTGCGGGTTCTCTTCCTGGCGGAACTGCGGGAGCGGCTGGATCTCGATAGCCTGGCGCTGAACCTGACGACCCTGTCGGAGGCGACGGTCGGGGGCCTCAAGCGCACCCTGGCGCTGCGTGACCCGCAGCTTGAAGCGCTCAATGACACCCGCGTGCTATGCGCCGTCAATCAGGACATGGTGCGCGATGACCATGCACTGAATGCCGGTGATGAAGTCGCCTTCTTCCCACCGGTGACGGGGGGGTGACATGACCCAGGTCGCAAACGAAGCCACGCAGGCCTTTTCGGTCAGTATTCAGGCCTGCGATTTTGATCTGCGTGTCGAGCAGGATGCCCTGACGCGTGGGCGCGGCAACATCGGTGCCGTGGTGTCCTTCACGGGGCTGGTGCGTGATTTCAATCAGCGTCCGGATGTCGTCGCGCTGACGCTGGAACACTATCCCGGTATGACGGAGCGCAGCCTCGAGCGCTTGATCACAGAGGCGCGTGAGCGCTTCCCGCTCACCGGGGTGCGTATCATTCATCGTGTCGGACGGCTCGAGCCCGGCGACAATATCGTGCTGGTGCTGGTCGCCAGTGCACATCGTCAGGCTGCCTTTGCGGGCTGTGACTTCCTGATGGACCACCTCAAGTCGCGAGCGCCTTTCTGGAAAAAGGAGCACACCGCCACAGGAGATTATTGGGTGCGAGAACGCTCGAGTGATCGCGAGGCACTCGAGCGCTGGCATCCCGAGTCCGCGGTGACGGCAGAGGGTGGAGCGGCAACCCCCTTTGCCGAGCAACACAAGGCTGATGACTCATTGGCCGAGGCCAGCCGCGAAGAGCGACAATCAGCGCTGGCAACATCCAAGTTTTCGGGAGAGTCATGATGGAAACCCTGGTCGATGACTTCGGTCGTCGCATCCGCTATGTTCGCCTGTCAGTGACGGACCGCTGTGACTTTCGCTGCGTCTATTGCATGAGCGAAGAGATGACCTTTCTGCCGCGCGATGAGGTGTTGAGCCTCGAAGAGATCGCGTTGCTGGCGCGCGCCTTCGTGGAATTGGGGGTCGAGAAGATTCGCCTGACCGGAGGGGAGCCGCTGGTGCGGCGTGATATCGGCAAGCTGGTCGATGAAATCGGCGCGCTCGAGGGCCTCAAGGACTTCTCGATGACCACCAACGGCGCGGGCCTTGCCAGGCACGCCGCGCAGTTGAAGGCCGCCGGCATGTCACGGCTGAATATCAGCCTTGATTCTCTGGACCCGGAGCGCTTCAAGGCGCTGACGCGTACCGGCGACCTGAACAAGGTGATCGCCGGAATCCGTGCTGCGCGCGAGGAAGGTTTCCGCATCAAGCTCAATGCGGTGGTGCTGAAAGGTCGCAATGATCACGAAGTGGTATCGCTGGTCGAATTCGCGCGTCAGGAAGGGTTGGACATCAGCTTCATCGAGGAGATGCCGCTGGGCCAGGTCTCGGATCACGGTCGTGACGAGACCTTCTGCTCCAGTGATGATGTCCAGGCGCGCATCGAGACGCGTTATCCGCTGATTCCCACACTTGAAGACAGCCTGGGGCCGGCACGCTATTTCCGCATGGCGGACAGCGAATCACGGGTGGGATTCATCTCACCACACAGTCATAACTTCTGCTCGACCTGCAACCGCGTTCGCGTCACGGTAGAGGGGCGTCTGTTGCTGTGTCTTGGCAATGAGCACTCGCTTGACCTGCGGGACATCATGCGTCGCCACCCGGGGGATATCGAGCCGCTCAAGGCCGCGATCATCGATGCCATGCATCTCAAGCCCGAGCGTCATCACTTCACGACGGACGGTGATGTCCAGATCGTTCGCTTCATGAACATGACGGGAGGCTGAGTCCCTTTTTCGTCATCAGTCGTGGCGCTCATGTTGATCGAGCCTTCCCGGATAACTCACAGGCGCTCACAAAAAACCCGCTATCAAGCGGGGTTTTTGTTGGTCTATCCTATGGAAACACTGCCTTGCTTTTGACAAGGCTTGTTAGTTCATATTTAGCGCTTATACTTTGCTGCATTATCACATCCAATGCGATGACTCGCAGGGATTCCAGCTCAGTGCATATGGTGGAGGTAGCGAAATGACAGCCGATTCTCTCGAAAAGATCGCCCGCAACAAGAATGTTGCTCGTGCAGCAGCGCGTCAGCTGTCCATGGAACAACTGCACAAGCTCTCCGAGGTCATCAATGAGGTGATCGAGCAGAAAGCCGAAGAAGACGAGCAGCGCCGCGAGGAAGAAATCGCCAAGGAGCGCAAGCTTGCCGAGATTCGTGATGCGATGATCGAAGCTGGCCTTTCCGTGGATGACCTGGTCAGTGATCAGCCCAAGCGTCGTGGCCGTCCGCCGAAGAACAAGTCCGTTTGAGCCCTTCGGTCTGACGTCATGGAGGTGGCTGAAGCGCTTGAGAACGAGATTGCCAGTCGGCAATCTCTCCATCACCAGCCCCTGAGCGCCTCCCAGCAGCAGAAAAGCCCGCCCGGTATTTCCCGGGCGGGCTTTTTCATGTCTCGCTTTGCGCAGGGCAGTGAGCTCGAAGCGGCCATCACTTCAATGATGGCGCGATACTCACTGCTGATTCATGGCCATGATATGCAGGAAGAGCACCGGCTCATGGCGCAGGTGGTTGCGCAGCCAGCGATTGATGCGTCCATCGAGTTGCTGCTTGAGTTCACGTTCATTGCTGGCATCCAGGCCTGCCAGGGTGTCATCCAGCCACTCGGCGAAGCTGTCTTCATCCAGGCTTGAGGTGCCGCTGATATCCAGCATCAAGCGGCCGATGCGAACCCAGCCGGCTTCCTGCAGCGTGACGGGCAACGCGAGCGAGACGCTGCCATGCCGGCCGAGACGCGCGCGGGCACGGCGGTCCATGGAGTCCAGCGGACGCACCTTGTCATGCTCGATGATGCGTTCGTGCAGTGTCAGTCGTTTCTCCACCGACAGCCCCTGAGCATCGAGGCGAATCACGTCACCATTGACGGGAATCAGCGGTGCCTCGATGCCCAGGGACTGTGCCACCTGGGTGTGAGCGAGCTGGTGGCGATATTCGCCATGCACCGGCAGCAGACGTACCGGCTTGAGCCAACCATAGAAGGTGCGCAATTCTTCCTGTGCCGGGTGGCCGGAGGCGTGCAGCTCCGGGAACTGCTTCTCTTCCATGATGCTGACGCCGAGTCGTGTCAGGGCATTGTGCAGCTTGCCGATGGCCAGCTCATTGCCGGGAATCGCCTTGGAAGAGAAGATCACGGTGTCGCCGGCAGCCAGCTCGAAGTCCGGATGCCGGGAATTGGCCAGGCGTGACAGTGCGGCGCGCGGCTCGCCCTGACTGCCGGTGGCGATCACCATGACCTCTTCCGGGGGCAGATAGCCCAGGTCCTTCACCGGTACCAGTGGCGGGAAGTCCTCCAGATAGCCGAGACCGCGGGCGACGCGCACCATGCGCTCCATCGAGCGACCCAGCAGCGTGATGCGGCGGCCATTGCGTGCGGCGGCGCGCCCCAGTGCCAGTATGCGGGCCAGATTGCTGGCAAAGCAGGTCACGACGACGCGACCGCGACAGCCGGCCAGCGTCTTCTCCAGTGCGCGCGCAACCTCGCCTTCACTACGCGAATGGCCTGCCAGCGGCGCATTGGTGGAGTCGCCGACGACCAGATCGACCGGCGCCAGTGCCTGATAACGCGCCGGATCGGTAGGCTTGCCGATCAAGGGCTCCGGGTCCAGCTTCCAGTCGCCGGTGTGCATCACGCGATATTCCGGCGTGACGATCAGCAATGAGCAGCTTTCCGGAATCGAGTGGGTCAGCGGCAACAGTCGCAGCGCGAAGGGGCCGGATTCGAAGCCTTCATCCACCTCGATGATCTGCAGGCTGGAGGTTTCCAGCTCGCGCTCGGCAAACTTGGCGCGCAGCAGGCCAGCCGCCAAGGGCGTGGCGATGATCGGGCAGCGCCACTTCGGCCACAGCCAGGCGACTGCGCCGATGTGGTCTTCGTGGCCATGGGTGATCACCAGCATCTGCGGGCTGATGCCCAGGCTTGCCAGGGACTCGATATCCGGTACCTGCAACGGACCTTCCGGCAGATCCTGACGAATCATCATGCCGCAATCCACGGCGATCCAGTGATCCTGATAACCATACAGCGTCAGATTCATGCCGATCTCGCCGCAGCCACCCAGTGGTAGCAGGTGCAGCGGCGGACGTTGTCTCTGACGGACTTGAACGCGGGGTTTCAACATGGATGTCATGCCATCTATAAAATGTGGCTCAACTATACGGGAATCCCGCGAAGCGCCACAAATGGCGCTGTTGTCCGATCGATTCGATTCGATAGCGCCTCGGCCGTCAACGTGACGCCTTGAGGTGGGCCGGCGTGATGTCGCTGATCGCAATGTCGTATTGACCATATGGACAGAATCGGGGCGCAGCACTGTTTCAGGCCGCGTGATCAGCTACAATAGCCCACCTTTGCCGAGGGGCTGCTTACGGGCGGTGTCATGATTCCTCGCGCAGGCCGGCGTTTCGCCGGCTGAACATCATTCCCGCTATCACAATGGTTGAACTTACGATGTCTCACGCCTATCGCCTGGTGGTGTCCTGCCCTGATCAGGTCGGAATTGTTGCCCGAGTTTCCACTTTCATCGCCGAGCAGGGCGGGTGGATCACCGAAGCCAATCAGCATTCTGATCTTGGCGCCGGCCGTTTCTTCATGCGCTATGAGATCAACCCCGAAACCATCGGCCTGAGCGCCGATGAGCTCGGCAAGCGCTTCGCACCGATCGGTGAAGAGTTCGGCATGCAGTGGCGCGTGCATGACACCGCTGCCAAGAAGCGTGTCGTGCTGATGGTTTCCAAGGACTCCCATTGTCTGGTGGACCTGCTGCATCGCTGGCAGTCCGGTGATCTGGATTGCGAGATTCCCTGCGTCATTTCCAATCACGATGACATGCGCTCGCTGGTGGAATGGCACGGCATTCCGTTCCATCACGTGCCGGTCGACAAGAATGACAAGGCTCCGGCCTTTGCCGAAGTCGAGCGTCTGGTGGAAGAATCCGGGGCCGATTGCATCGTGCTGGCGCGCTACATGCAGATCATTCCGCCGAGCCTGTGTGAACGCTATGCCGGTCGCCTGATCAACATCCACCACAGCTTCCTGCCTTCCTTCGTGGGTGCCAAGCCGTATCACCAGGCCTTCGGGCGCGGGGTCAAGCTGATCGGGGCGACCTGTCATTACGTGACCGAAGAGCTGGATGCCGGCCCGATCATCGAGCAGGACATCCATCGCGTCACACACTGCCATACCGCCGAGGAACTGGTGCGCATCGGCCGTGATGTCGAGCAGAAGGTGCTGGCCCGCGGCCTGCGCTGGCACCTGCAGGATCGTGTGCTGATCCACGGCAACAAGACCATCGTCTTCGCCTGAGCCTCGCTTGCTCAACGCATGAGTCTGTCATCGACCTGAGGTCGTGACGATGAAGCCGGTACCTGTCTCAGGTGCCGGCTTTTTTGGTTGCGGGATCAGGTTGGCGTCGAGCTAGAACAACCCCAGCTGCTGGGCGTCCTCGCGGGCCTTGAGGCGTACGCCGACGCCCAGCAGGCGGACAGGGCGGTGGCCGCGTTGCCAGGCTTGCTCCATCAGCAGGGCGAAGCTGTTGGCGCTCGGCAGCGTGGTGGTCGAGGCGGGGAGCAGGCTTTCCAGCGTGGTGCTCTCGAAGTTGCTGAAGCGGATCTTGACGAACTGCTTGGCCAGCACCGGCTGGTCATGACGGGCGTGACGGCTGGTCAGGCGTTCGAGCAGGGCGGGCAGGCGCTCCAGGCAGGCTGGCAGGTCAGGCAGGTCGTGATCGAAGGTGTGCTCGACACTGATCGACTTGCGTTCGCGTTCGACACGCACCGGTCGCTCATCGATGCCGTGCGCCAGTTCGTGCAGGCGTGTGCCGAACTTGCCGAAGTGCTCGGCCAGTGTTGTCAACGGTGTGCCGCGCATGTCTTCGCAGGTGGTGATGCCCAGGCGTGTCAGACGCGCCAGCGTCGCCGGGCCGACCCCGTGCAGCTTGCCGACGGGCAGCTGGCGGATGAAGGCGTCGCTGGTCTCGGGCGTGATCACCGTCAGGCCGTCGGGCTTTTCCCAGTCACTGGCGATCTTGGCCAGAAACTTGTTGGCGGCCACGCCAAGGGAGAGGGTGATGCCGGTGCGCCTGAGCGCCTCTTCCTTCAGCCAGCGCGCCATCCAGGTGGCGCTGCCCTGAAAGTCAGTCACGGCGCTGACATCCAGATAGGCCTCATCCAGCGAGAGGGGCTCCACCAGGGGCGTCAGTTCATGGAAGAGTGCCTGGATCTCGGCGGAAACGGCGCGGTAGCGCTCGAAATCCGGGGGTACCAGAATCAGCTGTGGGCAAAGGCGCAGCGCTCGGGCGGTCGACATCGCCGAGCGTACGCCGAAGGCGCGCGCGGGATAGTTGCAGGTGGCGATGACGCCGCGTTGCTCGGTGCGGCCACCGATGGCGATGGGCACCTCGCGCCACTCGGGATGGCGGAGCATCTCGACGGCGGCATAGAAGCAATCACAGTCGGCGTGGAGGATCTTGCGCATGCGCGCATCATGCTAAAAGACTGGATGGCTGTCCAGTGCTTGTGCTCACTCATTGCGCTTGAGCAGGCTCACCAACGATAACGCCCGACAGTGAGGAGAGTCCCCACTGTCGGGCGTTGGCATGGCTGGCATCTTGCTTGGGCGCGAGACTGGCGCTCAGCGGATTACAGCGTCATCGCGGCCACCCAGCCGAACACGATCAGCGGGATGTTGTAGTGGAGGAAGGTCGGCACCACGCTGTCCCAGATGTGGTCGTGCTGCTGATCGACATTCAGGCCGGCCGTCGGGCCGAGGGTCGAGTCAGAAGCCGGTGAGCCGGCATCTCCCAGCGCGGCGGCGGTGCCGATCAGCGCGACGGTGGCCAGCGGCGAGAAGCCGAATTGCAGCGCCAGCGGCACGTAGATGGCGGCAATGATCGGAATGGTCGAGAAACTGGAGCCGATGCCGAGAGTGATGAACAGACCGACCATCAGCATGACCAGCGCGGCCAGCGGCTTGTTGTCACCGATGATGTGGAAGGAGGCGTCGACCAGGGTCTGGATGTCGCCGGTGGCCTTCATCACGGAAGCGAAACCTGCCGCCGAGATCATGATGAAGCCGATCAGCGCCATCATGCGCATGCCGGAGGTGAAGAGGTCATCCGCTTCGTTCCACTTGAACAGGCCACCCAGCGAGAGGATGGCGAAGCCGACCAGGCCGCCGAGAATCATCGAGCCGGAATACAACTGAATGCCGAGGGCGGCGATGATGGCGATGCCTGCCATGACCAGACCGCTCTTGGATGGCGTGTGCATGGGCGTGTGGTGCGGTACGTTGCTGGACTTGATCTCGCGGGTCGCGTAGTCACGCGGCTTGCGGTAGGAGACGAACAGCGCCGTCAGCAGGCCAAGGAACATGCCGCCGACGGGAATCGCCATCGCCATCGGCACCATGCCACGGGTCACGTCGAGACCGAGCGACTGGCCGGCATCATTGATGTTGGCCAGCAGGATGTCGTTGAGGAAGATGGAGCCGAAACCGACCGGCAGCAGCATGTAGGGCGCGGTCAGGCCGAAGGTCAGTGCACAGGCCACGGCACGACGATCCAGACGCAGGCGGTTCATGGCGACCAGCAGCGGCGGAATCAGGATCGGGATGAAGGCGATGTGAACCGGAATCAGGTTCTGGGAGGAAATCGCGACCAGAGTCACGCTGCCCAGCAGGCCGTACTTGATGGCCGTCTGGCGGCGCGGCGTGCTTTCGCCATTGAGCAGGCCGATCAGGCGTGCGGCGAGCAGGTCCGGCAGGCCGGAGCGAGACAGGGCGACGGCGAAGGCACCGAGAGTGGCGTAGGCCAGCGCGACCTTGGCGCCGCCGCCGACACCGTCATTGAAGGCGCCGAGCGTGTCGGTCAGGGACAGCCCGCTGAACAGACCGCCGACCAGGGCGCCGGCGACCAGCGCGAAGACGACCGAGACGCGAGCCAACGACAGGCCGACCATGACCAGGACGGCCAGAATTACCGCATTCATGCGAGTACCTCTATGTGGGGTTGTGCCAGCTTTGGGAGTGTTGCGGACAGAGCGGGCGAACTGTGGGTGCGTGGCCACCCGATCCCGGGGCAATGCCTCGCATGACGTGTACATTCGTGACGAATGCCTTGCTGTCGCAGTGTTCCTGCGGCTTCCTCCTGAATGCCGTCAAAAACGGCGCATAATCTTACCAGAAGGGCAACGCAAGCTGAATGGCCGATGAACGTGGGCGCTGCCAAATGGCACAAGTTGGCGTGCCATGACGGCTTTTTGTAGAATGCCACGCTGCCCGGCGGCTGCAGTCGCAGGCGTTATTCAACAGGAGTGCGCATGCTGGAGCTGGAAAATGCCCGCGTCATCGGCATGGGAAATGATCGGCGTGTCTATCAGGACCCGAACGACCCCCATCGCTGCATCAAGGTCCCGCGTTACCCTGACAAGGGCAGCCGCCAGAATGAACGCGAGCAACGCTATTTCGAGGGCCTGGTCAGACGTGGCATGCGCGACTGGTCCTATGTGCCTGCCTACCACGGCAGTATCGCCACCGCCGAGGGACTCGGGCTGGTCTTCGATCTGATTCTCGACAGTGACGGCTCCACGTCACGCCGACTGCGCGAGGTGCATCTCGAGACCCCCGAGCGCCTGAGCGCCGAGGTGCTGGTGAGCGAGCTGGCCAATCTCTATCGTTATCTCGAGAAACGCTGGTTGATTCCGTCTGATCTCAATGATCGCAATATCGTGGTCCAGTTCAGCGACGACCAGCCGCCCAGGTTGTGGCTGATCGACGGTGTCTCGAATCCTGACTTCATTCCGCTGGCGACCAGCGTCGCCTGGCTGGCACGGCGCAAGGTCGCGCGTCGCTATCGTCACTTCCTCAGGAAACTGGTCAAGGGGGGGCAGCTCTCGCCAGAGGATTATCAGGCACTCGAAGCCCGTCTGTGGGGGTGAATGCCTCTGATGGTGATGGCTCTCGAGACTGGTGGGTCTCGAGGGTGACTGCCCCTGATGGCGCTTGTCGCTGATAGCAATGGCCTTTGATGAACATCGTCTTTGATGAACATCGCCAGGAGCAGTCATGTTGTGTATCAGTGTATCAGTGCTCCAGGGCCTCGAAGTAGCTGGTCATCGCATGGGTGATCTGGCGCAAGTCCTGCGGCGAGGTGATATAGGCCGGCATGGTATAGAGCCAGCGCCCGAAGGGACGTAACCAGACGCCCAGTTCACGGGCATGGGCCTGAGCGCCTGCCAGACTGCTGGCATCGTGCACTTCTATCACCGCCGTGGCACCCAATACGCGTATATCGCGAATGGCGGGATGGGAGAAATTCAGCAGGGTGTCGCGCAACACTTGATTGAGCTCGTCAATCTTGCCCAGATAATTCTCTTCCTCGAATACCGCGAGACTTTCCAGTGCTACCCGACAGGCCAGCGGATTGCCCATGAAGGTCGGGCCGTGCATGAAGGCGCTATTGGCATCCTCACCATCAAATGCATGGAAGATATGACTCTGGGCCAGGGTGGCGGCATGTCCCAGATATCCCCCCGTCAGTCCCTTGGAGAGCACCATGATGTCAGGAGAGACATTGGCGTGTTCACAGGCAAACATCTTGCCGGTCCGACCGAAGCCGGTCGCGACTTCATCGAAGATCAATACGATTCCGAACTCATCACATAACTCGCGTGCCGCCTCGAGATAGTAGGGCGAGTACATGTTGAGGCCACCTGCCGCCTGTAACAGTGGCTCCATCAACAATGCCGCTATCTCATGCTGGTGTGTTTCCAGGCAGGCGCGCAATGCGCTGATATCGTCTGCTACCTCTTCACGACTGGCACTGAAACCGGCAGTCGGCGCCGGTGCGAAATGATGTCTGGGCAGGAAATCGGCGAACAAGGAATGCATGCCTTCCTCGGGGTCACACACTGCCATGCAGCCCGCCGTATCGCCGTGATAGGCCTTCATCAATGACAGCATGCGCGTCCGCCCCCGCGTGTCATTGCGGTCTTTGCGCTGTTGCTGATATTGCACTGCCATCTTCATGGCGACTTCCATGCCCACCGAGCCGCTATCGGAGAAGAAGACATGATTCAGGCCCTCAGGGGTGACACGCACCAGCGCATCGGCAAGCTCCTTGGCCGGTCGATGGCGAATGCCCCCCAGCATCACATGGCAGAGTTCTGCCGCTTGCTGCTGGATGGCCGCGACGAGACGCGGGTGTCCGTAGCCATGGATCATGCACCACCAGGAACATGTCGCATCCAGCAGTGTCTCACCTCCCGCCAGTGTCATGCGGGCTCCCGTGCCGCCGGCCACCTCCAGTGGCGCTGGCATGTCCTGCATCTGGGTATACGGGTGCCAGAGAGAAAGTGAGTCCGTATCGCGGGTCGGCATCTGGGAGAATGGCATGGAGTATCTCTGCGAGTGGCGGGATAGTGGTGTGGTGTGATGATGGCTCAATCTTTGTCAACTTTGACCATTCTATCAGGTTGACGGTTTTTTTGAAGTGACGCTTTCTGGAGAAAGTGTTGCATTTCGCACCACTATTAGTTCGTCACCTGCTTTAGTATGGACTGCTGTTGTTCGTTCAGGTGCATGCTTTTCGAGGTGCGCAGGCAATGATTGCCCTTCATCAAAAGTCTGTACTGTGACGCTGTCACGCCGAAGGGAAAAGTGGTTGCATAATACTTCCTTGTGGGTTGTCGTCATGAATTGTGCATATCCCGTGAATATTGGAGGCCTAGTCATGGCGGGCCCTCAAGCCCGATATCAGGTCGTGGCAAAGAGTTCTTCGTGTTGTTGCAGTGACCCTTTTGGCAGACCTGTCTTCAGTTGTGACAGGAGATAATGAAGTGCTTGGGCGGTGAGTACTGTTTTTTTGTTGGCTATTGCATTGATCGGAAAGATTGCATACTTTGGGAACATGTTATTTAAGACTTCACCTTGCAGTTGACTCGGTCTATAATCGCCCTTGATCCGGTGTGGGCGCTTAACTGTCCCGAGTGTCCTGCACAAGTCTTTACGAAAACGCGCTGTTAAACATGTACGGCAGATGAATATCCACCGAACCTCTTTCAACATCGTGTTTTCGTGACTCAACTGTCTGTCCCGACATCCTGGAGATACTCATGTCCCTGTTGACTGATTTCATGCAGAAAGAGCAAGAGCTCAAGAAACTTCAAGAGCAGCTGGAAAGCCTGCGCAATGATGACCGTCTGAAGAACGAACTCGAATTCAAGGACAAGCTGGACGCGCTGATGGGCGAGTACGGCAAGTCCACCCGTGACGTCATCACCCTGCTGGACCCGAAAGCGTCCCAGGCGCCGGCTGCTGCCGCACCGGAAAGCAAGACCGGTGGTGTGCGTCGCAAGCGCAAGCTGAAGGTCTACAAGAACCCGCACACCGGTGAAGTCATCGAGACGCGTGGTGGTAACCACAAGCAGCTGAAAGAGTGGAAGGAAGAGCACGGTGCGGAAACCGTCGAATCCTGGCTCGAGCGCACTGAAAGCTGAGCACTGGCTTTGTTGCCAGCTAGCTAGCTGACGCTGCCACACATGAAAAGGCCCCGCAATCGCGGGGCTTTTTCATGTGTGGCGTTTGATTGACGCTAGAGGGCGGGCTCCCTCTTTTGAGCAGGCCTTGAGCAGGTCTTGAACAAAGCGATAGGGCGCTTTCCCGTGAGACTCGCTGTGAAATTACAGCGTCAGAAAGCGCCACTAACGGCAGTCGTCATGCCCGAGGGCTGTCATGAGGACTATCAGCTATCACGCTGATTGAGGTCCACCAGGCGACCGATGGCGAGAATCTTGCCTGTCGGTTTGCCGGTCGGCGAACCGCCTTCTGGCTCCAGTGTCATCTCAAGCAGCTGGCCCGGACTCATGCTGCCGATCTGCTCGGCGCTGAGTTCTATACCGGCAATCGGGTCGACCAGCCCCAGTGAGCGCGGCCCTTCTTGCGGGTCGGTCAGGGTCCAGAGTTCGATGGCGCGATCCGTCGGACGCTCGATGGAGACCTTCGGTGTCAGCTGCAGGCCACCGCTGGGCGTGACATTGGCGACCCAGGTCGGCGTACCCGGATCTTCCAGTGTCTGCAGAATAGCGACCATGCGTTGTGCATCGCCGTCAGGTGTCTGGGTAGCCACTTCCGGCGAGGTGCCTTCCAGCGACGCGCTGGGCGAGAAGGGCCCCATCTGCATGACCAGCGCCAGGGCGAGGCCTGCCCCCAGACCCAGCCCGAGGCCACCGCCGAGCCAGCGCAGCAGCCAGGGCGCCTTGGTCGAGGCGCTTGTATGCTCTGCGTCATGTCGAGCGGCGGTATCATGGGCGGCGGAGGACTGCTTGAAGCGCACCAGGCTGGCGTCGATGCGCTTCCATAATGAGTCCGAAGGGGGCTCCGGCGGCAGGCGGTCACTCACGCTCAGCCAATGTTGCTGCCAGCGCAGGGCCATGCGTGCGGCAATGTCATCGCGCTCGATCCAGGCGCGCACTTCGGCCTCGCGTTCAGGGTCCAGCAGCCCGAGGGCATGCTCACCCAGCAGCAGGTTCTGTTCTTCGGGGGATTCGGGAATCAGGGGGCTATTCATCGTGACAGGCACTCCTGCAGTAGCTTGAGACCGGCGCGGATGCGTCCCTTGATGGTGCCAAGCGGTGCGCTCAGCTTCTCGGCGATCTGTTCGTGTGTCAGTCCCTTGAAGAAGGCCAGCAGAATGGGCTCGCGTCGTGGCACTTCCAGCTCACCCAGGCAGTCGCTCAACTGATGGGCCGTCTGGCTGTCATCGGCCGCGGTTTCCGGGTTGGCGAGCAGATCGGCCAGGGTGTCGAGCGCATCGCTGTCGCCGCGTGGCGTCCGCCCCTGGGCACGCAGTTGGTCCAGAGCGCGATAGCGCAGGATGGTAAACAGCCAGGCGCGACCATTGCCGAGTTCACGGCGATACTGGCCCGCGTTGGACCACAGCTTGATGAAGGCGTCATGGACGGCATCTTCGGCCTGGTCGCGGCTGTTCAGCAGGCGCATGGCGAGCGCCAGCATGCGGCCCGATTCGAGATCATAGAGGCTGCGGAACGCGGCCTCGTCTCCGCGTGCACAGGCTTCTATCGCACTGGCGTGGTCAAAGCTTTCCGCGTCTGGCGGACTGACTGACGGCTTCTGTGCTGGCATGGGGTGGCCGGCTCCTTTGGCAGGGGGTCCATTGTTCAGCTGACGGTATGTGCACCGCCGGGGAATGGCAAGTTGCATGATAGAGGCCTTTGTTCGGGAAAGAATCAATGCCCGTGACACTCGGGATGGCGGTGCGTCAATTGCGGGGGGATAGTCAGGTAACGTCCCGCTTCCCACCTTGGATGTTCGCGGCCGGTTTTCAAATGTGTCTGGGCGTGGCGTCAGCCGGTCACCTCACATCTGATGGGAAAAGCGCGGCGCGGCTGCATTGCTGCTCGCGCGGTGAGTCCGCATAATGGCCGGCATGACAGCCTGGGAGGCGTGATGAAGCAGCAATTCAATACGATCGGCGTGATTGGCCGACTGGGCAGTGCCCAGGTGGTGGATACGCTCAAGCGCTTGATTCGCTTTCTGGATTCCCGTGGCCTGGCCATGGTGATCGAGGAACGCACTGCCACGCTGCTGCTGGACCACGGTCTGCAGGTGGCCAGCCGCCGTCAGATGGGCGAGCAGTGTGATCTGGTGATCGTGGTCGGCGGTGACGGCAGCCTGCTGGGGGCGGCACGTGCGCTGTGCCGCAGCGGTACCCCAGTGCTCGGGGTCAATCGTGGGCGACTCGGCTTTCTGACCGACATTCGCCCCGATGAGCTCGAGGAGAAGGTGGCCGAGGTGCTGGGCGGCGACTATCTCAGCGAGCAACGCTTCCTGCTCGAGGCCGAGGTCTATCGTGACGGCGAGCGCATCGGGGCGGCCGATGGCCTCAATGACGTGGTGCTGCACCCCGGCAAGGCGGCGCGCATGATCGAATTCGAGCTGTTCATCGATGGCCAGTTCGTCTATTCCCAGCGCTCGGATGGCTTGATCGTCGCCACGCCGACCGGCTCGACCGCCTATGCGCTGTCCGGCGGCGGCCCCATCGTGCACCCGCGCCTCGAGGCGATCACCTTGGTGCCGATGTTCCCGCATACCCTTTCCAGTCGTCCGATCGTGATCGATGCGGCCAGCGAGATCATCCTGCATATCAGTGCCAGCAACTCGACCTATCCGCATATCAGCTGCGATGGCCAGACCCAGGTGGTGGCCAAGCCCGGGGATGTGCTCAAGATTCGGCGCAAGAATGAGCGTCTGACGCTGATTCATCCGCTGGAGCACAACTATTTCGAGATCTGTCGCACCAAGCTCGGTTGGAGCAATCGCCTCGGCGAATGACCTCAAGGCTGACACCATGCAAGCATTCGTGCCGCCACAGGATGGCTATGATCTCATCGGCGATATACACGGCTGCGGCGCCACTCTGGCGACGTTGCTGGAGACGCTCGGCTATCACATCGTCGATGGCGTCTATCGCCACCCGACCCGCAAGGTCATCTTTCTCGGTGATATCATCGATCGTGGTCCGCGCATCCGCCTGGCGGTGCAGCTGGCCAGCAGCATGGTCAATGCCGGCGAAGCGCTGATCGTGATGGGCAATCACGAATACAACGCCCTGGCGTATTGTCGGCGCGCACGCCCGCGTGCAGGCGGGGAGCATCGTGATTTCCTGCGCTCGCATACCTCACGTCACAATCGCATCATCCGCGAGACGCTTGACCAATATCAGCATCATCCCGATGAGTGGGACGAGGCGCTGCGCTGGTTCATGCGCATGCCGCTGTGTCTGGAGCTGCCGCCGCTGGCCCATGGCCAGAGTGGGCTGCGCGTGGTGCACGCCTGCTGGGACGAGCCGCTGGTGCGTACCTTCCTGGAGCGCTACCCCGATGGCTGCATCGATGAAGACTTCCTGCACGAGTCCATCGAGCACGACAGCTTCGCCTATCGTGTGCTGGACCGCATGACGCGCGGCGCGAATCTGCGCTTGCCGGAAGGAGTCGAGATCCACTCCGGCGATGGCTTCACGCGCCGAAGCTTCCGCACGCATTTCTGGGCACGTGAGCCCCGCACCTACGGCGATGTCGTCTTCCAGCCCGACAACCTGCCCGGCGAACTGGAATCACGCTGGTTGAGTGAGCAGGAGCTGGCCAATCTGCCTTACTACGGGCCGGAGCAGCCGCCGCTGTTCCTCGGACACTACTGGTGCGAGGGCTTGCCGGCGCTGCCGGCCCCCAACATCGCCTGCCTGGATTACAGCGCGGTCAAATTCGGGCGCCTGGTGGCGTATCGCTTCAGTGGCGAAGCCACGCTGGATGCCGCCAACTTCGTGTGGGTGCCGGTACCGCGTGAGCCTTCCCGACGCCCCGTGCCGGAAGAGCTGTCCCGCGACACCCTGTCGAACCCGTCATTGGCCAATGGCGCCAGTCAATAGCACTGGTCATTGGCTTGGTCGTTGGCACGTCCCAATAGCGTCAGTGATGCTGGCGATGGATGATGATTGTTTTTTACAATCACATGTCAGTGAACCAAAGCCCGATTGCGCACTCTGAGTAAGTGTTCCCTTGAATGATCCTTGCTCAGTCCGGTGCCCCCCACCGGGCTTTTTTTATGTCTGTCACAAAGCCCAGACGACTGCGGCGCTGTGGTAGCTTTTCGCAGGCTGGTCTGACTTCTCCTTGTTTATCAACGTGTACTGAGTCTGTTCAGTCGCGTGTCATCTTCAGAGGCATATATGTTCAAGGTTCTGACGCTGCCCGAATCCTTCGACAGCCGCCCCCTGCGTGAAGCCCTGTGGGCCGAGAAGATCGGTCACCAGATCACCCTGAGCCAGGCTCGCCCGACAGAGGCTGCGTCTGACGAGGATGCCGAGAGCCACGAGGGCGGCCAGGAGCTGTGGCTGGCTGACCCCGAGCAACTGCCGCGCGTCATCGCGATGCTCGAGCGCCAGTCACGCGGTGAGCCGTTGCGGGATGCCTCCGCAGGCGCCGCGACGCGTGGTACCGCCAGTTCTCAGTCCCTCATCGCCCTGATGCGCCAGACGCCGCTGACCTGGCTGGTCGGTCTGGCCTGCTGTATCACAGTGATGTTCCAGTATGCGCTGGGCCAGGCGGCGGTCTTCGAATGGCTGGCCATCGTGCCCTTCGAGCTTGTCGGCAGTCAGCACATCGCACCCGAGCCGCTGTCCGTGACGCTGGCGGGGGAGTGGTGGCGGCTCTGGTCGCCGTCGTTGATGCACTTCGGGGTACTGCACCTGGTGTTCAACCTGTTGTGGCTGTGGGTGTTCGGGCGTCAGATCGAGGCCATCGATGGTGGTTGGCGCTTCGCGCTGGTCGTGGTGCTGAGCGGCGTGGCGGCCAATCTGGCGCAATATGCCACCGGCAGCGTACTGTTCGGCGGGTTGTCGGGGATCGACTTCGCCGTGATCGGCTATGTCTTCATCGCTGCGCGCCGCCGCCCGGCGCTGGGCTATGAGATGCAGCGCTCGCTGATGATCTTCATGCTGATCTATCTGGTGCTGTGCATGACGCCGCTCTCGAGTGCCATCGGCCTTGGCGCCATTGCCAACGAGGCCCATCTTGGCGGCCTGCTGACCGGCCTGCTGCTGGGCTGGCTGCTCCCCAGACGCAGCGCAGGCTGAGCGTTGGCGATTCGGCCCTAGGGATGACACCTCTGGAAATGACACTGCGCTAAATGACAATGCTAGAATGGCGGCCATCCCCTGTGACTCCGATGGCCCGCCTTCGGCAGTCGTGGACCCGCATCAGGAGAGTATGTGATGAGCAACATGTCCTTTGACGGCATGATCGAGCAGATGACGCCGACCATCTACGAGAGCCTCAAGCAGTCCATGCAGCTGCGCAAATGGCCGGATGGCCGTGTGCTGACCCAGGAGCAGGTCGAGCTGTGCATGGAAGCCGTCATCAAGTACGAAGCGCACAACAACGTGCCTGTCGAGTCGCGTGTCGGCTTCATCGACAACGGCACCTGTGGGCCGCGTGATGATGACAGCGCCGCAAGCGATGAGCCGGAGCAGATCAAGTGGGTCAACTGACGCTGGATGATGCCCTGAGCGCGGATGAGGCCTCTGGCACGGCTCAGGACGTCAGTGCCCAAGCTGTGGCGCCTATCACGCTGAGTGGCAACATCCGCAAGATGTCCATCGTGCCTGTCGGTGAAGCGCTTGCGATCGATACCTCGTTCGAGGCGCCGTCGGTCACGCGGGAGCCGCTGGCGGCCAGCTATGGCCTGCGCCTGGGCGAGATCACCCAGCCGCTGAATGCCTATATCGGCCACAAGGTGCGCCTGAGTTTCACTGGTCAGATCCACTGCAGCCATTGTGGTCGCAAGACCAAGAAGAGCTTCGCCCAGGGGCATTGCTATCCGTGCTTTCGCAAGCTGCCGCAGTGCGATGGCTGCATCATGAAGCCGGAGACCTGTCACTACGCCGAAGGTACCTGCCGTGATCCGCAGTGGGGCGAGGAACACTGCTTCCAGCCGCATATCGTCTATCTGGCCAACTCCTCCGGCCTCAAGGTCGGCATCACGCGCAAGACCCAGATGCCGACGCGCTGGTTCGATCAGGGCGCCATCCAGGCGCTGCCCATCGTCGAGGTGTCCAATCGCCTGCAGTCGGGGCTGGTCGAGGTGCTGTTCAAGCAGGCGCTGAACGACCGCACCAACTGGCGGGCGATGCTCAAGGGCGATGTGGCCGAGCTGGATCTGGAAGCCGAGCGGGACGCCTTGCTGGCCCAGATGTCAGAAGGCCTGGCAGCGCTGCAGGCGCATTGCGGCGAAGGCGCCATCCGGGTGCTGGACACCACGGCGCTGGCCTTCGAGTTTCCGGTGCGCACCGCGCCGAGCAAGGTCATCTCGTTCAACTTCGACAAGACGCCAGTGGTGGAAGGCGTACTCGAAGGGCTCAAGGGTCAGTATCTGATTCTCGACAGCGGCGTGATCAACCTGCGCAAGTTCACCGGCTATGAGATCGAGGCCCAGCTCGGCGAGCAATGAGCCGCGGCTGAGCCATAGCCAAGAGCACAGCACCGCACACACGACAGCGCCCACCCTCCGTCACGGAGGGTGGGCGCTGTCGTTTCTGTGCCTCTGGTTTCTGGTTTCTCGTTGCTTGCTACAGGCTTGCAGACTCGGGGCGTGTCAGCCCAGCACGGGCTGGCGGCGCGCCTGCATGCGGGCCAGAAATACCTGCATCACGCGCCGGTAGAGCTCGCGTCCCAGCACCACATCCTCGACGCCGGCATCCAGATTCGGATTGTCGTTGACCTCGATGACCACCACGCGGTCCTCCAGCTGCTTCAAGTCGACGCCATAGAGGCCATCGCCGATCAGGCGGGTCGCCTTCAGGGCCGCCTTGATCACGGCCGCTGGCACCTCGCTCGGGTCGACTGTCGCGAAGCCGCCGGAGCGGGTGCGCGCGCCGCTGTGGTCGTAGATCTGCCAATGGCCGCGTGCCATGTAGTAGCGGCTGGCGAACAGCAGCTTGCCGTCGAGCACGCCGATGCGCCAGTCGAACTCGGTCGGCAGCCACTCCTGCAACAGCAGCAGGGCGGAATCCTGGAACAGCCGTTCGGCTTCGCGCACCAGCGTCTCCGGGCCATCGATCTTGACGATGCCACGGGAGAAGGCGCCATCCGGCACCTTCATCACCAGCGGGTAGCGCATGTGCTGACCGCGCTCGGCCAGCTGGCGCAGTTCGCCCCGATGGATCAGGCGACCCTGCGGTGCACTCAGGCCGCGTGCCTTGAGAAGTTCATGCAGGAAGACCTTGTTGGTGCAGCGCAGGATCGACTGACTGTCATCGATCACCACTAGCCCTTCATGCTCGGCACGCTTGGCCATGCGATAGGTGTGGTGATCCAGACTGGTCGTCTCGCGGATGAACAGGCCATCGAACTCGGCCAGGCGGCCCTCGTCGCGTCTGGTGATCAGGCTGACATCGATGCCCAGTCGGCGCCCCTCGCGGATGAAGTGCTTGAGTGCGGTCCGGTTGGACGGTGGCAGCGCCTCGTCGGGATCGATCAGCATGGCGAGATCGAAGCGGTAATGGCGGCGTGCCTTGGGCGTGCGCCACACCTTGCGCGAATGGCGATTGAGCGCCTGGGCGAAGCGGTCTTCATTCGCCGTTGCCAGGTGGCTCAGGGATTGCGGGCGCACTCGCTTGAGCACCCAATGATCGCCACGGCCTTCAAGACGCACCTCCAGCAGCGGGCAGGGCAGACGCTCGAACAGCTTGCGTGCGAGACGCGCAAGCGCGGGGTCTGCGCTCTCGCCGAAGGTCAGCAGCAGGTCGAGTCGCGGCGGCTTGCCAGCTCCATGCAGCACGCCTTGCGGGGCGGGCAGTGCGCCCTTGCGGGTCAGCTCCTCGAGCAGTACGCGGATGCCGCCCAGCTCCATGTCGATCAGCGACTTGCGTGACAGCTGATTGAGGGTTTCCACTGACGGCAACGCCTTCTGACCGCGCGCCTGGGCCAGCAGCGAGACGTAATAGCCGATGCCCAGGTAATCCAGCCCGCCACACAGATTGATGACGTGGGTGGCGGGCTGCGGTGCATCGTCGGCGCGCTGGGCTGGCGCATCGCTTGAGAGTTCGGAAAGAAAGTCATGGGCGCTGATGACATCATCACTGGGATAGAAGGCGCGCCAGTCAGAAACACGGTCAACCACGATACGCAGGCGGGACATTGCGAAGCCTCGCAAGGCGGGCACCGAAGCGGTGCCGAGTGCGCGCATCATGAGAAACAATCCCCGTCATCGCAATAGGCTGGAAAGTGAAATAATTTCATGCAAAGAGACCAAGACAAGACGCTTCTGCATGCCCAGAATGCAGCGCATTGCTACCGCCCCGCGACACGCTGAACATCAAGCAGCGTCAGGGCGCTGACAGGCGGGAGAGCCTGCACCATGACCCCCATTCTGCGCCCGGCCATCCGGGCCGATCTCGACGCTCTGGTAGAGCTCGAGGAAGTCAGTTTCGACAGCGACTGGTTCAGTCGTCGTCAGCTGTCCCACCTGATACTGCGTGCCCATGCCCGTACCCTGGTGATCATCCAGCCCGATGACGATGTCATCCCATCCACAGCGGCGGTGGACGATGTCATGGCCGCGCTATGGCCAGACGGTAGCGTCGAGCGTGATGACGCTACGCCGCTGCGCAGTGTGCTTGGCTACGGCACCGTACTGTTTCGGCGCAATTCACGCCGGGCGCGACTCTACTCCTTCTGCCTGCACCCGGAATCGCGTGGCCGAGGCCTTGCCCAGCGCATGCTGACAACGCTTGAGCAGCTGGCCATCGCCCAGGGCTGTACGCAGTTCGATCTTGAGGTGCATACCGGCAATGGCGCGGCGATCGCGCTCTACGAGCGACACGGCTTCGAGAAGTGTGGTCGCCTGCGCGATTACTATGCCGATGGGGCCGCCGCCTGGAAGATGCGCAAGGCACTGACGGTAGATTCGCCGGCGCCAGTGGCTGAGAAACTCGCGGCCGATGAGGCCGGTGAAGCGCACTGGGGGCCGCCCTCGACGGTGAATGCCGGCGCCGCCTGAGCCGGGGGCATGGCGCGCGTGGCCCCCATGGGCTAGGATGCGCTGTTTATTCTTCATGGCTTCAAAGGAATCGCTCCCATGCCGTCATTCGATATTGTCTCCGAACTCGACAAGCACGAAGTTCAGAATGCCGTCGATCAGGCCAATCGCGAACTCGCGACGCGCTTTGATTTCAAGGGCGTGACTGCCAGCTTCGAACTCGAGAAGGAAGAGAACGTCAATCTGGAAGCCGATGCCGACTTCCAGTTGCGTCAGATGGTCGAACTGCTCAAGGGCCGTCTGATCGCGCGTGGCATCGACGTGCGCTGTCTGGAAGAGAAGGATGCCGACACCGCTGGTGTGCGTGCCCGTCAGCAACTGGTGCTGCGTCAGGGGCTGGACCAGCCGACCGCCAAGAAGATCGTCAAGGCGCTCAAGGATGCCAAGCTCAAGGTCCAGGCGCAGATCCAGGGCGAGAAGGTACGCGTCACCGGCAAGAAGCGTGACGACCTGCAGGGCGCCATGGCACTGCTCAAGGGCGATGAGAGTATCGATCTGCCGCTGCAGTTCAACAACTTCCGCGACTGATCCAGCGCTCAAGTGACTGGCGGTCGCCATTATCAGCACCGTTCGCTATCGGCGTGCGGTGCTGTATTCGTTTGACTCGCTGATTTGCGGTTTCGTGAGAGTCACTGACTCGCATGTTTTCTGGCTCAACGGATTCGCTTTGAAAGCGTCATGTCTCGTTGCTGGGGCTACGCTTGTCCAGCCCGGTGCATCACTCGAGACGACCGGACGCGTCGCTTTCAAAGCGTTTCACCCTATTCGTACGTGATATCTGCGCCATGCGGGCCGCTACGGCACCCGCCAACGCGCAAAGAGAGGTTATATGTCTGCTCCGCTCGCTATCGGCCAGCGCAACACCCTGACGATCACCAAGCGGGTCGGCTTCGGCGTCTTCCTCGATGGTGGGGATCGCGGGGAAATCCTGCTGCCGACACCTTTCATTCCGGCGGGGGCCGACATCGGTGACGAAGTCGAAGTCTTCGTCAGCCTGGATGATGAAGACCGCCTGCTGGCCACCACGCGCTATCCGCGTGCCATGGTCGGCGAATTCGCCGCGCTCAAGGTGGTCGAGGTCAATGACATCGGCACCTTCCTCGACAATGGCCTGGGCAAGGATCTGCTGCTGCCCTACGGCGAGCGCAAGCGTGAGCTCAAGGCCGGTCAGTTCGCCATGGTGCACGTCGGTCTCGACAAGCACAGTGACCGCATGGTGGCCTCGATGCGCCTGGATCGCTGGCTCGACAAGACGCCGGCCACCTACGCGGTGGGCCAGGAAGTCTCCGGTCTGGTCGCTGCCCGCACCGACCTGGGCATGAAGATCATCATCGACAACGCCCATTGGGGCCTGGTGCACCACGACCGGATCTTCACGCGTCTGCGCATCGGCAACCGTCTGCGTCTGTGGGTGTTGAAGAATGACGGCAACGGCAATGTCGATCTCACGCCGCAGGCGCCGGGCCCGGCTGGCCATCAGCAGCTGGCGGACCGCATTCTGGCTGCGCTGGAAGCCAGCCAGGGCGTACTGCCGCTAGGCGACAAGAGCGAACCGGAAGCCATCAGCGAAGCCTTCGGTGCCAGCAAGGCCAACTTCAAGCGCGCCATCGGCCATCTGAAGCGTGAAGGCAAGGTCACGCTGGCGCCCACCGAGACGCGTCTGGTCAAGTAAGCACTCCTGTCAGCCAGTGCTGCCGCTGCCACCCTCGGGAGACCGACGGGTGGCAGTTTGCGTTTCAGGCTGCTGCATGGCACCAATGACGGCGTATCATGAGGGAATCTTGTGCTGAGTCACCCCATTCGCTCCTTCACCTTCGACAAGGAATGTCTGCATGACTGTCTCTGCTTCTGCTGCCTCCGCTTCTGCTGGTTCGCCGCGCCTGTTGATTGCCCCTGACAGCTTCAAGGAAGCGCTGGCAGCCAGTGATGCCGCCGAGGCCATGGCGCGTGGTGTTCGCCGGGTGCTGCCCGAGGCACAGATCGACCTCTGCCCGCTGGGGGATGGCGGTGAGGGCACGTTGGCGGCATTGTTGGCGGCGGCCAGTGAAGCAGACCCCATCGAGGCGCGCAGCGCTCAGGTGCGTGATCCGCTCGGGCGCGACGTCACCGCCCAGTGGGGCTGGCAGCCGGGTAGCCGCACGGCCATCGTCGAGCTGGCCGAAGCCAGTGGTCTGCATCTGGTCAGCCTTGAAGAGCGCGACGCGCGTGTCGCCGATACGCATGGCGTAGGCGAGCTGATCCTGGCGGCGCTGGACGCCGGTGCCGAGCGGCTGATCGTCACGCTGGGCGGCAGTGCTACCAACGATGGCGGCAGCGGCATGCTGCGTGCGCTCGGGCTGCGTCTGCTCGACGCTGAGGGGGAAGAGCTGCCCGCGGGAGGCGCGGCCCTCGCGCGTCTGGCGAGTCTGGACGTCAGTGCGCTGGACCCACGCCTGGCCAACCTCAAGGTGTCTGCCGCGGTCGACGTCGACAACCCTCTGTGTGGCCCGCGCGGCGCGAGCGCCGTGTTCGGCCCGCAGAAGGGCGCCGATGCCGCGGTGGTCGAGGAGCTGGATGCGGCTCTGGCCCACTTCGCGCGCCTGAGCGCTGAAGTGCTGGGCGCAGACCAGCAGCAGTTGGCCGGAGCAGGAGCCGCAGGCGGCATGGGCTACGCGGTGGCGGCCTGGCTGAACGGCGAGTTGCGTCCGGGCATCGAGCTGGTGATGGAGCGCCTCAACGTGAGCGAACGTCTGGCGGGCTGTGATCTGCTGATCACCGGGGAAGGCGGCCTGGATGGCCAGAGCCTGGGCGGCAAGACCCCCATCGGTGCGGCGCGAGCCGCGCGAGCCGCCGGGGTGCCCGCCATCGTGCTGGCGGGGCGACTGGCCGAGGGCTGGCAAGCCGCCCATGATGAGGGGGTCAGTGCCGTCTTCACGCTGTGTGACAGTGCCATGCCGCTTGAGCAGGCGCTGGCGCGCACCTCGGAGCTGCTGGCTGACCGCTGCGAGGCCATCATGCGTCTCTGGCAGTTGGCGCAGCCCGACTGAGCGCAGCCCGACTGAACGCAGCCCGACTGAACGCAGCCCGACTGCGGCGTCGAATCCGGCAGCAGACACCGGCCCACGGCCCCCGTGGCGGGGGGCGTGGCCTTTCGCGATATCGGCAAGCCCGTTACCATGCACGCAGTTGCTATCAGGCGGATAGTCAGAAAGTACTTTCCCCATGAACGACTTGGCGTTTGACTGATAGCAGGAAGCACACGGTGTGTGACCGCAGGTGGTGAGGAACCGACATGATGATCTTTCGGCGCATGAAGCGTATCTGCTGGCTTGGCCTGGCCTGGTTGTTCTTCGGCATCGGCTTCGCTGGCATGTTTCTGCCGCTGCTGCCCACCACCGTCTTCATGCTGCTGGCGCTGGCCTGTGCCAGCCGAGGTTCACCGCGTTTTGCGCGCTATATCCGGGAACATCCCCAGATCGGGCCGACACTGGTGGCCTGGGAGCGCGAACGCGCCATTCCGCTGCGCGCGCGCATCATGGCGGTCAGCATGCTGGCCGTCTCGATGTTGATCATCCTGTTCACCGTGTCAGTGCTGGCCGTCAAGGTCTCGCTGCTGGTCTTCCTGTCGCTGCTGGCACTCTGGTTGGCAACGCGTCCGGAGCCCAAGGGCGAGGGGGCGAACCTTGCCGTCGGTGGCGAATCCCTTCCGCGCGAATGAGCGCTTCATCGCGGGCAGGTGAGGTGTCTGCTCCCTCGCTGTCCGCTGTCTTCCTGCCGTGAGGAGTCTCCTCCCTCGGCGCTGATTGCGGAGTCTTTGATGTCACAACCTGCAGCGATTCATCTGGCCGATTATCAGGCACCCGCCTGGCGTGTGCTGGACACCCGCCTGACGTTTGATCTGGCACCGTCCGCGACCCGTGTGACGACCGTGCTGACCCTCGAGGCCAATCCCGATGCCGCCGTGGGCAGTGATGCCACGCCGCCGCTGGTGCTCAATGGCGAGCATCTGACGCTGGAGTCCGTGCGTGTCGATGGGCGAGCGCTCGCCAGTGATGAATACAAGCTCGACGAGACTCACCTGACGCTGGCCGGCCTGCCGGCCCGCTGTGAGCTCGAGACGGTGGTGGTGATCGATCCGGCCGCGAATACCGCGCTGGAAGGCCTCTACGTGTCCTCGGGCATGTTCTGCACCCAGTGCGAGGCCGAAGGCTTCCGTCGCATCACCTACTACCCGGACCGCCCGGACGTGATGTCGGTGTTCACCACCACCATCATCGCCGACAAGGACAGCTACCCGATCCTGCTCTCCAACGGCAATCCCGTCGAGCGTGGCGAGCGCGAGGGCGGTCGTCACTTCGTCACCTGGCAGGACCCGCACCCCAAGCCGTGCTATCTGTTCGCGCTGGTGGCGGGTGACCTGGTCAAGCATGACGACAGCTTCACCACCATGAGTGGCCGTGAAGTCGCTCTGGAAATCTGGGTCGAGCCGGAAAATCTCGACAAGACCCAGCACGCCATGAACTCCCTCAAGGCCTCCATGAAGTGGGACGAGGAGGTCTACGGTCGTGAATATGACCTCGACATCTTCATGATCGTCGCGGTCAACGACTTCAACATGGGCGCGATGGAGAACAAGGGCCTCAACATCTTCAACAGCGCCTGCGTACTGGCCAACCCCGATACCACCACTGACGCCGCCTTCCAGCGCGTCGAAGGGGTGGTCGCGCATGAGTACTTCCACAACTGGTCGGGCAACCGTGTCACCTGCCGTGACTGGTTCCAGCTGTCCCTGAAGGAAGGCTTCACCGTCTATCGTGACCAGACCTTCTCCGCCGACATGAACTCGGCGCCGGTCAAGCGTATCGAAGACGTCGCCATGCTGCGTACCGCGCAGTTCGCCGAAGATGCCGGCCCCACCGCACACCCGGTGCGCCCGGCCTCCTATATCGAGATTTCCAACTTCTACACCCTGACCATCTACGAGAAGGGTTCCGAAGTGGTGCGCATGGTCGCCAATCTGCTCGGGGAAGAAGCCTTCCGTCGTGGCAGTGATCTCTACTTCGCGCGCAACGATGGCAGCGCCGCCACCATCGAGGACTTCATCAGCGCGATGAGCGAAGCCTCCGGTCGCGACTTCAGCCAGTTCATGCGCTGGTACTCCCAGGCCGGTACCCCGAACATCGCCGCCAGTGGCGCCTTCGATGCCCAGGCTGGCACCTATTCCCTCACGTTGCGTCAGTCCACGCCGCCCACGCCGGGGCAGGCGGAGAAGCTGCCGCTGGTGATTCCGGTGCGCATGGGGCTGGTCGGCGCCGATGGCTGCGATCTCACGCTGACCCTCGACGGCGAAGCGCTGGGCACGGAAACCGTACTGGAGCTGACCGAGGCCGAGCAGACCTTCGTCTTCACCGGTCTTGCGGGCGATGCCGAGCCGGTGCCGTCGCTGCTGCGTGGCTTCTCGGCGCCGGTCAAGCTGGCCTTTGACTATAGCCGTGAGCAGCTGGCCTTCCTGATGCAGTACGACAGCGATGGCTTCAACCGCTGGGATGCCGGTCAGCGTCTGGCCATGGCAGCGATTGAAGACCTGATAGCGGCCTGGCAGTGTGGCGAGCACGAGGCCCAGCTGGATGAGCGCCTGCTGGCCGCCTATCGCTTCCTGCTCCAGAGCGAGGCTTCCGATCGTGCGGTGCTGGCCGAGATGCTGACGCTGCCCTCGGAGGCCTATATCGCCGAGCAGCAGAGTGTCGTCGATGTCGATGCCATACACTGGGCGCGCAAGACCGCCAAGGCGCAGCTGGCCAGCGCGCTGCGTGACGACTTCGTGGCGCTCTATCACGCCAATGCACAGCAGGGCGACTACGCGCCGACCTTCGAGCAGATGGCGCGTCGCAGCCTCAAGAATGCCGCGCTCAGCTATCTGATGAGCATCGAGGATGAGGAGGGCGTGCGTCTGGCCCAGGCCCAGCTGGCGGCGGCCCACAACATGACCGACGTGCGTGCCGCGCTGACGATGCTGGTGCACTCCTCACGCACTGATCTGGGTGACCCGGCGCTCAAGTCCTTCGCCGAGCGCTGGTCGCATGATCCGCTGGTGATGGACCAGTGGTTCTCGATCCAGGTCACGCGTCCGCAGGCCGATGTGCTGGACCGCGTGCGCTTCCTGATGGAGCACCCGGCCTTCTCGTTGACCAACCCCAACAAGGTGCGTGCCTTGATTGGCGCCTTCGCCGGCCAGAACCGCGTCAACTTCCACCGTCTCGATGGCGAAGGCTATCGTCTGCTGGCGGATGTGGTCATCGAGCTCAATCGCCTGAACCCGGAGATCGCGGCGCGCATCATCACGCCGCTGACGCGTTACAAGCGCTTCGATGCCAAGCGTCAGGACTTGATGAAGGCAGAGCTTGAGCGTATCCGTGGCGAGAAGCTCTCGAACAACCTGTATGAAGTCGTGGAGAAGGCGCTGGCCTGATCCTCTGAACTGACCCTTGAAGACAGGCGGCAGTCGTCGCGCCATGGTGATGACTGCCGCTGACATGAAAAAGCCCCTGCCGATCGGCAGGGGCTTTTTCATGTCACGAGCCTGGCGCGAGTCCCGTCAGGGTATCGCTTTCAGGGGCATTGCGCGCGTCAGGCAATCATCCAGCCCAGGAAGGTCAGGCCGATGAAGGTCATCAATAGTCCGCCGATGATGGAGCCTCTCAACAGCGACGTGATGCCCTTGAAGAGCAGATAGAGCCCCAGCGCCAATCCCAGCAGGCTGAACAGCGATGTGCCAAGTCCCAGCTCGCCGGTCAGGCCATTGAAGAATCCCGATAGGGCATCATCGAAGTTGGCGAAGAAACCGCTCAGGCCTTCGACGATGAAGCGAATGGCGGCACCGAGCTGGGTGCCGATCCAGTTGAAGAAGTCTTCCATAACGCATGATGTCCAGACAGAAAAGAGGCCCCAGTGTGCCATGAAAGACGCGGATGCGCTGTCATCCGAGTTGATACCTGGCGGTGAATGCCTCGATCGCCATCGGCTTGTCCATCAGGTAACCCTGCAGGGCATCACAGCCCATCTCCAGCAACAGCTCGCGCTGCCCGGGGGGCTCGACGCCTTCCGCCACCACGCACATGCCCAGCTCACGCCCCAGCTGCACCATGAAGTTCACCATGCGGCGATTCATCTCGTCGTTCTCGAGATCATTGACGAAGCTGCGGTCGACCTTGAGCTCATCGAAGGGCAGGTGTTTGATGTAGGTCAGGGAGGAGAAGCCGGTGCCGAAATCATCCAGCGACAGGCGCAGGCCCAGCGAGCGCAGTTCGTGCATGCGTGCCACCGTGGCAGGCATGTCGGTGGCGAAGACGTTTTCGGTCAGCTCCAGCTGCAGATATTGCGGGTCAAGCGTATGTTGGTTGAGTGCCTTGGCGACGTTGCCGGCGTAGTGAGGGGAGTCCAGCTGCTTGACGCTGACATTGACCGACAGATAGAGCCTGGCGAAGGCGGTGCCTCTCTGCCAGTCCTCCAGCAGCTTGCAGGCCTGCTCCAGCACCCAATCGCCGAGGCTGTCGATCAGCTGGCTCTTTTCGGCCAGCGGAATGAATTCATAGGGCGAGATATTGCCGAGCTTGGCGTGTCGCCAGCGCAACAGGCACTCGGCACCGACCAGCTTGAGTCCTCGATCGAACTGCGGCTGCAGTTCCAGGTACAGCTCTTCGTTCTCGATGGCGCTGCGCAGGTCATTCTCCAGCTGTACGGCGCGCTCAAGCTCCACGCGCATGCTGGGGTCAAAGCGGACGGTCTGGTTGCGCCCGCCCTCCTTGGCGCGATACATCGCGATATCCGCACGCCGGATGAGCTCCTCCGCACTCAGGTGGCGATCATGGAACATGATGCTGCCCAGGCTTGCCGAGCTGTGATGCTGCAGCGGCTGCGACTGTGGGCCTGTGAGCGAATAGGGTTGGTTGAGTACCTGCTGCAGGCGCTCCAGCAGCTCATCCAGTTCGCGACAGGCAATCTGCGGATCGTGGCTCAGGGGCTGTACCAGGATGACGAATTCGTCCCCGCCGAAGCGCGCCACCAGATCGCTGTCACGCACCGTTGAGCTCAGGCGATGGGCCACCTCGATCAACAGATGGTCGCCGGTGGTATGTCCCAGCAGGTCGTTGATCTTCTTGAAGTGGTCCAGATCGATGAAGATGAGTGCGCCGTGGGTGTCACGGGCATCGGTGATGATGATGGCCTGCTGCAGGCTGTCGATCAGCGTGGCACGGTTGGCCAGCTTGGTCAGCGAGTCGAAGCGGCTGTGCTGGTGCAGCAGGGCCTCTGATTCGACGATACGCGTGATATCGGTGATCGAGCCGATCATGCGCAGCGGATTGCCTTCGCTGTCCCGTTCGGTGACATCGCCCTTGTCGATCACCCAGACGACGTCGCCACCGCGGGTCAGCATGCGGTGGCGGTGATAATAGGCCGTCTTGCCCGCCATGCAGTCCTGGATGGCGATCATCGCCTCGGGCTTGTCCTCGGGGTGAAGCAGGCTTGCGAATTCTTCCAGGCTGTTGCTGAGCTCGCTCTCCGGGATGCCCAGAATCTGTGACCAGCGGCGATTGTGCGTCACGGAACTGGTCAGGATATTCCAGTCCCAGAAGCCTTCCAGCGAGGTGTCATAGATGTGATCGATCTGGCGGGTCTTGCGCTCATGCTCACGGACTTCTGCCGTGATGTTGTGTGCCAGAACGGCGACGAGCGGCTGGCCGTGAATGTCATGGAAGGGCAGCTTGATGGAGCGGAAATGGTTGACCTCGCCGGTGGTGCCGTCGGTGGCATCCTCGAAGACCGTCTCGCGCTCGAACCTGCTGAGCACCTGCTCCACGCTGCGCCGAAAGAAGTGACTCTGCTCGGTGTTGCCGGTGTAATGGCTGTCGTCGCGCCCGATGATGTCATCTAGCGTAGTGCCGTAGAAGTCGGTCAAGGTGCGATTGGCGAAGCGGAACAGACCCTTGGCATCCTTGATGAACAGGATGTCGGGGTGGGTGTCGACCAGGGTGCGCAGCAGGTGGTTCTCGGCTTCCAGTGCCTCGAGACGTGACGCCATCTCCTGCAGGCGCGAGTGCAGGCTGCTGTCATCAGGCTGGCGGGATTCGTCTGAGCCTTCTGGGCGCGGAGGGCGGCGATCCCCGGCATCGGAAGGTGCGGTCATGGCAGGTTCCTGAGGCGACGGTCTGTGCTCCCAGTCTACGTTGCCGCTCGGTTGAATAGGCGAGGAGGCGGGGCCCATGTTCAATCAACGATCACGCATGCAGTCCACGCAGGCAGTCCACCCGAGAACGGCCTCTCGCCAGGTGCCCGGTGATCAAGTTCCAGTCATCAAGTCCCTGGTCATGAAGAAGACATCAAATCCTCATGTCTTGTGGCGTTACAGGTCGACCTTGTCCTTGTACTCGCAGAGGTCCTCGATGATGCAGCTGCCGCAGCGCGGCTTGCGTGCCACGCAGGTGTAGCGGCCATGCAGGATCAGCCAGTGGTGGGCGTCGACCAGAAACTCCTTGGGCACATGGCGCATCAGCTTGTGCTCGACCTCCAGCACGTTCTTGCCCGGGGCGATGCGCGTGCGGTTGGAGACGCGGAAGATGTGCGTGTCCACCGCCATGGTCGGCTGGCCGAAGGCGGTGTTGAGCACCACGTTGGCGGTCTTGCGGCCCACGCCGGGCAGCGCTTCCAGCGCCTCGCGGGTCTGCGGTACCTCGCCACCATGCCGTTCGATCAGCATGCGGCAGGTCTTGATGACGTTCTCGGCCTTGGTATTGAACAGGCCGATCGTCTTGATGTACTCCTTCAGACCCTCGACGCCCAGCGCGAGAATGCTCTCCGGCGTATTGGCGACCGGATACAGCTTCGCCGTGGCCTTGTTGACGCCTACATCCGTTGCCTGCGCCGACAGCAGTACCGCGATCAGAAGCTCGAAGGGCGTTGACCAGGCAAGCTCGGTGCGTGGCTCAGGGTTCTCGTTGCGCAGGCGGGTGAAGATCTCGAGGCGTTTCTGGGCGTTCATGTTATCTCGGGTACGGCGGTAAGGGCTTGGGAGCGGGCGTCGTCGACGCAGGCTGTCAGCCATCGGGCTGACAGTCTGCGTGAGCGTGGCTCAGGAGATGGTGCCGGTCACGCGCACACGACGCGACACCTTGGGCGCATCGGCGTTGGCTGCCTTGCGGCGCTGCTCGAGTCGCTCATCGATGGTCTTCTTGCCCGCGATGATCAGCCCCATGCAGAAGAAGGCGCCCGGTGGCAGCACCAGGAACAGGAAGGAGTAGTCCGGGAAGATCGTCAGCTGCCAGTCGGCGGCCATCGGCCCGACGAGCAGTTCCATGCCGGCAAACAGCGTGCCCTGGCCGAACAGCTCACGCATGGCGCCCAGCAGTACCAGCACGGCCATGAATCCCAGTCCCATCATCAAGCCATCGGTGGCGGCCGGCAGCACGGGGTGCTTGGCGGCGAAGGCATCGGCACGCCCGAGAATCGCGCAGTTGGTGACGATCAGCGGAATGAAGATGCCGAGAATCTGATAGAGCTCATAGGTGTAGGCCTTCATCAGCAGCTCGGCACATGTCACGAAGGAGGCGATGATCATCACGAAGGCCGGCAGGCGCACTGCAGAAGGCACCAGATTGCGGATCAGTGATACCGCCACGTTGGAGCCGATCAACACCAGCAGCGTGGCAAGCCCCAGCCCGATGGCATTGACGACGCTGGCGGTGACGGCCAGCAGCGGGCACAGGCCCAGCAGCTGCACCAGCGCCGGATTGTTGTCCCACAGCCCGTCGCGGCTGATCTTGCCAAGCGAGATATCACTCATGAGGGTCGTCTCCGCCGTGTTCAGAAGGCGCTGATGGCGTGAGTGTGCCATCAGCGGTGGGTGCTTGCGTGCCTTGCTGGGCCCTGGCGGCGCGGCGGGTCGCGGTCAGAGTCTCGCTGTCGCCTGCCAGCAGCGCCGTGCGGTGCGCCATGAAGTAGATCAATGCCTGACGAACGGCACCCACTACGGCACGCGGGGTGATGGTCGCGCCGGTGAACTGGTCGAAGTCTCCGCCATCCTTCTGCACCTTCCACTCCACCGAGCTGAGCGTCTGGTCATCGAATTCGTGGATCCAGTCGGACTTGCGCGCTTCGATCTTGTCGCCCAGCCCCGGGGTCTCGGCGTGCTTGACGGCGCGTACACCAGCCACACTGCCATCGGCACGGATACCGACCAGCAGGCGGATATCGCCACTGTAACCCTTGCCGGTCACCACCGGCAGCAGCACCGCGACGGTCTCGCCATTCCTGGTGGCTCGCCAGCCGGTATCGGCACTCTCCAGACCCAACACCTGGGAGGGTGGCAAGGCGAAGGCCGCGTCGAGCAGGTCATTGTCGTGCAGCGACGGCGGGATGATCTCGGCCAACGCCGCGCTCTGGGCGGCACGCTCGTTGTCGGCGATGGTCTCGGCGGTGGTCATCTGGGTGACGGCGACCACACCTGCGGTGACGACAGCGAAGACCGCCAGACCCAGCGCGGCCCGCGCGATGGTGTGCTTCAGGCCCTGCGCGGCCTGGGCTTGCTGTTCGGGCTGATCAGGCGTCAGGCTCATGCCTTGTCCTCCAGCTTGATGCCGCGACGGGCCTTCTTGTGACCATAGCTGCGTGGCTGGGTGTAGTAATCGATGAACGGCACGCTGAAGTTCATCAGCAGCACCGCGAAGGCGATGGCGTCTGGATAGGCGCCGAAGGTGCGAATCAGGTAGATCAGCACGCCGATGCCGGCGCCGTAATAGAGCTTGCCCTTGTTGGAGGTCGCCGCCGTGACCGGGTCCGTGGCGATGAAGAAGGCGCCGAAGATCGCCGCACCGCACAGCAGGTGGAACAGGGGGCTGGCGTGCTGCTCACCATCCACGAAGGCGAAGATGGCGGAGATCACCGCCAGGCTGCCCAGCATTGCCACCGGGATATGCCAGGTGATCAGGCGACGCGCCAGCAGCACCAGGCCGCCGAGTCCCCAGGCGATGGCCGTCTGCTGCCAGGCCAGCAGGTTGGCGGCGGGCAGCAGGCTCGGGTCTGCCCAGAATTCGCTGCTGGAAAGCTCACCCTTGTTGCGGAAGGCGTCCAGTGGCGTGGCGCCGGTCAGGGCATCTGGCGTGGCGATCACGCCGAAGAACTGCCGCAGGCTGTCAGTGAAGCCAAGCGCGAAGCCATTGGGAGACGACCAGCGCGACATCTCGACCGGGAAGGAGATCAGCAGCAGCGCATAGGCGACCATCGCCGGGTTGAACGGATTCTGGCCCAGGCCACCGTAGAGCTGCTTGGCGACCACGATGGCCGCGATCACGCCGGTCAGCACCAGCCACCAGGGTGCCAGCGGCGGCAACGACACCGCCAGCAGCACGCAGGTCACCAGCGCGGAATTGTCCTTGAGAAAGAAGCTGACCGGACGGCCACGCAGCTTGAGCAGCAGCGCCTCGAGGGCGACACCCGCCAGACAGGCGAAGACGAGGTTGAACAGCACACCCCAGCCATAGTGCCAGCACAGCACGGCGATACCCGGCAGCGTCGCGGCCAGCACCCAGGCCATCACGCGCGAGGTGGCGGTTGGCCCGTGGGCATGGGGGGAGCTTGCATGCATCAGGCTCATGAGACGGTCAGATCCTTGCGGTAAATGGGCAATGACACGAGGCGTGCTTCAGGATGAGTCGCCATTGGCTCGGTAATTGGGCTCGGGACACTCATTGGGCGTCCACCAGTGCCTGCACCTCGGCCAATGACTCGCGGGCGTGTTCCAGATTGCGGCGTGTGCGGTCGACCTTGGTCGCCAGGCGCTGACGGTTTTCGTCATCCGCCTCGCTCAATGCCGCTTGGGCCTTGCGGTGGGCCGCCTCGGCCGCCTTGACCGCGATGCTGACCTGCTTGTGACGCTTGGCGAGGTTCTCGGCGCGTGATGCCTCGATCTCGGCCTGAGAGAGCGTCACGTTGCTGGCCATGCTGCCGCGTCCCACAGAACCCGCGGCAGGCTTTGGCGCCTCGGGAATCAATTCTCCCGCGCCCTTGGCGGCAGGCGTCGCGTCAGTGCTGCCAGCTTGCGCGCTGTTGAGGCGCACTTCGGCGGCGCGCAGGTTTTCCTGGGCCGTGGCCAGCAGGGTCTGGAGGTCCTCGATATCGCCTTCGCCACTTTCGCTGGCGCGGGCCAGGGCCTTTTCGGCCTTCTTGACCGCGATATTGGCCGCAGCGCGCGCTGTCTTGAGTGCCTTGATGTCGGCGCTGGGTGCCGTAGCTGCCGGTGCAGCAGCGTTGGCAGAAGAGCCAGCCGCACCTGTATCAGTGGTTTGAGCAGAGCCAGTTGCAGCGCTAGCCACAGGGCCTTTATCTGCGCCAGCGGCGTCGGTCGCCGCCTTGAGATCACCTTCAGCCTTGTCCAAACGGGACTTGGCCTCGGTGACGCTGGCCTCCAGCGCCGTGATGTCACCCTCACCGCTGTCCTGAGCGATCTTGAGGGCCTTCTCGGCCTTCTTGACCGCGATGTTGGCGGCGGCACGCGCCGTCTTGAGCGCCTTGAGGTCGGCTGCCGGGGCTGCCGCGCCTGTCGAGGAAGTGCTGGCCGGTGCAGGGGCAGCTGACTCGCTGGCAGCCTTGAGGTCGGCTTCGGCCTTGGCCAGTTTCGTCTTGGCCTCTGCCACGCTGGTCTCCAGGGCCGGGATATCGCCTTCACCGCTGTCCCGGGCGGTCTTGAGGGCCTTCTCGGCCTTCTTGACGGCGATATTGGCCGCAGCGCGTGCTGTCTTGAGTGCCTTGAGATCGCCTGCCGGAGCAGCAGCGCCTGTCGAAGCGCCGGCGGTCGCAGGGGCAGCTGACTCGCTTGCCTCACTGGCGGCCTTGAGAGCGCTCTCGGCGCTGGCAAGCTTGGTTTTGGCCGCGGTCACGTTGGCCTCGAGCTTGGCGATATCGCTCTCGGAGCTCTCACCGCCATCCTGGGCTGCCTTGAGGGCTTTTTCGGCTTTCTTGAGGGCGATATTGGCCGCAGCGCGCGCCGTCTTGAAGGCCTTGATGTCGGCGGCCGGTGCCGGCTGGGCAGCAGCGGTCGCTGTGGAGGCCGAGGCCGTGTCTGCGGCGGTGCTGGCATCGGCGCGAGCGGCGGCGGACTTCTGGGCCGCTTGAGCGCGTTGCTGGCGCTTGGCTTCCTTCTCGGCTTCCTCGCGCGCCATGCGCGCCTGCTTGAATTCAAAGCGGTGACGAGCGCGTTCGGACTTGCGCGCCTCGTGCTGGGCGCTGCGAATCTCGCCCTTGGCGAAGCGGTAATACTGCACCAGCGGAATCTGGCTGGGGCAGACATAGGAGCAGGCACCGCATTCGATGCAGTCCGCCAGATTGTAGAGCTCGGCCTTGTCGAACTCGCGTGCCTTGGAGAACCAGTAGAGCTGCTGCGGCAACAGCTCGGCCGGGCAGGCCTGTTCGCACATGCCGCAACGGATGCACGGTTGCTCAACCGCCGGTGCCGGCAGTGACTCGGGAGAGGAGGCCAGCAGGCAGTTGGTGGTCTTGATGATCGGCAGGGCGTCGCTCTCGAGCGTGAAGCCCATCATCGGCCCGCCCATCACCAGACGTGCGATGCCCGTCGGCGCCGGCGCCGCCAGACGCAGCAGGTCTGCGATGGAGGTGCCCAAGCGCGCCTCGACATTGTGCGGGTGCTGCAGCGCCTCACCGGTCAGGGTGACGACGCGCGAGATCATCGGCTCGCCGAAACACACCGCGCGCTGCACGGCGCGCACGGTACCCGGGTTGTGCACCACCACGCCGACATCGGCGGGCAGGCCACGGCTGGGCACTTCGCGGTCCGTCAGCAGCTTGATCAGCTGCTTCTCGCCGCCGGAGGGATACTTGGTCGGTACCACCACGACTTCGAGGCGTGAATCCAGCGGCGGCAGGCGCTTGTCGGCGCGGCGGGCGCGAATCGCCTGTTCCAGCGCGATGACGGCCTCGGGCTTGTTGTCCTCGATACCGATCAGGATGCACTCGGGGCCGATCAGGCTGGCGAGAATCTCGAGCCCTTCGATCAGCGCTTCCGGATGCGTGCGCATGGTCAGGTCATCGGCGGTGATGTAAGGCTCACACTCCGCCGCGTTCAGAATCAGGGTGTCGATGGCGTGGCGCTCACGCACGCGCGCCTTCACCGCGGAGGGGAAGCCGGCGCCGCCCTGACCGACCACGCCGGCGTCCTGCAGGCGCTGGATCAGGTCCTGGGCTTCCTGCTGACGCCAGTCGCGCCAGGCTTCCAGGCGCGCCCATTCATCGATTTCACCCTCGCGCTTGATCACGATGCACAGGTCTTCCAGGCCCGAGACGTGGGGGATCTGGCGTGGCTCGATGGCGGTGACCACGCCGGTGATGCTGGCATGCACCGGGGCGGAGATCATGCCCTGGGCGCGGGCGATCAGCTCGCCCGTCTTGACGCGCTGGCCGATCTCCACCAGCGGCTGGGCGGGCGCGCCGATATGCTGGCTGAGCGGCAGCACCACCTCACGGGGCAGCGGGGCGGCCACCAGCGGGGCGCGGTTGGAGAGCGCCTTGTGCTCCGGCGGATGGATACCGCCGTGGAAGTCGAACACGCGCGGCGCGCCCTGACCCTTCTGTGTGTGTCCAGCCTCCGCCGTGGCAGCGGAACCTGAGGAAGTCACCATGGATTTGAGTAACGACAGAACCATCAGGCGACATTCCTTGCAGATGTTTCAGTAGAATCGGCGGCATCGGTCACGATCAGGTTGCCGCTGAAGCGGGCGTTGTCGCGGGTCGGGCCCGCCGGTTGCGGCCAGTGCCAGCTGCGCACGTCGGTGGCGACCGGTACCATGTCGATGCAATCGACCGGGCAGGGTTCGACACACAGGTCGCAGCCGGTGCATTCGTCGGCGATCACGGTGTGCATGTGCTTGGCGGCACCGAGAATGGCATCGACAGGGCAGGCCTGGATGCATTTGGTGCAACCGATGCACTCGTCCTCGCGAATCACTGCCACCTTGGGGGTGTTGTCGGCATCGCCATCCAGCGGCGTGGCCTCGCGGCCCAGCAGGTCGGCCAGCGAGGCGATGGTGCTTTCGCCGCCCGGCGGGCACTTGTTGATCTCGTCGCCTTCGGCGATGGCCTGGGCGTAGGGCTTGCAGCCCGGATAGCCACACTGGCCGCACTGGGTCTGCGGCAGCAGCTGGTCGATCTGCTCGACGATGGGGTCGCCCTCGACCTTGAAGGCCACGGCGGCAAAGCCGAGCAGGCCGCCGAAGACGACGGCCATGGCCACCAGTGCGATGATGGCGGAGATCAGCGTATGGTCGTTGAAGAATTCGAGCATGTCAGATCTGCACCAGTCCGGAGAAGCCGAGGAAGGCCAGCGACATCAGGCTGGCGGTGATCATCGCGATGGCCGGGCCCTGGAAGGGGCGCGGCACATCGGCGACGGCCAGGCGCTCGCGCATGGCGGCGAACAATACCAGTACCAGCGAGAAACCGACGGCCGCGCCGAAGCCGTAGAGCGTGGCTTCCATGAAGCTGGAATTGCGGTTCAGGGTCAGCAGCGCCACGCCGAGTACCGCACAGTTGGTAGTGATCAGCGGCAGAAAGATGCCCAGCACCTGATAGAGCAGCGGGCTGGTCTTCTTGACTACCATCTCGGTGAACTGCACCACCACGGCGATCACCATGATGAAGGCGATGGTGCGCAGGTACTCGAGCCCCAGCGGCGCGAGAATGAAGTGATAGGTCAGGTAGGCGCACATCGACGACAGCGTGAGCACGAAGGTGGTGGCCAGCGACATGCCCATCGCGGACTCCAGCTTGTTGGAGACACCCATGAAGGGGCACAGGCCGAGGAACTGCACCAGTACGAAATTGTTGACCAGGATGGTGCTGATCAGGATAAGAAGGTATTCACTCATCAGGGGCGTCGCTCGGTCAGGGTGTTTCGAAGGCGCTTCCGTGCTCGCGGCATGCGTGAACCGGCGCTCGCAGGCGATCGGGGCTGGTGCTGCCGCAAGCTGTCAGGAAGCTGCAGGGCAGGGGATCGTCGAGCGCGGCGGTATTATACGCAAGATGCTGCTGGCCGACAGTCTGTAGCGTGGCAAGCAAGGCGTAGTGTTGCCAGCATGAGACGACCATTGTTTCGCGTTTTGCTTGGTTCTTGAAGTAATAAAGAAGAATTCCTTTATTACTTTTATTGATTGTGACGTGATCAGAGACTTTCACGTCATCCAGGGGTGGCACAAGGAGCGGGATATGCGCAGGACAGGAACACGCGGCCGTCGGCCGTTATGGGTCATCATCCTGGTGGTGGCGATGGCGGGCATCTCGCAGCTGACGGGCAATGGCAACTTCTCGCTTTCCCAGCTGTGGAATGACTTCCAATCGCCGCAGGCCGAGGCGACGCAGGGGGAAGGCGCCTCCTCGGCGGACGAAAGCCGACTCACGCGCGCCATCAGTGCGCAGCAGAGTGATGTTCAGGTACGTGGCACGGGGGAGGTGATACGTCTGCTCCGGGATGATCTCAAGGGCAGCCGTCACCAGAAGTTCCTGATCCGGGTCGCGGGTGGCACCACCATTCTGGTGGCGCACAACATCGATCTGGCGCCGCGCATCGACAGTCTTCAGGTCGGTGATCGCATCGGCTTCTACGGGGAATACGAGTGGACCGACAAGGGCGGCGTGATCCACTGGACGCACCATGATCCCGGTGGCCGCCATGTGGATGGCTGGCTGGAGCACGCGGGTCGCCGTTACGAGTGATCGTGATACTGCCAAGTCCTGAGCCAGATGCTTGTACGACAACGCCCCGCCAGAGAGTCTCTGGCGGGGCGTTGTGCGGAAGAGGCTTCAGCGAGGCTGAATCAGTGCATCATCACTGCATCAAGTGACGCGCTGCCCCGGCTTGGCACCGGTGTGCGGCTCCAGCAGGTAGATGCCTTCGTCGTCCCCGGCGGCCAGCACCATGCCCTCGGACACGCCGAAACGCATCTTGCGTGGCGCCAGATTGGCAACCATCACGGTCAGGCGACCTTCCAGGGCTTCCGGCGCGTAGGCGGACTTGATGCCGGAGAATACGGTGCGCGTCTCGCCGCCGATATCCAGCGTAAGCTTGAGCAGCTTGGCCGCCTTCTCGACGTGCTCCGCCTTGACGATCTTCGCCACGCGCAGGTCGGTCTTCATGAAGGTATCGAAGTCGATCTCCTCGGCGATCGGGTCGGCGTCGAGCGGACTCGGTGCGGCAGCGGCTTCGGCTTCCGCCTTGGCGGTGCCGTCCTTGATCTTCTGTTCCTCGACCAGCACTTCGCGCGAGGCTTCGAGCATCTTGTCGATGCGCTCCGGCTCGACGCGGGTCAGCAGCGGCTTGAACTTGTTGATCGCATGATCGGTCAGCACGCTTTCACGGCTGGCCCAGTCGAGGCTCTCGAGGTTCAGGAAGTCGCGTGCCTTGTCGGTCAGCTCCGGAATCACCGGCGCCAGATAGACCATCAGCTGGCGGAACAGGTTGATGCCCACGGAGCAGACGTCGAGCACTTCCTGCTCGCGGCCGTCTTCCTTGGCCATCGCCCACGGTGCCTTGTCGGCGATGTAGGTGTTGGCTTCATCGGCCAGCTCCATCACCTTGCGCATGGCGCGCGCGAACTCACGGGCTTCGAAGTCCGCCGCGATGCCTTCGCCGGCGGCGATGAAGCGTTCGACCAGCTCCGGCTCGGCGCAGGTCGCGGACAGCTTGCCGCCGCCGAACTTCTTGACGAAACCGGCGCAGCGGCTGGCGATGTTGACCACCTTGCCGACCAGGTCGGAATTCACGCGGGCGGTGAAGTCCTCGAGGTTGAGGTCGAGATCATCGACGCCGGAAGTCAGTTTGGCGGCGAAGTAGTAGCGCAGGTATTCCGGGTTGAGGTACTGCGCGTAGGTGTCGGCCTTGATGAAGGTGCCGCGTGACTTGGACATCTTGGCGCCGTTGACGGTCACGAAACCGTGGCAGTTGACGCCGGTCGGGGTGCGCATGCCGGCACCTTCCAGCATCGCCGGCCAGAACAGGGCGTGGAAGTAGACGATGTCCTTGCCGATGAAGTGATAGACCTCGGCGTCGGAATCGGCCTTCCAGTAGCTGTCGAAGTCGATGCCCTGCTTATCGCACAGGTTCTGGAAGCTGGCGAGATAGCCGATCGGCGCGTCCAGCCACACGTAGAAGTACTTGCCCGGCGCGTCGGGAATCTCGAAGCCGAAGTAGGGCGCATCGCGGGAGATGTCCCACTCGGCCAGACCCGCCTCGAACCATTCCTGCAGCTTGTTGGAAATCTGGCTCTGCACGCGGCCGCTCCTGGTCCACTCCTTGAGGAACTCGGCGAAGTTCGGCAGCTTGAAGAAGTAGTGTGTGGAGGTGCGCATTTCCGGCGTGGCGCCGGAGATGGCAGAGACCGGATCGATCAGCTCGGCCGGGGTGTAGGCCGCGCCACAGGCTTCACAGTTGTCACCGTACTGGTCTTCGGTCTTGCACTTCGGGCAGGTGCCCTTGATGAAGCGGTCGGCGAGGAACAGGCCCTTGACCGGATCGAACATCTGCTCGATATCGCGCGTGGCGATATGACCGGCATCGCGCAGCGCCAGGTAGATGCGCTCGCTGTGGGCGCGGTTCTCCGGCGAATGGGTGGAGTGATAGTTGTCGAAGCCGATGCCGAACTTGGCGAAGTCGGCCTGATGCTCGTCACTCACACGCTGGATCAGCTGCTCGGCGGTGACCCCTTCCTGCTCGGCACGCAGCATGATGGCAGTGCCGTGGGCGTCATCGGCGCACACGTAATGGCATTCGTGGCCACGGCTTTTCTGGAAGCGTACCCAGATGTCGGTCTGGATGTACTCAAGCAGGTGACCCAGGTGGATCGACCCATTGGCATAGGGCAGGGCACTGGTAACCAGAATCTTGCGCGCTGACATGAGGCCTCGTCTTGACGGTAAAGGGCGCCTGCTGCGCAGTGCGCAGCGGCTCGCCGGGATGACTCGTGATAAGGGGCGAACGCATCGCCCCGTCGGAATGGGCGCTACTATATCGCGAAGGCGCGGGCGGCGCGAAGGGCGCGTCGCGTCACCGGCAACGCAGCCGTGCGCAACTGTGAGGTTGCAACGCGTGCCGCTGCCCTCATGAAGAAATCAAGGACATTACATTTTCCGTTCCTGGAGGTCAGCATGCCAGCTCAGCTATCCGTCGCCGGTCAGATCAATCGTCTCATCCGCCAGGTGATGATGCCCGGCAGCAACGCCCGCCCCAACGAGGAGCCCGGCCCGGAACTCGCCATGGCCATCCTGATGTTCGAGGTGGTGCGCGCCGATGATCATCTCGATGTACGCGAGCGGGAAGCCTTGGCGCGCCAGCTGGCCGAGCGCTTCTCGCTGGGGGATGAGGAACTTGCCAGCCTGCTGACCCAGGCCGAGCAGGACGCCGAGCAGGCCACGGACCACTACCGTTTCGTAAAGCAGCTCAACGAGCACATGAGCCTTGAGGAGCGCAGCGAGCTGATCGGCATGCTCTGGGAGCTGGCCTACGCCGATGGTGAACTGGACCCGCAGGAAGAGCATCGCATCCGTCGTCTTGCCGGACTGCTGCATGTCAGTCACAGCGAGTTCATCCGCACCAAGCTGGCGGCTCAGCCGGACAAGTAAGCGACACCCGCTTTCATGCAGACGCCCCCGTTGCCGATGGCAGCGGGGGCGTCGTGTTTTCGACATCTGGTCGCGGAGTCGGCTGGCACTCTGCAGCGGTCATCCAGCAGCAGTGGCTCGCGCTCAGTTGCGATAGAACAGGTGTTGACCGATGCGCGCGGTGCGCACGAAGCGCTTGGCCCAGTAGGGCGTGGCGTAGCGGGCATGGAAGTAGAGGGCGCCGTCGGTGACGTCTTCCAGCTGATGATTGAGTGCCTGGCGGGCCACGTCGCGGGCCTCGGCATAGGCGGCGGGTTCGCGAATGCGGTCGGAGCGCCCGTCACACCACCAGGAGAACTGGCAGCTGCCGCTTTCGCCACCCTGCTTGACCACGCCGCACAGGCTATCGGGGAAACGCGGGTCGGCGGCGCGGTTGATCACCACATTGACGATACCCTGCATGCCGCTTCTGCCTTCGCCCTTGGCTTCCCAATAGGCGGCGCGCGCCAGGCAGGTCAGCGGGTCATCCACCGGTCGCTGGCCGTTGGGGTCGATCGCCTTGGCGCCGGCCTTGCTGAGCAGCAGGCTCTCGGGCACATCACTCTCGCCCTGCACCAGCAGGCGTTCCAGCTGTTCGGCCTTGACGGCTGCCTTGGCCGCGGTAGTCGGTGCGGCAGGCGCGTCCGAGGCGTGTGGTGCGGAGCAACCCGCAGCCAGTGTCAGACCGAAGATCAATACCAGATGACGAAGCGTGCGAGCGCTGCTGATGGCGTAGCGCCGAGTGTGAGTCAGCGGGCGGCGCGATGTGGGAGATAAACGCATGCAAGATACCTGTGAACGTGGCCTGGGAAGCGCAGCAAGGCGGGATGGCGCGCAGGGTCAATCCGGGGTGATCGCACACCTTCGGCTTGCGTGTCACTGACGGAGGCTCAAGCGTTGGCCACCGGCTTCCTCGGTAGCGACAGTTGACGCGCAAGCGCATCAGTTTGCCTGACCCTGACCTTGTATGGTTCAGGATGAGCTTCAACGCAACTCTGACGTTTTGCCGCGCAAAGGGTTCCGCAAGCGTCATCACGCGGTTGCGTGGCGATAGCGCATGACCAGGCGCAGTGGAACAGATGAACTGGCGGAGAGCAGCCCGGGACTTGGTGAGGCACGTCAGATGATCTGCCGAAGCGTATCGCGCCGATTTCTGGCCACGCAGCCTAGCATCTTCCGCGCGTCTCGTCCGTGCCATCCTCGGCGCATGCCGTTATCATGACGGGCTGACCTTGATGACCCTGTCAGGCGTTCCACTTCTTTTTATCTATCTGCGCTTCTGCGTGCTGCTGCTTTGCTGTTGCCTGCGTTGCCGCCTCGAGAGTCCCCATGACCGAACCCGTCCGTCTTTCCAAGTTTCTGGCCCATCAGCAGGGCATCTCGCGCCGTGAGGCCGAGCATCTCATCGCCAAGGGGGTGGTACGTGTCGCGGGCGAGATCGTGGAAGCGCCTTTCTTCAAGGTCACCGATGAGGAAGTCACCGTCGATGAAGGTGCCAGCATGGCACCCATCGAGCCGATGACCCTGGTCTGGTATCAGCCGCCGGGCACGCCGCTGCCGGACCCTCTGACCCTGCGTGACGGCGCGCCGCGCAGTGCACTCGACAACAGCGGTGCCGATTGGCTCAAGGTGCATTTCCTGTCCCAGCAGCCGCTGGCCGAGCTCGGCGAGGATGAATCCGGTCTCGCCGTGTGGTCACAGAACCGTGGCGTGATCCGCAAGCTGGGCGATGACCTGGACCAGCTGGAGCAGGAGTACGTCGTCGAGGTGGAGGGAACGCTGGATGACGAAGGCCTCAAGCGTATCGGCTTCGCGCTGTGCGCTGACATCCGCGGCCGCAAGCCCAAGGTCAGCATCAGCTGGCAGAGCGACACCCGCCTGCGCATCGCCATGAAGCGGGTGCCGGTGGGCGGTATCCGTGGCGCGGTCGAAGGGCAGGGCCTCAAGGTCATCGAGGTGCGTCGTCTGCGTCTGGGCGCGATTCTGCTCGGCCGCATGGCGCCGGGCGAGTGGCGCTTCCTGCCGGTCGATGTGCGCTTCTGATTCCTGATCTCAAGGGCATGGCGTCCACCGACCGGGTCATGGCTGATCGGCACTGATTCATCCGGGCATTGTCTATCTGGGCACTGTCCATCTGGACATGGTTCATCGGCTTGGCCCGTATCGCGGTGGCAGGCATACTGTGCCCATCGTGTTCCACGGCTTTTTCGCTGACAGTTCAGACGCCTGCGCGCCACATTCATCGCGCCGCGCAGGCCGTCACAGGAGTTTCAAGGTATGGAAGGTATCAAGCACATTGTCGCGGTCGCTTCCGGCAAGGGTGGCGTCGGCAAGTCCACCGTCACCGCCAATCTGGCGCTGGCATTGGCGGCGGAAGGTCTCAAGGTCGGCCTGCTGGACGCCGACATCTATGGCCCGAGTCAGGCGCAGATGTTCGGCGTGCCGACCGGTCAGCGCCCGGAAATGGCCGGTGAGCAGGTCTTCAGCCCCATCGAGGCGCATGGCATCAAGACCATGTCGATGGCCTATCTGGTCGACGTGAAGGACCCGATGGTCTGGCGTGGCCCGATGGTCGCCGGCGCCTTCCAGCAACTGCTCAACCAGACCGCCTGGGGCGAGCTTGACGTGCTGCTGATCGACATGCCGCCGGGCACCGGTGACATCCAGCTGACCCTGTCACAGAAGGTGCCGGTCTCCGGCGCCGTCATCGTCACCACGCCGCAGGATATCGCACTGCTGGACGCCCAGAAGGGCATCGAGATGTTCCGCAAGGTCAAGGTGCCGGTGCTGGGTGTGGTCGAGAACATGAGCACTCACACCTGCAGCCAGTGTGGCCATAGTGAGGCGGTCTTCGGCGCGGGCGGCGGTGAGCGTATTGCCGATGAGTACCAGACTCGTCTGCTGGGCCAGCTGCCGCTGACCCTGAGCATTCGCGAGAATGCCGATGGCGGTCGTCCCAGCGTGATCGCGGAGCCGGACGGCGAAGTGGCCGCGAGCTTCCGCGCCGTCGCGCGTCAGGTCGCCGAGTCACTGGAAAGCGCCGGCGCGGACGAAGGTCCGAGCATCAGCTTCAGCTGAACCCGGCGCGGCACGCGCAAGCCGCGCGTGCCGAGGTTTCCAGCGACGCAGCGGGCCGGTATCATGCTGGCCCGCGTTTCATGGCGCTCACGCGTCTCTCCCCATCAGTCAGTCAGGTACGCTCGATGAGCATCAAATCCGACAAGTGGATCCGTCGCATGGCCGAAAGCCACGACATGATCGAACCCTTTGAGCCCGATCAGGTGCGCTTTCACGATGAGCGCCGTGTGATTTCCTACGGCACCTCCAGCTACGGCTACGATGTGCGCTGCTCGGATGAGTTCAAGGTCTTCACCAACATCCATTCGGCGACGGTGGATCCCAAGCATTTCGACGAGAAGAGCTTCGTGGACGTGAAGGGCGACTCCTGCGTGATTCCGCCCAACTCCTTCGCGCTGGCCCGTACCATCGAGTACTTCCGCATTCCGCGTAACGTGCTGACCATCTGCCTGGGCAAGTCCACCTACGCGCGTTGCGGCATCATCGTCAACGTGACGCCGCTGGAGCCGGAGTGGGAAGGCCACGTTACCCTCGAGTTCTCCAATACCACCAACCTGCCGGCGCGTATCTACGCCAACGAAGGCGTGGCACAGATGCTGTTCCTCGAGTCCGATGAAGTCTGCGAGACCAGCTACAAGGATCGCGGCGGCAAGTATCAGGGCCAGCGTGGCGTGACACTGCCGCGTACCTGATGCCCTTGCTGCATTCCTGGGTATTGCGTTCACGCAAGTGACCCGCACGCCCCAGGCCAAGAGTGCGGCAATACAAGAGTGTGGCAAGTCAAGAGCGCCTCCTGCGGGAGGCGCTTTTTTTGTGCTTGCCTGTGGCGTGTGGCGACGGTGGCAAGAAAGGGACGATGACAAGAAAGAGACGACGGCGGAATGGGATATGCCGATGGCAGTAGCGAGAACGTGACATGCTCGCAAGGTGCTGAGTCTTAGCCGGAAGTTGAACGAAACATGTGATTCAATCACTCGTTTTATTGCCTATGCTTGTCTGCAGGCCACCCCCAGAGTGGCTGCAGGACGGTTTCCTCCCACAAGCAAGGGGCACGCCATGCCATCGCGTTCACATCGCGCTGTATTCCCTCCGGCCAGCGGTCTGGCCCGACGTTTCACTCTCACGAGTCTCGCTCTCGCCATCAGCACCACCTTGCTGGCGACTCCCGCACAGGCCTATTCGAACCTCTATCTCTTCGGCGACAGCCTGAGCGACTCCGGCCAGTTCCCCGATACCACCCTGGGTGGCCTCAACAGTCTGCGCTTCACCAACCGCAGCGGCCCGGATTACGAGAACTCAGCCTACGGCAGCGTCTCGACCCAGTTGCTGGCCACGGAACTGGGGCTGGCGGCAGACCCTTCCACCTCGGTGATCTATCAGCTGGCCGGCTTCAGTGACGGCACCAACTACGCGGTGGGCGGTTACACCACGGCGCAGATTCTGGCCTCGGTGACCGACGAGGATGGCTCCGAGGTGGTCATCCCCGCGGGCAGCCCGGGCGCCGGTACGGTGCTCAGGGTCGAGGATGGCTATCTGGTCAGCACCGGCGGCAGTGCCGACCCGGACGCCCTCTATTACGTCAACGGCGGTGGCAATGACTTCCTGCAGGGCGTGATCACCTCACCGGCCACGGCGGTCGCCTCTGCCGGCAATCTGGCCGCGGCGGTGGAGGCGCTGGCAGCGGCGGGCGCCACCACCATCATGGTTTCCAACCTGCCGGATGTCGGCAGCACCCCGGCCGGCCAGTCGGCGGGCGCGGCGCAGGCAGCGGGGACCTCCGCGCTGGTAGGCGTCTTCAATGATGCGCTGGGCGCGCGACTGGCGGCGCTGGATGGCGAGGTCAACATCATCCGCCTGGATACCGTCGGCATTCTCGAAGAGGTGCTGGCCTCGCCGGCCGAGTTCGGCTTCGCCAGCGACGTGCCGCTGACCCAGGTGTGCTTCTCGGACAGCTGCAACGTCACGCCCTACGGGCTGGGCGGCGCCGCGGAAGACCCCGACAAGCTGCTGTTCAATGATGGCGTTCACCCGACCACCGCCGGCCAGGAGATTCTGGCCGACTACGCCTATGCGATGCTCGCCGCGCCCTCGGTACTGGGGCTGGCACCGCAGCTGGGCACGGGGGCGCTCAATGCCAATCAGCGCAGCCTCGCCGATGAATTGCGCCCCGGCGCGCAGAAGCAGCGCTCCGGTGATGGCGAGGGCAAGGGCGTGCGCGTGTTCGCCATCGGCTCGGCCAGTGGCGGCACCGGCGATGGCGAGACTTCCACCGGCCAGCAGGGCTTTGACAGTGAGCAACGCGGTGCGGGTGTCGGCGTGATGCTGCCGCTGGACAACGCGCTCGGACAGGCCTGGGGCGGCATTGCCGTCAGTCAGCGCACTGCGGACTTCGATGTCGATGATGGCAGTGAGCTTGAGCTGGAAGGCCAGGTGTTCAGCCTGTTCGCGCGTCAGCAGTTGGGCAGGTTTGGCGCCCAGGCGGTCGCCAGCTACGGCGATTTCGATTACGACCTCGACCGCCATGTCGCGCTGGGTCAGTCATCGCGCACCCTGTCCGGTGAGACCGATGGCGATGGCTTCAGCGCCGAGGCGCGTCTCGATTATCGCCTCACCGCTGCCGATTCGCTGTGGTACAACGCGCCCTTCGTGGCCTACCGCCACACCGAGTCCGACATCGATGGCTATACCGAATCCGGGTCTGCCGCCAACGCCTTGATCGTCTCGGATCAGACGCTGCGCGATCGTCGTGTCGAGGCCGGCTTCATGGTCGATCGCGCCATCGCGGAGGGTTTCGGCCTCTACGGTGAGCTGGCCTACGGCAAGCGTCTGGATGATGACGCCGACAGCGCCGAGGTGCGACTGGCGAGCCTGCCGACCAATGCCTACCGCGGCGAGGACCTCGATCGCGGCAGCGACAACTACCTGCGTGTCGACGGCGGCTGGCGCATGCAGCTGGGCCGCAATGCCATGCTGCATCTGGGCGCCGGCATCGAGACCTGGGATGAGGTGACGGCGCGCGGGGAGGTTGGGGTCAGCTACACCTTCTAGACACAAGGCGCCAGCTTGGGGCAAAGCCCAGAAACAAGAAGACCCCGCGACATGTAGATGGCGCGGGGTCTTCTGTTTTCAGCTCGCTGTCAGCGCGCTATCAACTTGCTATCAGCTCAGTCAGCCTTGCCAGCAAGGCAGCGTCACTGATCAGTCTGCTTCGCCTTCCGGCAGTTCATCGCTGAGCTCTTCTTCCACATCGGCGTGGGAAAGGCGCAGACCGCCCACCGGCAGGGTGTGGCCGTCGAGCTTGGCCACTTCTCCGTCGAGCTTCAGGCGGCCTTCGAGGAACCAGCGCACCGCGATCGGGTAGATCAGGTGCTCACGCGTGTGCACGCGCTCCTTGAGGCTGGCTTCGTCATCGCCTTCCAGCACGTTGGCGACGGCCTGGATCGCGACCGGGCCACCGTCGAGCTCCTCGGTGACGAAGTGCACGCTGGCGCCGTGTTCCTTCTCGCCGGCTTCCAGTACCTTGCGATGGGTATCAAGCCCCGGCCAGGCCGGCAGTAGTGACGGATGAATGTTCATCAGTCGGCCGAAGAAGCGCTGCACGAAGATTGGCGACAGGATACGCATGAAGCCGGCCAGCACGATGAGGTCCGGTTCATGACGCTCGATCACCTTGATCAGGGCGCCATCGTAGTGCTCGCGGTTCTCGTACTCATCATGCGGCAGCACCACGGCATCGACGCCGGCGTCACGTGCACGCACCAAACCGTAGGCATCGGCCTTGTTGGAGATGACCGCGACCACGTCGCCGCCCAGCTCGTCGTGTTCCTGCGCTTCCAGCAGCGCCTGCAGATTGCTGCCGCTGCCGGAAATCAGTACCACGACGCGTGGGCGAACCGGCGCATCGTCTGCCTCGAAACCGTTGCCGAAGCCGCCGAGAGTGTCACCGTTGGAGGCGTTGGTATTCGGTTCGATCATGCGGACAGATTCTCCAGCTGGACCTGCTCTTCCAGCCCCTTGCGGGCACGGATGGTGCCGAGGGTGAAGACGGTCTCGCCCTGGGCTTCCAGGTGAGCACGTGCGGCGGTGGCATCGGATTCAGCGACGACCACGACCATGCCGACACCACAGTTCAGCACGCGGTGCATCTCGTGTTCTTCGACGTTGCCCTGCTGCTGCAGCCAGTCGAAGATGGCTGGGCGCTTCCAGCTGGCGACGTCGATCTCGGCGGTGCAGTCTTCCGGCAGCACGCGCGGGATGTTCTCGAGCAGGCCGCCACCGGTGATGTGAGACATGGCGTGCACGGACAGGCCGCTTTCCTTGAGCAGCGACAGCAGCGGCTTGACGTAGATGCGCGTCGGCGCCATCAGGGCGTCAGCCAGCGGCTGGCCGTCGATTTCCTGCTCCAGCAGGGAGGCATCGGCGACTTCGAGAATCTTGCGGATCAGCGAGTAGCCGTTGGAGTGCGGGCCGGAGGAGGCCAGACCCAGAATCACGTCGCCTGCGCCGACCTTCTTGCCGTCGAGGATCTCGGACTTCTCGACTACGCCGACGCAGAAGCCGGCCAGGTCGTAGTCGCTGCCTTCGTACATGCCCGGCATTTCAGCGGTTTCGCCGCCGACCAGCGCGCAGCCGGACTGCAGGCAGCCTTCGCCGATACCGGTGACGACGTCAGCGGCAATGTCGACATCGAGCTTGCCGGTGGCGTAGTAATCGAGGAACTGCAGCGGCTCGGCACCGGCGACCACCAGGTCATTGACGCACATGGCGACCAGATCGATGCCGATGGTGTCGTGACGGTTGAGGTCCATGGCCAGGCGCAGCTTGGTGCCCACGCCATCGGTGCCGGTGACCAGCACGGGCTGGCGGTAGCCTGCCGGCAGTTCGCACAGGGCGCCGAAGCCACCCAGACCACCTATCACTTCCGGGCGGTGAGTGCGCTTGGCGACACCCTTGATGCGTTCGACGAGGGCGTTGCCTGCATCGATATCGACACCTGCATCCTTGTAGCTCAAGGAAGTCTTGCTGGGCGAGGAGTCCTGGGGGCGTTGCGTCATGTGAGGTTCCTGTCGGTGCGGCCTGGGCGGTGAGACACGATCGATCGCGGGAAAAGAAAGGCGGCCATTGTAGCATTGCGCTTCGCGGCTGACACTGTGCCGATTCACAAAACCGCATCAAAATGTGAAAAGGCCGCCACGCCAGTCATGGCAGGCCTTGTCGCAGCTTGGATGGCGCCGGGAGAGGCAATGTCAGACGCGTGAGCGGCGCGTGTCTTGTGGGTGACTCGGCGACAGGCAACAATGGGTGATGCGTGCGCCGTCGGCAGTCAGCCGTCACGAGTGCCCCACGGCTTGTCTCAAGGAGTGAAGATGCAGCGTAAATGGTGGTTGCTGGCCGCAGGCGTGGCCTTCCTGGGCCTGTTGGTGATGCTCGAACCGATTCTGATGCCGTTCTTCATCGGCATGATTCTCGCCTATCTGGGTGACCCGCTGGCCGACTGGCTGGAAGACAAGGGCCTGTCGCGCCATCTCGCGGTCACGCTGGTGTTCAGCGTGCTCTCGCTGGTGCTGTTGATCGCCATGCTGATTCTGGTGCCGCTGCTCGGGCGCCAGCTGGCACAGTTGATCAGCTTCATGCCGGTGGTCTTCAACTGGATACGCGAGACGGTGCTGCCGGAAATCCAGGCGTTCACCGGGCTGGATTTCAGTGCCGATTTCGATCAGGTCCGCTCGCTGCTGCTGGGCAACTGGAAAGAGACCGGCACCTTCGCCGCCGCGCTGCTGGGTACCGTCTCCAAGTCCGGGCTGGCGATGGCCATCTGGCTGGGCAATCTGGCGCTGATTCCCGTCGTCACCTTCTATCTGCTGCTCGACTGGGACCGCATGAAGGAGAAGCTGCAGGGCCTGCTGCCGCGCCATATGGAGCCCACCGCCACGCGTCTGGCGCATGACTGTGATGAGGTGCTGGGCGCCTTCCTGCGCGGGCAGCTGCTGGTGATGCTGAGTCTGGGCATCGTCTACGCCATCGGCCTGGCGATCATCGGGCTCAAGTTCGCGCTGTTGATCGGCCTGGTGGCGGGGCTTGCCAGCATCGTGCCGTATCTGGGCGTCATCGTCGGTATCCTGATCGCGGCCACGGTGGCCTTCTTCCAGTTCGGCGAGTGGTGGGCGTTGCTGGCGGTCGGCGGAGTCTTCGCACTCGGCCAGCTGCTGGAAGGCGTGGTGTTGCAGCCGCTGCTGCTGGGCGACAAGATCGGCCTGCATCCGGTCGCGGTCATCTTCGCGGTGATGGCGGGCGGCCAGCTGTTCGGCTTTACCGGCATTCTATTGGCCCTGCCGGTGGCGGCCGTGATCATGGTGCTCTTGCGTTATCTGCATGATCGCTATAAAAACAGTACTTTATATGACCAACAGCGTGATTCTCGCCCCGCGGTGGCAGCCGATCAGCCAGCGCCGCCGGCGGCAGAGGATACCCAGTGATCGAGAGACGAGATCACGGCAACAACAATCAGCATGACGGATGGCAATGACTCAGGGACAGATGGCACTCGGCGTCGGGGTACGTGACGCCGCGACCTTCGACAACTACCACTTCACCTCGACCTCGCTGGCGGAGGCCCTCAAGGGGCAGCTTGCCGACGGCGGGGAGCCCTTCGTCTACCTGTGGGGCGGCGAGCAGAGTGGGCGTAGCCACCTGTTGCAGGCGGCCTGTCATCTGGCGGGCGAGCAGGGCAAGCGTGCCTTCTATCTGCCGCTCAATGAGCTGGGCCACTTCCCGCCGCACATGCTCGAAGGGCTGGATGAGATGGACCTGGTCGCCATCGATGACCTGGATGTGGTGATCGGTCGCCAGCGCTGGGAAGAGGCGCTGTTCCACCTCTACAACCGCCTGCGTGACGGCGGGCGGCATCTGCTGGTCAGTGCCAGCTGCGCGCCGCGTCTGCTGCCTGTCATCCTGCCGGATCTCGCCTCGCGCCTCTCCTGGGGCGTCACCTTCCATCTCTCGGGGCTGGATGACGCCCAGCGCCTCGAAGCGCTCAAATTGCGTGCCCGTGATCACGGCCTTGCACTGCCCGACGAAGTCGCCCGCTACATCCTGCATCGCGGGCCGCGTAGCCTGCCGGGCCTGTTCGCGGCGATGAGCGAACTCGACAACGCCTCGCTCTCCGCCCAGCGCAAGCTGACCATTCCCTTCGTCAAGCAGACGCTCGGCTGGTAGGGCAGCGCCTGCGCGGGCCCGGTGGCCCAATCTTGCCTTCATCACGACCGCGGCACCGATATTGCAGTCTCTTTCTCATCATCTCTGTCTGAGGACACGCGGCATGAACAGGCTAGACAAGCATCGGGAGCGCATGCACAAGCAAGCCAACTCGATCGGCAACTTGCTGGTCGAAGGCTTTCACTATCTCGGCCTGTTCGCCATCGGCGGCGCGATTGCCATCGCCTCGGTATCGGCCTTCTTCGAGATGTTCGCCAAGGGCTCGGCCAGCGTCGATGACATCTTGCTGCTGTTCATCTATCTCGAACTCGGCGCGATGGTCGGTATCTACTTCAAGACCAACCACCTGCCGATCCGCTTTCTGCTCTACATCGCCATCACCGCGCTGACGCGCTACCTCATCGGCGATGTCTCCCACCACAAGGCCCCCGATATCGGCCTGCTCTATCTCTGCGGCGGCATATTCTTCCTCGCCCTCTCGGTACTCGCCGTGCGCTTCGCCTCCTACAAATACCCCTCTAGCAAAGCCATCGACCCGATGGGCGGCACGGTAGGGGACGAGGACTCGACGCGATAAACTCGTGTTCAGTAGCACCGGAAGACCAAAAAGGCCGCGATCATTCGCGGCCTTTTTTCATTCTCCACTCAGCGTCAGGCAGAGCCTGCGGCTACCGCCGTGGTCGCGGTGTTCGCCAAGCCAGATGCCTTGCCAGGTGCCGAGGGCGAGGCGGTTGACGCCGCGGCGGGCTTCGACGGGTAGCGTGAGCTGAGTGCCGAGCAGGCTGGCGAGCACGTGGGCAGGCATGTCGTCATCGCCTTCCAGTGTGTGGCGGAAGTAGGGCAGGTTGCCGGGTACCAGGCGGCGCAGGAAGGCGTCCATGTCGTGGCGCACGTCGGGGTCGGCGTTCTCGTTGAGGGTCAGCGAGGCGGAGGTGTGCAGCAGCTGCACATGCAGCAGGCCGACACTGACCGGCGGCATTTCGGCCAACGCCTGCTCCACCTCGTCACTGATGAGGTGAAAACCGCGCTTGCGGGCGGAGAGGGTGAGGGTGTCGCGTTGCCACATTAGGAGCCCTGCCTGTCATTGATTCAGTACATGCTAAACATGATAAGCCAGAACGCAAAAGGCCAGCCCCTGAGGGCTGGCCTTTTTTCTGCGCGCCGCGCTGATTCATGTCACCACGAGGGTGAGAGCCAGCGTTGCAATGCTTGAATCAACCGGCAGTGGTGGCGGCTTCGCTGACGGTGCGGCGGGCGGCCTTGGCGGTGACGCGTTCCGGCTCTGACTTGCCGATCTCGCGGGCGAGCCAGTCGGCGAGCATGCGCACGCGGGTCGGGATCGGGCCACGCGGCAGCAGCATGCCGATCTCGACCGGCGGGATCTCGTCGCATTCCAGACGCTTGAAGGACTGGCCGTTGCGCTCGCTGAGGGTGTTGACCCAGTCGGTCGGCAGCACGGCGCGAATCAGGCCATCGGCCACGTAGTCGGTGAGGACTTCGAGGTCATCAGACTGGATGTGATTCGGGCGCGGGTCTTCCGGGTGACGCGAGAGGGAGGTGCCGGACACCAGCGGTTCCAGCTCGCCCCACGGCAGTTCTTCCGGGTTCTCGACGTGAGAGGCCGCGTAGGCCGCCTGATGCCAGTGGGTCAGCGGGCGGAAGACGTGGGTGCTGCCCGCCAGATGCGGGAAGCCGATCACCAGGTGCGGCTGATTCTCGAGAATCTCGCGGCCGTTGTGCCACAGCTTCAGCTTGATATCGACGCCTTCATGTTCCGACAGGAAGCTGGTCAGCGCGTGACCCAGGAAGTGACGACCCAGCGACGGCGTGGCGTGGATACGGATGGTACCGGTGAGGTCTGACTGGCGGTCTTCGATGGCGCGGTGCGCTTCATCATCGAGATTGGCCATCGAGCGTGCGTAACGGTAAAGGGTCTCGCCGGCTTCTGACAGGCGAATGCCACGATGACCACGCTCGACCAGGCGAGTGCCGAAACGGCCCTCAAGGGCGTCGAGGCGACGGCTGACGGTGGACTTGGGCAGGCGCAGGCGTTCTGCTGCGCGCGACAGGCTGCCGAGGTCCGCGACCATCAGGAAGGTGTTATAGGCGTCGATATCGCTCATCGAATAGGTCCGGTTGTTCAGAGGGTCGGGGTGTGCCGTCAGGGAAACACCCACCTTGTACGGGCCAAACGGGCCCGTTGCAGCGCCAGTCGCTGCACAACGGATTGCCTGTCGATGACCGTGCCCCTAAGGCCGCAGGGGGCTCCCCCCGGGCAAAGACGCGCTCATCGATCAACAACCGCCACTGCCAGCCGAGCACCTCAGCGCGCGGCGGCAGGTCTTGCATCTGCTGCAGATATCTTCAGGGCCGAGGCCATGACAGGGCACTGTCCGGCGTGACAGCAAGCGCCCTTAATCTGAGCACGCTAACTATATCACTCTGCCCGTAGTGTTGCATCCAAAGACGCACACATTGCGCAAATCCGATCTCCGCAAGACGAAACCCTGTCGTGAAGCGAGAAATTTGCGTGGGACAGGCACTTGTCGAGCCATGTCGGCTAAGACGTCAGTGGCTGGCGATGGTTCCGTATCTGATGACAGACAGGTGATAAAAAAGTGAATCCGGTGACTGCACGGGTGAAAAAGTGTGCAAATCAGGGCGTTTCTGGCGTTAGAGGCACGATCTGGCGCTGCAAGAGGCGAGAAGTGACTCGCCCTGATTGCAGAAATTGCAGTGCGGCGTTGCAGGGAGTGTTGATGACGCAAATGTGCAAACGCGTGCATCATCTCGTTCGCAAAAAGAATCATTATTATTATTGCTCTTGGGAACCTTCCGCTCATGACCGACCGCCTCACTCCGTGCGTGGCAGCCAGCGCTTCCCGCGCCACTGCTTTCACTCCGCGTCCGCTGGTGGCAGCCATTGCGCTGCTGTGCGCCAGTACTACCCATGCAGAGACGCTGCAGATGGACACGCTGCAGATCGAGGACGATCGCATCAACGCCACGGCGGTCATCGATAGCGAAGAGATCGCCCTGCATCAGGCGCATGACCTCAAGGATGTGTTCCGTGATACGCCGTCAGTCACCGTCGGCGGCACCACCGCCTCGTCCGAGAAGATCTACGTGCGCGGTCTGGAAGACACCAACCTCAACATCAGCGTCGATGGTGCCAGCCAGAACGGCTATCTGTTCCACCACAGCTCCAGCTTCAACATCGAGCCGGAGCTGCTCAAGCGCGCCGAAGTTCAGGCCGGACCGGGCGCCGCCGACAATGGCCCCAACGCCCTGGGCGGCAGCATCAAGTTCGTCACCAAGGATGCCCAGGACCTGCTCAAGCCGGGCCAGACCTTCGGTGGCGTGGTCAAGGGCAGCACCGAGTCCGCGGCCGACGCCGTCAAGGGCACGCTGTCCGTCTACGGTGAAGTCGCGCCGAACGCGGGCCTGCTGTTCTCGACCAGCGCACGCAACAGCGATGACTACCGCACTGGCGGCGGTGATGAAGAAGAGGGCACCGGCGGCCATCAGCGCAGCTACTTCGGCAAGTTCAGCCTGCTGGATCAGGGCGCGCACAGCCTGCGCATCAGCGCCGAGCACAACGAGGACACCGGCATCTACTGCGTGCGTCCCAACATGGAATGTCAGGAGTTCAACAATGCCAAGGTCGATACCGACCTGAGCCGTGACACCTATACCGCCAACTATGACTTTGATCCGGACTCGCGTCTGGTGGACGTGCACACCAACGTCTTCCATACCAAGACCGAGCTGGAGCGCACCACGGTTTCCACCGGCGCCGAGCTGAACGCCGATGTCGAGAGCTACGGCGGCGATCTGAACAACACCTTCCGTTTCGGCCCCGAGGACATGGACAACCGTCTGACGCTGGGTAGTGATTATGTCTACGACGAATCCAGCACCGGCGGCTTCGACGAGAAGGCGCGCAACCTCGCGCTCTACGCCCAGCACCGCATGACACTTGGTGCGGTGGACCTGTCCTTCGGCGCGCGTGTCGATGACTACAAGACCGAATACGCCAATGGCGAGACGCTGGATGACACCGATGTCAGCCCGAACGCGAGCCTCAACTGGCGTGTCGGCGGCGGTGTCGAGCTGTTCACCGGCTACTCCACTGCGGTACGCGGCAACAAGGGTCGTGAAGCCATCCTGGTCGATGGTGGTGTCGGTCCCGGCGAGAGCCTGGTGGTTGAGCCGGGGCTTGAGGCCGAGACCTCGCGCAGCACGGAAGTCGGCGCGCGCTGGAAGGGCAATGGCCTCCTCACCCAGCGTGACCGCGCTGGCCTGGAAGTCACCTACTTCGATACCCACTTCGACAACTACATCACCGAAGAGAGTTCGGGCGGTGTGACCACTATCACCAACATGGAAGGTATCGTCACCAGCAAGGGTGTCGAGGCGCGTGCTACCTACGGCATCGGCGGCTGGGACATGACGCTGGGCTACCTGACCATGGACCTGGAAGACAACCAGGGCGAGACCGTGGTCGACGACATGGGCCTGGGCAACCAGACCGGTGATCGCTGGAGCCTGGACAACCGCTACACCTTCGCTGACCCGCAGATGACGATCGGCTGGGCCGTGACCGCCTACGAGCGCCTCACTGACCTGCCGGATGATCAGAGCGAGCGCGCCGGTTACGCCACGCACGATGTCTACGCCAGCTGGGTGCCGCGTGACATGCAGGACCTGACCCTGACTGCCGGTATCTACAACCTGTTCGACAAGGAATATAGCGACCAGAACACCTATTATCTGGAAACCAACAGCGCACGCGGCATCATGCCGGGCGCCATCACCAGCCCGGGGCGTGACGTGCGTCTGTCAGTGGCTTACCGCTTCTGATCAGAAGGGCTTCGCGCCAGCAAGTTCGCACCTGACAGGGTTTTCTCGCCAGCGGTCGTGATCCAGGCTCGCAACGCAGGATGCTTCACTGGCAAGGCCCCCGCAGCGCCATCGTGTTCTTCACGGTGGCGCTGTTTCGTTTGCGGGATGCTCAGAAGGGGGATGCCAGCTCCTGCCGCCTGCGTCCCGCAGGCGCGCTGTGCTACCATCGCGACCAAATGTCGGAGAGCGTCTGCGCGACTCTTCGCACTGCACTCACGTTCCCGCCACTGGCGGGTGATCGTTCGAATAAGGAAGGATGCATGGCGCTTCTGAAGATTTTTGTCGGCACGATGTATGGCGGTTCACTGGATGTGGCCGAGCAGGTCCAGCCGTTGTTCGAGCAGGCCGGCTACACGGTCGAGGTGCTCGACCAGCCGACACTGGCCGACCTGACTGACGCGCGTCCTGATCTGGCGCTGTTCGTCACCTCCACCACCGGCAGTGGCGATGTGCCGGGCAATCTGACCGGCTTCCTCAATGCGCTGTCTGCCGAGTCTCCGGCGCTGGATTGGCTGCGTTATGGGCTGATCGCCCTAGGCGACAGCTCCTACGGCGAGACCTACTGTGGCGCGGGGCGTCATCTGGATGAGCGTCTGGCCGACCTGGGCGCCACGCGCCACGGCGAGCGCCTCGAGATCGACGCCATGGAAACCTTCATGGCCGACGACGCGGCGCTGCCGTGGGTCGAGAGCTGGATTCCGACCCTGCCGGCCACGGCCTGATCCTGCGGCGGTGGGCTGGCCCGCCGCCTGCTTCTTCTGTTGTCCGTTCTTTCATCGAGACTGCTTCACATGCCGAAACTGAATCCTGATCATCCGCGTGCCCGCAACCTGACGCCGCAGCGCGTCTCCGTGCTGGCGGGTCTGGCGGTGGTAATGGTCGCCAATATTCCGCGTTTCCTGATCAGCGGCGAGAATACGCGTCTGATGCTGATCGTCGGCTTTGCCGTCGCCGTCAGCGCACTGGGGATCTACATCTATCGCCAGCTGTCAGACACCGCCAAGGCCAAGGTACCGACCATGATGCGTCGTCTGCTGGTCTGGCTGGTGGTGGGGCTGGCGGCGATGGCGGCCTTCAACTTTGCCGCGCCGATGCTCAACCGCCCCCAGGAGGGCGCGCTTGAGGTGCTGGTCGATGGTCTGACGCTGGGCCTGCTGGCGCACGTGATCAGCATGTGGATGCAGCGCCGTCGTGGCGAGGAAGGCTGAGCCTCGATTCTTGCGGTGCTGTCAGCAAGATCATCCCTACCGTCAGCAAGATCATCCCTGGCAACAAGAACGCCCCGATCAGCAATGATCGGGGCGTTCTTGTGATGACTTGTGAGGTGACGACACGCCTCAGCGTGTCAACACCGGGCCACTTACTTGCACAGGGTGTAGCAGGGCACGTAATCGCTGCCCGGCAGCTTCATGCGGCCCTGGGCGACGAAGGAGGTGAGCAGGGCGTCGAGACGCTCCATCAGCTCGGCCTCGGCGGTCAGGCGGAAGGGGCCGTCGCGCTCGATCTCCTCGATGCCTTCCTTCTTGACGTTGCCGGCGACGATGCCCGAGAAGGCACGACGCAGGTTGGCCGCCAGTTCGTGCACCGGCTGGTTGCGGTGCAGCGCCAGGCCCGACATGTTGGCGTGGGTCGGCGCGAAGGGCTGCTGGAAGTGCGGCGCGATGTGCAGGCGCCAGTTGTAGTAGAAGGCATCCTGATGCTGGCGACGGAATTCCGCCACCTTGTCGATGCCACCGCGCATGGTGCGTGCCACCTCGACCGGATTGTCGATGATGATGCGGTAGCGCGAGCGCGCTTCCTCGCCCAGGGTGTAGGCGATGAACTCGTCGATCTGCTTGAAGTACTCGGCGCTGGACGCCGGGCCGGTGAAAATGACCGGGAACGGCAGCTCGCTGTTTTCCGGGTGCAGCAGAATGCCGAGCAGATAGAGAATCTCCTCGGCTGTGCCCACGCCGCCCGGGAAGACGATGATGCCATGTGCGGTACGCACGAAGGCTTCAAGGCGCTTCTCGATATCCGGCATGATGATCAGTTCATTGACGATCGGGTTGGGCGACTCGGCGGCGATGATGCCCGGCTCCGAGATGCCCAGATAGCGCCCTTCGGTGCGACGCTGCTTGGCGTGCGCGACGTTGGCCCCCTTCATCGGGCCCTTCATGGCGCCCGGGCCACACCCGGTGCAGATGTCGAGATCACGCAGGCCGAGGTGGTAACCCACGTCCTTGGTGTACTCGTATTCCTCGCGGTTGATGGAGTGCCCGCCCCAGCAGGTGACCAGACTCGGCTCACGCGAGGACTTCAGCGCCCCGGCGTTGCGCAGGATATGGAATACCGCATTGGTGGTGCCTTCGGTGGTCGTGAGATCGAAACGCGGGGTGTTCTGGATCTCGTTGGCCACATAGACGATGTCACGCAACACGCTGGAGAGATGCTCGCGAATGCCGCGGATCATCTTGCCGTCGACGAAGGCATCGCCGGGCGCATTGTCGAGCTTGAGGCGAATGCCGCGGTCCTGCTGCAGTACCTCGATCTCGAAATTCTTGTGTGCGTTGAGCACCGCAACGCTGTCATCGGTCTGGCTGCCGCAATTGAGCACGGCCAGCGCACAGCGGCGCAGGATGTCGTGCAACCCGTTGGAGGAGGTGTCGCGCAGGCGATTGACCTCATCCTGGGAGAGCACTTCCAGGCTGCCTTCCGGCGAGATGATGGTCGAGACCAGCATGGAGCTGGCATCACGTGAATAGGTCGTCGCTTCGCTGGTGACAGAATTCATGACTGTCTTCCTTGTGTCAGGCGCCCACGGTGGTCTGGGCGCGTTTCCGGGCTTCTGTCCAGAGTTCAGCAATGCGCTCGCGGTCGTCCACGCTCATGCTGTCCTGGGCAAAGGCGTGCTGCATCCACTCTTCAAAGGTGGCGTCAAAGTCTTCCGCAACCACATCCTCGGGATCGTAATCGGCGTTTTCCAGCACCAGTTCCACCTGGGGAATCATGTACCCCAGCGGGAACAGGTCATTTTCGGCACACTCGCTTTCCATGGCGAGCAGCGCCTTGTGAATGGCTTCGCCGCGTGCAGCCAGAGCATCAGACATCTAAAGCATCTCGTGTTTCGGGCCAGTCCGAAGATTGGCCAGGACAGGGGTAAAGCGCCGGGCCCTGGCGCGTCATCGTGACGTTGAACACGGCAGACGCAGCCAGGGTGGCAGCTGGCATTGTCCATGATGCTAACACGCGAGAGTGGCGGGGCGCAGCGCTGCGCATGGCGGCCAGCTCTGGTAGAATCATGTGCTTTGCGGGTCGGTGGCCCCTGTGCTGACATGGCAGTTGCGTCATGCAGGTCGTCGCCGGCAACACGATGCGCCGAGTCGCGTCCCCCGTTCGTGAGTGGTCAGTGCCTTCATGTTCAACGCCCAGTATTTTCGTACCTTCATCACACTGGTGGAGACCGGCAGTTTTACCCATACCGCGCGCAAGCTGGAGATGACCCAGCCCGGCGTCAGCCAGCATATTCGCAAGCTGGAGCAGTATCTGGGCCGCTCGCTGCTCAATCGCCAGGGACGCAAGTTCTCGCTGACCGCAGCGGGGCGTCGCTGCTATGACTACTCCATCAAGCTGTTCGCCGAGCACACCCAGTTCATGCACTCGCTGGATGATGATTCCCCGGACAGCGGCGAATGCCGCGTGGCCAGTCCCTCAAGCGTCGGGCTGATGTTCTATCCGTTCACGCTGGGCTATCAGCAGCAGCATCCGGGGCTGACGGTCAGCTACAGCTTCGCCTTCAATTCCGAGATCGTGCAGGACGTGCTGGCGGGTCGTTTCGACCTGGGCATCGTCACCGAGCCGGTCAAGCATCCGGACCTGAACTTCGAGCTGTGGCATCAGGAGCCGCTGTGTCTGGTGGTGCCCGCCGACTTCGCCGGCAACAGTCTCAACGAGCTGATGGCGCTGGGCTTCATGAATTACGCCGATGGCGTCAACAATGCCAGTGCCTTGTTGCGTGAGAACTTCGCCGGTGAATTTCGCTCCATGAGCCACTTCCCGCAGCAGGGCTTCACCAACGATATTGGCATGGTGCTGGACGCCGTGGCGCGTGGTCTGGGCTTCACCGTCGTCTCGCGCACGGTGCTGGAGACCTCGCCGTGGCAGCGTCAGGTGCGCGAGATGCCGCTGACCGAAGCCGTCTATGAGAATCTCTACATCGTCACGCGTGACAATGCCGAGGTGCCGCGCCGCTACGAGCAGCTGCTGGGTGAATTCCGCCTGCAGCGTCGCAACACGCTCTACGGCTACGCCGATGCGCCGGAAAGCTTCGACAACATGGACTTCGACAGCATGGTGTAATTCCTCGCGTCGTCATCTGCGCCTCCCGAAAGCCCGCTCTTCATGAGCGGGCTTTTTCGTGTCTCGCCGTCGCCATCTGCGCCGCATGCTGCGTCGCCCTTTGTGCACCACCGGGTTCCAGCCCCTGCCACCGCCTTGCGACCAAGGCCTGATGCGGGGGCGGCGTACTGCGTGGGATGCTGAAAGCCAGTGCCTGGTTATTGCAGACCTGTTTATTACAGCCCTGGCTATTTCAGGCTTGGCTATGCTTGGTCTGGTCTGGTCTGGTCTGGTCTGGTCTGGTCGGCGTCTGCCAGCGCCTTGTTTGCTCATTTCGTAGTGTCTTGCCCCTCAGGAGGTTCTGCCGTCGTGTCTTCATCCGGTTCTCGCTCCAGTGTCACGCCTCATGCTCCGTCAGCCTCCGCAGCCTCCGCAGCCTCCGCAGCCTCCACTGCTTCCGAGGCATCAGCCGCGCCTGTCGCAGCAGCTGCATCAAGCGAGGTCTTCTCGCTGCTGGCGCGCATGGAGGTCGGCGAGCTGACCCCGGAGCAGTACGCCGAGATCGCGCGCCGCTGTCGCTGGCCTGACTGGCAGTCGCGCCAGATGAGCGCCAGCCAGGCCGCCGAATTGATTCACGATGGCATGACGGTTGGCATGAGCGGCTTCACGCGGGCGGGAGAGGCCAAGGCCCTGCCGCTGGCGCTGGTCGAGAAGGCACGTCGCGAGCCGTTCTCCATCACGCTGATGACCGGCGCCTCGCTGGGCAATGACCTCGACGGCCAGATGGCGGATGCCCACATGCTGGCGCGGCGCATGCCGTTTCAGGTCGACCCGGTGCTGCGCCGCGCGATCAACGCCGGCGAAGTCATGTTCATGGATCAGCACCTGTCCGAGACGGTGGAGCTTCTGCGCAACCACCAGCTGAGCGACATAGATATCGCGGTGATCGAGGCCAGTGCCATCACCGCCGATGGCGGCATCGTGCCGACCACCTCGGTGGGCAACTCGGCCAGCTATGCGATTCTCGCCGACAAGGTGATCATCGAGCTCAATCTCGAGTCGCCGGCGGCGCTTGAAGGGTTGCACGACATCTACATTCCGCAGATGCGCCCCAGCCGGCAGCCGATTCCGGTGGTCGCGCCGGATTCGCGCATCGGCACGCCATATATCCCCATCGACCCCGCCAGGATCGCGGCCATCGTGCTGACCCGCGGCAGTGACAGCCCCTCGACCTGCACGCCGCCGGATGACGGCACCGAGCGCATGGCGGGTCATCTGGTCGAACTGCTCAAGCAGGAGGTCGCGCTGGGGCGTCTGACACCGGCATTGCTGCCGCTGCAGGCCGGCATCGGCAGCATGGCCAACGCGGTAATGAGTGGCTTGAAGAAAGGGCCCTTCGAGCACCTGACCATGTACTCGGAGGTGCTTCAGGATTCCACCTTTGACCTGCTGGATGCCGGCAAGCTCGATTTCGCCTCCGGCTCCTCCATCACCGTCACCGAGGAGCGTGGCCGCACGCTGTGGAAGGACCTCGAGCGCTATCGTGATCGCCTTATCCTGCGCCCGCAGGAGCTCTCCAATCATCCGGGCATCGTGCGGCGCCTCGGCGTGATCGCGGTCAATACGGCGCTGGAATTCGATATCTACGGCAACGTCAATTCCACCCACGTCTGCGGCACGCGGATGATGAATGGTATCGGCGGTTCCGGCGATTTTGCGCGCAATGCCCAGCTGTCGGTGTTCATCACCAAGTCACTGGCCAAGGGCGGTGATATCTCGAGCGTGGTGCCGTTCGCCAGCCACGTGGACCACACCGAGCACGATGTCGATATCCTCGTCACCGAGCATGGGCTGGCGGACCTGCGCGGTCTGGCGCCACGCGAGCGGGCGGTGCAGGTGATCGAGAACTGCTCGGACCCGAGCTATCGTCCTGCGCTGCGCGCTTACTTCGAGGAGGCGTGCCAGCGGGGCGGCCACACGCCGCATTGTCTGGAGCAGGCGCTGAGCTGGCATCGCGAGGTAGAGGTGAAAGGGCATATGCGCGCCATGCGCACGCTACCCGAGACAAGCCCGAGCCTTGAAGGAGCGGCCCCATCGGTGCCGGACGCCACTGCCTGAGACAGCACATCAGGCCGGGCACGACTGGCAGACAATGAAGACGAGCGCTGGCAGGCGGCCTACTGATCGAGGCCGTTTTCCAGGCGCTCGTCTTCGCATTCGGGGCTACCCATCTCGTAATCGCGGCACAGCTGCGGGCGCCGGTCGTAGATGGTGCACATCAGCGTTTCGCGGTCGACGGCGGCACACCAGCCATCGTCGAGACGGCGCATGACTTCGCCGCCCCATTCATCCTCGTCGATCAGGTAGTCCGGCACGCCGGTATCAGTGAGCAGAATGACCTCAAGACGGCAGCAACAGGCCTGGCAATTGCTGCAGGCGATCTCGTGATTGGCAGGTGTCGCAGCGCCGGCGGTGGCCAGCGAGACGTCGGTAATCGGAATATTCATCGGGTCAGGGTCAGCCACAGTGAGTCAGGCGCCAACATCGGCACGCTTCAGCCGGCAGTGAAACACACTCACGCACGGATTACTTGTAGACCTTGTCGATGCCTTCCCAGTAAGTCTCGGGATCACGATCGCGTGTCATGTCATACAGCTGATAGCGGCGGTTGAGGCGTGCGCCACCATCACGGGTCAGCGGTGCCCAGGCAAAGCCGGTGCTGCCCTTGCTGGAGGTGGTGAAGAAGGCATCCAGCGGGATGCTGACGTAGAGGCCCTTGTCGAAGCTACCCTCGCCGTAGTCATCGCCGGCATCGGTCAGGGTCGCCCAGGCGCCGACGCTGACCCCGTTGGAGAAGCTGCGCGACAGGTCCAGCGTCGCACCGATATCGCCGGCCAGATAACGCCCCACCGAGCCCTTGACCAGTACATCGTGCCAGCCGGACTGCCAGTAGGCGGTGGCGTGACCGGTGGTGACCGAGTAGTCACGCAGGCCGAATTGCTGGTCGAACTCGCGCTGGCGGACGCGGTTGATGTCCAGCCCCAGCGCCAGCGAGCTGTTCATCGGACGATAGAGCAGCTCGGCACCGACCCCGGCATACATCATCTCGAGAATGCCGACGTAGGCCTGGGCGTACCAGTCGCGCCCGAACTGGTGGGTGCGGTTGTACTGCAGGCTGGTAATGCCCAGGTCGGTTTCCTTGATGTATTCCCCGACATAGGTGCGCACGCGCGGCAACTCGGAATCGGCGATGTACTCGTAGTTGTCGAAGTTGTCGGCAAGCTGATAGGTCGCCACGCCGGTGAACCAGCCATTGCGGTCGGTGCGCCACAGGGCGTCCAGCTGCAGGTTGAGCTGATAGAGGTAGCCATCGGGGCCGCCGAAGTTCTGCTTGAGGCTCGGCGAGAAGCCCCAGCTGAAGCCGAACGGCTCGCGTGCCAGCTTGACGCCATCCCCTGTCGCCTGGCGTGCCGCATCATCGTCGCTATCGGACGAGATGGTCTGAGGCGAGGCAGCATGGGCGGTGATGGAGTGCTCGTATTCAGCGCCGAAGCGACGGTCATTGGCGGCGGCCACGAAGGGCTGGCGCGGATGCTCATCTTCGCGCAGCGCCAGACCATTGCTGCTCAGGCGATAGCGGAAGGTGGTGATCTCGACGGGCAGGCGGTTGTGCAGCACGCGGTTGGCGCGGCCTTCGGCCTGCAGGTCATCACGGAAGCGCGTCGCCTCGGCCTCGACGATCAGGGTATCGCCATCGACCCGCAGCTGTGACACCTCAAGGCCGCTCTGGGCACGCAGGGTATCGGCCAGCGCGTCCCAGTCCACGTCGGCAAGGCGCGGGAGATCTTCTGCCTGCGGGCCATCAGTCGTGCCGGGCTCGAGTGGGGTGTCCGCGGGCGCGCCGCCGAACGAGTCGAGGGTCAGCAGGCGGCCTTGTTGATCCTTGTTCGCTGACGGCTCTCTGTTCGCTGAAGGCTCTTCATGGGCTGACGGCTCAGCCGCCACGTCTGCCGGTCGGGCAGCGCTGGCGGTGGGGGCGGAGGGTGCGGTGTTTGGTGAAGCGTTCGCGTTGAGCGAGCGCACGCGGAAGGCTTCCGGTGTCTGGTCGTTGCGATAACGGCTATGGGTGCTGGGGGCGACCGCCTCCGGCGTGCCATCGTCCTTGGCCTGGGCGAGCCCGGCCAGATTGGTCGACAGCGACAGCCCCAGCATGGCGGTGTTGCCTCGCTCCCAGCCGCCATGCAGCGACAGGTTGTCATTGACCTTGACGGTCGCCCCCAGATTGACCGGCGAATCCTGTTCGATCTCCACCGTCAGTGGCTCGTCGGAATAGTCGTTGCCTTCATATTCCAGCATCAGGGTCAGCGGGTCCCAGGGCGTCTGATATTCGATGCCGCCGAAGACGGCCGGGCTGCCACTGAACATGCTGCCGAGCTGGAAGTCGCCGCCGTCATCGCTGGTCGAGTCGCTGCGCGTCTCGAGACTGCTTCTCACTATTGCCAGTGGATTGCTGAAGTCGCCGCGCGTGCCCAGATAGCCCCAGCCGAGGCCCAGACTGAAGTCGAGGTCGCCGTAGCGCTTGCTGGCGACCAGATACTCGGAGCTGAACAGGCCCGTACCGCCGAGATCTCGCAGGCCCACCGCGACTTCGGGCTGATAGCGGCCTTCTTCCATCAGACGGAACTTGGTGTCGAAGGATTTATCCAGGTAGTCGCGGTCCGGGGCGGCCGCGCCGTAGCTGACGGTTTCCACCGAGACATAGCGAAAGCCCAGCTCCATCCAGTCGAAGGGCGCGGCGTTGACGCTGAAACGCTTGTAGGGCTGGGTGCGGCTGTAGGTGAAGCTCAATTCGCCCTGGGGCGCAAAACGCGCCGTGGGCGTCTGCATCAGGCCCACGCCACCGAAGTCGCTCTGGGATTCGCCGGTCGCTGCATGGGCGATCTGCGCACCCAGCAATCCGCCCGCCATGCCGAGTGCCAGCCAGCCATTGCGTGCCAGGGCAGGGCGCTGCTCGGGGCTTGAGTGCGTAACGTGATTGGCAGGGCGAAAAGGACTCGACATGGGCGTCTCGCATGCACGCAAGCCAGGGGCTCACGTACGTGAATAAGGGATTGGGTTCGCGGTCAGGTGCAGTGTGCTGCGCCGGGGCAGCCCCGCCGGCTAGCGCGGGGGCGTCGAAAGCTTCGCGGCGTCCAGCTGCCAGCTCTGGCAGGCATCGCCGGGGAGACGGCTGGCAAGCCAGGCCGGTAGCGCCTCGTTCACCCACTGCTGCGCGGTATCGATGCCCGGCGTACTGATCACCACGCTGGCGCCGGGGGCGACGGGCAGGTCGGCGTCGCCGCTGGTCAGACGATTCCAGCTCGCCACCGGGCGGGTCAGCACCTGGCCCTGCGGCGTCACCAGGCTGACCTCGACGGCTGGCCCGATGCCGCCGGCAGCGGCGCGCTCGTCGATCAGCGCATCCAGACTGAGATTCGGCGTCCACTTGCGCTCATGAACGCCGGTGGCGTCCAGAATTACCACGCTGCGCGGCGCCTGACAGGCACCGACCACCATGCCCGGGGCGATGCGGATCGCCTGCGGGCCGTCGTGCATGTCGCGGCGCGGGTCGAGCTGACCGGGCAGGCGTGCCACCACGGCGTCAGTATCTGGCGAGTGGGTGCCTGACGCGCGGCCCTGCTCGACATAGGCCTGCCAGGCCTGCAATGCCTCGGCGTAACGCGCCTGAAGGCTGTCTTCCTTCGCGCCGACGGCGTAGCGCGCCGCGATCAGTTCGAGCTCGGCGCTGACGCGGTTGGCCCGTGCGGCCATCTGCTGGCGAATCAGCGGCGTGCTGACGAAGCTATAGCGCCAATCCAGCGCTTTGGATGGCGCGAGGCTATTCCATTGCGCCTGCAGCACCTGACTGGCCAGCGGCGTGCTCGCGGCACTGAACGGCAGCGGGGTGTCAGCAGCGCTCGACAGGGGCGCGGCCAGCAGTGCGCTCAGCCCGAGGGGCAGCAGGCGGGCGGCACTGTTCAGACGGGCCAGTGATGGCAGACGGGCCAGCGATGAGAAGACGGGGGTCACCATGCCTTGGCGACCTCCCAACCGAACCGCGGGCCATCGGGCCAGGCCGTCATGTCGGCCGCCCAGACGCGATTCTCGTCACGCCACAGGTCATTGCGCGTGGTGCTGCCATCGTCCCAGCTCAGAATCTCGCGGCAGTGCTGCAGCGGCAGTTCTGCCAGCGGCAGCGAATAGGGGGCGGCGGCCTCGCATTCGAGTCGCGCCGTGGCCTCGTGTACCTGCATCACGGCGACGTCATCCTGGCGCTGGCTGCCGGTGGAGGCGGCATCCTGACGCACCAGGCGACGCGGGTAGGGGGACAGCGCACTGACACTGACCTGATAGGTCGTGCCACTGGCCATCAACCAGGCCGGACGCGCCAGAGCGTGCCCGGTAGTACTTTGCTCACGCCTGTCCGCCACATCACGCGCAAAGCCTGAAGTGGCGGACAGGACGCCATCGCGCAATTCGACGATGCCGCGGTCGCGGCTCTCGAAACGCGCGATGCGCCCATTGCCTTCAAGCGTCGCGAGAACCACCAGCGCGGTGCTGTTGGCATGCTCAAGCTTGAGAGAGGCATAGGGCAGCTCGCTGGCACGTGTGGCGTCAAACTCGTCCTTGCCCATCACGTCACCGAGCGAACTCGCGACGATCTGGGCACACCCGGAAAGCGACACCAGACACGCGAGGGTGCCGAAGGCCGCCAACGACCTGTTGCGCAGAGCACGGGAGACCACCGAGGTAGCCGCCGTGCCCTGCGCAGGGCTTGAGAACGTGAAGCGTTGCGTCGCACGTGCCGTCTTCATCAGCGAGTCCCGGTTGAACCAGTGGTGCCGGTTGTCCCGGTGGTACCGCTCGTGCCGGTGCCGCCGCCGACGGTGCCGGTGGCGGCACCTGCAGCGACGCTGCCGCTGCTGGCGCTCGGCGTCACGCTGCCGGTGGCATTCTGGCTGGCAGTGCCGGTGCCAGCTGCGCTACCTGTCGGTACAGAGCCTGTCGTCCCGGTCGTGCCGGTAGTCCCGGTCGTACCAGTCGTACCAGTCGTACCAGTCGTTCCGGTGGTGCCAGTCGTGCCGGTGGTGCCGGTAGTCCCAGTCGTACCGGTCGCACCCTGAGGCGCTTCTTCTTCCGCGATGGCATTGCCAGCGAGAAGCAGGGCACCTGTCAGGCCGATGATGGCTCCGAGATGTGTCTTGCGCATGGATAACTCTCCTTGATGAGCATTGCCGGCGGTCAGCCGACCAGGAAGGGATATCAGACCACGATGTAATGACTCAAGGACTGAGACATCGGCGTCGAGGCTGCCAGCAGATGCTGGCGATCATCCAACCTGCTGCTGAAGATATCGATAGAGGAGAAGAGCGCCGTCCCTGACACCATCCCTGGCATCCTCCGTGGCGCGACCTCGTCCTGAGGTGTTCCTGTCATGACCGTATTCCCTGGTCATGCGCTTGCCGAAATTCATCGTTGCGCCTTGTTGTCTGCGCCTGACAGTCCTGTCAGGTGTCAGCCGCAGAGCGGTTGATGCAAGAAGTCCTTCTCCGCACAGAGACAAGGCCAATGAGTCACGGCAAAGCGAGGCTCATGTTAACGAGAATATGTGAACTGTCTAGCGCGAAGCCTTGCGTATTATTCGCGTTGATGGCTTGAGGATTATTTATGTAAAAAAGAGTAATTGGGGTGTGGATGATTGGCGACGTGGCTGTCGATGATCCATCGAGCGCTGCGCCAGACGGGGTCCGCGTGGCGACTGGAATCCTGTGCTTGAGTGTGTCGCATTGCCGACGAAACGGAGTTTGAGGTGTCTGTCATCGGCAACGCGTCTTTCGTGGAAGTGGCGACATCGAGCGTACTTGTGGCGCTACAAACCAATGTTTTTATTGGATTTTTGTAACAGGGTGCTGATTGGCGGGAGGCGTGTATCAGGTAAAATGCACGGCAGACAGGGTTTGGTCACCTTGCCAAGAACGCCACGAATGGCGTGATCCAATGCAGGGCGATGCCGCTGTATTGGTGTTACTGATTCATCGGCAGATCCTCTGGCAGCTCCATGGGTCGTGGGCTGTAGTCGAAAGAGGTGTACCGTATTTCGGTAAAAAAACTACAGAAAGTTTGCTCTGCAATGGCGCTGAAGATATTGCCCAAATGCCAGCAAGAGGGGCATGAAGGCCGCCATGCAGAGAATGGTGTCAGAGTTGCAAGTGGAAAGTGCATTGAATGCACACGCTTGCTGAGTATCGTTGGTTGCGGTTCAGGGTCTTGCTTCGTAAATCTTGAACCATGTGCCTACATTCTGACTGGGGGTGACGGCGGGACATGACAAGCCATGTGCATGATTCATATGGCGGAAATATCGCTGTAAGCGTTGCGGATCACACTGGCGCAGCGTGAATGAGGTCGCAGCAGCCAGTCGCCAGTCGCAAGACGCCGAGACCGCCAGGGTCCGGTACCCAATGCACGAGGGCCAACCCTCGGCAGCCGCGTGACAGCCAGGCAAGGCCGGCGACACGCATGACGCAGCAGGAACTGAAGACGTTATCGAATCCATCCCGGCGGCCATGTGCGGCGGGGGAAGGCGCGATGATCATGGCACTGGGGTGCCGGGTCATCGGGCCTGTCGACTCAACGGACTTCAGATGAAAAATGCACTGATAGCACGACTTCTGGGCGCCAGCTTGAGCATCGGCGCCCTCACCGGGCTCGCCGGGTGCGTCTTCGCCCCCGGTGGCAACATCGACTACGACACCAGCGCTGCGCCGGTGGACGACATCGTCGATGTGGAACCGATCACCTTTGGCCTGATCAAGGCCCAGGCGCGCGCAGACGCCGAATCGCGCCAGTCCAGTGGCGATGACAGGCAGCGTCGTGAGCTTGAAAAGGCGCTGACCCAGGAGCTCAACAGCAGCACGCGCGCCAGTCTGGCACCGGACTATCAGTACCGTGTCGGCCCCGGCGACATCCTGACCATCATCGTCTATGACCATCCCGAGCTGACCTTGCCGACGGGTTCCGAGCGCAGTGCGCAGGAAGCCGGCAACGTCGTGCATGCCGATGGCACGCTGTTCTATCCCTATGTCGGCCGCGTCAAGGTCAGTGGCATGACGCTGGACCAGATTCGCCGAGATCTCGGCGAGAAGCTGCAGCCCTACCTCAATGCGCCGCAGATCGACGTCAAGGTCGCCGCCTTCCGCAGTCAGAAGGTGCGGGTCACTGGCGAGGTCCAGTCGCCCGGCGTGCAACCGATCAGCGATGTGCCGTTGAGCCTGCTGGACGCCATCGCGGCGGCGGGCGGTCTGTCCGAAGACGCCGATTGGCACAACGTGGTGCTCAAGCGCAATGGCGAAGAGACCACCATCTCCCTTTATGAGCTGCTGGCCGAGCGCAATGCCAATGACGAGGCGGGCGATGATCGCCTGCTCAAGGATGGCGACACCCTCTACGTGCCGGACGTCGGTACCCAGAAGGTGTTCGTGATGGGCGAGGTGGACAAGTCCATCAGCCTGCCGCTGGGCAGAAGCCCTATCTCGCTGACCGATGCCATCGCGCGTGCCGGCGGCATCAAGGAAAACTCCGCCGATGCATCGGGCATCTTCGTCATCCGTCGTGATCGTGAAGACCCCGAGAAGCTGGCCACCGTCTATCAGCTGGATGCACGCAATTCCACGGCGCTGATTCTGGGGGCGGACTTCGGCCTCAAGCCGCAGGACGTCGTCTATGTCACCGCTGCACCGGTCTCGCGCTGGAACCGTGTGATTACCCAGCTGCTGCCGACGGTGAGCTCCATCTACTACAGCACCGAAATCCAGGACAACCTCGATACCCTCGGCCAGTAAGGCGAGGGGTCGTCAAGGCGTCCCTGCCCGGCACCGCCGTGGCCGAGCAGGACACCAGGAGAGTGACCCAACGATGTCGAACCGCAATTCCCACACCACGCGTCAGGCCTCGGCCAGCGAGTCGTCAAGCGTGCCCGCGCGCACCAGTCTCGATCTCGGCCGCATGCTGGGCCAGCTGTATGACAGCCGTCTGACGCTGGCGCTGATCACCGGCACCTTCACCGTGCTGGCGGTGCTCTACGCGCTGCTGGCCACGCCGATCTACAAGGCCGATGCGCTGGTGCAGGTCGAGGAGGGCGGCGGCAACATGAACCCGCTGCGTGATGTCTCCAGCCTGCTGCGTGGCGAGGCGCCGCCGTCCGAATCCGAGATCCAGATCATCACCTCACGCCTGGTGCTGGGCGAGACGGTCAAGAAGGAACAGCTGGATCTGGTGGTCAAGCCGTATCAGTACCCGCTGATCGGCACCTTCCTGCGTACCCACGAATTCACGCGTCCGAGCTGGCTTGCCGGGTCCAGCATGGTCTGGGCCGGCGAGTCGATCGACGTGGCAAGCCTCGAAGTGCCGGCGGCCTGGGACGACGTGCCGCTGACACTGGTGTCGCTGGGAGAGGGCGGTGAGTACGAATTGCAGTACGACGGCGATGCGCTGGGCACCGGTGTGGTCGGCGACACCTCACGTTTCGATGGCCCGCTGGGCGAGGTGGCGCTCAAGGTCAGCGCACTGGACGCGGCCAGGGGCGCTGAATTCACGCTGATGCATCAGTCGACCCTGGAAGCGACCAATGCGCTGCGTTCGCGCTTCGCGGTGGCCGAGATGGGCAAGGAAACCGGGGTGCTGGGTCTGGCGCTGGTCGGCGAAGACCCGCTGCGCACCCAGCAGACCCTGCAGCGCATCACCGATACCTACCAGCAGCAGAACATCGAACGTCAGTCCGCCGAAGCCGAGAAGTCGCTCGAGTTTCTCAAGAAGCAGGTGCCGACGGTGCGTGAGCGTCTCGAAGTGGCCGAGAACCGTCTGAATGCCTATCGCGGCAAGAGCGATAGCGTGAATCTGGATCTCGAGACCAAGTCGGTGCTCGAGCAACTGGTCAATATCGACAACCAGATCAACGAGACCCAGCTGGAAGAAGCGGAGCTGTCCGGCAAGTTCAACCCCAGTCACCCCAACTACGTGGCACTGCGCAAGAAGCGTGCGGACCTGCAGCAGACCCGCAAGGAGCTGGAGAAGCAGGTCGGTGATCTGCCGGACACCCAGCAGGAAATCCTGCGTCTGGAGCGTGAGGTCGAGGTCAATCAGCAGATCTACGTGCAGCTGCTCAACAAGACCCAGGAAATGAACATCGCCCAGGCCAGCACCATCGGCAATATCCGCATTCTGGACGAGGCCGTTGCGCAGCCGCATCCGATCAGCCCGCGCAAGGCGATGATCGTGGTGATCGCGACCCTGTTGGGCGGCATGCTCGGGGTGGTCTTCGTGCTGCTGCGCTCCATGCTGCATCGCGGTATCGAGACGCCGTCGGAGCTTTCCGACCTGGGGCTCAATGTCCACGCGACCCTGCCGCTCTCCGAGGAGCAGGCACGCCTCAACCGTCGTCTGGCGCGTGGCTTCAAGCGCTTCACCGGTCGTGGTGTCGCCGCAGCGGCCAATGACAACGTCGCGCCGGGGCTGCTGGCGATCCGCAACCCGGCGGATCTCTCCATCGAGGGTCTGCGCGGTCTGCGCACCAGCCTGCACTTCGCGATGATGGAGGCCCCCGACAATCGCCTGATGATCTGTGGCCCGAGCCCGGGCATCGGCAAGAGCTTCGTGTCCGCCAACCTGGCCGCCGTCTGTGCCCAGGCCGGCAACCGGGTGCTGGTCATCGATGCCGACATGCGCCGTGGCCATGTCCACCAGAGCATGGCGGGCGTCTCGCCCAGCGACGCCGCGCCGGGCCTGAGCGACTTCCTGCTCGGCAAGGCCGACCGCGACAGCATCGTGCGTGGCATCACTGATCCGAGTCTGGCGATGTCCGAGGCCGCTGCCGTGGCGCTTGGCGAAGGGGCGGCCACCAACGGTGTGCCGAGCAACCTGTGCTACGTGGCGCGCGGTACCACTCCCTCCAACCCGTCGGAGCTGCTGCTGCAGTCACGCTTCAGCGATTTCCTCGACTGGGCCAGCGTGAACTTCGACATGGTCATCATCGATACGCCGCCGATCCTGGCGGTTACCGATGCCGCCATCGTCGGCAAGCAGTGCGGTGTCAGCGTGATGGTGACGCGCTTCATGCATAACTCGCCCAAGGAAATCGAAGCGGCGCTGGAGCGCTTCGCCTCCAGTGGCGTGCATGTCGATGGCGCGATTCTCAATGCCGTCGAGCGCAAGGCCACCACGACCTACAGCTACGGCTACAGCTATCACGATTATCAGTACCAGGGTGGCGCCAAGGGTTAGCGGCCACTTGCATTAGAGCCCGCGAACCCGATGTCTGAGACTGCGTGCCTCGTTGGCAGTGGGGATCGGCAGTCGAGGCGAGAGCCGAGGCGGTACGGGTGAAGCATCGGGTAGCACGCCGTCGAGCGACGGCACCAGCGGCTCCGAGCGTGATGAACGGAACCACAACACGAACGCAAGCCAAGGGGGTAACGGCATATGAATACCACGACGAACCATGCAAGCTCCGGGCTGGAAGGGCGTCAGCGCCACTCCCGCATGTACGAGCGACTGATGTTCAACTCGCTGTGTCAGGCCATCGTCGGTCTGATTCTGGCAGTGGGTGTCCCGCTGCTGCTGATCAATGGCCTGCGCCCGTGGGTCAGCGAGATGCGCATGCACAGTGTCATCGCCGCCAGCGGCGGCTTCCTGCTCGCATTGCAGGCGATTCGTCACATGTCGCGCTACCCCGGCGCCAAGGCCTTCGCCTACGTGCTGCCGGCCATCACCATCAGCTATCTGCTGGCGATGAGCGTGTTGATCGCGCTGGATCTGCGCTTCAGCCGCATCGTGCTCGGCAGCTCATGGCTGGCGGCGATGCTGATCTGCTCCATCGGCTTCTGGGCCGAGCAGCGCACCCGCATCCGCAAGCTGGCCGTGGTGCCCTTCGGTGACTATCGCAGCCTGTTCACTACCCGTGGGGCACGCTGGAACCTGATGCGCGCGCCGGACCTGGGCGAAGAGCGCTACAACGGTGTGGTCGCCGACCTGGAAGCCGACATGCCGGCAGAATGGCAGCGTTTCCTGGCCAACTGCGTGCTGCATCGCATCCCGGTCTATGACGCCAGCGAAGTCCGCGAGTCGCTGACTGGTCGTGTCGAGCTTGATCAGGTGCGTGAGAACAGCTTCGGCCAGCTGGCTCCCAACAGCGAATATGAGCTGTTCAAGCGTCTGTTCGACATGCTGGCCGTGCTCGCCGTGGCGCCCTTCGTGCTGCCGATCTGCCTGGTGACCGCCGTGTTGATCCGCCTCGATTCGCCGGGCGGCGTGTTCTTCGTCCAGGAGCGTGTCGGCCAGGGCGGTCGTCCGTATCGCATGTTCAAGTTCCGCAGCATGTGCCACGACAGCGAGAAGACCGGTGCCCAGTTCGCCCAGGCCAATGACATGCGCGTGACCCGCATCGGTCGCGTGATCCGCAAGACCCGCATCGATGAGCTGCCGCAGTTCATCAACGTGCTCAAGGGCGAGATGAGCCTGATCGGCCCGCGCCCGGAGCAGGTCAAGTTCGTGAATGAATTCGCCGAACAGATTCCGTTCTACAACTACCGTCACGTGGTGCGTCCGGGCATCACCGGCTGGGCGCAGGTCACCCAGGGCTATGCCTCTGACGCCGACGAGACCCGCGAGAAGCTCGAGCACGACTTCTACTACATCAAGCGCTTCTCCGTGTGGCTCGACCTGCTGATCGTCGGCCGTACCATCAAGACCATGCTGACCGGCTTCGGGGCACGCTGAGCATGCTGACCGTCAGTGGCTATTACGTCGGCTTCATGGCCCTGCTGGTGGCAATCCTGCCGCTGGCTGCCAACGAGCGCACCCGCATGGTGGGTGCCTGGTTGGCCGGTGGGCTGTGTCTGGCGTTCATGGCATTGCGTTACGACGCAGGGTACGACTATTTCTCGTACCGCCAGATGGCCACCTGGCAGGTCGACCTGAGCTTTCTCGAGCCCGCACCTGCTGCCCTGGCACGCATGGCGCGGGCCTGGGGCGAGCCGCAGCTGTTCTTCATCATCACCGCCATTCTCTACGTGTCGTGCTTCGTCTCGGCACTGGTGATGAGCCGTCGCAATCTGGCCTGGTGCCTGCTGTTCTTCGTCTGCCTGCCGCTGATCTATCTGTCGGCCTTCGGATTCGTGAAGCAGCACGTGGCGATTGCGCTGTTCATGCTGGCGATGGCGTGCCTGGAGCGCGGCATGCGGCTGCCCGCGCTGGTGCTGATGCTCGTCGGCACCAGCTTCCACTACACCCTGGCACTGTATCTGCCCCTGCTGGTGATCTATCCGCTGTTGCGCCGTGCCTACCCGTTCTGGCTCTACCTGGGGCTGCTGCCACTGTGCTTCGTGGCCGGGCCGCTGGCCAAGAGCATTCTCAGTGCGTTGGGCCTCTATGCGCATTATTTCGAGGATTTTTCCGGCGGTGGCGAGAAGCTCTACATCATCTACCTGTTGATCTGCCTGGGGACTCTGGTGCTGTGGAAGCATTTCCGCCTGTCACTGGACCCCTGGGCCTTCAACCTGATGTTCATCGGCGTGGCGCTTTATACCTTGTTCATCACCTACGGTGAGCATGTGGCACGTGCCAGCTATTATTTTCTGCCATTCGCCATCTTCGTCATCTGTGACGTGATCGAGCATTTCCGCGACAAGCTGTTGCCCAGCCTGATCAGCGGTGCGCTGATGATGGCGCTGTTCTTCATGTCGCTGAAGGTGGCGGCCGGCAATCAGGACCACGATTTCTTGAACAACTACGAGTTCTATTTCCTCAGCGATGAAGCCCTGGTCGTCGGCAACGGAGGCCAGTCATGAGCGAAGCGCTGATCTTCTCGCTGTTCAATCTGATGGCGCGCGGCCTGTCCTCAGCCGCAGGCCTGCTGCTGGCGCGTGCCGTGGCGCCGGAGGCCTTCGGTGAATATGCGCTGGCCCTCAACTACGCGGTACTGCTGGGCGTACTGGCGCGCATGGGCGGCAACGAGGTGTTGCTGGTCACCCGCGATGGTGCCAGCGGCGCGGCACTGCGTCGCTGGATGGGCGTCGGCATCTCGCTCTACGCCTTGCTGGCGATCGGCTTCGCCGTCGGCATCGCGCCGCTGCTGGGCCTGTCGGCCTTCATCTTCGCCTTCTGTGCGCTGCGCGCCGCGGCGGAGCAGGTCGGCCTGCAGATGATCAACTCGCGCCTGCAGCGTCAGGAGCGCCTGGGGCGCGTCAACCTGATGACGGTGCTGATCTCGCTGGCGGTGGCGATCGCGGTCGCCTGCGCCGCGGGCCCGGCGCTCTACCATCAGGGCGTCGCACTAGTGACCGGCGCCGAGTTCGGCGCTGACCTGACCACCCCCGCCGGCATGTTCGGTCTGGCGCCGGTGCCGACCTTCGTGATGGTCAGCGCCATCGCGCTGGTCATCGTGATGGCGCTGGGCATGTGGCTGTCACGTGATGCAGCGGCAGATGCTAAGGCGGTCGATAGCGACGCCGCGAGCCAGCGCCGCCTGCCATCCAAGGCGGATTTCGCACGCGGTCGCGGCTTTCTCTACAACAACCTGATGTCGTTCGCCTACCTGCAGGCCTGGGTGATTCTGGCAGGGCTTGCCTTTGCGCCCGCTCAGGTGGCCAGTGTCTCGGTGGTGACCTCCATCGTGTTCGCACTCTATGTCTTCCCCACCAGCCTGTATCGCTACTACCTGCCCAAGCTGACCCATGGCGATGCGCGCCTCAAGGAGTACCTGGTCATCGCCAGTGGCTTCGCGCTGCCGGTGGCGGGGGGGCTGGCGCTGGTCGCGCCGTGGCTGGCGGAACACTTCCTGAGCGGCGCCTACCCGCGCCTGACCCTGACGCTGCGCGCCTTCGCGCTGGTCTATCTGGTGCACGCCTTCGTCACCTGCGCCTTCACGCGTCTGGCCGCGCTGCGCCTCAACGGCAAGCGCCTGCTGTGCCAGAGCACCGGCGCCACGCTGGTGGTCGGCGGGGGGCTTGCGATCGCGGCGCTCAATCACTCGCTGGGCAACGCGTCCGGCGACACCGGCAGCCTGTTGGGCATCGATCTCTACCGCCTTTTCCTGTGTGTGCCGGTCGCCGCCGAAGTGGTGATGCTGGCGATGGCGATCCTCTTCCAGCCATCACTGTCCCGTGGTGGCAAGGCACACGAAGACAACGCTGCGGCGAGTGCCTGACCGGGCTTCACGCGCGCAGCAGGAATCGGAAGGTCAGCATCTGTGACTTCCGGTTGATGACATGACGGCGATGCCGGGGATTCAGACACAGACCTCAGGCATCGCGCGTTCAGAATCGCGACATTACGGACAGAAGGACGAACAGCATGGCCAAGATATGCATGACGCACGGATGGCATGACGACAACAAGGGCGACTCCGCCATCCTGATGGGCACCATCGATTTTCTCGATCAGCTGATCGATGCCGAACAGGGTCGCAGCGATGTGTCCGGCGCCGGTGTGGCCAAGGCCGAAGGCCACCGCATCGACATCCTGCCCATTGATGATCAGGTGTTCGCCACCGAGCGCGGACCCTTCCGCCATATCCGTCGCCGCTACCGTGAACGCGTCACCGTAGGCCAGCCGCTGATGCCGCCGATGCGTGACAAGCTGCGCTTCGTGACCTCGCTGCTCGGCCTGGGCACCAAGATGATGTTCGGCAAGCAGGGCAAGAGCGGCAACGACATCATCGACGCCGCAGACCTGGTGGTGGTGAAGGGCGGTCATATCTTCCACAACGGCAGCTTCAAGAAGACGCTGTCCTCGTGGCTGGCGCTGATCGGCTATCTGGCGCCGGTGATGCTGGCCCGCAAGGCCGGCAAGCGCGTCCTTCTGCTGGGGCATTCCTTCGGCCCATTCAAGACCCCGGCCCAGGAACGCTTCTTCCTGCGCACCCTGAGCGATTGCCTGGTGGTCTCGCGTGAGGAAATCACCCACGCCATGACCCAGAAGGCCGACCCGAAACTGCCGCATGCGCTGCTGGGCACCGACATGGCCTTCGCCATGGCCCCGCGTGCCAGCGACGAGCATGCCGCGGTGAAGGCGCCGAATGGCGTGGCCTCGCCGTACGCCGTGATCACCCTGCGCGACTGGTGGGGCCTGGATCAGCAAGCCTTCGCCGAGCGTGTCGAGGTGCTGTCGCGCTCACTGCTGGAATCCCGCGAGCGTCTGGGCATCGAGCGCCTGCTGGTGGTCCCGCACGTGCTGGGCCCGACCGATATCGAGAATGACCAGCGCATCTCCCGGCTGGTGTTCGATCATCTGCAGAAGGCACTGGCCACGGCGGGCGGTGAAGACCTCGCCAAGCGCATCGAGCTGGTGCAGGGCGACCCGAGCCCTGACGCGCTGGTCGATCTCTACCGCGATGCCCGGTTCCTGGTCGGTACCCGCTTCCACTCGGTCATCTTCGCGCTGATGTCCGGCACGCCGGTCTACGCGCTGTCCTACTGCGGACCCAAGGCGCCGGGGATCATGCGTGACTTCGGGCTCGGCGACAGCGTGCAGGACATCGAGAACTTCGATCCGGCACGCATCGTGGCCGATATCGAACAGCTGGTCGCCGACACGGCCTTCCCGGCGCTGGCCGAGCGTGTCATCGCCGAGAAGCTGGCGATCACCGCCGACATCACGCGTGACTTCCTGCGTCGTGCCCCGGGGCGTGCCGGCGTCTGGGGACAGCGTGAATTGAAGCTCAATGACGCTGCCTTCCCGGCCCCGGTGGCACCCGAACCAGCCACTGCCGAGGCGGCCACTGCCATGGCGGCGGATGCGCCTGCCGGTGACGACAGCGCAACTGCCGACAACAACAGCGCGACTGCCGCTCACGACAGCGAGCCTGTCGTGCGAGGAGCCTGATATGGCACATGTCGCTCTGTTGATTCAGGACATCAGCGCCTGTGGTGGCGTCGAGAAGGTGATGCATGGTCTGGCGCGGGACCTGAGCGCCAGCCACCGGGTCACGCTGGTCTCGGTGCGCGAAGGCGAGCCCTACTGGGGACGTATGGAGGGTGTCGAATATCGCACCCTGGGACTGCCGGCCACCGGCACGCGCCAGAACTTCCGCCATTGGGTGACGCACCTGCGTCGCCTGATGCTGGAGGAGCGGATCGAGGTGATGATCAGCGGCTATTTCGCCTTCCATCTGGCGGCGCAGCTGGCGGCACGCGGTACCGGTGGTGTCGATGGCGAGGGGCGTCCGCGTCCACGCACGCGCATCATCGCCCAGGAGCACAGCGCCTATCACCACGACCGCCGTGCCAAGCGCATCGTCAAGCAACTGGCCTATCGCCATCTCGACGTACTGCAGGTGCTCAATGAGGTCGATGCCGAATGCTGGCGTCGCCGTGGCCTCACGCCGACGGTGATTCCCAATTATCTGGATGACCAGCGGGCAGACGAAGCACGCAGCGGCTGCGAGCATCAGGTCGATGTGGTGATGGTCGGGCGTCTGGCGCCGATCAAGCGCCTCGATCTGGCGATTCGTGCCTTCGCGAATTCCGGGTACCGTCGCGGTCGCCTGGTGGTGGTCGGTGACGGCCCTGAGCGTGAACGTCTGCTGGCGCTGTGCAACGAGCTTGGCCTGCGCGTCTTCCAGGGTGCCAACGACAGCACGGTGCCTGCCGGCACGCAGGTGCTGTTCACCGGCGCGCTCAGGGATGTCTCGCATGAGCTGCGGCGTGCACGCCTGCTGCTGCTGACCTCGGAGCGCGAATGCCTGCCGATGAACGTGATCGAGGCCAAGCGTGAGGGGCTGCCGTGCCTGTCGCGTCCGGTGCGTTCCGGCCCGCTGGCGCTGATCGAACATGGCCGCGACGGGGTGCTCAGCGCGGAATCGGATGGCAGCGAGGACGCCGCCATCATCACTGAGCTGGCCCACGAGCTTGCGCGTCTCGAGTTCGATGATGAGCTTCTGCTGCGCCTCTCGAATGGTGCCTGGCAGAGCTTTGACCGCTACAGCGCGCACGCGGTGTTGCCGCAATATCAGCGTCTGATCTCGCGTCTCGCGCCGCCGACGCCCGGCGATGCGGCGACGACCGAGCAGACGCGCCAGGGCTCATCCGCGCAGTCGCGCCCAGACACACATTCGCGTCGCGTTCAGCGACAGCCGCTTGAGGAGAAGGCCCATGGCTGATGTCTCCGTCATCATGCCCAACTACGGCTATGACCGCCGCCTGCACGCTGCCGTCGACTCGGTATTGGCCCAGAGCGAGCCGGTACGCGAGATCCTGATCAGCGACGATGCCTCGCCGGATGGTGCCGCCAGTCGTCTGCGTGACGACTTCGCGGCGCTGGAGACCGCTGGCGTCGAGATCCGCGTGCTGGAAACCGACACCAACGGCGGCCCGGGCCGGGCACGCAACCGTGCCATCGCCGAGGCCAAGGGTCGCTACATCGCCTTTCTGGACGCCGACGATGCCTGGCTGCCCGAGAAGATCGAACGTCAGATCGCTTTCATGCAGGACACCGGCGCCGGGCTTTCCTACACCGGCTACGAGATGGTCGATGAGCAGGGCGAGCATGTCTCGTACTTCGCGCCGCCCGAGCGCCTGACGCGCGATGACATGCTGCGCTCCAACTCCATCGGCTGCCTGACTGCCATCTATGATGCCGGTCGTTATGGGCGTTTCTACATGCCGACGATCCGCAAGCGTCAGGACCTGGCGCTGTGGCTGATCATCATCGGTCAGCTGGGCCCGGCGCAGGGCATGCCGGAACCGCTGGCGCGCTACACGCGTCGCGAGAGCAGCGTGTCGTCCAACAAGTTCAAGGCCGCCGCCTATCAGTGGCGTCTGTATCGTGAGGTGCTGGGGATGGATGTGATCAGCGCCAGTCGCAATTTTGTCCATTACGCGGTGAACGGTTATGCAAAACATCGTTGAACAGGATGTCGCGGCGTCCGCGACATCTTCCACCGAGTCCACGGCGGCTTCCCGCCACGCCGATACTGGTGCGCAGCCTACTCACGACTCGCGCCCGCGCGTGCTGGTCGGAGCACGCCAGGTAGATGGCAGTACGCGTCGCCAGGTGCCGGAGCTGACCTTCCTGATCTCGACGCTGGATGACGGCCTCTATCGCGTGCCGCGTCATGATGCGCTGCCCGGGGCGCGTTTTTTGATCGTGCATCAGCTGTCTGACTCCGCGAGCCGCGAGCAATACCGCGAGTACGCGCTGGCCAATTTCGATAGCCGTTTCGAGTACCTGGCGATCGATGGGCGGGGACTGTCCAGGAGCCGCAACACGGCGCTGGCCGCCTGTGCCACGCGCTACGCCTATGTGCTGGATGACGACATCGAGCTGCATCCCCAGGCCGTCGCGCTGGTGATGGAAGCCTTCACCTGCACCGAAGCGGCCGCGATCAGCTTCCCCCACGTCAAGGCCTTCCCGCTGCATGAGCGGGACCCGGATCGGCCCGCGCCGCCGGTGTCCTTCAAGACCCACAGCCTGATGTCACTGGCGCGCGTGCGCTCGGTCGACATGGCGCTGGACCTCTGCCAGTTCCATGCACGCTTCGATGAGCAGTTCGGCCTGGGCACCGATCAGCCCTCCGGCGAGGAGTTCATCGTACTGAGCGATGCGCGTCGTCAGGGCGCGCGTCTGATGCGTGCCAATCTGGGCATCGTCGCCCATGCGGGGGTCACCTCCGGCAGCGACTTCTACAGCACGCCAGCCAAGGCGCGCACCAAGGGGCGCATGTTTGCCCGCGCCACCGGCAGTCGTTTCTCGCCCTTGTCATTGGCCTTTTTCCTGCGCAAGGCGCCGGTCGCCATGAAGCATGGTCACCTGGCGACCTTCGCGAAGCATTACTTTCGCTGATGACTGCCGTGCCGCTGATGACTGCTGCACCGCTGACGGCTCTCATTGGCTGATGGCTCTGATTTGATGACGGCTCTAGCGCGAAGGAATGGCCCCCATGAGGTGGCCATTGCCGCCCGGGTAGTCAATTGATCAAGCGGCATATCAGGGAAGTTGCGACAGGCAGAATCAGAAAGATAAGTCACAAGTTATATAGGGTCATGTTTTGGATCATATTGCGCCAGACAGGATGACTTTTCACGAAGTTGCTTTATAACAGAGCCACACTTCGGGCAGCGATGATTGCCCGTCACTGACTCAAGCGGCGCGTCTTTTCCCTGCGAGCTACCTGCAGCAGTCTACCTGGAATCACCTGCGAGCTTCCTGGCCCGTGGGTTGGGTAACCTCGCGCCGCTGTCACGAAACATCGCGGTTCAATGGGGATGAATCCTCATGCACAGGACATTGTCGGCGTTTCTTTTTCGGCCAATGAAGGCGGGAAATTCCGCCTTAGAAGATATCTCTTGAGAGAGATCCTAGGCAGTCTCAAGGGAGTCTAGAGGGACAAGGACTTTACGGCGTAATGCCCTGGAATCCGCCTCGATTGCCGCTGGAAGGCCGTCAGATGTGCACAGGATTCAGCCGCCATTGCCTCGTTTCACTTTGAGTATCACGACACGATCTGGCGACAAGGCCAGCAAGGATGACATCAATGAAGATCACGATTTTTGGAAGCGGTTATGTCGGCCTGGTCACGGGTACCTGCCTGGCCGACGTCGGCCACGACGTAGTGTGCATGGATGTGGACGCCGCCAAGATCGAGGGTCTCAAGCAGGGCGAGATTCCCATCTATGAGCCGGGCCTGGAAGGCATGTTGCTGCGCAACGTGGAAGCCGGTCGCCTGAACTTCACCACCGATGCGCGTGAAGCCGTCGAGCATGGCGTGCTCCAGTTCATCGCCGTGGGCACGCCGCCGGATGAAGACGGCAGCGCCGACCTCAAGTACGTGCTGTCCGTCGCCACCACCATCGGCGAGCACATGAATGACTACAAGGTCATCATCGACAAGTCCACCGTGCCGGTGGGCACGGCAGACCGCGTCAAGGCGCGGGTCAAGGACGTGCTCAAGGACCGTGGTGCAAGCGTCGATTTCGATGTCTGCTCCAACCCGGAATTCCTCAAGGAAGGCGCGGCGCTGGACGACTTCACGCGTGGCGCGCGCATCGTGGTCGGCACCGATTCCGAAGCGGTGCGTGAGCGCATGCGCGAATGCTACGCCCCCTACAACCGCAACCATGAAAAGCTGATGTTCATGGATGTGCGCGCCGCCGAGCTGACCAAGTACGCCGCCAACGCCATGCTGGCGACCAAGATCAGCTTCATGAACGAGATCTCCAACCTGGCCGAGCGCCTGGGCGCGGACATCGAGGAAGTGCGTCGCGGCATCGGCAGTGACCCGCGTATCGGCTACCACTTCATTTATCCCGGTTGTGGCTATGGTGGCTCCTGCTTCCCGAAGGATGTCCAGGCGCTGGCACGTACTGCCAGCCAGATCGGCTATGACGCCGAGCTGCTGACCGCCGTGGAGTCCGTCAACAAGCGCCAGAAGGTCACGCTGTTCGACAAGCTGTCGCGGGCCTTCGATGGCGACCTCAAGGGCAAGACCATCGCTGTCTGGGGTCTGGCCTTCAAGCCCAACACCGATGACATGCGCGACGCGCCGAGCCGCACGCTGATGGAAGCGCTGTGGGCGGCTGGCGCGACCGTGCAGGCCTATGACCCGGAAGCCATGAAGGAATGCCGCCGCATCTACGGCGAGCGCGACGACCTGGTGCTGGTCGCGGACCGTCAGCAGGCGGTCAAGGGTGCCGATGCGCTGGTGGTGTGCACCGAGTGGAAGGAATTCCGCACCCTGGACGGCGAGTGGCTGAAGTCCCAGCTCGGCTTCCCGGTGGTGGTCGATGGCCGCAACCTGTTCGAGCCCGCCGCCATGAAGGCCGCTGGCCTGATGTACTACGCGGTCGGTCGCGGTGACACCCTGCTGCTGAATCAGGCTTGAGCTTGCCGCTTGGCATCACCGCCCAGGCGACACTACTCAAACGTCAGTGCTCAAGCATCAATGCTCAGCCATCAAGGCTCAAGCAGGCATTGAACGTCGCTGAAAGATTCAGCACGCGTACCTGATCTGCGTACGCACTCCCTGAAAGACATCCATTCAGTCGTGCCATCCTCCTTCATGAGGGTGGCACGCAGTAGAGGAATTTCTCATGTGTGGCATCGTTGCCGGTCTGGCTCAGCGTGATATCAGCAAGATTCTGATCGAGGGGCTGCATCGCCTCGAATACCGCGGGTATGACTCCGCCGGCGTGGCGGTCATCGACCCTGCCGGTGAACTGCGTCGTGCGCGTGCCGTGGGCAAGGTGCGTGCGCTGGAAGACGAGCTGCGTGAGGCGCCGTTGTCCGGCGCCATCGGCGTGGCGCACACCCGCTGGGCGACCCACGGGCGTCCTGCCCAGCACAATGCGCACCCGCATCTCTCCAGTGAGCGGGTCGCTGTCGTGCACAACGGCATCATCGAGAACCACGAAGCGCTGCGCGGCGAGCTGGAAGGCGCCGGTTATGTCTTCACTTCCGAGACCGACACCGAGGTGGTCGCGCACCTGGTCGATCGCGAACTGTGCAGCGGTCTGGCACTGCCGGAAGCCGTCAATGCGGTTACCGCGCGTCTCGATGGCGCCTTCGCGCTGGCGGTGATGGAGCAGCGCAACCCCGAACTGTTGGTCGGCGCCCGTCAGGGCAGCCCGCTGGTGGTCGGCGTGGGGATCGATGAGCACTTCATCGCCTCCGATCCGCTGGCGCTGCTGCCGGTGACCGATCGCTTCATCTATCTCGATGAAGGCGACATGGTCGCCATCACGCCGGCGGGTATCCAGGTGCTGGAACGTACCGGCGACCGCGATGAGCTGACTCCGGTCACGCGTGAAGTGGTGCGTTACGAACACAGCGTCGAAGCTGCCGGCAAAGGTGAATATCGCCACTTCATGATGAAGGAGATCATGGAGCAGCCGCGTGTACTGTCGCGCACGCTGGCGGAGCGACTGGACCCGCAGGGCGTGCGTCTGGAGGCCTTCGATGTCTCGCGTCATTCCTTCCTCGCCGCCAGCGCTGGCAACGAGGGCGGCAAGCAGGGCGTGGATGTGGCGCGCCTGACACAGCTGTTCGCCGATGTGCGCCAGGTACAGATCATCGCCTGTGGCACCAGCTATCACGCCGGCATGGTGGCGCGTTACTGGCTGGAGGAGGTTGCGGGCATTCCGGCGCAAGTCGAGGTGGCCTCGGAATTCCGTTATCGCGAGCGCGTCGCGGCACCGGGGACGCTGTTCCTGACTCTGTCCCAGTCCGGCGAGACTGCCGATACGCTGGCGGCGCTGCGCGACATCCAGAAGCTCAACCGTGGAGGCCTGCAGGCCGGTCACTATCTGGCAAGCCTTGCCATCTGCAACGTGGCGGGCAGCTCGCTGGTGCGTGAATCCGACCTGTCATTGCTGACTCACGCCGGGCCGGAAATCGGGGTCGCCTCCACCAAGGCCTTCACCACCCAGCTGGTGGCCTTGATGTTGACCACCCTGGCGCTGCGTCAGGCCAAGGGCGATGGTCAGACGGATGATCTGCTGAGCCGTCAGCTGCTGATGCGCCTCAAGGACCTGCCGCACGTGATCGAGCAATCCCTGGCGCTGGATGGGGAGATCGCGCAGCTGGCCGAGAAGTTCATGCATCGTCACCACACCCTGTTCCTCGGGCGTGGCAGCCAGTATCCCATCGCCATGGAAGGGGCGCTCAAGCTCAAGGAAATCTCCTACATTCATGCCGAAGCCTACGCGGCAGGTGAGCTCAAGCACGGCCCGCTGGCATTGATCGACGAAGATATGCCGGTGGTGGCAGTGGCACCGATGGATGACCTGATGGAGAAGCTTAAGTCCAACCTGCAGGAAGTTCGTGCGCGTGGCGGCCAGCTGTTCGTGTTCGCTGATCCGGAAGTCAGCCTAAAGGCCGGTGAAGGCGTTCACGTCGTCACCGTGCCGGGCGTCTGCCGCTTCCTCGCACCGATCGTCTACGCGGTGCCGCTGCAGCTGCTCTCTTACCACGTGGCCGTGCTCAAGGGCACTGACGTCGACCAGCCTCGCAACCTCGCCAAGAGTGTCACGGTGGAATGATCGTCTGGGGAATCACTCCATGAGATGACGTGGCATGTAAAGAAAAGGGACCGCCTGTTGGCGGTCCCTTTTTTGTGTCGGTTGCTTGTTACGGCAGCCAGCGTGTCAGTAGTCGCCGCCACCATGGCGCCGGTGTTTTCCTGCACGGCGTCTCTGCGTCAGGAGCCGGACGAGGGCTTGCCAAGCAGAAGCGATCACCGCTTGAGAGTGTGACCCAGTGCGAGCCTCCTGCGTTGACATCCCCGGCCTCGATTGCCAGACGCCGCTTTCTACCTGCTTCGCTCAGCTCTTCCAGTGTGCCGAGGGCCAGCTCGATGAAGCCTTCATCGCCCGCTGAATCTGGCGTGTCGTGTGCTGACGGGTTGCGATGCATCAGATCACGCCCTTGATGATCAGATTGATGCCCGAGACCAGCAGAATGGCATAGGCGACCTGGCGCAGACGATTGTCACTCAAGGGCGGCGGGAAGCGGCGCGCCAGCTCGGTGAAGAGCATCACGACGAGGGCGCCCGACAGACCCACGAGCAGCAGTTGGGGCAGGGTGTCGCCGATACGCCCCGGGGCCGCGATGCTGAGGCCCATGCGCACGATGCCGGTGACGATGAAGACACCGAACAGCGTGCAGCGTATGGCGATCAGGGTCATCGGCTGACGATAGAGCACGACCACCAGAGGCGGGCCATTGGCCGCGAACAATCCCCCCATCAGGCCTGACAGCACACCCGCGGTATGAAAGTGCCAGCGTGGCGATGTCGTGGCACGTGGGCCCGGTTGAGCCAGCAGGGCGAGACAGGCGATCAGGATGACGATGCCCAGCAACATGCCCAACAGAGGGGCTCTTTCGCTGCCCAGCCAGACTGCCAGGAAATAGCCCACCGGCAACATTGGCAGGCTGGTGACTAGCAGGCGGCGTGCCAGACGTGGATTGATCTCTCGCCAGTGCCCGCGCATTGCCATCCCGTTGTTGAACAGGCCCAGCAGGGTACACAGCAACGCGGCGCTCTCGATGGGCAGCACATCGAGGGTCGCCAGCAGGCCCATCACGATCAATCCGAAGGCGAAACCGGTCAGGGTCTGGATATAGCTGGCGAGTGCCAGGCTCATCATGATGGCGACAAGTTGCCAAGGCTCCATGAGGTCTCCGTGGGCAAGGGGATAGAACAGAAAGGGCAGGACGGCGCTGGCTCCGTCATGCATGACGCCTGGCGCTGGCAGGCAAGAGAGCTTGAGAGCGGGGCGCCGTACGCGTGCGGGGAGGCCGACCAATGCCTGCCATCATAGCCTGCATCGCGCTCTGGCAGTATGACACTCGCGCAAAGCGCTCACGTTGATGTGCGTCACATAAGGCCGCGGGCATGACGGTCTTGGTCGTGCTGGCTCAATTGGCTCAGTTGGCGGGGCGTATTTCAGTAGTCACTGATTCTCAGTATCTGGCATGAGTTACCGGAGGATTGACGCATAAACGCTCATGATTTCGGCTTTTGACGACAGCGCAGCTTGTTTGGGCTGGGGGGGATTATTAGTCTGTGGTCAACGGTGGGGCAGGAAGTGTCGCCATTTGCTGCCACTTCCTGCCACTTCCTTTCTTCAGAGTGGTCATCCCTTGAGAGATCACCCCTCACGGTCACGTCGCTTACCTGTTCATCTTCAGTGCAGGATCAACTCCTGTCGGATGATCGGGACTCGAGCACTGGAATCCAGGAAATTGCGAATACAAGTCAGTCGCGAGAACTGACCCACTCTTCAGTGCAGTGTGTGCCCTGCTTAGGGGCGCTGGTCGGCTGTGCTGGTCAATGACAGTGAACAATAAAGAAGGCAGGGCATGGAACGCTATACAGGGAAGTCGCCTTACTTTTCCATCGTGACGCCAAATCATGATTCAGGGGATGGTCTTGCGCGCTGTATCAACAGCTTGCGTGACAACCAGGCATCCTATGAACACATCATCATTGATGATTGCTCGACGGATGATGGATTCCTGTGGGCTGAGCGGCAGGCGCAGCAGCAAATCGAGCAGCAATCCTCAGTACCCACGCCAACCGGAGAGGCACCTGACATCCACGGGCGGCTGGTCCTGCGCCGCAACTCCCGCAACATGGGGCCGGGTGGCACGCGCAATCATGGTCTGAGCCTGGTCAGCGGCCGCTATGTGCTGTTCTGTGACGCCGATGATCATTTCGCGCCCGGCGCGCTGGATATTCTGCAGGCGCGCATCGAGGCGTTCGACTCGCCCGAGGCGGTGGTCTTCCGCTACTGCCTGCAGGGCCCCAAGGGCGATCACGACAGCCTGGCATTCTGCCAGCAGGCCGAGGAGCGCCCGCTGGACCGGGCCTTCCGTGACTTCATGCATGACACCATCGTTTCATCCCCTTGGGGCAAGGCGATCCGCGCCGATCTGGCCTGTTCGCTGAGCTTTCCTGATCTGCCCGTGTCGCAGGATGGTCTCTACAACCTGGATCTGTTCGGACGCGCAGAGCGCGTACTGTATCTGCCCGAGGTGCTGTATTACTTCGACAAGCGCAATGACGGCTCTCTGACGCGCAAGCCGTTCAGCAACCAGGAGCTGGACAAGTTCCACCGCAGCTGGCGGGTCTTCGCGGAGCATTATCGTGAGCATTTCGCCGCGAAGCACGGCATGGCCCTGCTGGAAATCCGCGGCCTGCGGTTCGTCGGCGTCAGCTTCATCATGCGCCAGGCGATCAACAAGACGGCGGATGATTCGCGGGTGCGCAAGGTTGTGCTCGACCAGGTGCGACAAGCGTCCTGGTCATCTCTGCGCCAGCTCTCGCTGAAGGAGCAGGCGCTGTTGATGAGCTATGCAGTGAGCCCGGCATTGTCCCGGCAACTTGTTCGTCGGAGTCAATACGCCTCATGAGTACTCGCAAGCATGTCCTGTTCTATACCGGTGCTCAATCACGTACCGGTGGCACCGAGCGTGCCTGTGCCGATACCGCCAACATGCTGGCCGCCAGTGGCGATTATCAGGTCGAGATTCTCAGCGAATATGGCCCGGCGGAGAGCCCCTATCCGCTGCATGACGACATCGTGCACGAATCACTCTATCCCGAGCGCTCACACCTTGGGGCCGTGCGCGGCCTGTGGCTGTTCCTGCGTCTTTTGTGGGTGGTGCTGCGCAAGCGCCCGGATGTAGTGGTGGTGGTCGAAAGCATCGGCTTTTTGCCCTTCCTGCTGCCGACGCTGCTCTGTCGCCGCACGCGCTACCTGTGCTGGGAACACTTCAACGCCACCTCGGATCTCGGCGTTGCCCGCCGTGATACGGCGCGGCGGCTGGCGGCGCATCGTGCCGATCGCATCGTGGTGCTGTCGCATGAAGATCGCCAGTACTGGGAGCGTCTGCATCCGGCCGCGCGCGAGCGCCTCAGTGTGGTGCCCAATCTCAACCCGCTTGAGCATGTCGTCGTCGAGCGTCAAGCGCTTCAGAATCGTGGCGGCTGTGCTGAGCAAGTGGCGGAGTCACGCGGTGGCAAGTCGCCCAAGGTGGCGGTGGCCGTCGGCCGCCTCGAGCCGCAGAAGGGCTTCGATCTGCTGCTTGAGGCCTGGGCGGCGTTGCCGGAGGCGACCCGCGATGGCTGGGTCTTGCGCATCGTCGGCGAGGGCGCACAGCGTGACGCTTTGGCGGCGCAGGCCGAGCGCCTGAAGATCACCCATCAGCTGCAGATGCCGGGCCAATGCCGGGACATCCGGCGCGAATACGCCGCGGCGGACCTGTTCGTGCTCTCGTCGCGCTTCGAGGGCTTTGGTCTGGTGCTGGTCGAGGCGCTGAGCTGTGGTGTGCCCTGTGTCAGCTTCGCGTGTCCGGCCGGGCCGGGCGAGATCATCAAGCATGGCGTCAATGGCTATCTGGTCGCGCAGGGCGACGTGGAGGCCATGACCCGACAGCTTGACGAAGTGCTGGGGGATGAGGCGGTGCTCGACAGGTTGCGCGCCAATGTGGATTACGGCCTGGAGCGCTTCTCGCGCAATACCGTCGAGGCCAGCTGGCGCACGATGCTTGAGGGACTGGAAGCCCCGGCGCTGTTGAAGGTGATCTGATCAGCATGGCGACCGCCTGGATGACGGTGGTAGGCAAGACAGCTAGTGGACAGACAAGTGAGGGCAGCCGCCCTCACTTTTTTCATGAACGACAGCAGGAGGCTATCGCCGTGAGAATCATGCATGTCATCTCGACTCCCGCCTCTGGCGGCGCCGAGGTCTACGTCAAGGACCTGAGTCTGGCGATGGTGGCCGCTGGCCACAGTGTGCATATCACCTTTCTTGAAACCGCCGCGGAATGTGGCCGTGACCTCGAATACGAGCATCGCTTTCTGAGCCAGCTGAGTGCTGGCAATGTCAGCTACTCGTTTCTGGGTATCGAGACACGCCGCCGCCCGTGGCGAGGCGCGACGAGGCTGCGCAGGGAAGTGACGCGCTTCGCGCCGGACGTGGTGCACTGCCACCTGTATTACGCGCTGATGTTCGCCTTTGGATTGCCGCGTCAGTTGCCGGTGATGATGACGGTGCACAGCATCGAGCTGGGCGCGCCGGCCTGGATGTTCCGGCTGTTTGATCGTCGCGTGACGGCCTACGTCGGTATCTGTCGCGCCTGCACCGACAAGCTGGCGCCGATTGCGGCGCGTCCGGTGGTGCAGATCGACAACGCCGTCTCCGGGGCGCGTCTCAAGGCCAGTGGCTGGCGCGAGGCGAATCAGCAGGCCCCGGTGCAGCTGGTAGCGATTGGACGTCTGACCGATGCCAAGCAATACCCCCTGATGCTGGAAAGCTGCGCCAGACTCAAGGCGCAGGGCCTGGCGTTCACGCTCAGGATTGCCGGTGAGGGGCCGCACAAGGCACAGCTGATGGCGCAGATCGAGGCGCTCGGGCTCACTTATGAGGTCAGCTTGCTGGGCAATATCCCGGATGTGGCGGGACTCCTGGCCAGCGCCGATGCCTTCGTCATGTCATCTGCCTGGGAAGGCCTGCCGATCTCGCTGCTGGAGGCGACGCTCAGTGGCCTGCCGGTACTGGTCACCGATGTCGGCGGCTGTGCCGAGGTGGTGCATCGGGTCGGCAACGGCCTGGTGGTCGACCAGCACACGCCTGAGCGCTACGCCGAGGCGTTGGGACGACTGGTGGGGGACGCTGAATTGCGGCGTGCCTTCGCCCGCAACGCGCGCCGTTACGGGGCCAGTTATCACATCGATACCGCGCTGAGTGGGCATCTGGCGCTGTATGGCAGTCACCAACCGGCGCAGGACACCTCGGGGCTGGAGATGACGCCCTGAGTGTCCACAGCGGACACCGAAGTGACGGAAAGGCATGTTCAGGAAAGCCGACCACGTTGCGTCGCTCATGATCGCTGTTGGAAAGGCCAGGGGGTGTCGCTGACACTCCCTGGCCTTTTTGTCCTTGGGGCGTGTCCAGGCGTGGTCGAGGCATCTGCGCAGTATCTGCTAAACGTTTGCGGGGCATATCCAGGAATCTGCGCAGCGTATGTGGGGCTTGTGCAAAGTGCGGTTGGGATTTCTCATTCTGCAAAGATGAGTCAGATGATGGGTTGTTGCTGAATTAACGTAGTTTGATTTCGCAATATGCATTAGATGAGCTAAGGGTAATCTGTCGTCTGTCAGGTACCTGACTGCCAATGATGAGGATTAGGAGAAGCAGCTTAAAGTTACCACCGCCAGTACAATCGTCTCGACGACCTGACAAATCCTTGCTGTTGAAGTCAATTGATTTATTATCAGCCCTGTTGAAGAGGGGACAGTAATGTCGCTTATTGGCGAATCAAATGTCGTCGGTAAAGCGCCAGGTGCTCTTCGTTGCGACGTGCGTCATGTGCAGATCTGTCGAGGTCTTCGGACATGGCCAAGGGAGGCAGACAGCATGCGCCCATGCGCAAGAGTCGAGCGATACAAGCACGATACAAGAGCAGGCCGGGCTTCGCAGATGGGCGGTCAGGCGGGTAGAGGCATCGCTCCAGTGTGCGACTTCGGGTACGGCGAAATGCCTCATGAGAAGGCATCGAGACCCGGGAGTGAGTCTGGAGTCGGGGTCATTGCCGCCGAGTGGTCAGTCAGACCCGAGCTTGCCACAAGACGTACAGGATAGTGCGTCAGCTCAGGCAGAGAATGTCAGTAACTTATTGTATTGAATGGATTTGATGTGCTGGGCGTGATTGGCGAAGCCGCAGGTGCCATGCGCGCCAGCGGCGTGTCCCTTGCCTCAAGGGCATTGAGCGATCGTCTCATTCGAGGTCGCGCGTTACCTGCCAGGTCGGGCAGATGGCGCAGGCGCATCCGGGCGATCGAGCGTTGCACTTCAATCATCGCACCTCTCCATGGAATGCATGCGGGCATGAATTCTCATCCCGTTCTGACGCTGCCGTGCCAGCTGACTCGCCAACGAGATCGACAGATCTCGCCTGCGTGAAGGGGCTGCACGAACCTTCCGTCGACAGTCGCTCCTGACAGGTTCAAGCAACGAGTCGCTTGAGAAGAAATGTCAATAAAAGTGCAAGAAAGAAGTAATCAGTGATGTTGGTGCGATCAATCTTATAAGTATCGGTTAATCAAATGAGTCATGTTGTCTTGATTGATGAGAAAGTCGATCAATGCAATATGTCTCGTGTGTTAGATGACTGGTAGTGAATTACTAAAATACTAATAAACGTTCCATTTCGGAGTTCGGTCATGGGCATGTGTCATGGACACATGCCTGACGTGTGTCCGCGGATATCGCAGGGGTATCGAAGGGCAGGCGTGACCACTCCATGACAGATGACATGTACGCCAACAGGGCGCCGCTATCGGCAGCAGGGGAGAACGCCAGTTCCTCGGGGCGGTAGCGTGCCGAAACAGCGCCTGGCGGTAGCGGTCAGGATCACAGGGGAAGAGACAGGATATGGATATACCGGTCAGAACGACGCTCCGGGCGTTCTCATTTGCCGCCGTGGTATTGGCGATGAGCGGGTGTGCCTTCGCACCCGGTGGGCATATGGATTATGAAGCCGAGGTCGCGCCGCTGACCGACCAGATGGAAGTCACGCCGATCACCCCCGGGCTGATCTCCAACTATCGCGCACGCCCCGCCCAGACCGCTCCCGCGCCGCCAGAGCTGGTCGATGACATCAAGCAGTACGTCTACCGCGTGGGCGGCGGCGACATTCTGGCCATCAACTTGAGCACGCCGCTGGACCTGGCGCAGGAAAGCGGTGTGCAGCGTCAGACGGTCGAGGCACTGACCTACATCGTCCAGCCGGATGGCACGCTGTTCTACCCCTATGTCGGGCGTATCAACATTCGCGACATGACGGTGGATGAGGTGCGCGCCGCGCTGGTCGCGGGGCTGTCCCGTTACATTACCGAGCCGCAGGTCAATGTCTCGGTGGCGCAATTCCGCTCCAAGCGCGTCTATCTGAGTGGCGCCGTGACCGAACCCGGCTTCGTGCCGGTCACGGATGTTCCGCTGACCCTGATCGATGCCATCAGTGCCAGCGGCGGAGTCACCGCACTGGCCAACACCCACGACATCACGCTGACGCGCGACGGCCAGCAGGAGCACCTGAGTCTCTATCAGCTGCTGCAGCAGGGCGACATGCGTCAGAACCGTCTGCTCAAGGACGGTGACGTGATCAATGTGCCGGTGGCGGAAGACCAGAATGTCTTCGTGCTCGGTCAGGTGCTCAAGCCCGGCAACATGCCGGTGGGCAATGAACGTCTGAGCCTCACCGATGCGCTGTCGCGAGCCGGTGGGGTCGATGAGGATCGCGCCAATCCGTCAGGCATCTTCGTGGTGCGTGAAAATTCGCCGGAGTCCGACAAGCTGGCCACGGTCTTCATTCTCGATATCTCGGATGCGACCTCGCTGATGCTGGGAGCGCGCTTCCCGCTGCAACCGCGTGATGTGGTCTACGTGACCGCCGCGCCGGTCAGCCGCTGGAACCGTGTGCTGAGCCAGCTGCTGCCATCCGTGACCAGCACCGGGGCCTTCGTCTCGGTCATCGATGACATCGAGGATTGAGGTCATGTCCCACTCCCGCATGGCAGGTCGCGTCGCGACCTGCCGTATCACCTGCCTGCCGGGCCTGAATCGCTTACTCAAGGCGGCGTCATGAATCAGTACACCTCTCCCATGCCATCCTCTTCTGCACAGCCTGGCAAGGACACCACGCGCCGACTCGATTTCAGCACCATCCTCGCCTTGCTCTGGCATCGACGCTGGTGGCTGATCGGCAGCACGCTGCTGTTCACTCTCCTGGGCATCTATCTCGTCGGCAGTCAGCAACGCATCTACCTGGCCGATTCCCTGATCCAGATCGAGGACAAGGGCGGCAGCGCCAGCCTGCTGGGGCCGCTGGCCGGTCAGGCGACCGGCAGCGATGAGAGCAGCACCAGCGATGAGCTGGAAATTCTCGCCTCACGACTGGTGCTGGGGCAGGCCGTGGAGCGTGAGCGCCTCAATATCGTGGTCTCTCCGGTGCGCTACCCGGTCATCGGCGACTGGCTCTCCAATCGCCACCTGCGCCTGCCGGCAAGCCTCGGCGGGCAGGATTACGCCTGGGGCGATGACACCCTCAAGGTCACCACGCTCGAGCTGAGTGGCCCGTGGCAACAGCAGACGCTGACGCTCGAGGCCCTGGGCGATGAGCGCTACCGCCTGCGGGATGCCGAGGGGCAGGCGATCGTCGATGGCAAGGTGGGCGAGAACGCGCTGGCGGAGGGCATCAAGGTCTTCGTGCGTGAGTTGTCAGCCGAGCCGGGGGCACGCTTCACGCTGACCAGCATCTCGGACCTGAGCGCCATCAACTCGCTCAAGTCGCGCTTCACCGCCGTGCGCAATGGCACCGACACCGGGGTGGTCACGCTGAGCCTGTCCGGCAGTGACCAGACCGCCATCGTCAACACCCTGGACACCATCACCAATGTCTTCCTGCAGCAGAACATCGAGCGGGAATCCGCCGAGGCGGACAATCAGCTCGGCTTTCTGGGCGACCAGATCCCGACGCTGCGTGGCCAGCTCGATGAGGCCGAATCGGCACTCAACGACTATCGCCGCCGTCGCGACTCGGTCGATCTGACCGCCGAGAGTCAGCAGGTGATGGAGAATCTCGTCGGACTGGACAATCAGCTGACCGAGATCAAGCTGCGCCTGGCCGAGCTGTCCCGTGCCTACACCAGCGAGCACCCGGCCTATCGGGCGCTGGTGGCACGTCGTGATTCGCTCAATCAGGAGAAGGCGCGCGTGCAGAAGCAGGCCGAGCAGCTGCCGGCCGCCCAGCGCGAGGCACTCAATCTGAATCGCAACGTCACAGTCAGCCAGGAAATCTATGTCGCGCTGCTCAACAAGCGTGAGGAAGTGCGTCTCAAGAAGGCCGGCACCGTCGGCAACGTGCGCATCCTGGACCCGGCGGTGCTGCAGCCAGTGCCCATCTCGCCGAAGACGTCCCTGATGCTGGCCGTGTTCTGCATGATCGGCCTGATGCTGGGCACGCTGGCCGCGCTGCTGCGGCATGCGATGCGCAAGGGCATCGACACTGCCGAGCAGATCGAGGCGCTGGACCTGCCCGTCTATGCCACGGTGCCGCTCTCCCCGCAGCAGCACAACATGATGCGCCGCGTGCGTCTCAAGGGCGAGAAGGGCGGTCGCGAGATCTATCAGGGGGTGCTGGCCACCTCCCAGCCGTCGGACATCAGTATCGAGGCCCTGCGCAGCCTGCGCACCAGCCTGCACTTCGCGCTGCTCGACAATCGCCGCAAGTCGGTGATGTTCACCGGGCCGAGCCCGGGCATCGGCAAGAGCTTCGTCAGTCTCAATCTGGCGGCGGTGAGCGCCGAGGCCGGCCAGCGCGTGCTGCTGATCGATGCCGACATGCGTCGTGGTCACCTGCATCACGCCTTCCAGCGTACCTCCGAGCAGGGCGGTCTGTCGGATGTGCTCAGCGGTGCCAGTCCGCTGGACAGCGTGCTGTATCACTCGCGCATCGACAATCTTGATTTCCTGGGCCGTGGCGTCGCGCCGCCCAACCCGTCGGAGCTGCTGATGCAGCCCAATTTCGCCGAGCTGCTGGAACAACTCGGTGAGCGTTACGACCTGATCATCATCGACACGCCGCCGGTACTGGCCGTGACCGAAGCGCTGATCATCGGTCGTCACGTCGGCGCCAGTCTGATGGTGGCGCGCTTTGGCATGAACCAGGTACGCGAACTCGAGCATGCGCGCAAGAAGCTCGAGAACAACGGCATTCACGTCAAGGGCGCCATCCTGAATGCCATCGAACCGCAAGCTGGCGACAAGCATGGCTACGGCTATTACAACTACAGCTACGCCTGACATCGTCTCGCTTGGCAGCTCTCATGACGCTTGAATCACGGAGGAGGTAAGCACGATGAGCGGTATACCCTTGTCGATGGAGCACCAGCGGCGTTACTCGCATCACTACGAGCGCTTGCTGGCCAGCAAGCGATTGCAGCTGATCTTCGGGATGCTGGTGGTGGTCATCGCGCCGGCACTGTACCAGGCAGGGTTGAACCAGCTGGTGCAGGGCGACACCCACTGGTGGCTGACCAGCGATGATCAGTGGCATGCCCTGCTGGGCACCGGCGTGGCGTACACCCTGTCGGTGACGGCTGTCAACTGCCTGTCCCGCCTGCCGGGCACGCGCTCCTACCTCTATGTCGTGCCGGCGATCGTCATCTCCTATCTGACCTTGATGATGGTGCTGGGCGTGCTGGGACTTGAGTATTCGCGTCACCAGGTCGGCCTGTCCTTCCTGCTCGCGGTGAGCCTGTGCACGGCCTACTACTACATCGACACCCGACTGCGCCGGATGCGCTTCGCGGTGGTGCCCTACGGCAAGGCACCGGGTCTGTGCACTCGCCCGGGCGTCGAGTGGCTGTCGTTGCGCGGGCCGGACCTGGTCGGTCTGCCGCGTATCGACGGCGTGGTGGCGGACCTGCGCGGTGAGCTGCCCAGCGAGTGGGAGAGCTTCCTGGCCGACTGCACCATCCACCGTATCCCGGTCTATCACGCGACCCATGCCCACGAGATGATCACCGGTCGCGTGCTGCTGGATCACCTCTACGCCAACGAGTTCGGCTCGCTGACGCCGCGGGAAGACTATGAGGTCATCAAGCGCTGGATGGACTTCACCGTCGCCGCCCTCATGCTGCCGCTGCTGGCGCCCGTCATGTTGCTGACGGCGCTGGCGATCCGCCTCGACAGCCCCGGGCCGGTGATCTTCCGCCAGCCGCGCATGGGCTTTCACTGCCGCCCCTTCACCGTCTACAAGTTCCGCAGCATGTACGACGGCATGAAGGGCGCGGGCTTCACCCAGGAAGGCAGTGACCCACGCATCACGCGAGTCGGGCGCTTCATCCGCAAGTGTCGTCTCGATGAGCTGCCCCAGCTGTTCAATGTGCTCAAGGGCGACATGAGCCTGATCGGCCCGCGCCCCGAGTCGATGAATCTGGCCGACTGGTATCGCAAGGACGTGCCGTTCTTCCACTACCGCCATGTCGTGCGCCCGGGCATCACCGGCTGGGCGCAGGTCGAGCAGGGTTACGCCGCTGAAGTGGAAGGCATGATCCGCAAGCTGGAATACGACTTCTTCTACATCAAGCATTTTTCCTTCTGGCTCGATCTGCTGGTGGTGATCCGCACCATCAAGATCGTGATCAGCGGCAACGGCTCGCGCTGAGCGGGTCTTCACTATCTGTAGATGTCTGTAGACGAGCGTATGCGCAGGCGAGTGCGCGGTTTTGCTTTGAAACGTGTAGCGAGTCGCTGCCAGAGGGACTCGGCAGCGACTCGCTGCACCGGGCACTCGTCTGCTGTCAGAGCCAACCTTCATCTGATGTACGAAAGGAGTCGATATCATGATCACGGTGACGCGTCCCTACTTCCCGGAGCGGGAGAATTTCGACCGCTATGTGGATTCCATCTTCGAGGGGCGCTGGTTGACCAACCACGGCCCGCTCGAGCAGGAGCTCACTCGCCGTCTGGAAACCTATCTGGGTGTCGAGAACCTGCTGCTGGTCAGCAATGGCACCCTGGCGCTGCAGATCGCCTATCGCGCGCTGGGCATCGCCCAGATGCCGGGCCAGTACGAACCGGCGGAGGTCATCACCACGCCCTTCACCTTCATCGCCACCGCCAGCAGCCTGAAGTGGGAGGGCATGCAGCCGGTGTTCACGGATATCGACCCCGACACCCTGTGTCTGGACCCGGCGCGCATCGAGTCGGCCATCACGCCACGCACCCGTGCCATCGTGCCGGTGCACGTGTTCGGCAATGCCTGTGATGTCGAGGCCATCGATGCGCTGGGCGCGGCGCATGATCTGAAGGTCATCTATGACGGTGCTCACGCCTTCGGCGTGACCTATCGCGGCAACAGCCTGCTGTCACATGGCGATGCCAGCACCCTGAGCTTCCACGCCACCAAGCTGTTCCACAGCATCGAAGGCGGCGCGATCATCTTCAAGCGCAAGGAAGATCTGGAGCGTGCCCGCAAATTGATCAACTTCGGCATCACCGGCCCGGAGTGTATCGAGGAGCTGGGCATCAACGCCAAGATGAACGAGTTCCAGGCGGCGATGGGGCTGTGCGTGCTGGATGAGATCGAAGGCAATCTGGAGAGCCGGGCGCTTGTCTGGCATGCCTATGCCCAGGCGCTGCGCGGCAATGTCCAGCTGCAGACCCGCCAGACCGGCGCCAGCCTGAATTACGCCTACTTCCCGATCATCCTCGAAAGCGAAAGCATGCTCCTCGAGGTCATGCAGCGCCTGCAGCAGGAAGGCTATCTGGCTCGACGTTACTTCTGCCCGTCACTGGAATCGCTGTCCTTCCTCGGGCGGCCCGCCGCCGAATTGCAGGACGAGGATGTCATCACCCCGCAGATCGTGCATTCCACCGATATCGCCAGTCGTATCCTGTGTCTGCCGCTCTACTCGGGCCTTGAGGTCAGCGAGATCCTCGGGGCGGTGCGCATCATCGTCAATCGCCACGTCAAGGCCGCCTGATCATGAACATCGCGATCATGCAGCCCTATCTATTCCCGCATATCGGCTATTTCCAGCTGATGCATGCCTGTGACGAGTTTCTCGTCTATGACGATGTCGCCTTCATTCCGCGTGGCTATATCAATCGCAACAATGTGCTGCTGGGCGGCAGGGCGCATCGCTTCACGCTGTCGGTGCCCAAGGCATCGCCCAACCGCCTGATCTGCGAGCTCGTCTTCGGCCCGACACCTGACAGCCTGCTGACCACGCTGCATCACGCCTATGCCAGGGCACCGTATTACGCACAGGTCATGCCGCTGCTGCAGTCGGTGTTCCAGCATGAAGACCGCCGCATCGGGGCGCTGTGCAAGTACAGCTTCGAACGGGTGTGTGACTACCTGGGGCTGGAGTGTCGCTTTCTGCTCACCAGCGAGCTTGAGCACGACCGCAGCCTCAAGGCCCAGGACCGCCTGATCGGGATGTCACTGATGCGCGGGGCCAAGGGTTACATCAACAGCATCGGCGGTCGCAAGCTCTACCAGGCGGCTCCCTTTGCGGCCCATGGCATCACGCTGTCATTCCTCGCAAGCCAGCCGAGTGACTATTGCCAGACACCGCGTGATTCGTGTGGCGAGGCGGGGGCAGATATATGCCGCCCAGAGCGTCACGAGGAGTTCGTCGCCGGCTTGTCGATCATCGATATGCTGATGTGGTGTTCACCGAGCGAGGTGCGCGACAGACTCGCCGAGTACCAGCTGCTGCCGGAAGGCCCGGAGCTGCTGCGCGCCGCGGGCAATGTTGCTGGAGACACGGCCTCTGTGCCGGGGCCGCTGGTGCGCGATGTCTCCACCCACTCGGTTCAGGGAGGCCTCGCCTCGTGTCACTGAGCAACAAGACCGCCATCGGCATTCTGTGGAATTTCTCCGATCAGCTATTGCGGCGTGGCATGGCCAGTCTGGTCACGCTGCTGCTGGCGCGGCTGCTGGTACCGGAAGATTTCGGGTTGCTGGCGATGGTGCTGGTCTTTCTGACCATCGCCTCGGCCATGATGGATTCCGGTCTTCAACAGGCCATTCTGCGCATGCCGACCCTCGGGCCGCGTGATGCCAGCACCGCCTTCTTCAGCAATATCGCCTTCGGGATGCTGGCCTACGGCCTGCTGTATGCCAGCGCCCCCCTGATCGCCGACTTCTATGCCGAGCCACGCCTGATCGTGCTGGTGCGTATCGGCGGTATCGTGGTGCTGATCAATTCCTTCGAGGTCATTCAGGGCGCGATGCTCAACCGCGCTCTGGATTTTCGCACGCGCATGAAGGCTGGCATTCCCGGCAGCGTGGTGTCGGGCGGGGTGGCTGTGCTGCTGGGCTGGCTGGGCTTCGGGGTCTGGGCGCTGGTGGGGCAGATGTTGACGGCGGCGCTGGTCACTACCGCCCTGATGTGGTGGTGGGGGAGCTGGCGGCCACGACTGGAATTCGATGTGGTGTCCTTCAAGGCGATGTTCCGCTTCGGCTACAAGATGTTCCTGTCGCGCATGCTGGATGTGGTGTTCGTCAATCTTTACGTACTGCTGGTCGCCAAGCTGTTCTCCGCTTCGGTGGCGGGACTGTTCTTCTTCGCCGAGCGTCTCAAGGAGCTGGTGATCAATCAGCTGGTGACGGCGGTGCAGAACGTGACCTTCCCGGCGCTGGCGAGCATCCAGGAGGACCCGGTACGCCTCAAGAATGCCTATCGTCAGATCCTGCAGGTCATGGTCTATCTGCTGTTCCCGGCGATGCTGTTGCTGGCGGCGCTGGCCGAGCCGCTGTTCCTGACGCTATTGCCCAGCCGGTGGCTTGCGGCGGTGCCTTATCTGCAGCTGATGTGCATCGCGGCCGTCATGTATCCCCTGAGCACGCTCAATCTCAATGTGCTCAAGGTCAAGGGCCGCTCGGACCTGTTCCTCGGGCTCGAGATCATCAAGAAGGTGTTGATCTGTGCGGTGCTGGCGGTGACCTGGCGCCATGGCGTGATGGCGATCCTGATCGGCCAGATCGTGGTGGCGGTGGTGTCCTACATCCCCAATGCCTGGTTCTCGCGGGCGTTGATCAACTACAGCATCCGCGAGCAGCTGGCCGACTTCCTGCCGGCTCTGTGGCTTTCCGCTGCGGTGGCGGGCGCCACCTGGTGGGCCGTGCCTGCGCTGTTGGCCATCTGGCCGGCGCCGGTGGTGCTGGTGGTATCAGGCCTGCTGGCAGGGGCGGCCTATCTGTTGCTGTCCTGCTGGTTGCGCTTCGCGGCCTGGCAATACGGCGCCGGATGGATCCAGGAGCGTCTTTCACAACGGAAAGTGGGGAATACTGCATGTTAGAACTGAGCTATGCCCGGGCACTCGCGACGCCTCTCATGGATGGCACATCGCAGTCGGGCCCCTTGCCTGTGCCGCCGGTGCCTGCCGAGGAAGCCGCCATCATGGCGGAGTGGGAGGGCGATCTCAGCGCCCCGCGCGTCTCGGTGATGTGTTTCGCCTTCAATCATGGCGATTATATTCGCACGGCGCTGGATGGCTTTTTGATGCAGCGTACGCGTTTTGCGTTCGAGATCGTCGTGCATGACGATGCCTCGACCGATGGCACGCGGGAAATCATCGAGGAATATGCGGCCCGTTACCCGAACATCGTGCGGCCGATCCTGCAGGACGTGAACCAGTATTCACAGCATATCTGGCCGATCACCTTCTGCATGCCGGTGATGCGTGGCGACATCATCGCCTACTGCGAAGGCGATGATTACTGGATCAAGCCCGACAAGCTGGCCCGTCAGGTCGCCTTGTTCGACGCCTATCCCGAGGCGACGGTCTGTTTCCATCCGGCGCTGGAGTTCAATGAAGCCACCGGCGAGCACTCGCTCATCTGCCGCTATGCCGATAGCGTGAAGAAGATCTCTGCCGAGGCGGTGATCGGGCTGCGCGGCGCCTCCATTCCGTCACCGGCCTTCAGCTTCCGACGCGTCGACGCCACCGTCGACGCGATGATGGCGTCCTATCGCGGTGCCCCGATCATGGACTTCTTCCTGCAGTCCTACATGGCACTGCAAGGCGAGACTCTCTATTACGAAGATGCTGCCTGTGTCTATCGCCGCAATGCCAAGGGCTCCTGGACATCGCAGCAGCAGGAAAGCGAGGCCGAACAGCGCTATCAGCGCGACATGATCTCGGCCATCGACGTCTTTCATGCCAATACCCGGCACATGCCGCATTCCGACAGCCTGTATATCCCGCTCTATCACTACTTCAAGCAGTACGTGATGGCGCCCGCGAGCCCCATGCAGCGCCTGGCCAACTTCCGCCAGGGGGTCGCGCTGCTTTCGCACATGGACCGCAGTCGGCTGCTGCGCCTCGTGCGCCAGGATGTGATGACCAGGTTGACAGGCACTCGTCGCCGTCGTGTGACAGCCGACAGCGCAGTACAGAAGCGGAAAAGCGCCTGAATGCCCCGATTATCGGGGAGATGAGGGCGAGAGAAGCGTTTGATGACAGGACGTCCTCAATGACATCAAAAAGCGCTGCAACACACAAAAGCGCGAAGAATATCGGCCTCGGGCCGTCGTGAGTCGCAAGGGGACCGCAACATGAATTATCGCAGTTATGCCGATCTGAGTTCGGATATCGCCAGGCAGTTGCCGCGCCTGCAAGCCGGGAATTTCGATCTGATCGTCGGGATCCCGCGCAGTGGCATGGTGCCGGCCTACATGATCAGCGCCATGCTCAATCGAGCCTGCACGGACCTCGATACCTTCATCGCCAACGGCTCGCCCGGCAAGGGAATGACGCGCAAGCTACGTGGTACGGCGCAGAGCGCCTGGGAAAGTCAGCGTGTGCTGTTGGTCGATGACAGTTTCAACAGTGGGGCCTCGCTCAAGGCCTCCCTGGCGCGCATTCCGCAAGAATGTCCCTGTGACATCACCACCTGCGTCATCTATGCCAACCCGGCACCGGTGGTGGGGGTGGACATGTATCTGGTCGAGCTGGAGCACCCGCGTGCCTTCCAGTGGAATCTGTTCCATCACCCGGCGCTGGCCGATAGCTGCCTGGATATCGATGGCGTGCTGTGCCTCGACCCGACATCTGAGCAGAACGATGACGGCCCGCGCTATCGCGACTTCCTGACCAACGCGGCGCCTCTGCATATCCCGACCTACCGTGTGCACTCGCTGGTTACCAATCGGCTGGAAAAATATCGCCCCGAGACGACCGCCTGGCTGGCCCGTCACGGTGTCGAGTATGACCACCTGATCATGCTTGACCTGCCCAGCAAGGAAGAGCGCCTGCGCCAGAACCGCCATTCGAGCCACAAGGCGGATTACTACCGTGACTCCGGCTGTCGCCTGTTCATCGAGAGCGAGGTGGGGCAGGCCACCAACATCACGCGCATGACCGGCAGGCCTGTCTACTGCGTGGATGCCCACCAGATGATGACCCCCGAGTGGGCCTCGATGTCAGCGCAGAAGAAGGGCCAGGTGCTGATGTGCATGTTCAAGCGCATGGCGCGCCGGGTCGTGGCCTGGTTGCCGGCGCCGCTGGCCCGCCAGGCGCGCAGTGTCTATCAGCGACTGGCCTGAACGCAGAGAAGGAAGTGGGGCTGACGATGAGCGCCATGCGCAGATGACATGGCGCTCATCGTGAATTGATTCGATCGAGCCTGGCTCAAGGCAAACACTGGCGAAGGAGTGGCAATGAAGACGCATCGGATGGCGCTTTTGGTCGTGGCACGGCAGATGACCCTCGAGACTCGCCAGATGCTGGCGTTGGCGGCGGGGCTGACGCGCCTGGGGCACGAGGTGGACCTCATCGTGCCCCAGGCCCATGAGGAGTTGATCGAAGGTCTGGCCCATGGGGTGCGGCTGGTAGAGCTGGGCGTGCACACTGAGTTGACGGGCGTGCTGGCCCTGACGCGCTATCTGGCGCGTCATCGCCCGTGTGTCCTGTTGTCCAGCGGCCTGGAAGCCAACCTCAATGCGCTCAAGGCGCGCCGTCTGGACCGTTGGCGCGTGCCGGTGATTGCACATCATGTCGTGTCACCGGCCACTGAACTGGTGGCGGCTGGCAGCAAGGCGCGGGGCCTGAGGCGCAGGATGGCGCTCAAGTATCCGCATGCGGCACTGGTGCTGGTCGAAAGCGATGAAGCCGGCTGCCAGGTACGCCACGAGGGCGGAATCGAGGCCGCGCGCGTCGTGACGTTGCCGTTGACCCCTGATGAGGAGACAGGAGCGCTGAGCGAGCATCAATTGATGCAGTGCCTGTCGTTGATGCTGTCGGCAGCCCAGGTCGAGGGCGCATCTCCTTTCTCGACCCGGGGCTGGCAGGTCAGCAGTGGGGGAGCTGCGGCTGGCCTCGCGCAGTCCTCGTCAACGCTCGACACCTCTGGCGTGGTGAGTCGCCAGGCCACCAGCGCTGATACCGGCGCGTCCGCGCCCCTCATGACATCCGCCAGTCTGCAGGCCGAACTGGCCAACAGCGGCGCACGAGAATAAGTCTTTCCATGGAACACATTCTGCTCGACCTGCCCAACCTGCTTGTCTGTCTGGTACTGGTGATGGTGGGCTTTCTGCGTGGTTGGGTAACGCGCAATGTCGCGATCATCCTGAGTCTGAGTAGTGCGGTGCCGTACCTGTTGAACGATGTGCTGTTCGATGCCGAGTACATGCCGGACCAGTTCCGCTACTGGGAGCAGGTATTGGCCATGCGCAGCATGGACTGGGGAGCGATGGATCATTCCCTGACCGTCTCGGTCTCGTCGGGATTTCTGGCGCTGTTGCCGTTGCCGCTGGCGGAGACCATCACCAGCCTGGGCTTCTTCAACAAGTTCCTCTATATCGGCGCACTGATGGTGCTGATTCGCCGCGGCATCATCTCCCACGCAGTATTGCTCTTCGTGCTGTGCTACCCGAGCCTGGTGCTCTACAGCTCACTGAGCCTGCGCGACACCCTGGTCACCGGCTTCATGCTCGGCAGCTTCCTGCTGGCCATCGAACGTCGGCCGGTGTGGGCGCTGATCTTCCTGTTGCCGTTATGGATCATCAAGTTCCAGAACGCTCTGATCATGCTGATCTTCCTCGGCATCTATCTCCTCTACGACGTCAGCCGTCAGGGCCTGTCGACCAGGCGATTCTGCTGGTTGCTGGTCGGGCTGGCCGCCAGTGTGCTGGTCATCTATCCGCTGGCGGTCGACCAGATCAACTTCTTCCGCGCGGCCATGTATCTGGAAGATGGCGGCAAGATCGAGGATGTGGAAGTCATTCAAGGCTTCGGGGACTTCGTGGTGACGGGAATCCAGGGCGCGCTCTATTTCCTGATCAAGCCATTGCCCTGGGAAGCCGCCAATGTGCTGCAGTTGATCCAGTCGGGAGAGAACCTGCTGGTGGTCGCCTTCCTTGTCTGGCTGACCCTCAAGTGCTGGCAGATCCAGCGTGAGAAGACGCTCTTCTGGCTGCTGTATCTGATCGGTGCCTTCACCATCTATGGGCTCGTCGTCTTCAACTACGGCACCGCGGTGCGCTATCGCTTCCCGTTCCTGGTCATCTATGTGGTGTGCATGGCGCATGACACAGGACTGGTGCGGCTGTGGCAGCAGCAACGCCGGCCTGCGTTGCTGGACTGACCTGCTGGACCGAGCTGCTGGACTGGACTCGACGCCCTTCCTTTCTCGCTGGTGTCGCTTCTCGATCGTTTCGCTTGTCGATGGCCTCTCTTCGGGATGCTGCCGGTCGCGCGGGCTCAAGCTCGCGCATGTTCTTCTTCGCATGACACGCAAGGAATGCCCCATGCCAACACGTGACGCACAGCCCTCCACGGTGGTGCTGGTCTCCAACTCGTCGTTCTTTCTCTACAACTTCCATCGCGGCGTCATCGAAGGGCTGCGTGACTCGGGGTATCGCGTGGTATGCCTTGCACCCACCGATGCGCATAGCGTGTACCTGGTGAACGAGCTCAAGGTCGAGCATCGTGCGCTGGGCATGGAAGGCAAGGGCACCTCGCTGATCGGCGAGGGCAAGAGTCTGCTGGCATTGTTGGGGACATTGCTGAAACTCAAGCCACGCTATGTTCTCAACTTCACCATCAAGGCCAATGTCTATTCGGGGCTGGCCTGTCGGCTGCTCAAGATTCCTTACACCAACAACGTCTCGGGGCTGGGCACCGCCTTCATACATGACAGCTGGCTGTTTCGTCGGGTACGGGCGCTGTATGGCTTCGCCAACCGTGGCGCGCGTTGCGTGTTCTTCGAGAACCGCGATGATCAGCGTCTGTTCATGCGCCTCGGGCTGCAGAAGTCCACACCGTCTGTCGTGCTGCCCGGCGCCGGTATCGACCCACAACGCTTCGCCTTTGCCCCGCAGCCGCAGACGCCACCGCTGACCTTCGTGATGGTCGCACGCCTGATCGGCGACAAGGGAGTACGGGAATACGTGACGGCGGCCGAGCGTCTGCATGAGCGTTATCCGCAGGCACGCTTCTGGTTGATCGGCCCGTCGGGAATCAGCAATCGCACCGCGATCAGCGATGAGGAAATCGCGGCCTGGCGCGAGCGCGGCATATTGCACTACCTGGGCGAACAGCGGGATGTGCGCCCCTTCCTGGCCGAGGCCAATGTGCTGGTGCTGCCGTCGTACCGGGAAGGCATGCCACGCACGGTGTTGGAGGCGGCCTCGATGGGACGTCCGGCGATCGTCAGTGATGTGCCGGGCTGTCGCAGCTCGGTCAAACCAGGCGTTACCGGATGGCTGTGCGAAGCGGCCGATGCCGAGTCCCTGGAGCAGCAGATGCAGGGCTGTCTGGACATGCCGTATGCGGCGTTGATGGAGGCGGGGCAGGCGGCACGCGTGCGTATCGAGCGTGAATTCGATCAGCAGATCGTGGTGCGTGCCTACCTGGGCTGTCTGCAGCACACACTGGATATCGAGTTGCGTAAGTCAGTACTCGCTACTGCGTGAGGTAGGACGCTAACATATTGACACCGTTGGATTTTCGTCAGGAAGATGAAGAAAATCGTTCTCGACGGTTGGGCAAATATCAGGAACTGCTGCTGGATTTAACGCGCATAATGGCCCCGCGAGTGAGAGTGACAGGCGCCTGCCTGGAGAGCTCAATCGGTCGGGACAGTGCTTCTTCTTGCAATGACACATCGCGTGTCGCTGAACAGGCCGTCTCGCTGGAACGCGATCGATCGTTATCAAAGGGAAGGATGCCCGTGAATACCATCAACAGAGAGCAGAATGTCGTCATGAGTGGATATCGTTTCTGCGCCCAATGCGGGGGCGCCAGCGTACATCGCGTAAAACGCCATTGGTGGCAGCGACTGGCCGGCAAGGCGCCGCTCTATCACTGTGAAGATTGCGGCATCATCCATCGCGTCTCGACTGAAGCCATCACTGCCAGCCGGACGAGCAAGCAGGACGCTGAATCGTCTCACCCGATTGCTGACCGCTGATCCTGTCTCCAGGTGCCAGCATTGAGCGATTGAGATGAACCTGGCGCGCCGGCAGTGGATCTGGCTCGTCATCACCCATGCCACGGCGCGCGTTGTACGCCCACCCCGATTCAGGACAAGCGTGCTTCTCAGAAGGCGGGGGTGAGCAGGGCGCGTTGAGCTGGCCTCTCGCATGCTGCCTGGCAGTGCTCGTTCAGCGCTCAGACCGCTTGCCACTCTCGATTTCGAACTCGCTTCTCGAGCTTGCTTTCCGTGCTAGCTCCCCGTGTCGGCTTACCACGCACGCTCCTATTGCCGTGTTTCCTGCTGACGCGTTGTCTTTCTGGACGTGCTGTCTTTCCGACGTACTGGCTTTCCGAAAAGGTGCCTGAGGCATCTTTCTCCATGAAGCTGTCATGTCGTGTGGCCCGCCGGTCGTCTTGCTTTCAGTAGTTTTGCGCGACCATGCCTGCACTGGCTTCTGCATTAGCGTGCTGGGCCAGGTCGCACCGCTTCATGTCTTTCCCCCTATCTCCCGCCATCGACCCTCGTCGGTGGCGGGTTTTTTCTGCGCCGCAGTCGGGCATTTCGATCAAGCAAGGCGATATCTCGTCTGCTGTCGGGTGCCTCGCGGCGAGCATTTCCCTGTGGAGCGCATGAGCCAATGAAGATTCTGTTTGTCGTCGGTAATCTTTCCAGTGACGGAGGCACGGAGCGTGTCACATGCGAAATCGCCAGCGGACTGGCGCGCTCGGGTCATGAGGTGATGATCGCGAGTCTGTTCGGGCCAGCGACCAGCTCGTTTGCCCTGGAGACCAGCATCACGACCTGTTACCTGAATCTGAAGGAAGCCAGAGGCGGGGCCCGGCGTTCGCTGGGCATCAGTTCGGCGCTGCTGGCCAAGGTCCGTCACCAACAGGCTGATGTCGTGGTGCTGGTGGATTCGATCCTGTTCGCCTTCTGTGCGCCGTGGGCTCCGTTCCAGCGCGCCCGGATCATCTGCTGGGAGCATTTCAACCTCGCCACCGATCATGGTTCACGCCTGCGTTCGGTGGGGCGCTCGACCGCCGTGCGCCTGGCCGACGCCATCGTGGTGCTCACCGAGCGGGACGCCGAGGCCTGGCGAGCGCGCTACCGCATCCGCGACAAGGTCGGCGTGATCTGGAATCCGGTACCGCACTTCCCCAGGCCCAGCGAAGAGAGCACAGCGTCGCGTACCGTGCTGGCTGTCGGGCGACTGACGGAGCAGAAGGGCTTCGATGTGCTGCTGAATGCCTGGCACAAGGTCGTGTCGGCCCACCCTGACTGGCGGCTGCGCATCGTCGGTTGGGGCGAGGATGAAAATGACCTCAAGGCCCAGGCCTGGACATTGGGCCTGAGTGACAGCGTCGTCTTCGTGGGCCGCACCTCACAGGTGGAAAAGGAGTATCAGCGGGCGGCGCTGTACGTGATGAGCTCACGCTGGGAGGGGCTGCCGATGACCCTGCTGGAAGCGCAATCCTTTGGCTTGCCGGTGGTCTCGACAGATTGTGAGACCGGGCCTGCCGAAATCCTGGCCGGCGGCAGTGGCGTGCTGGTGGATGTCGAGGACGATGAGGCTCTGGCGCGCGAGATCCGTGACCTGATCACGGATGAGGCTCGTCGCAGCGAGATGTCCCTGCTGGCGCGCGACAATGCCGCGCGCTTCGATGCCGACACCCTGTGCGGCGAGTGGCAGCAGTTGCTGGAGCGCCTGACCACCGGTCAAGCCCGCATCGCGGATGCCTCGTAAAATAACGCCCTGACATCAGAGATGGAGCATGGTTTCAAAACCGAGCAGGGGAGCAGGGCGTGATCCACTCTGGTGAGCCTTTGGCTAGACATTCGCTGACCAGGCGCCCCGTCACGCCTGCAAGTGTCACCCCGATATGCTGATGGCCAAAGGCATGAATCACGCGAGGCTCATTGGGTGATGGGCCGATCACCGGTACGCAGTCGGGTAGGGTGGGACGAAAGCCCAGCCAGCGCCGGGCGACCGGGGCGTTGATTCCCAGCACCTTGCGCACCCGGCTTTCCAGATAGTCGAAACGGGCCGGATTGGCCGGCCCCGCAAGCGAACTCAGCTCCACGGTGCCGGCCACTCGCAGACGCGCACCCTCGTCGCTGTGCAGTGGCGTCATGTAGAAGGCGCTTTCCACCGGGCAGGTCGGGCGGTTGAGCGGCGAGTGCTCGAGATCGAATTCGATGTGATAGCCACGCTCGGTATCCAGCGGAATCCTGTCGCCGAGCTGGCGGGCCAGGTTTGCCGACCAGGCCCCGGCTGCCAGCACCACTCTATCCGCCCTGAGTCGCCGGCCATCGGCGTACTCCAGCAGCATGCCGGAGGCCTGTCGGCTCAGGCGGATGACCTCAGCGCTGACGATTCGGCTCTCTTCGCGCAGCGGGGTGGCCAGGGCGTCGATGAACACCTGCGGGTCGTCGAGGTGACAGGAGGAGGGGAACAGCACGCCGCCCGCGGTGTGGCCTTCCATGGCCGGTTCCAGCGCGATCAGCTCGTCCGCCGTCAGCACCTGCTGGTGGATGCCGAGCTGATCGCGTAGTTGGATATCGTCCTGTGCGGCCTGCAGGTTCTCGGCCTTGCCGTAGGCATACAGGCAGCCCTTGCGCTGAATCATCGCGGCAGCGGCGGGGGCATCGTCGAGCAGCGGCTGGTAGTCCGTGTAGGTATGGCTGAGCAGCCGGGCCAGCATCTCGCTGTTGGCACGAAAGCGAGTGGCGTTGCACTGGCCCATGAAGCGCATCAGCCACGGCGAGAGCCTGGGCAGGCACTTCCAGTCGATGACGAAGGGCGAGTCAGGCGACAGCAACAGCGAAGGAATGCTGCGCCAGATTTCCGGGCGAGCGATGGGCAGGCAGCCGTAATCCGCCAGAGTGCTGGCATTGCCGAAGGAGGTGCCGCTGGCGATGCCTTCGCGTTCGATCATCATCACCTCGTGGCCGTTGCGCCGCAGCCACAGGGCACAGGCGACACCCACGGCGCCTGCGCCGATCACCGCCACTTCCGTGTGTTCGCCATCACTCATCGAGTGCTCACCTTGTGGTCATCTTGTTGTTATCGAGGTGTTGTCATCCTGGCGTCGATATCGAAGCGCCGTCATCGAGGTATTCGCGCCGCAATGACGCACGCCCCGAGGGTGGCCGGGGCGCAGCAGGAGACCTTCGAGAATGCCTCGCGTGCGACAGCTGGGCAAGCGCGCTGTGGCCGTGCGTGTCGTACTCAAGCGTTGCGGGCGTGGCGAAATCCAGGCCCTTCAAGACACGCGCTTCAAGTTCGGCTCGGCTCCTCGAAGGGTAGCGGGATGTCATCACCGCGCCGGACGGCGAAGACATTCAGCGTCATGGCCACCAGGGCGTAATACCCCAGCACTCCGACCAGCTCCACTACCACGGTTTCGCCGAACATCGCGACGGCCTCGCCGTACAGGGCATCATCGATGCGCCGCTTGGCGTAGAGCGCGCGGGTGATGCGATAGACCAGCCGCTCATCGTCCCGTGTAAATTCGGGTTCACGCTCCTCGCGCAGCGCCGTGATGACCTCGGGCGCGAGGCCGGCCTGCTCGGCGATCGGCGCGTGAATCTGCCATTCGGCCTGGGATTTCCACCACACCGCCGTGGTGAGAATCGCCAGCTCGCTGAGGCGCAGCTCGAGGCCGGTGGCGTAACGGCAGAATGCGCCGAGGCGCTGGGCATGATCGGCAAGCTCGGGGCTGTGGATCCAGGCCAGGAAGGGGCCGTCCAGATTGCCGCGCGGGCCGCTGAGAATCTCGGCCAGTACCTCGCGCTGAGCCGTGCTCATGCTGGCGTCATCCAGTTCGGTCAGACGCGATGTGATCGCCATGAAAGTCACTCCTTTCAAAACCATTCAAAGATCGTGGGGCAGGCAATGCGCCTGCAGCTGAGCCGTCACAGGCTGGCAAGGGTGGTATCGATGGCACGCCCCAGCCTGGCGGTGAGCTCGTCCAGGTGCGACTCCTGAAGAATGAACGGCGGTGCCAGCAGGATGTGATCGCCCTGGCGGCCATCCAGGGTGCCGCCCATCGGGTAGCACATCAGGCCTTCAGCCATCGCAGCCTTCTTGAGCCGTGCGTGAAGCTTTAGGGTCGGGTCGAAGGGGCGCTTGCTGTCGCGATCCGCCACCAGCTCCAGTCCCTGGAAGAGGCCGCGACCACGGATGTCACCGACATGGGCGTGATCCGCGAAGCGCTCGTTCAGGCGCGCCTTGAGCCCCTCGCCGAGGACGTTGACGCGAGTGAGCAGGTCGCGGGCTTCGATGGTCTGCTGGACTGCCAGCGCCGCGGCACAGGCGGTGGCATGGCCGATGTAGGTATGACCGTGCTGGAAGAAGCCGGAGCCATTGGCGATGGCATCACGGATGCGCTGGCTGACCAGGGTCGCGCCGATCGGCTGGTAGCCGGCGCCCAGGCCCTTGGCGATGGTGATCAGGTCCGCCGTGATGCCTTCCTGCGCGGCGGCGAACAGGCTGCCGGTACGTCCCATGCCGCACATCACCTCGTCGAGAATCAGCAGCACGCCGTAGCGATCACAGACCTCGCGGATGCGTCTGAAGTAGCCGGGTACCGCCGTGACGGCGCCCAGGGTGGCACCGACCACCGGCTCGGCCACGAAGGCCATCACATTCTCGGCGCCCAGGCGCAGGATTTCCTCCTCAAGTTCCGCGGCGAGACGAATGCCCATCGCCTCGGGCGTCTCGGCGAGCTGCTGGTCCCGATAGGCGTAGCAGGGGCTGACGTGGCTGACGTTGATCAGCAGCGGCTCGAATTGCTGACGGCGCCAGGCGTTGCCGCCGGTGGCCAGCGCACCCAGCGTATTGCCGTGATAGCTCTGGCGCCGCGCGATCAGATGCTTGCGCTGGGGCTGGCCGATCTCGACGAAATACTGACGGGCCAGCTTGAGAGCCGCCTCGACCGCTTCCGAGCCGCCGGAGACGAAGTAGACGGAGTCGAGTCCTGCAGGGGCGCGTTCGATGAGAAAGTCGGCCAGCTGCTCCATCGGGTCACTGGTAAAAAACGAGGTATGCGCGTAGGCCAGTTGGCTGACCTGATCCTTGATGGCCTGCGCCACGGCCTCGTCACTGTGCCCCAGGCATGACACGGCCGCACCACCGCTGGCATCCAGATAACGGCGACCCTCGCGATCAACGATGTAAGGGCCATCGCCCTTTGCAGCGATGGGATAGTCCTGATTGAGGTTGCGATGCAGTACGTGACTCATGTGGGCTCCGGGGGGCAGGGGTGCGAAGGTGTAATGCAAATATGTAGTGCATTTATGTTTTATGCAATAAATAATTGCATGAAGTCGCCTGAATCTTCGGTCTCGACCGGCCAGAGATGCTACCGTTGCCGCCATCTGTCCTGTCCCTTGCCAAGGAGGCGTCCCATGCCCCCATCCTCACAAGCCCCCGGGCCCGTATCCCCTGACTCGCCGCCGGAGACCCTGGAGGGGTTGAAGCAGCTGCTGGTGGCGATTGATCGCCGTGAGGTGGATATCCGCCTCGGCGCGAGTTCCCGGCGTGTGCTGGCGGTGCTGATCGAGTCCCCGCAACGCACGGCGGTGTCTTCCATCAGCCAGCTGGCGGAGCTGACCGGCGTGAACGCCTCGACCTTCTCGCGTCTGGCCCAGCGGCTGGGTTACGAGGGCTTCAGCCGATTTCAGGCTGTCTTCCGTCAGGCGGTGACGGATGGCGAGCATTTCTACAGTCAGCAGGCGGCGCGACTGTCGTCACGTGATGCCGACAGTGGTGCCATGGCGCAGCTTGCGCGGCTGGGGCGTCAGGAAAGCGCCAACATTCTCGGCATGCTCGAGAAGGTGGACGCCGCGGCCTTCGAGGCCGCGACCACCTTGCTGGCCGAGGCACCGCGCGTGCGCCTGCACGGCATGCGCCAGTTCAATTCCCTGGCACTGTTCATGGCCTATGGGCTGGGCATGCTGCGCCCGGACGTGGCACCGCTGGACGCCAGTCGTCAGGGCGTGGCGGATGCGCTGGCTCAGCTGACGGCGGGTGATGTGCTGGTGGTGGCCAGTTGCTTCCCCTATACCCCAAGCGTGGTGGCCTGCGCCGAGGTGGCGGTGGAGCGTGGTGTCGAGGTGATTGCGCTGACCGATTCGGCCAGTTCTCCGCTGGAGCCGCTGGCGCGCTACAGCTTCCATGTGCCCAATCACAGCCTTTTTTATAGCAACAGCATGAGCGCCTTCATGTTCCTCGCCGAAGGTCTGCTCAGCGAGGTGGCCAGCAAGCTGGGTGAGGCCGGGGTGGCCTCGCTCAAGCATCGCGAGGCGATCATCACGAAGCTGGGGGGCGCACGCGGCTGACCCCCGCGACTCACTGCACCGAGCGTGAACGCGGGCATGCACCATAGTGGTGCTAGCGCAGCCCTATGCAATGCGGCTTCAAGGCGCATGCGGGACCAAAGAGGCATGGAGAGATATTGGCGTGATTCCTGCAAACCGACTGAGATGAAATGACATCTGTCAGTGCAAGGAATTTTCCATGAGCCGCGAGTACCGTTATACCCTGGGCAGTCAGGTCCATCGTTTCGCCAATCTGGCGGAGTTGATGGCCAAGGCGACGCCCGCCCGCTCCGGAGATCGTCTTGCTGGTGTGATCGCGGAAACCGCCGAGGAGCGAGTCGTCGCGCAGCTGTGTCTGGCGGAGCTGCCCCTCAAGACCTTCCTCGAAGACGTGCTGATTCCCTACGAACAGGACGACATCACCCGCCTGATCATTGATGAGCATGATCCGGTGGCGTTCCTGCCGATCGCGCATCTCACCGTCGGCGACTTCCGCAACTGGCTGCTGAGTGACCTCGCGACGCCGGCGATGCTGGCGCAGGTGCGTGCCGGCATCACCCCCGAAATGGCCGCCGCGGTCAGCAAGCTGATGCGCAATCAGGATCTGATTCTGGTCGCAAGGAAGTGCGAGGTGGTCACGGCCTTTCGCAATACCATCGGCAAGAGCGGCCATCTCTCGACCCGCCTGCAGCCCAATCATCCTACCGATGACGTCACCGGCATCGCCGCCAGCATTCTCGATGGTCTGCTCTACGGCAACGGCGACGCCGTGATCGGCATCAATCCGGCCACCGACAACGTGGCCCAGAGCATCAAGCTGATGCGCCTGATGGATGAGGTAATCCAGAAGTATTCGATTCCTACCCAGTCCTGCGTGCTGACCCATGTCACCAATACCATTGAATGCATCGAGCAGGGCGCCCCGGTGGATCTCGTCTTCCAGTCCATCGGCGGCACCCAGGCCACCAACGAGAGCTTCGGTGTCGAGCTTTGCGTGCTGGCGGAGGCGCAGCAGGCCGCGCTGTCGCTCAAGCGCGGCACGGTGGGCGACAACGTGATGTATTTCGAGACCGGTCAGGGCAGTGCGCTGTCCGCCGATGCCCATCACGGCCTGGACCAGCAGACCTGCGAGGCGCGCGCCTATGCAGTGGCCCGCAAGTACTCGCCGTTGCTGGTGAACACCGTGGTCGGCTTCATCGGTCCCGAGTATCTGTTCAATGGCAAGGAGATCATCCGCGCGGGGCTTGAGGACCACTTCTGCGGCAAGTTGCTGGGCCTGCCGATGGGCTGCGACATCTGCTACACCAATCATGCCGATGCCGATCAGAACGACATGGATACCTTGCTGACGCTGCTCGGGGTGGCGGGCTGCAACTTCATCATGGGCATCCCCGGCTCGGATGACATCATGCTCAACTATCAGACCACCTCCTTCCACGATGCCCTCTATGCCCGGCGGGTACTGGGCCTGGGCCCGGCGCCGGAATTCGCCGCCTGGCTCGAGGAGATGCAGATCTTCACCGATGTCGCCCAGCAGAAGCTGCCCACTGACATGCCGTCCTGCTTTGCCGATTCCCTGCGTCAGGTATCCGGAGGTGACGCATGAGCCATGACCAGCCCTCTGCTGACGCACTCTCGCGCAGCCTCGAACCTGATGCCATCGTCACGCCCAATGCCTGGCAACGGCTTGGCCAGTTCACGGATGCGCGCATCGGCCTGGGCCGTGCCGGCATCAGCCTGCCGACCAATCGTTCGCTGGAATTCCAGCTGGCGCACGCCCGCGCCCAGGACGCCGTCCACCTGCCGCTGGAGATTCCTCGACTGATCGAGGATCTCCAGCAACTGCCTGCACTCGAGAACGCCCCGGACATCCAGCATCTGCATAGCCGCGCCGTAGACCGCACCACCTATCTGCAACGCCCCGACTACGGCCGGCGTCTTGATGAGACCTCGTGTGAGCAGCTGTCCAGCCTCGCAGCGGAGCCTGCGGATCTGGCCATCGTGGTCGTCGATGGGCTCTCGTCTCTGGCGGTACAGAACAACGCCGCGCCCTTCATCGCGGCATTGCTGGAAACGCTTGCCGAGGATGGCCCGGATGCCTGGACGCTCACACCGATCAGCGTGGTGGAGCAGGGGCGGGTCGCGATCGGCGATGAAGTCGGTGAGCTGCTCAAGGCGCGGGCGGTGCTGGTGATGGTCGGCGAGCGCCCCGGCCTCAGCTCTCCGGACAGCCTCGGCCTCTATCTGACCTGGCAGCCGCGCGTCGGCCTGAGCGATGCCAGCCGCAACTGCATCTCCAACGTGCGCCCGGCAGGGCTCGACTTCGCCATGGCCGCCCAGCGTCTGCACTACCTATTGCGCGAGGCACGCAAGCTCGGTCTCACCGGGGTGGGGCTCAAGGACAGAAGTGGCGACAACTCGCTGGAGAGCGGGGGCGGTATCCAGAACTTCCTGCTGTCCTGACGGGACGGCAGCGCAGCAGCGGGAAACTCCCGATCCAACAATGACAATGCTTGACGGCAACAAGGCGGCACCATGACTCGCGACACGCATCACGACACGAATGAGCAGGACTATCTGGCCAGACGCCAGTTGAAGAAGGGCACGGCAGGTTGGGTCCTGCTGGCGGGACTCGGGGTCTCCTATGTGATCTCCGGCGATTTCGCCGGCTGGAATTTCGGTATCGGCGAGGCGGGCTGGGGCGGCTTCGCGATCGCGGCGCTGCTGATGGGCATCATGTATCTGGCGCTGGTGCTGTCGCTGGCGGAAATGTCAGCGGCCATTCCGGCCGCCGGCGGCGGTTACAGCTTCGCGCGTCAGGCCATGGGCCCGGCTGGCGGCTATCTCACCGGCCTCGCGGTATTGATCGAATATGCGCTGGCACCCGCGGCCATCGTCATCTTCATCGGCAGCGCGGTGGAGTCGCTGCTGGGGATCAATGGCCCGATCATCTACGCCATCTTCTATCTGGTGTTCATCGGCATCCACCTGGCGGGGGTCGGCGAGGCGCTCAAGGTGATGATGGTGATCAGCGGCCTGGCGGTGTTCGCGATCATTGCCACCGCCGTCGCGCTGATCGGTGACTTCGACAGCAGTCGCCTGTTCGACATCGCACCTACCGACGCCTGGGGGGCCAGCGACTTCATGCCCAATGGCTGGTATGGCATCTGGGCGGCGCTGCCCTTCGGCATGTGGCTGTTCCTGGCCGTGGAAGGAGTGCCGCTGGCGGCAGAGGAATCGCGCAATCCGGCTCGTGATGTTCCGCGTGGCATCATCGGCGCCATGCTGTTTCTGATGTTCACCGCCGTGCTCGTCGTCTTCCTGCTGGCCGGTGCCGCCGGTGCCGAGGCGATCGGCAGCAGTGCCGTGCCGCTGGTGGATGCGCTGAACGCGACCGGCAGTGAAGGGCTGGCGACGCTGGTCAACGTGCTGGCCCTGGCCGGACTGGTGGCGTCGTTCTTCTCGATCATCTACGGCTACAGCCGTCTGGTGTTCGCGCTGTCACGAGCCGGCTACCTGCCCAAGACGCTGTCGCTGACCAGCAAGCGCAAGGCGCCGACCTGGGCGCTGGTAGTGCCGGGCATCTTCGGGTTCCTGGTCTCGCTGACTGGCGAGGGCGATCTGATCCTGGGTATGGCGGTGGTGGGGGCGACAGTCTCCTACGCGCTGATGGCGGCCAGCCATATCCTGCTGCGGCTGCGTCAGCCGGCGCTGGAGCGTCCCTATCGCACGCCGGGCGGCATCGTGACGTCCGCCATCGCACTGGTGCTCTCGCTGATCGCGCTGACCGGGGTCTATGCCTTCGACCCGCGTGCCTTCAATTACACCCTGGTGCTGTTCGTGGTGGGCATCGCCTACTACACCATCTTCAGCCGTCATCGACTGGTGGCGAAGACCGCCGAGGAGGAGTTCGCGCTGGTGGCGAATGCCGAGAGTGACCTGGCGGCCAGCTGATCCGCTCAAGCAGTTCAATCAGCTCAAGCCCTCAGGTAGCAAAGACGCCAACGCCCGCCATGACTGACCATGGCGGGCGTTGGCGTCTCTATCTGATGGGTGGGATCAGATCAGAAAGGATACTGCGCCAGGAATTGCTGGGCGGCCGCGGCGGGGTCTTCGGCACTGCACAGCGCCGATACGACGGCGAGGCCGTCGGTGCCGCTGGTCATGACTTCGCCGGCATTGGCCAGCGAGATACCGCCGATGGCGACCGTCGGCAGCGGGCTTGAGCGCACGAGCTGCGTGAGCCCCTCGATGCCCAGCGGCGCGGCATGATCCGGCTTGGTCGGGGTGGCATGGACCGGGCCGAGGCCGAGGTAGTCGATGCGTTCGACATCGAGGGCCTTGAGCTGCTCAAGCGTCTGGACCGACAGGCCGATCAAGGCGTCCTCGCCGAGACGGCGACGCGCCTCGACCGGATCGCCATCGCTCTGACCGATGTGCAGGCCATCGGCGCCACTGGCCAGCGCGACCTCGATGCGGTCATTGATGATCAGCGGCACCTCGTACTCGTCCAGCAGCGCCTTGAGGCGGATGGCCTGGGCGATCATCTCCTCGTCGCTGGCGTGCTTGTCGCGCAGCTGCACGACACTGACGCCACCGCGTACGGCGGCCATCACGGTGGCTTCCAGGCCGCGCTCGGCGCACAGCGAGGGGTCGGTGACCAGGTAAAGGGATAGATCAAGTGACATCGGTCAGCTCCAGACGAGAGGCTAGCAGGGTGGAATCGGCGTCGAGAGTATACAGGGCATCCATGAAACGTGGCACGAAGCTGCCCGGGCCCTGCGCTGACTGGCCCGCCGTCTCACCGGCCTCGGCGTAACAGGCCAGCGCGGCGGCGCTGGCCTGCAGGGTCTCGTCATGTCCGGCGAGAAAGGCGGCGACCACGCTGCTCAGGGCGCAGCCCATGGCAGTGACGCGGCCCATCAGCGCATGGCCACCTTGAACCGTGATTTGGCGCTTGCCATCGGTGACGATATCGACACGGCCAGTCATTGCCACCACGCAATTCTGCGCGCGCGCCAGGGCGACGGCTGCCCGATAGGCGCGCTCCTGCGCATCCTCACCATCATCGCCACTGTCCACGCCGCGGCCCTGATTCATCTCACCGACCAGCGCCAGCACTTCGGAGGCATTGGCGCGAATCACGCTGGGGCGATATTCCAGCAGCGAGCGGCAGGCATACTGGCGCAGGCTGGAGGCGCCGATGCCGACGGGGTCCAGCACCCAGGGTTTGCCATCGCGGTGGGCGCACATCGCGGCCAGCTGCATGGCCTCGATCCAGCTGGGTGAGAGGGTACCGATATTGATCGACAGCGCTGCACTGATGGCGGAGATCTCCTGGATTTCCTGCTGTGCATGCGCCATCAGCGGCGAGGCACCGATGGCCAGCAGGGTGTTGGCGGTCGGCGTCATCGCGACATGATTGGTGATGTTGTGCACCAGCGGGGTGGTCTGGCGCAGCTGATTCAGCAGGCTGCCGGGGGAAAGGGATGACGATGGGGTCATGGGATCTCGTGACTGGAGAAAGGAGGCATCAGCGCTCGAGAGTAGAAGCTGGCGCTGAAAGGTCAAGTGGCAAGGGCCGGCGCTGACGTGGCGCGGGAGCTCTCTGTTATCTATCAAGAGTCGCGCAAAGGATAATAAATAATATCGTGGTTCTATAAACCTTGACGGCAAGCCCATAAGATACAGTCTCTTACGGTCTTTTTTGTACGAGTCATCAGTCAAGGGTCATGCAGTGATACGCACAGGTCAGCGCGGTAGCGTCAGCAATTCGAGCAACAATCACTTCAATATCGCTGGCAGCACCAGCAACGGCAGCAATAGTACTAGCATCAGCAGCAAGCCCTCGCGCGGCCGGCAGCCGTCTGGCGGTTCTCGACTTGAGCGCATCGCCAGAAGGGTGGTGATGGCGCTGGCAGTGCCCGTACTGCTGGGCGCTGCGGCCAGCAGTCAGGCGGATGCGGTGATCGCCAGCTGGAATCTGAAGCATGCCGGCTGGAACAACGGCAAGCATCTCGAACAGGTCGCGGCGGTGGCAAGCCATATGGACCTGATCGGCCTGCAGGAGGTGATGAAGGAGGAGGTCGTCAGCGAGCTCGAGCAGCAGCTTGAAGCCCTGACCGGCGATGAGTGGGACAGCCTGGTCAGCCATGCGGTCGGGCGCAGCACCTATACCGAGCGTTACGCCTATCTGTATCGCGACAAGACGATCGCCTATCAGGGCGGGGCTACCGTCTATCTCGATCCCGAGGATGTGTTCTCGCGCGAGCCGCTGCTGGCCACCTTCGTCGAGAAGGACAGCGGGCGGGCCTTCAGCGCCGCCAACGTGCATATCGTCTATGGCGACAGCAAGGCGGATCGCGCGCCGGAAATCCGTGCGCTGGCGGATATCTACGACCTGATGAAGGAAATCTCGCCCGGTACCCCGGCGATCATCATGGGTGACTTCAACATGGCGCCGGACGAGCCTGCTTGGGGAGACCTGCGCACCCTCGGCCTGCGCCCGTTGATCACCGAGGGCGCGACGACGCTCTCCAAGACCGATGGCCGCTATGCCTCACTCTACGACAACATCTGGTATGTGCCGAGCGAATGGCCCAGCGCCAGCGGCGAGGTGTTCCGCTTCCCGGACTATCTGGGTATCAGTCATGAGGCGGCGCGTGCCGATGTCTCCGATCACGCCCCGATCTATCTATCGGTGACCGGCGATACACTGGCGTTGCTGCCGCTGGACGGCGGCCAGCCGCAGGCGGCGGGCACAGAGGTGGCCAGTCGTGCATCCAACGCCTCCAGTTCGGCGGGTCAGACCTGTATCGACCTCAACACCGCCAACGCCGATCAGCTGGATCGCCTGCCCAACATCGGGCCGGCACGCGCCGCCGATATCATCCGGCAGCGCCCGTGGAGTTCCAGCGGTCAGCTGACTCGCATCAGCGGCATCGGCAAGGGCACGCTCAGCGAGATCGTCGCCAGCGGCATGCTGTGCAGCTGAAAGACGGCCCGATGGTGTCCTGACATGCTCATGACAAGGCCCGCACCCCAAGGATGAAGCATGGGGTGCGGGCCTTGTCGTTCAGAGAGGAGCCACATTGCGTCGAGCGGATCAGGTCAGATACTTGGCAAACCACTCAAGCGTTCTGTCCCAGGCGAGCCTGGCGGCCTGTTCGTCATAGCGTGGCGTCGAATCGTTGTGGAAGCCGTGGTGGGTGCCCGGGTAGATGTAGGCCTCATAGACCTTGTCGTGTTCCTCAAGCGCGGCTTCATAGGCGGGCCAGCCGGCATTGACGCGCTCATCGTGCTCCGCATAGTGCAGCAACAGCGGGGCCTTGATGGCGGCGACTTCCTCGGCGCGCGGCTGGCGGCCATAGAAGGGCACGGCACAGGCTAGTTCAGGATAGGCCACGGCGGCGGCATTGGAGACGCCCCCGCCGTAGCAGAAGCCGGTAATGCCGACCTTGCCGGTGGTGCGGTCCTCGCTCATCAGGTAATCGATGGCGGCGAAGAAGTCGTTCATCAGCTTTTCAGGGTCTACCTGTGCCTGCAGCTCCTTGCCCCTGGGGTCGTTGCCCGGATAGCCGCCCACCGAGCTCAATCCATCCGGGGCCAGCGCGATATAGCCGGCCTTGGCCACGCGGCGCGCCACGTCCTCGATATAGGGGTTGAGGCCACGGTTCTCATGCACCACCACCACGCCCGGCAGCGGGCCGCTGGCCTTGGCGGGCTTCACCAGATAGGCGCGCACCTCGCCGTGGCCCTCGGGGGAGGGATAGGTGATGTATTCGGCGACGATGTCGGGGTCGGTGAACTCGACCTGAGAAGCCAGCGCGTAGTCGGGGCTGAGGCTTGCCAGAATCGAGGTGGCTGTCATGCCCGCGACGGCAAAGGCCGCCGCGCGATCCAGAAACTGGCGGCGAGTGATGTTGCCATGCACATATCCGTCGTACAGCTCCAGCAACTCGGGAGCAAAATCCTTTGCAGTGAGGCGGGCCATGTCAGACTCCTGGGCAAGAGAAGGGGCGAGCGAATCTTGAACATAGCAACCCGTCAGGACGCTACCAAGTTTTTGCCGCCCTGTTCATCGAGCCTGACATTTTCCGAGCCTGACATTTTCTGAGCCTGACATTTGCTAAGCCAGGTACTTGTCGAAGCGGACGTGAGCAGGGCGGGTGTGGGAAGGCCTGGCGGCGCCAGGCTGGGTTGAATGGACGTGAGCCGGGTCGCGCATGTCACCCGTCGCGGCCGTGCGCATTGTGACTGCAGGCGTCAATCATTATCATCTGCGCATGATTCATGCTGATAACCGAGCCGCCTGGCGGCTTCGGTGGGCCCTGATGCATGGAAGTTCACTTCCTCCTCCTAGTGGCAGACCTTGCTGGTGATTGAAAAACGTCCGATGTCTCCCCCCGCGCACGCTCAGGCCTCAGCGCCTGAGTCGTCGCCTACGCTCGCCCAGCAATACCGGCGCTTCGCCTGGAAGCGTGTGGTGATTCTCTCCGCGCTGTGCCTGGCACTGCTGTTGGCCATCCTTGGCGACATCATGACCGGCCCTGCCGATCTCGCGCTGTCTGATCTGCTGGGCGAACTCATCAATCCCGGTTCGCACGGGCCGATCAATGAAGCCATCGTCTGGCAGATTCGTCTGCCGACGGCGGTGATGGCGGCGCTGGTCGGTGCAGCCCTCGGTCTTGCGGGCGCCGAGATGCAGACCGTGCTCAACAACGCCCTGGCCAGCCCCTTCACGTTGGGTGTGGGCGCCGCGGCGACGCTTGGCGCCTCGCTGGTCATCATCCTGGATGTCGCCTTGCCGGGGCTGCCGCCCAGCTACACCATCGCGCTGATGGCCTTCGTGTTCGCGGCGCTGTCGATTCTGGCCATCGATGCCGTGGCCTCGCTGTATGGCGCCAGTCGCGAAGTGATCGTGCTGTTCGGCATCGCGCTGGTCTTCGTGCTCAACGCCGTCAATGCGCTGGTGCAGTTCGTGGCCAGTCCCGATGCGCTGCAGCAGCTGGTGTTCTGGACCATGGGCAGCCTGTCGGAAGCCTCGTGGGAGCGAGTCGCGATCATCGCAAGCGTCTTGGTCGTCTGCCTGCCCTTCGCCATGCGGCGTGCCTGGGCGCTGACAGCGCTGCGTGCCGGGGAAGACCATGCGCGCAGCTTTGGCGTGCCGGTCACTCGCCTGCGCCGCACGGCACTGTTGCGTGTCAGCCTGCTGGCGGCAGTGGCGGTGGCCTTTGTCGGCACCATCGGCTTTATCGGTCTGGTCGGGCCGCACATGGCGCGTCTGGCGCTGGGGGAAGACCATCGCTTCTACCTGCCCGGCAGTGCGCTGGCGGGGGCGCTGGTGCTGTCCCTGGCCGCCACGGCCAGTGAGTCACTGGTACCTGGCCTGGTGCTGCCGGTAGGAATCGTGACCTCATTGATCGGCATTCCCTGTTTCCTCGCCTTGCTGCTCGGTCAGCGCAGGGGGCAGGGATGAGCCATCACGTCTTTGATTCGCAAGCCTCCTTGAAGATCTCGCAGCTGACCACCGGCTATCAGCGGCGCATGATCTTCGATCAACTCGATCTGCCACCGCTGCCGGCGGGCTCACTGGTCGGGGTGCTCGGGCCGAATGCGGTCGGCAAGTCGACCTTCCTCAAGGCGATTGCCGGCATGCGCCCGGCCAAGGGCGACATCCACCTCGGGGAGCTTGCGCTGTCGTCGCTGCACGGGGCGAACCGCATGCGTCATGTCGGCTACCTGCCGCAGACGCTGCCGCAGCCGACCAGTCTGGTGGCCTATGAAGCCGTGGCCAGCGCCTGCCGCGCGGCGCGTGCCGAGTTGAGCCGCGAGGCCACGGATTCGCTGGTCGAGCAGGTCTTCGCACGCCTGTCGCTGCATTCTCTGGCCTTCCGGCGCATGGACACGCTCTCCGGTGGCCAGCGTCAGATGGTCGGTCTCGCCCAGGCGCTGGTGCGCCAGCCGCAACTGCTGCTGCTCGATGAGCCGACCAGCGCGCTGGATCTGCGCTGGCAGCTGGCCTTGATCGAAGGCGTGCGCGGCGTGGTTCAGGAGCAGCAGGCCATCTGCCTGATCGCCTTGCACGACATCAATCTGGCGCTGCGTTTCTGTGATCAGATCATCCTGTTCGCACCCTCCGGCCTGCTGGCCACCGGGGCCCCGCGGGAGGTGATCACCGCCGAGCATCTGCGTGAGGCCTACGGGATCGAGGCACGGATCGAGAGCTGCTCGCTGGGCCATCCGGTGGTGCTCACCGATCGCGTCGCCGACTCGGCCCAGGCCGATATCGGTCATATCACGCGCGATGCCGGAGCCAGACGATGATGGCGAGGCGCACAAGACTGGCAGGTGTCCGCCTGCTGGCACTCGCCACTGTCTTCGCAGGGGCCTTCTCGAGCGCGCCGGGCAACCTTGCCCATGCCGCCGAGCCGGTCGCCAAGGTGCCCTTCGCTACTGAACAGGCCCAGGCCAGCTTTCCGCGTCAGGTGACGGATCTCGCCGGGCGCGAGGTGACGCTTGAGTCCTCGCCGCAGCGCATCTTCCTCGCCCAGCCGCGTCAGCTATATGCACTGCTGACGCTGCTGGAGGCTCCGCTTGAGCGTATCGTCGGCTGGGCCTACCCCCTGACGGTGTTTGACCCGGCGATGACCGAGCGTCTCGAGACGCGCTGGCCGCAACTTGCCACGCTGCCAGCACTGAGTCGCGCCTCGACGCCGAGCCTCGGAGGCGAGGCCCTGCTGGCGTTGACGCCGGACCTGGTACTGTTCGATCTCTCCCAGCGTTCGCGTATCGAAGGCTCGCCGCTGGCGGCGCTGCTGGATGAGGTTGGCACTCCCTGGCTGTATGTCGAGTTCAATCATCATCCGCTGCAGGATGCTCCGGTCAGCGTGCGCCTGCTGGGCGAGGTGCTCGGCGTCGAGGCGCGTGCCCGCGAGGTGGAGGACACCATGGCGGCGCATCTGGCGCTGATTGACGAACGTCTGGCGACGATAGCCGATCGGCCGCGTGTGCTGATCAACATCGCACCGGGCGTGAAGGTGGATTGCTGTCGTACCAATCTGCATAACGGCGTGGCGGACCTGGTCACGCGGGCCGGCGGGCGCAATCTGGCCGCTGAACTGGCGCCGGTCAGCGGTGCCACCCTCAGCAAGGAGTGGGTGCTGGCCCACCCGCCCGAGGCGATTCTCAATACCGGTGGCCAGTGGGCCAAGGGCGATGGCCTGCGTGCCGGCATCGGCATCTCGGGTGAGGATATCCAGCATGATCTGGCGCGCATGGTGCAGACATTGCCCGGCTGGCAGTCACTGGATGCCGTCAAGCAGGGCCGGGTGATGGCGTTGTGGCATGGCTTCCACCAGGGGCCCTATGCCATCGTCGCGCTGGAGGCCATCGCGCGCTGGCTGCACCCCGAGACCTTTGCCGACCTCGACCCCATGGCCACCTTTGCCTGGTTGATGAACGACCCGACGCTGTCGCGCAGCAGCGGCCACTTCTGGGGGCAGCTGGCGCTTGAGGCGCCTGACACGCCCCGATGAGCTGATCGGGGCAGGTGCTCGGGGACGGAAGTCGTATTTTCTACTTGAGGCTTTCCTGAAACGATGGAGCGACGTTGTCATCGCTCGGCGTTGTCAGCGCCAGATGAAGTCATCGGGCCAGCGACGGGAGGGCGCATGTCAGAGCAGGGTGACCGCAGCCCATAGCGACGGTCAGTCCGGTGCGCAGCGCACAGTTGGTGGCAATCGTCCTGGCGCTGATCGAGCTGTTCCGGGGAGATTGGCAGGGCGCCCTGCTGCTGGGCGGGCTAGGGTGGGTGATCGGGCTTTTCAAGCATCCGCGCTGATAGGCGGCGCGAGTGGTACGTCTTTTCCGTGACAGGAAATCAGGGGGGTAATGTGGCCAAGACACGCATGGTGACCCAGTTCGGCATGGGCACCTCCATTCGCAGCCAGAACTACACCGAGGCGGCGGCACGTGGCATCCGCGATGCCCTGTGGCACAACTCGCTCAACGTGGCGGACGCCTTCGGCTTCCCCAAGGAGGCGATGCTGATCGAGGTCGAGATCGGCGTGCAGCAGCCCGACAAGGTCGACAGTGATGCCCTGCTGGGCATCTTTCCCTACGGTCAGCCCAGTGTGCGCGTGGTCAAGGGCGGGCTGGACGTGGCCAAGCCGGATGGCAGCGGGGTCAGCGTGGTCGCCAATGTCGCCATCATCGTGTCATTCGACATGGCGGCCACCAGCGCGGCGGCCGCCGGCGCGGCATCCACCTCTTCCACGGCCGGGCAGTCGGCAGGAGGTCAGTCATGAGCGAGCAACGCATCATTCTCGAGATGGGCACCGGCAATGACCTCTACGGCATGGACTACACCAAGGCTGCCTGCCGTGCGGTGCATGACGCCCTGCATCATTCCTCAATCGTGATGTTCCAGTCACTCGGCATCGATCACCACCAGATGCGCGTCGAGGTCACCATCGCGGTCCAGGAACCGGACGCCGTGGATGTGGACGCGGTAGCGCGCGAGCTTCCCCGTGGGCGCGCCGAGGTGACGGTGGTGCAGGGCGGGCTCAATGTGCATGACGAGGCCAGTGGCCAGACGCATGTCGTGGCCTCGGCCGCTGTCGCCGCCATGCTCGATATCGACCACGACGCATGGCAGCTGTGCCAGTCGTAGGCAATGCGCAAGCGCCGACTGAGGGCGTGTTGGCCAATAACGAACAAAGCCCCCGTGCGTCAGTGACGCGCGGGGGCTTTTCGGTTCAGACCCGATGGCACAGGTGATGACACCGGACTCGTGCGGCGACATTCGTATGGCAGCTCTGGTGGCCATGGCACGTGGCAGAGTGACATGGCCTGGAGTTGCCGGCGAAATCACCTGCCGAGCCGCGTGTCGAATCAGGATTGTTGCTGAGTCGTGACATGGGCGATCACGGACATGCCGATGCGTACCTTGTCGAAGTCGGGTTGATTCGGGTTGAACACGATCTTGACCGGCATGCGCTGGGTGATCTTGGTGAAGTTGCCGGTGGCGTTCTCGCTGGCCACGGCCGAGAAGGCGCTGCTGGAGGCCGGTGCGATGCTGTCGACATGGCCAGTGAAGGTCGTGCCCGGCAGGCTATCCAGCGTCATCTCGACCGGTTGGCCCGGCTCCATCTCGGCCATCTGGGTCTCGAGATAGTTGGCGACGACATAGGCTTCCTTGTGCGGCACGATGGCCAGCAGCGAATCACCCGGTTGCACGTAGGCACCGACACGCAGTGAGCGCTGGGTGATGATGCCGTCCTTCGGCGCACGAATGACGGTATAGCCAGTGTTCAGTTCCGCCTGCTCGAGTGCTGCACGTGAGCGTTCGACCTCGGCCAGGGCTTCCACGCGCTGGGCTTCAAGGACGCCGATCTGCTTTTCCGCCGAGCGCTGAGCCGCCTGGGCCTGCACGAGATTGGCTTCCCAGATGCCTTGCTGTTCATCGGCCTTTTCCTTGTCCTGCTGGGAGGCGGCGTTGGTCATGCGCAGGCTGCGGTAACGCTTGGCATCATTGCGCGCATAACGCAGTGAGGCCTGGGTGGACTTCACTTCCGCGATGGACTGCTGCACGACGGCGTGCTGACGCTCGATGTTGGCATCCAGGTCACCGACCGCTGCCTGCTGGGCGGCGAGATCGGCCTGGGCGGAGTGCAGGGAGGCCTGGTAATCGCGGTCATCCAGCGTGGCCAGGATCTGGCCTTCCTTGACCACTTCATTGTCTTCCACCAGCACCTTGTCGATCTGGCCCGCGACGCGTGTGGTCACCATCACGCTATCGGCGCGTACATAGGCATTGTTGGTGGCTTCGCGGCCATCGTGGCCCTTCCAGTAGAGGCCCGCGTAGGTCGCGACCAGCAGGAGCGCCAGAACGCTCAACAGTAGGGTGGTACGTGTCTTGTTCATGTCGGTGTCGTATCTCGTCGTCTATGTCGAAGAAGGGGGAAGTGGCTGAATCCTGGCTAGCTGGTTGCCGTTGCCTGTGTCTGTGTTTATGCCCCGGAGGGTTGTGCTTGAGAGGGCTGAGACTGAGAGGGCTGAGACTGAGAGCGCTGTGCTGGCTCTGGTTGAGGTGCCGGTGCCGGTTGGGGCGGATAGGCGCGGATCGGCAGCACCATGACCAGTATCAGCAGCGCCACCACGAAGGGGATGATGGCGAGGTAGGCATCCGCATAGCTCATCACGGAGGCCTGCTCGGAGATGCGCGTGGTGATATCGCTTGCCGCGTCGACCTGGATGAGTCCGGCGGGCTGATTGCCCTGCAGGCCGAGTGCTTCGCCCAGGCGGGTGGTGTGCAGGGCTTCACGCGTGACGAGGAAGCTCCCGTAGACCGTGGAGGCTACCACCGTGAACAGGGCGCGCAGCGAGTTGACCATCGCGGTGGCGAACGGCCCTTCCAGCGGGCTGAGCGCCCCGGTGGCATTCATCAGCAGCGGTACCACCACCATCGGCTGACCCAGGGTGTTGAGCACCTCGATGAGATAGAAGTTGTCGCGATTCCAGTCGCTGGTGAGCTGCGAGCCCAGCAGGCAGCTGATCAGGATCAACACCAGGCCCGTGGCCATCACGTAGCGGCTGTCGACGCTCTTGCGGTTGATCAGTGTCGCCACCAGCGGTGCCAGCAGCAGCTGTGGCAGGGCCATGGTCAACATGACCGGAAACAGCTGCATGGGGCGATAACCTTGCACTTCCCCCAGGAAGGCGGCGGGAATGGTGCCAGCGGACAGGGTCAGGAACATGAAGGTACATAGGGTGATGATGCCGAAGGCAAAGTTGCGGCGTGCCAGTAGCTGCAGCTTGTAGAGCGGCATCGGGTGGAACCACTCATGGATCAGGAAGGTCACGAAGACCAGCCCGCCCGTGGTCAGCAGGGCGACGACCAACGGTGAGTTGCCCCAGTCGAGTCGCTCACCCTGGGTCATGCCGGCGACCAGCGCGCACAGGGCGGTGACGCCCAGCAAGGCACCGAGCCAGTCGAACTGCTTGCAGCGTTCCAGCTTGAGCGGGTCCTGCGGCAGGCCCCAGGAGACCAGCGCGGCGGCGAGAATACATACCGGAGCGGTTTCCCAGAACACCAGATTCCAGTCGCCCAGGTCGCCATAGAGAGCGGCCAGCGGTGCCGACAGATAAGGGCCGAAGGTGGCCGTCATCGCATAGGCCGACAGGCCATAGAGCTTGCTATGCCACGGCAGGAAGCGCAGTGCTGACATCATCAACAGCGGCAGGATGCTGCCGGAGGCCAGGCCCTGGGCCAAGCGCAGCCCCGCCATCAGCGGGAAGCTGTCGGCCAGAGGCACCAGCAGCGAGAACAGGGCCAGTGCCAGGCAGGCACCGATCGCGAAGCGGCGCAGGCTGAAGGTGACGGCCAGCCAGCCGGCAAGCAGCATCATCGAGACTTCCGCCGCGCTGTAGATCGTGGTCAGCCAGCTGCCCTCATCGTGGGAGAAGCCGAAGTGTCCGACCACATCCGTCAGGACGGTCTGCGTGACACGCTCTCCCACACCGGACATCAGCGATGCGAGCAGAATGCCCACAAGACCGAGTGCGAGTCGTGGATTGAAGGGGTGAGGAGCGGCCACTGTAGAGTTCCCGTTTTGAGGTGAAGCGCTAGACACTTTGGGTGTCTCGTAATGCGGTACACTGTACCACTCAGCGGTTTTGTTAGGCAAGTAGTTAGCTTGTTAAGGAGTTGTGTCTGTGTCCACAAGAGAAGGTAGTGGCGTGCAGGTCGTGGCCAGGGTGGCGGCGATCCTCAAGAGTCTGGAAGGCAGTGAGCAGGGCATGAGCCTGGGGGAGATCGCCGCCATGAACGATCTGCCGCGCTCGACCGTCAAGCGGCTGGTCGATGCGCTGGCCCAGGAAGACCTGCTGGAAATCCACGGCCATGGCGGGATACGGCTCGGCTCTGCGCTGATGCGGCTGGCGCGCCATAGCCAGCTCGATATCATCACGCATGCCAAGTCATTTCTGGAGGCGTTGAGCGGCACCACCGAGGAAACGGTGGTGCTCTGCAGTCTGAGCGGCAACGAGCTGCTGATACTGCACTCGGTGTTGTCGCCGCTGCCGCTGCGGGTATCGCCGATGGCCGGCAACTTCCTGTCATTGCATGCGACAGCCAGCGGCAAGGTGTTGCTCTCGCATCTCGAGGATGAGCAGGTGGAGCGCCTGCTGGGGACGGATCTCATGGCCTACACGCATAACACCCTCGCGATGCCGGCACTGCTGACGCAACTGGCCGAGGTGCGTCGCACCGGCATCGGCCATGATGAGGATGAGCATATGCAGGGAGTCGGTGCGATCGCAATTGGCCTGGAGACCAGTCAGGGCCATTACTCCGTGTCCGTGGTCGGCCCCTCATGGCGCATCAGCGAGCACAGGGCGGAGATTCAGGCCGCGCTGCAGGCGACCCGTAACGAGATGCTCAAGACCTTTCGTTCACTCAAGTGAGGGCGCTCCGCCAAGGCGGCCATGTGCGGCGGCTGATCGAACGACGAGGTGGTGGAGAGGGCGAACAGGAAGGCAGGCACAGTCACGCCGCCCGACCGAATGGGCGGGCGGCGTGTTGTTACGAGGCAGCACTCAGAGACAGAGCTGAGAAACTGAATTTGGAAAGAGAGTCTTAAAAAGAGTCTAGCAAGAGAGCTCAGAGGCCAGGGCTCGCTCAGCCCTCTCTGGCCGCGATCAGCTGGTCCGCCAGGGTCATCAGCTCCGCGGCGATGAATTCCGGGGTCGGCACATTATCGGCGGGCAGCACGGCATTGTGCGGGCGCGTCAGCAGGGCGCCCTGCATGCCGGCGGCCTGGGCACCGATGGTGTCCCACACATGGCAGGCGATCATGCACATGTCGCCCAGCTCGACCTCGAGCTGCTCGGCGACATGCTGATAGGTGGCCGGCGCCGGCTTGAACTGCTTGACGCTGTCGACGCTGAAATGCTGCTCGAAGGCCTCGCTGATACCGGCCTTTTCAAGCGGCGTCGGGGAGGCGCTTGCGGGGGAATTGGTCAGCGTCACCAGGCGGAAACCGGCCTGCTTGAGGCGCTTAAGCGCCGGGGCGACATCGGGATGGGCCGGCATCTCGGCCATGCGCGACTTGAGCTCATCGATATCGTCATCCGCGAGTCTGACCTGATGGATGTCGGCGACCATCCTCAGGGCGCCCACGCCGAGCTCACCGAAGGGGGTGTAGCGTTGTGAGAGCGTTATGGTCTGCGAGTACAGCACCAGCTGTGCGAACCATTCGCGCAACACGCTTTCATCACCGAACACGCGTGCGAACAACGGCGAGAGAGTGGTGATGTCGAGTAGTGTCTCGTTGACGTCGAACACCAGTACATCGGGAAAGGTCGTGTCAGACATGGTGGCTCCTGGGGTGATAATTCAGACATGCAGTGGGCGCGAAGCGAGGTAGCAGGCACGGGTGGCGCCATGGGAGGGGCAACACCAACGGTTCAGCGCCAAGGAATCAGTGCAGGCAAGCCCACGCCGTTTTCTTCATGCTTCATGGCGCAAGACTACCCGTTGTTGAGCGATTGCTCAAATCATGGCCGCTGGCAGTGTGATGACGCCGGTCAGAGGTCTGGAATGGCACCGGTAATTTCAGCGCCAGACGGAGGTCGACATTTTCATGATCAAATGTTGTACAAACATTGAATTTACGCCATATTGCGTCGCAGAAGGGCTGAAAAAACCAAGAAAACAGCAGGGGTAAGGGACAATGAGCAATATCGCTATCTGGATGGGGCTTGGCTTGGCCGTCACCTTTGTGCTGTTGGCGACTGGCGTCTTTGACAGGTTACTGACCCGCATCGAGCAGGATGATTCGGCGCGCAAGATGAAATGATCTGCTGGCGGTGACAGCCGAAGGGATTCACGCAAGACCCCCCCCCCCCGAGGGTGGGTTTTTTCATGCCCGTTTGGCGATACAATCTGCAAACCAAGCGCGCTTGACGGTTCGAGAGTCTGAAGGCGGCTCGCCATCGGTCAGCGAATGTAGTCTTGCGTATCGCTGTGTAATCATGGAGAAGTGATTTGCTATCGGGGTGTTTGTCGCAGTCATGGTGTTTCGCGATTCGCGATGAGATCAACGTGCTGAACACGCCAGCACGTTACCACTGGTTAACGTTTCGAGAATTCCCGCCCACAAGAGTGAGTTGTACAGATATCACATCATGGATAGTGTGAGTTCAGCGGGTTTTGCAGAGTATGAGGGATGTTCACACCCGTAATGATTACCTGAATGCGTGTGATCATTGCCATGAATTCAATCAGTGTGGCTCCAAGGAATCGAATCATGGATGAGAAAGCCAACGCCGTTCTGTCCTGCCCGGTATGTAACTGCCTGAGCATGGATTACCAATATCATGAGCACTCTGATGATTACCTGGTGCACTGTGGTGAGTGTGCCGAGTTCATCGGCACCTGGTCATTGCTGCAACGTGAGCTCGCGGTGCAGAAGGCACGGATTGCCTTGCTCAGTCCGGAACTCGCCAGCCAGAGTCTTTACCGTCGTGTGCGCAGCATGCCCGTCATCCACTGAGGTTCAGATGGGTCAGCTTTCGCTGAGCTGCCCCGACAAAGATCATCGTGTGTCGCTCTCGAGGTTGCTTTCGAGATGTCTCGAGCATGTATGTCAGATACAGCAAGGCCCCGCCATGGCGGGGCCTTGCTGTATCTGACGTCTGCGCCGTGCTCAGTTCTGGTAGGCACCGGCGGCGTAGGTCATCTCATAGCTGTGGCTATAGACCTCGAGGATGTTGCCGAACGGGTCTTCCATGTAGACCATGCGGAACGGCTTCTCACCCGGGAAGTACTCGCGTACCGGCATGCGCTGCTTGCCGCCGGCGGCGACGATGCGCTCGGCCAGTCCTTCGACGTCCGGGTCCTGGACGCAGAAGTGGAAGATGCCGGTCTTCCAGTACTCGAAGTTGTTTTCCGGCGTCTCGTGGTTCGGGAATTCGAAGATCTCGACGCCGATACGGTCGCCGGTGGACAGGTGGGCGATGCGGAAGCTGCCCCAGCCCGGGCCAAAGACATCGCTGCACATCACGCCGATGGCGGAGTCATCTTCGGTGATGGTGGTCGGCTCCATCACCACGTACCAGCCCAGCACTTCGGTGTAGAACTTGACCGCGGCTTCCACATCACCGACGGACAGGCCGATGTGGGAGAAGGTGCGCGGATACGGTGTGTTCTTTTCGTTGCTCATGAGTCACCTCGATATGTGAGTCGTGAAGGAAATGGCTCGGTCACTGCCTGCGTGACGTTGGATGCCATCTTGAGCGTCATGAGCAATAATGAAAACCACGTAGTTGTTATGATAATGATAAGACTTGCTTATGGCTGTAGAGGCTCTCCGTCGCAGTCTTGCTGATGCTGCCCCCCTGATTCTTCCAACCCCCCAGGAGCTTGAATGCTGCAACCCCAATGGCTACGCACCTTTCGTACCCTGGTGAGTGTCGGCAACTTCACGCGCACTGCGGAGCGGCTCGATCTGACCCAGGCCGCCGTCAGTCAGCATGTGCGCCAGCTGGAAACCCGGCTTGGCACGCTGTTGATCCGTCATCCGCGCAAGATCGAACTGACGCCGGCCGGCCATGCTCTGCTGGATTTCGCGCGTGAGATGGAAACCGCCGAGCAGCGCCTGACCCAGCGGCTGGCGGGCAATGAAGACAGTCATGGCGATATTCGGCTGATCACGCCGGGCAGCATTGGCCTGGCGATCTATCCGCGCTTGCTGGCGCTTCAGCAGGAGTCGCCGGGCCTCAATGTCCACCATCGCTTCGCGCCGACGCGCGAGGTGGTGGAGGCCGTACTGGAGAATCGCTTCGAGTTGGGGATCGTCACGCTCAAGCCCGATGACCCGCGCCTGAGCGTGACGGAGTGGGCGCGTGAGCCCCTCGAGCTGGTGGTGCCGGCGGGAGTCGAGATCCATGACTGGGGGGATCTCGAGACACTGGGCTTCATCGATCACCCGGATGGTCAGGACATGGCCTCGCGCCTGTTGAGTCGGCGTTTCCCGGGCAATCCGGGCATCAGCTCATTGCCGCGCAGTGGTTCCACCAACCAGATCAGCCTGATTCTGGAGCCGGTCGCCCGCGGGCTGGGCTTCAGCGTCGTACCGCGCCATGCCCGTGAGGCCTTTACTGATCATCAGGCCATCCGGGTGGTGCCACCGCCTGAGGGCAGCACGGAGGTGGTCGATACCCTGTGGCTGCTTACGCGAGCGGAATGGCCGCTCTCGGCGCGCGCCAGACGGGTATTGGAGTATCTGAAGGCGTCGCTTTAGCGCGCCGAGGCATCAGTGCTCAGGCCTCGATGCTCAGGCATCGGCGCTAAGACAGCTACGCTCAGGTATCGGCGCACTGATCAGCTTGTGGAGCAGTTCATGAAACAGTTCATGGAGCAGCTCACGGCTGGCTCAGCGCATAGACCTGTGCCGTCAGGGTGCTGCCATCTTCCAGCGTGATCGTGGCCGGCTGGCGGAGGTATTCGCTGCCTTCGAAATCATCCAGCGCCTGCCAGTGATCGGCCAGGTTGTCGGAGGAGAAGACGTGACCGCGGATGGTGTCGCCCGCCTCATCCAGTCTCAGCCCCGGAAAGCCCATCTCAGCCCCCCAGCCAGCTGCCTCCAGCCGGCCCTTGAGGGTGCCGGGTGTCCAGCTGCCGCCAATGTCGAGCATGACATGTTCGTTGGGGCCGCCCGGCCCGAGGGTGCCGTAGATGAAAAGATGCTGCATGGGAGTCTCTGTCGTTCGTCGGGGGAGAAGTCTGTCTCGGCGGCGCGCGTCGGACGTATCGAGGGCTTGCGGCCGCTCACGGCTGCCTTGTGGTAGGTCCCGGAATCTCGAGGCCGGAGAATTCGCGTGTCAGCCAGCGGGTGATGGGTTGGATCACGGCACTGTTGGGATGGCGGACACTCATGCGATAGCCGTGGCGGTCCCGCGAGATATGCGGCGTCAGGGCGATCAGCGAGCCGTTGTCGAGCAGATCCTGGATGACGTGGCTCCAGCCCAGCGCGACGCCCTGATGATTGACGGCAGCATTGAGCGTCAGCGGGAAGTTGTTGTAGGGGAAGGCCTTGTCGAGGCGCGGCACCGGCAGCCCCGCGTGGCGGCACCAGGTAGCCCAGTCCAGCCAGCGGGTATCGCGCATGTCCAGATGCAGCAGGGTGATGCGCGCCAGCGCCTCGGCGTCCAGCCCCTTCTCGAGCCCATGACGTCGGGCGTAGTCCGGGGAGCAGACCGGGAAGGCGCGTTCCGCGACCACCAGCGTATCGCGATGATCGCCCGTCAACGGCGGGCCGAAGCGGATCGCGATGTCGGCCTGCTGCATCTGCGGGTCTTCATCGCGATCGATCGGCAGCAGCGTGAAGTGGCAGTCGGGAAAGTCCTGCTCCAGCCGCTCCAGACGCGGGCGCAGCCAGACATGCGCGAAACCGGCGCCCGCGGCGATGGTGATACGCGGGGTCGGCTTGTGCACCTTGCGACGTGCTTCCGTGACGGCGCTGCATACCTTACCAAGCCCGCCTGCCAGTTCGGCGTGGAAGGTCTCGCCGTAGTGGTTGAGGATCAGTCGGCCGCCCTGGCGATCGAACAGCGGATGGCCCAGGTGCTCCTCCAGCGCGCGGATGCGCTGGGAGATGGTGGGCTGGGTGGTATCGAGCTCACTGGCGGCGGCCGTCATCGACCCCAGGCGGACCGTCACGTCAAAGGCGACCAGCCCGCGCAGGGAGGGCAGGTCATCCAGAGGGCTTGCGCTTTCCAGCGGCGCTGGGGTGCTTGTCTTTCGGGCCGGCACGAGAGTCCTCACTGTGATGCGCTGTCGCGGCGCTCCTTCCGTACTGTCCTGCCTGGCTGATGGCTCGGGCGATTGCCTGGATGAGGCATGAGAAGGCATCAGCCAGCAACTACCGGATACGAACAGGAGCGCCGCCCTGTATAGGCGGCACTTATACGCGACGTAGCGAATGACATCAACGCTCACCCCAGTGGATCAAGCCGTGAGGTCGCACCTGACTCTGATCAAGGTCGCGCCCGATCCTGAACGATGATATGGCTGGCCCTGTTGACGTGCCGTCGATATCAGTCGGTGTCGCGCTCGGCAATCCGCACATGCCAGGCGGCAATGCTCTCTTCGGGATACTCGGCATGATGAGCATCACGTGCTTCGTGCGCGACTTCCACCCAGTTGGCCTTGCTGTCGAGCATGATGTGGACATGCTCCGGCGGTACGGGCAGCGGGGTGTCGATCGCCCCGGCCTGAGGATGAATCAGCTCCGGCCAGCGGGCATCGTAAAGCCACAGCGCGCTCCCGCAGCGCTTGCAGAAGTGTCGTTCCGCCGGACTTTCGACCCCGTCGGTCACCGCGTGATAGATGGAGAGATTGTCCCGGCCTTCTACCTTCAGGGTGTTGGCATCGCCCGCCAGATTGATCGCGTAGCCACCGCTGCCCGCCGTCTTGCGACAGATCGAGCAATAGCAGCGCTGATACGGATAGGGGTGCGGCGATTCGAGCTGGAATGTGACGGCCTTGCAGTGGCAGGAACCTTCAAGCTGCATGAGGAATCTCCCTTGTGATGCATGAATGAGGACGCTGGCGTTGACTGGCCATGCATCGCCGAAGGGCAATGTTACGCCATCCGGGCGCAAGGCGGCGGGCAGTCATGCGCCGCCATCCAGCACATGCTACAGCCATCAGCCATCAGCAATCAGCAATCGCTTTCCGTGTCGCGCCGTGAGTCTCACTGGGGCAGTGCGTAGACATGGGCCTCGAGTTCACGATTGTCATCGAGAATGACGGTAGTAACGGTGCGCTGATAGATGGGGCCTTCGAAGTCATCGAGGGCATCCCAATGCTCGGGCAATTGCGCCGAGGAGAATACGTGGCCACGTATCACCTGGCCCGTGTTGTCGACGACCAGCCCCGGGAAGTTGTGCTCATCGCCGTGATCGGTGTTTTCCAGTCGGCCGCGTAGGTAGGCCGAGCGCCATTCGCCATCGATGTTGGCGATGACATGCTCATTGAGGCCGCCGGGGCCCAGTGGACCGTAGATGAAGAGATGTTCCATGCGTCTGCCTGTCGGGTTGGGGAGGGGGAAGATCCGCGAGGGAAAGACGGCCGTATCGGCGCCGCCTTCATTGACGCTGACGTTAGTCAGTGATGATGAAGGCTGAGTGGCGAGGTTCAACCCCTTGTTGACGTGGCGCACTCAACGCAACGCCCACAAACCAGATTGCCCCCACTGGGCGAGCCAGTGAGGGCAATGGTCAAGCGAGGTAGCGCAGGAGCAGAGAGAGTCAGACGCGTCTCACGCACCTGCCTTCACATGCTCAGACGCGGCTGTCGAAACCGCCGGCCGGCTCTTCGCCGATCACGTCCGGGTCGAAGGGCTTGCGCGCGAAGACGCGACGCAGTGCCGGCTCGAAGTGCTCCAGTGGCGGGGTCGGGTAGTCGGGATCGAAGGCTGCCTGATCATAACGCTCGCAGAAATCCACGCACTTCTGATACCAGGGGTGGTCCTTGTAGATCTCGCGCTCGTTGCGGTCCTCGCCGTAGAAGTGGCCGTAGTAGAACTTCTGGAACAGGCCGTGGTGATGGATGATCCAGGCCACTTCGGCACGCACGTACGGGCGGATGATGGCGGCGGCCAGCTGCGAGTGATTGTAGGGCGCCAGCTCATCGCCGAGATCATGCAGCAGGGCGGCGACGACCAGGTCGTCATCGGCACCATCGGCTTCGGCGCGCGCCGCCGACTGCAGGGAATGCTCCAGACGGCTGACCTTGTAGCCGCTCAGGCCATCATCGAGCTTGCGCAGGGCAAGCTTGAGGCGCTCCACCAGCCCTTCATTGAACTGATCTTCAAGACGCTCGAGCAATGCATAATCTTCTGCGGTGCCGTCCTTCATCTGGGTGAATGAAACCTGATCCATTACGCCATTTCCTCACGGTTTTCTTGTTGTGCCTGCTGCTGACGCTGACGCATCAGGGTCGTGGCGAAGCGCTCACGCGGGCCATCGCTATCCATGTAGCAGCCCTGCAGGTGGCGGTGCCCCTCATTGGTGTCGAACGCCGTACGGCCATGCAGCACGCGGGTATTGTCGAACATCATCAGCTCTCCAGATTCGAGTTGGAAGCGAATCTCGTTGGCCGGGTCCTGGAACAGCTGCCCCAGACGCTGGCGGGCCTGATGGTAGCGGCGAGTGTCTTCCAGCGACATGTGCGGCAGATGATCGAGGCGCGGGCTGTAGTTGACGCCGATGGGCTCACCATCGGAGTTCTCGCGAATCACGCAGCGACGCGTGGTCAGCTCGGTGCCGGCATCCAGGAAGCGGAAGCCGACCGGCGTGGTGCGCAGCAGTTCATAACCTTCCGGCATCTCGGCCTTGAGCTGCTTGAGTGCATTGAGGCTGTCGACCAGCGTGGACAGGCCGCCGGTGGTCTCGTTGACCAGGCAGTGCAGCATCTGGATGCCCGGCACCGGATCACGGTACGGGTTGTCGGTGTGCGGCCCGAGCGCCACGCTACGGTAGGCCAGGTCATTGCCCGTCGGACGCGAGTACACCTCGAAGTAGCTGCCGAAGTTGGTGTCCTTGACGTAGCCGAAGTGACCGGCCACTTCCAGAATGCGCTCCGGGTCGGTCGGCACGTTCTGCACGATGAGGTAACCAAAGCGCAGATAGGCCTTCAATGCCTTCTGGAAGTCCTCATTGTTGCCCATCTTCTCCCAGTCGACGCGCTGCGCCTGCTGATCGAGGCTCGCATCCCAGCTCTCGGGCTTGGGGAACGGCGTGATGCCCTGCAGTTCATGCGCCAGCATGGTGAGGTCATACACCTCGCAATGCCCGTCACTGAAGGTGAATTCCACGTGCGTCTCATTGACCGGACGCGCCGCGGTCAGCTCGAGGTTGACGTCGATGGCATGCGAATCGAACAGGCGCTGGGTGGTCACCTCATCGAGCTGCTCCGGGTCCTGGGTGCGCTCGCGCAGCCATAGCGGGCTGACCGGCTCCAGGCCTTCGGCGGTGATCAGGTTCAGTGACAGCGGCGACTCGCTCAGGGTCAGCGGCAGCGCGTCGGACAGGGCATTAATCAGGGGCATGCAGGCATCTCTCCATTAGCACGGTTGTATATCATGGCCATTATGGGAGCGAGGCATGGGACCTAAGTAGGGGGTGAGTGTTATCGAAGGGTATGCATTTTTCTTATGGGGGTGGAGTCAGAGAACCTGGCTCGTGATGCGTCCTGGTGAATTGATACAAGGATTCAGTGATGCTCACTTCGAGCCGTTGTAGGGGACAGTCAACTGACTTGCCTGTTTCCTGCAGTGCGCTGGAGTGGAGGTGAACCCCGAAAGTTGTTCGTTTCGGTGCGTAGTTTCCGAGATTACTGGCACTGATTTCGGGTCATGCAAATAGTCCCCCTTATTTTATGTGCTTAATTAAATCAATCACTTGCTATAGGGCAATAGGTGCGAAATCGCACTTTGTTGTCATATGGTAAGCCATTCTAGGGTTCGGCGTTCCTTGTCATTCAGCAAAATATGCCGATTTTCTAATAGCGAACAACAGGTTATGAAGACAGTATGACCGGGAGGCCAAGCCCATTGGGCTGGCCGGAAATTTCCGCGTTCGGGGGGCTGGCGAAAGAGGTTGGAGTAGAGAGATTTGGTAAGCAGTGTAATGCATCAAGGCACGACAGGGGAAATAAAATCGCCATGATTGCATTGTTTATTGTTGCGTCATATTTGGTTTATTGTGTGTGACATGTATAAAACAATCATCATTTTTATTGTTTTCCATGATCCGGCATGATTTGCTACGGTGATCCTCTCTAAGCTGGTGGGCGTCATGTTACTAGAGTTTCTGGAGCAGGCTCGCAATGAATCCATGGCACGTCGTGAGCTGACCGTTCAGTCTCACGCGCTGCTGGTCGTGCGGACGCTGGATTCGATCTATAGCGCCCTACAGCGCAAGTTGTTTGACGGAGTCGACTTTGACGCCCTCGCGGCCATCATGCACCTCTTCGACGCCATGCTTTACTACGCCGACCGTGAGCACCAACCGGGCATGACTCGCAAAGAAGCGGAGTGGTGCTTGGCGGAGCACCTGCAGGAGGCGTACCCGGGACAAGAAACCTCGAGCTACACGCAGGTAGCCGGCAAGGTTTTCGCGGCGATCAAGGACCCTTTCCGCCTCCGGTACTACGATTTCACCGAACGAGCGCATTCCGATGAGCAGGTCGTTCGCCTGATCCGCCACGACCAAGTGCTTGGCTCCGATGATATTCTCTGGTCTCTGACCGATGAGGGGATGCTGTTTTACACCCTCCGTCTGGACGAAACGCCGATAGAGCGAGCTGCGATTCTCGCTTGGCGAACGCTCAAAACCATCCGTCGAGGCGAGATTGATAAAGCGGTACAGCAGATCCAGTCAACCCAGCGGCAGTTGGAGCAATACCTGATTGGGATGCGAATGAAAGTACGCGCCGCCCAGTCGGGTGATTTGAGCACATCCTATGCGCACGATATCCGTCCCGTACTCAGCGACTCCTTTGATAAGACTCAGGAAGTGCTGGGGCATATTCAGAACACCCTGTCGACCATTACCGAAATGCTGGCTGATGGACACTCGGAATTGCACCCCGACAAGCTACACAAGCTACGCAAGGCGCAAGAGATTTTTGCCGAGGTCAGCACCTTCACACTGAGCTATCAAGATTGCTTGCACGATGTGAACAAGGATTTTGAGCGGGCTCGCCTGAAGCTAATCATTCCCAGAGACAACACCCTGTTTCGGGAGACGCTGGAACAAGGTGCACTCAAGCCCTTGCTAGCCCATGCCCCAGCGACCGCCGAACAGAGAATGGATGAGCTGGTCACGCACCTGTTGGCTCCCCGAAACCAAGATGACGGCCTGCACACCCTGCTCGACCTCGAGGCAGTGCTTAACCTGTATCTCGATCAGTTCGAGCAAGAGCTTCCACGCGAGATTCACGACCCCACCGAGCAGCCCGTTGCCATTGAAGCCACACTGCGCGGTATTCCCGACTCGGTAGTTAAGCACTGCAGCGACTGGGTTAGCGCCCGTTTGAAGGATCGGGGGCGCGTCAGTTTTGCTGATGTGTTTGACGCCTACGCGAACGGCGAGTTGTCCGAGCTGGAGCAACAGGTCTGCTTGCTCCACATCGGCAGTTTAGCGGCCAACAGCGATCCTACCATCGAGGTGGATGTGGACGACGCCCCTATCGAAACAGCGCTCTGGCGGGCTGACAATATCAGCCTACTGACAGTCGCCCCCGCACTGCCCTTTGAGGAGTAGTCATGTACGAGATGGATCAACAGGCCAAACTCTATGCCGAGATCGCCACACAGGCGATCATGGGTTCATTGGGGTACAAGATGGGGGAGGAGCCAATTCAGCGAGCACTGGAGCTTCAGGGAGACGTTCTGTTCGCTGAAATTATCCGTGGCGTCGCGGCCGGTATGAAATTGCGTTACCTCGGCATCCACGAGACATACGGAGTATTGCTGACTGCAGATGGTCGTGGCCCTTTTGCCCCCACCCTGGGCTGGCTGAATAAACGCCTGCTACCTGAAACCACAGCAGAGCAAATGAGCAAAGAGCGCAAAGAGCAGCGTCTCTTCGCGGGATTAACACTGATCGCGTTGCTGGCCGATATGTTTCCCAACCCCGATGCGGTTCGGGTCGAGTCCGGTCAAACCAGCGGTACCAATGCTACCTCAGTAGTAACCAAGCTCAACTACGTTGCCGACCAAGTGATCGCGCAACGCAAAGCTGAGGGGGACGATGTGGTGGACGGCATGCTCCTGGCTGCCCAGTTTGTGCAGGAAGAACGTATCCCCCGCATCCACGACGAGAAGGTGGGGCGTGTCTCCAGCATTCGCTCGCAAACGGAAATGGCCATGCGATGGATACAGCTGCTGCAGGAGGAAGGCTTCTTGGCCGAGGACAGCAGCCTGTCGGGTGAATCCGACTGGTACCCGACTGAGAAGCTTAAGCACTACCTCCGCCATACAGGCATCGAAGAGACGGTGCGCCTTGTGATGGATATCGATCCCGCAACAGGGGAGCAGCCGTCCGACCTTGCCGACAGCGATGCGACGGCGTCAGTTGACAACCCGGAACCTGCAGTGAACAGGGGGCAGCCCGCCCCCGTCGAAACCGCTGAAACTCAACACTCGCTGGGGGTCTAGTCATGTGGCTGATTAAACGGGTCTATATGGATGGTGCGGGCCACGAAGAGGCCTTCTACAAACACCTCACGCTGGACTACATTGGTCTGGCTCAAGCGGCGGATCAGCCTGTTGTCGAGGGACACCGCGCCACCGCCAAGAACACGAAGGTCGTGAACAGCACCTATCAGCAACTGGTGAACGGGGGCGGCAAGTCCACTTACATCGCACTGCTGTTGTCCATCTTTGAGCCGTCCGTCAATGACTTCACCCAGTACCTGGCCAATCGTCGCCAGAGTGAATACCACTATCGCAATTACTTCCATCAGGAACTGTCTGTCATCCTGGTGGAGATGGTCAATGAAACCGGCCAAACCCTGCTGCTGGGACACGCCCACCAGCGCCGTGGAGATGATGTAGAACGCGTTCTGTTTATCTGCGATGCGCCCGACACCCTGCTGGACGCTCCGTTTGAAGAAGTGCCCTCCTACTCACGTGCCGAGCGCAATCCCGAGCTGCGTCCCTACGCCAACACCCTGAACAGCTTTGAAGGCTGGCTCAATCTCAAGACGGGTGGCAGCGGCGGTGTACACTGGCGAAAAACCCGAGTGATCAAAGAATGGCGCGCGTTTTTGCTGGAGCAGCGGATCAATATTGATCTCATCAAAACAATGGTCACCTTCAACTCAGAAGAGGGTGGGCTGACCAAGTTCATTGACTATAAAACCGAGCAGGATTTTCTCGGCGCGTTCTTCGCATGCACCATGTCCAAGGACACCACGGAGCAGTTGCGTGATCTGGTGGCCCACGAGGTCGAGCGCCAGGGTGAGCTGGAAGCGATTCGCCGTAACGAGTCCTTCCTGGGGGATGTGCTCGCTAACTGGAAGGCGTTTCTTGAGCCGGCCCGGCTGCTGGAAAGCGCCCAGACGCAGCAACGGCAGATGGATGATGGCTTCCGCGAGGCAATGCGTGATCTCACGGCCTTTATTGAGGATACTCAGACAGAGCAAGCACGGCTCGATGACCAAGCGGAAAGCCTTCGGAAAGAGATTGTCCAAACAACGTCTCACCGCGACATGCAGGGCAGGCGCCAGGCCCTGCTTGAGCACGATCTCGCTCTGCATCAACTCAACGAACAGCAGGCCAAAGTCGCCGCACTTCAAGACGAGGACGACACCTGTCAGCGTCAGCTGCAGATCACACGCACTGCCATTGACTACAAAGCCTATGCGAAGGCTCAAGATGCGTACCACCAAGCGGACGACGACCTGAAGGTTTTCCAAAGCGAAACAGAAAAGCCGCTGCAGGTAATCTTCGAGCGCACCGCTGGCGAAGCGCTGGGTGTGCTGGAGTGGGTGATTAGCGGTCATCGCCAGCAGGAGGCCGAGATCACGGAAGCGTTGACACAGCTCAACAAGGAAAGCGAAGCCCTCAGGCAGTCCTGTGGCAAGCTGCAGAAAAATCTGGGCAGCCTGGAGTCGGAGAGCAAACAGTGCCGGCTGGACAAGCACAAGGGCGAATCACGAAGGGATGCGCTGTGCGACGAGGGGCTGATCCAGACAGGGGAACCCCCTGCGGCCGCCCAGCATCGACTGGGGTCGGTTTTGCGTGAATCAGAGCAGGCCGAGGCTCAGGCCAAGATCTCTTGTGGTAAGGCAGAGCAGGCACTGGAAGTGCATCAGCAGGTGGTGGGAAAAGCCTCGGTTGCACAAAGCCAAGCACAGCAGGCGTTCACTCACGCAGAGCAAAAGCACCAGGCTGCGGTAGACAGCGCACGGGCTTTGGCCGAGGGCTATCAGGCGCAACCTGCGCCGACTCAGCACGTCCTTGGTCTTGAGGATACCAACTGGCACAGCGCGCAGTGCGGATCGCAGATCGGTGAGGTGCTGGAGACCAACACCCAAACGCTCAATGGGATGAAACAGCGATTGTTGCAAGCCCAGCACGAGTTGAATGAGTTAAAGCTCACGGGCCACGAGCTGGTCACCAAGCAGATCAACCAGGCGCTTGAGGCGCTCTATGCGGCGGGCATTCCTCGGGATAAGCTCTGGGCCTTCCCTCACTACCTGGCCTCTGCCTTCAACGATGATGCGCCGCGTATCGCTGCGGTGATCGATCAAAACCCGGGCCGCTATCTGAGTCTAGTCGCACTGGATGAGGCGACACTCTCTCAAGTCTGCGCGGTCAGTGAGACGCTGACCTGGAAAGGGGGGCCCGTCGCCGTTCATCGCCTGGATGAAGCGCGAGATCTCAGGGGTATGGCACCCGAGTCAGCACAGGTCGTTCTCTCAAACCCAGACAAGCACGGCTACAGCCAGGCCGCCTACGAAGCGCGGCTACTGGAGCTGGAAAGCGACGTGGCGTCACAAAAAGCCTGCGTAGAAACTGCGGAACGCGCCCTGAAGACATTGGAGTCCTTCAAGAGCGAATGGTGCCTACACCACAACCAGCACGGCAGACACTGGTTGAGCCTGATCGAACAGCGTGATCACGCACGCTCAGCACTGGCAAAAGCCAATGCCGCGCTCGAGCAGGCACGCCAACGCGAACAGGACCTACGTGGCGAAAAAGCACAGGCTCAAGCGCGACTCGAAAGCGCCCAACAGCAGCGCAATCAAGCGGAAAAGAAGCATGAAACGCTGACTCATTTTGTTGACACGGAATGGGCGGCGCGCGAAGCAGCGATCCTTAAGCTGGATCAGCTGACAGGGCAGATTCGGCGGAGCGAGGAAACTCTCGCGCGCCAGACCGAGGAGCTGACACAGCAAAGCCAGACAGCGGAGACCAAGCGCGCCGAGCGAACCGGCATCAATATACAGATCAGCCAGTGGATAAGCATGCGCAACGAGCCGTTCTATATGGGGATTACGGCGACCGAGGGTGCCGACGATCGGAGCCCGCAAGATGCCCATGAGGCGGCCTCTCAGGCGCACAAGAAATTGCTTGAGGCTGCCCAGGGTGATCAGGTCACGGAACTCAAGCAACAGCGGAAAGAGGCTGAGCAGGCGCAACGCGACGCCTTTGATCAGCTATCGACACATACCGTCTACGAGACGCATCCGGATGCGGTCAAAACAGCAGCCATCAGTGATCTGGCGCTGATTAACGACCGCATCGCGCAGCTCGAGACGCAGCACCGGCAATGCGCGCAGCGTCAGATTACGGCGCAGGCCACTCTGCAAAATCTGACCGAGAAATGCGAGGAGGCGCGCGAGGCGTTGGGCAAAGATTTTGTGTGGGAGGAGAAGCCCACCGAGATCGAAGCTATTCGGGCGTCTCTGGTCGAAATCGTCGATAATCTCCATGAAACCAAGCACCAGCTTAGACGCCTGCAGGAGCAACGGACGCTCCAGGCGAAAAAGATCGAGGATGTGAAGGAGCGGCTACAGAGCGCCAAAACAGCGCAGGCGATGATCCAGCCCATCACGCCGACCTCGGCGGCGGGTTTGCCCGCCAAGATCCTGAACATCGCTGAGTATGCCAATTCACTGCATATCCAATGCCGAACGTACGCACAGCTGAAAGAAACGCTGCAGCAGCAAGATGTGCGTGTAGCCACGGTCTGGAGTCACTTCCGCAAACGGATCGAAGCAGAGTCGACCAAGGACCCGGACGGTCGTGCCAGCCAAGAATACTTGCGACAGCTGGATTCAATCGCAACCTACCACGAGGTGCTGGGCGATCTGGACCGGGTCGGTACGGGGATCACGCAGGTGTTTGAGGCTGTTCAGGACAGCCTGGAGCAGTTCCAGCGTTCGATTGATCTGACCGTTACCCACCTGACCGCTCATCTGGAAGGGGCGATTAAGCTGCTCAAACGTGCCAAGTCGGTCAGAATCCCGGACGACTGCCCCGTACTGCCCGGTCGGCCTATTTTGAAGCTGACGGACCGATTGAACGATATCACCGCCGACCTCAGGGGCTTTGCCAGCGCCCGCTTGCAACACTGGATCGCCAAGGGCCAGGTGCCCCGCGCACCAAACCGTGATGCCCTGACGGCCGATCTGGTTCAGTCGGTGTTCGGCGAAGGTTCGCTCGAGGTGCGGCTGCTCAAGACGAACGCCAGTCGTCCACAGTGGACCCATATCACCCGGCTGGAGGGATCAGGAGGCCAGCGACTCACATCAGCCTTCCTGCTGTTTGTGACGGTCGGCAAGGTACGAGAGTACGATACGGGGATTTCGAGCGCGGGCTTCTTGCTGGCCGACAATCCGCTGGGCAAATCGAATGCCGATGATCTGATGCGGATTCAGACACAGATGGCCAAGGCCTACAACATCCAGCTCATCTACTTGACCGGCATTTCTGATGAGAATGCCCAGTCGATGTTTGATAACCACCTCTTCCTGAACAAGGTGCAGAAGCTGAAGCGGCGTGATCTGGTGACCGTTGATAACGACCGCCACGCGTTGTGGGCCGCCTCCCTGGCAGCCAAGCCGCAACCCATAGCCACGTCATAGAAGGAGGAGCGTTATGAACGGTGTGACGCTGTGGCTATCCCGAATGGAGTCGACCGCCAACAAACACCGTCTTGCAGCAGGCAAGGCAGCGCGCACGGCGAAGGCCAAGGCGGTACTTGATGAGGTGTTGAGCACGCATCGGCAGGAGGCCTTGAATCATGACGCTCCCGACCTGCTGGCTCAAGCGATCGTGCAAATGCTCGAGGGAGACTGGCGAGCCCAACCCAAGCGCGAAGCAAGCTGGCAGCCGTACTGGCGAGGACTGCGCCTTCCCAACGTTTTTATTTACGAAGGTGCAGTAGCCTCCGAGACGACGGTGCCAGAAATCGCCTGGCATCCTTGGTTGGCGGAGCGTGTTACAGGGCTGCTCTCGCCGCAGGTCAAGGAGCGTTTACAGCAGCTCAATGCTTACCTGTTTCGTCAAGCCGAGTGCGGCAAGCCGCTTTTTCCGGGCACGCTCGGGCGCCGTGAGCGGGCGCTGTTGATCTTTGGTGATGAAAAAGCACTAGACTCCATGCCGCTCGGTGGCTGGAAGCATGTAGCGCTGACCTTGGCCGACCTAGGTGCCATTCGGCGAGCACCGCCGCTACCGTATGAACCATCCAGTCGCAGAGATCTTCCGGCCATCATCGTTGAAAATTCCGATGTGTATTACCGCCTATGCCAAATTAATCGTGAACAAAGACATTGGTCACTGGTGATTTATGGCGCGGGTAACAAGGTGTCAGGTCAAGCAGAGTGCGTGTCACAACTTCTTGAGGCCGAACAGGTAAAGCAACTGCTTTATTTTGGTGACCTGGATGTGGCGGGCTTAAAAATTGCCCATCAACTGCGCTGTAAGCTGCTCGATGACTACGGTATTAGTCTGAAACTGGATGAGTGGCTCTATGAGGAGCTGATCCTAAATCGCCTGGTGACACCTGAAGGAAGCGCCAACAACGAGCGGTTTGATTTTGAGTCTCTGTGCGACTGGATGCCACGCTTTGTCGTACGAGAAATGAAGACGCTAATGGCAGCCCACCAGAGACTGCCTCAAGAAGGTGTGACCTACCGTTGAGGCTGTCAAGAGTAAGCGTTCGGGAATCACCACTTCTAGTGGCATAGTGAATCTGGAACTCCTCAACGTTTCATGTGGAGTGGACTTCATCCAACATGTCTCCTATGGGGCTACCGATCTGGTAAATCATCGCAATGAAATTGCTTTCGTTTCGGTAGCCGCAAGCCCAAGATATAACAGCTTGAAAGAGATCATTCATATTTGCCAGACATGCGTTGGTTAGATCCTGGTCGGCATGTCTTCTTCAGTTTGTTTGAGGGCCCATACCCTGGATTATTTCTGGTCACTGATTCTGCACTTGGTGTCGAAGAGCCTTTCCTTAGTTGCTTTATTTCATAATTAAGGTTATCTACATCATCATTGAATTTTTTAATATTGTCATAGAGTTCTCGAACATCTTTCGTAGTGTATTTGTTCTTTTCACTATTGCCTTCAAAAATAGTACAGGCTTTATTAAGCAATTCTGATTTGCATTTGTAGACGAACTCATAACTAACGTTATACATAGAAGATATTTCTTCTATAGAATATTTTTCTAACGCTAATAAAGCAATGTCTGCTTTAAATGCGGCGCTATATTTTTCATATTCGTTTCTCATGATCTTTTGCATCTGTTTAATTTAATGCCTATTTTTGTAGGATTCCATTGTCTTGATTCTAACAGTTATTTCTTTGACAAAACTATCTATGTTTTTTTTGGCAATGTAGCTGTTAGTGATTTTGTTAAGAGGCTGTCTGGTATGTAATGATTTTTTTATTGATTTACTAAATTTAATGTTGTTTTTGAATGAGTAGTAACCGCGCTCTGTCAATGATTGTGCTAATGTTTGTATATCATCACCTTGAGATTTCTGATAACCTACGAAAACTGTACCAAGGGATGTTGCAGACTTTTCGTATTGAGAATTTATGTCTTTTATAAGCTCTTCAGTGTCAATTGCACCCTGTATAGAAAATATATCCTGAGTGGCAGGAATCAGAACATAGTCTGCCATTATAATTGCTGCTTTATATTTGTTCTTTGGTCCGGCCTTAGTGTCGATTAGAATATATTTATAGTCGCCTTTTTCTGCTAGCTCACGTATTCTTTTGTAGCCTAAAGTAACGTCATGAGGCTGATTATTGTTAGTAATAATACTTGCATTCGGTGATCCTGATATTAAGTCAATGCTCGAGTCGTATGTTTTTATTGTCGGTAGCCTATCATTTTTTTCTAAAAGTGTTTCTGTGGCATTATCTTTCGCTAAATCAGTCCACATTTCTTCAAAGCTATCGTATTTTTCTAAGAATAGAAAACTCAAACAGCAAAGCTCATCAAGATCAACGCACAATACACGTTGAGGATCACGCCCGTTACCATCAACATATGGAAGTTCTGAAAGCCTTTGAGCCATCAGCCAACAAATCGGTGTTTTCCCTACTCCACCTTTTCCATTTGCTATCGCGATTATATGTGTCATTTTAACTCCCTAGTTGTCGGGTTTCGTCTGATTGACTACAGCTTGCGAAAACAGCTACGGTAGTTCGACCTGCCACTCCTTCACTACTGCAACAGGTGTCCTGTGGTGTAGTGATTTCTGGTGAATGTGGTTGAAGCGCTTCACCATTTAATTCGTTTGGGCCTTGCCCGGCTTGGCCAATCGATATTCTATTCCATGGCTCTGACATTCCTGACCGAATAGGTGATGCCCACGGGGCTAAGGCCGGTGCTTGGGCTTTTCGTTCTCTTCCGCGTCTTGACGCGTCAGCTGGGCAAGAGTCGGTACATCACGTCGTTTGAGCATATGCTGGAGCGCGGAACGTGACAGATTGGGATTCAGGAATTCACGAGAAACGACAAGTAGATCATCGAGTCCCAGCCGTAGTAGTTCTCGAGCGGCGATGACTATCTCTTCCTGTTCTGAGGTCAGAGTCGGCAGTAGGTTATGACGTGTGTGGGGAGGATTAAGGACATCATCACGCTGACGCCAGCGCTGGATAGATGAGACGCTGACCCCAAACTGACGAGCATGATATTTACTGGACATGCCGGCAGGAGCTACTTGGGTATCGGCAAGAATTTCTGGTGTCGTCGTCGCTTGTTTATGCAGCTTGATATCCATAAAGCCTTTCCTGAATAAATTACCTGATGAGCTCTCGTAAGGCCAGAAAAGGATAACCTTGTTGCGAAACCCGATCATCCTGCCTCTGCAGATAGAGAACTTTTAGCACAGCTTTTTTGAGTAAACAAATGGCTTTAAGAGGTGTGATCAGAAAAAAAATAGAGTTTAGAGAGTTTTGTAACGTTAGTTGAATCTTCAAAAAAGTGCACAAAATCAATGCATTTTTGAGAAATAGTTGATTTTCTATTTTCTTTAAGTATGTTTGTTGTTATGAGATAAATTCCGTTGATAGTAGTTTTTACTTCTGTATTGCCTTGAGTTTTCTTTAGGACTATGGGGAAACAGTTGTATTTTTTGCCTTGTTCTTGTTTAAGAAAGTAAGACCTTTTTCGCCAAATGTTTCTATATATCTGAATTTAATGGGTTTTTTATTTTTCACGTAGTGTAATTATTTGGATCTGTTTTTAGTATCTTCTAATTTAATCTTTTCTTTTTCTTTTGTATGCTGTTTTTTTTGGGCCATATGATTTTATATTTCTCGCTTTAGACCAAAATGTTTAAGCTATTTTGTTATATGATATTTAAATGATATTGTAGTATTTTTAATACTTTGGTATATGATCCCTCAAGCATCACTATACAGGGCATCAGAAAGAAGCGTTCAGCGACGAAGTCCGATTTGTAAAGAATTGTTTCCTGAGAAGGTTTGCATTTTTTCGTATCAGGCGGTGGACATGGTCTAGGTCATTGCGAGGCCCGCCTTTACCGATCCAAACTCGAGCACTCTTAAATTTTTGGATGAGGCGTGACAGGCATGGAGTCTGTCAGCAGTGCGGAGAGGGGATTGAGCTTAAATCTCAGGTGTTTGGCATCGAAGACGGTATGGCGAGTTTGGCGTTCGCCCTGGACGAGTAGATCCAGAGGCACCGTGAAGTGGTCCAATTGGAGCTGACACCTCGATAAGCCTCATAATGGAGGCGATGGAGGTGTTCATGACCAAGAAGATTCGACGTCGGTATTCCGATGAATTCGAGGCAGATGCGGTGAGCCTGGTGAGCGATCAGGGATATACCGTATCCGAGGCAGCCCGGCGCCTGGGAGTTGACCGTAGCCTGTTGGACCGTTGGTGCCGCAAGCAACGTCAACAGACTTCAGGCGCCTCGAGCCAACACGCGGATAATCGCGACGACGAGATCAAGATGCTCCGCGAAGAGGTTCGTAAGCTTCAGATTGAAAAGGATATTTTAAAAAAGGCGGCGGCCTTCTTCGCCAAAGAATCGAGCTGAGATATCAGTTCATCGAATCGGAGAAGGCCGCCTATCCAGTGGCCTTGCTGTGTCGGGTCATGCAGGTCAGCCGGAGTGGTTTCTATGACTGGCGACGGCGTGGCCCAGATGATCATCGTCAGGTCCTTCACCGTGAGGTCAGAGAGATCCACCGCCGGAAGCGAGGCAGCTACGGCAGCCGCCGCATCGCCAAAGAGCTGCAACGCGGTGGCTACGAGGTTGGCCGTTACCAGGCCCGGAGCCTGATGCGGGAAGCCGGCGTAGAAGCAAAGCAGCGGCGCCGCTGGCGTCATACGACCGACAGTGAGCACAGCCTTCCGGTGGCGCCCAACCTGCTCAACCGTCAGTTTTTGGTGTCGGCACCGAACCGGGCCTGGGTGGCCGATATCACGGCGATCTGGACGTTGGAAGGGTGGCTCTACTTGGCGGCAGTGCTCGATCTCCACGACGGGCAACTTGTTGGTTGGGCGATGGCAGACCACATGCGCACACAGTTGGTTCTGGACGCCTTGGAGATGGCCGTAGGGCGCCGGCAACCCAAGAGCAGATTGATCCACCACAGCGACCGCGGCAGCCAATACGCGTCACATGACTACCGATCCACGCTGGATCGGCACGGGTTCCAGACCTCCATGAGCCGCAAGGGAAACTGCTGGGACAATGCTGTTATGGAGCGGTTCTTCGGCTCACTGAAAAGCGAGTGGCTGGCTGACCAGCGATATGGAACCCGCCAAGCAGCACGGCGAGATGTGATCGAATATATCGAGATGGAGTACAACAGCTGCCGACTCCACTCGACCTTAGGCTACCGAACGCCGAGGGATATTGAACTGGCTGCTGCGGCTTAAAAATGTGTCCGCTCTCACTTGACCAGAACACTGACACTGAGGGGCGGGCGCTACAGTCGACGATCTGGAGTGAAATCTACCTCTTCGGCACTCTGGGCCAGCGCCAGAAAAGCGGGGTGCTCTGGATTAACGAGGTAGTTCGTTTCTCGGGGCGCGACCACACTCGGAACCGCCAGAACTAGGCTCGATTGTCCCTCAAGCCAGTCGTCACCGATCTCGGCTGTGGAGGGTGGCGCCGGCTCAGCTCGCCAATCTGCTGGCAGAACGTCCTCCGGGAGCTGCATTAGTACCTCCTCCCTGAATGCCACCTCCAGGAGCGAATACTCCTTCAGCAGTTGATTGTCTTCCAGGTGAACCATCACCTCGAGCATGGCCAATGACTCTGTGCTCGCGAGGTACACACAGGCCTTACCTTTGCTGTTCCAGCGCCCGCCGTACAGCCGAGCCCCTTCCCCATCAAAGGCTGTCTTTAGCCACTTCCGCTTAACGAGCCGATAACCGCGCACCACAGTCATGCAAAGACGCCATGCTCAAGCCGGCCGATCAGATCTAGAACGGCTTCGGCGCCAGCAGTGGTAGCCACCATCTCGACCGGTCGACGGCCCCCCAGCCCACGCACGGGGCTGAGCAACCATTCCTTCGCCTTCGCCTTGTCGCCTTCGAACAGGTCCACCGCGCTCTTGTACACCTCAGCGAAACGGTAAAGCCGATCGCCCTCGGCAGGTTTGAAGTAGCCAGTATCGGCACGACGCTTCAGGGTTGCCGGAGGAATGACCACATACCGTGCCAGCTCCTTGCTCTCAAGCCCGGAGGCCTCGGTGAGCTTGGTATAGACTTTGTACGAGATGCCGGCACTTAGTGCTTCATGCAGTTTGGCTCCACGCGAGGGGAGACCCAGAGCCCTCCAGAAGTCGTCCTTCCGAGCGGCTGGTTTTGGGCGATACTCTTTGATAGCGGCCTGCATAGCTCTCTCCCGTGACTTCATCTGATACCTCTTCAGGGTATCAGATGATTCATTTGACAGCATCTCGTATCGTTTGTCGGCTTTCTGAGGTAGTACTGGCCATAGGCCAAAACCTGAACAGGCATCAGACAGAAGAACACGAACGCCGCCACCAGCCTCGCCGACGCGATATCGACAAGGGTGCCCGAGCGGATATCAATCTTGTTGTTGGTCATCACCCTGTCGTTGCTTCCTGAAGTTTGACGCTATCAATCACAGGCTAGCGGGTTTATGGAGAAGGGGTTGGGCGAGGTTGGGTGTTTATGATTTACTCGCTCCTAGAATGCCCGCGCGCTTCACGATCTCGGGCACAAAGGCCTCCTGACGATGCGCCATGATATGCACGCCGCTCACGCCTTCGATCTCACGTAATTGCTGGATCAATTCGATGCAGATATCCCGGCCCTCCGCTTTCTGATCCCTAGCTCCCTTCAAGCGCTTGAGTACGTCATCCGGGATATGCACGCCGGGAACATGGCGACGCATCCACTCGGCGGTGCGTGCCGAGGCCAACGGGCCGACGCCGGGCAGGATGAAGCATTTCTCCACCAGGCCTAGATCACGGGCACGATGCATAAAATCCTGAAAGCGCGGCAGATCGAAGCAGTACTGTGTCTGAATGAACTGGGCGCCGGCAGCAATCTTCTTGGCCAGACGGTGGGGGCGAAACGCGAAGGGCGGGACGAAGGGGTTGGCGGCGGCGCCCAGAAATACCTGGGGCGCTGAGGTCAGTGTCCGGCCGCTGGCAAAGGCGTGCTTGTCACGCAATCCGGCGACGATCTCGAGCAGCGACAGGGAGTCGAGATCGAACACCGGCTTGGCCTCGGGGTGATCCCCGACCTGTACACCATCTCCGGTCAGACACAGCAGGTTGCGGATGCCCAGCGCCGCGGCCCCCAGTACATCGCCCTGGATGGCGATGCGGTTTCTGTCGCGACACGAGATCTGCATCACCGTCTCATGGCCTTCACGGGCCAGCAGGGCACACATCGCTACGCTCGACATATGACAGTTGGCTCCCGAGCCATCGGTGGCGTTCATGGCATCCACATGGCCGGCAAACAGTTGCGCGCGCGCATGCACCTCCTGTGGATCGGCCGAGTCGGGCGGCGCCAGCTCGGCGGTGACGGCAAACTGGCCGCTTCTGAGCACTCGCTCCAGGTGACCGACGTTGCCAGCGTCCTCGGCAGGCGGCAGCTGGGAACTGTTCGGGATAGTGAGTCTGGAAGTCATTTCAGGCTCTCTCGACGCTCAGCGGCTTGCCGAGCCACGCGCAGCCAGGATGAGGTGCCCTGCAGGCGGTGGTCCACCGGCAACTGCACGATCTGGATCGCGTCGCTGTCCTTCATCCGCTGGCTGCCTTCCCAGGCTTCCACCCAGACGCAGCGCATGTCCGGTTCGACTTCACAGTTGCCATTCTGCATGACACCGCCGCAGGGGCCGTTGCGCAGGTGCTTGGGGCAGTTAATGGAGCAGGACATGCCGGTCGAACTCAGGATGCACTGGCCACACATCTGGCAATCAAACAGCAAGCCCTTGCAGGCTTGCTCCAGCCTGGCGACGGGCTTCTCGGCGCGTGCGTAACCGACGGACTTCCACAGCGGCTGCAGCTTGATGATCACCGGCTCGACGGCCTGATAGGTGAGCTCCAGCAGTCGCGCGTGACGTGCGGCCCACAGACGAATCGAATACACGCATGCCTCCTGTCAAAACCTGGCGGGGGTAACGCGCCTTGGGCGTTTCAAAGCGCTATCTTCGCACGACCGCCACCCGGGCCGACATCCCGTGGGCGACAGGGTCACCATCGAATGGCGCAGGCCAAGGCGCAGGCGACGGGCCATGAATGACTCATTGTTTGGCGCCGAGGCTTTCAATGATGAAGCTCTCCATGGCCTGCGCCGCCGGCGACAAGCTGGCGCCCTTGCGGCGAATCAGGCCCACTTCGCGACTGACCCGCGGTTCGGCGAGTTCTATGAATCGCAGGCGCTCATATTCCTGCGGAAACGCCAGGCGGGGCAGCGTCGTGATCCCCATCCCGGCGACCAGCGTGGCTGTCAGCGAAATCATGTTGGAAATATACAAGGCATGCATTTCGAGCAGTGACTCAGCCGCCGTGCCCTGCAACAGCCGCGAGGTGCCATTGCCGATCAGGGACTCTGTCTCCAGTGCTTGCCATGTCAGGGTCTGGCGCTCGGCAAAGGGGTGATCGTCACGGCAGACCACGCCGACTTCGTCATGAAACAACGGATGAAAGAGCAGTTCTTCCTCCAACCCCCACAGGCTGGTGATGCCGATGTCGACCTGGCCGCTAATGACCTGCTCGCGGACAAAATCGGCGTTGCCATCGTGGAGGCCGACCTTGATTCCCGGATAGCGGCTGACGAACTCAGAGAGCAGTTTCGGCATCAGTCGGCTGGCCACTGACGGCACCACTGCCATGTCCAGTTGGCCTGCCTCCCTGGCGGCGCGCGCCTGTAGCTCCCGGCTGAGACGATCATGCTGGTTGATCAGCTCCCGAAAGCGCGGCACGCAGTAGCTACCATAGGGCGTCAGAGTCGCCTTGGCACCCTTCTCGAACAACGCCTCTCCCAGGCGGTTTTCCAGCTCGCGGATGGCCATCGACAGGGCCGGCTGTGTGCGATGCAGATAACGAGAGGCAGCGTGAAAACCGCCGTGATCCACCACTGCCAGGACATAGCGCAGCGGCGTGATCTTCAGCTCTGCGACCATCGCATCGATCCTCTTCAGAGTGGTAAGGGGAATTTATCATAGAGTATTTATTATTGATTATCTTTATCCCTCTGGTCCTCCTAGTCTGTTGTCACCGCGTTCAAGGAGGTTCACATGTCACACCACACCACTACCGCCACTCGCGCTGCTGTTCACGATCTTTATATCGATGGCCAGTGGGTCGCAGGGCAGGGCAGCATCGCCAATCTCAACCCGTCCGATACCCGTGATGTCATCGGTCATTATGCGCAGGCCAGTGTCGATCAGGTCGCCGATGCCATCCAGGCGGCCAAGCGTGGCCAGGCGCAATGGGCCCAGTCAGGTCTCGAGCAACGTTATTCCGTGTTGATGGCCATCGGCGATGAGCTGATCGCCCGCAAGGCGGAGCTGGGTGAGTTGCTGGCGCGTGAAGAGGGCAAGACCCTGGCGGAGGGAGTGGGTGAGGTTCACCGCTCCGGACAGTTCTTCCATTACTACGGCGCTGAAGTGCTACGCCAGATTGATGAGCGTGCCGACTCGGTGCGTCCTGGTGTTGAGGTCGAGGTCCGTCGGGAGCCCGTCGGTGTCGTCGGTGTGATCAGCCCCTGGAATTTCCCGATGGCGACAGCGGTCTGGAAGATTGCGCCTGCGCTGGCCTTCGGCAACGCGGTCGTCTTCAAGCCGGCCAATCTGGTCCCTGCGAGCGCATGGGCGCTGACCGACATCATCCATCGTCAGTCACTCCCGGCAGGCACTTTCAATCTGGTGATGGGCCCGGGCAGCAGCATCGGGGATGAACTGATCTCCAGTCCTGACATCCATGCCCTGTCCTTCACCGGCTCTCTGGAAGTGGGTCGCCGAGTGGCGGCGGCCACTGCCGCCAATCTGGTCAAGTGCCAGTTGGAAATGGGCTCCAAGAACGCCCTGATCATCGCCGATGATGCCGACATGGAGCTGGCCGTCGAGGCCGCTTTCAATGGTGCCTACTCAGGCACCGGCCAGAAATGCACGGCATCTTCGCGGCTGATCGTGATGGAATCGGTCCATGACGAGTTCGTGGAAAAGCTGACTCAGCGCCTGTCTCAGGTCCGCGTCGGTCACGCGTTGGAAGAGGGCGTGCACATGGGGCCGGCCGTCGATGCCAAGCAGCTTGAGTCCAACCTGTCCTGGGTGCAGCGCGCCCAGCAAGAGGGGGCAACGCTGGTCTGCGGCGGCGAGCGTGTGGAGTGCGCCACCGACGGCTACTTCATGAGCCCGGCGCTGCTGGTAAATACCACCAACGACATGGCCATCAATCGCGAGGAGATCTTCGGTCCGATCGCCTGCGTCATCAAGGTGAGCGACGCAGAAGAGGCCATCGATGTGCTCAATGACACGTACTTCGGGCTCACGGCGGGCATCATCACCAATTCCCTGAAACTGGCCAGCAGCTTCAAGGCACGTGCCGAGACCGGCTGCGTGATGGTCAATCTGCCGACAGCGGGGACGGATTACCACGTGCCCTTCGGTGGTCGCAAGGCTTCAAGCTTCGGGCCTCGTGAGCAGGGGCGATACGCGCGCGAGTTCTACACCGTCGTGAAGACCTGCTACATCAAGGCGTGAGGAGGCCCCATGTCAAAGACAATGCTGACGATCGACGGCCTGCAGTATTCCAACTGGTCACGCGAGATATTCGAGCAGATGCGAGAAGGGGGGCTGGACGCCGTACACGCCACTCTCGTGTACCACGAGACGACGCGAGAGACCTTGTCGCGTCTTGGCGAGTGGAATCGACGTTTCGAGGCCTGGCCTGATCTGATCATGCCCGTGCATGTGCCGCAGGACATCGCGGTTGCGCAAGCCAGCGGGCGTGTCGGCATCATTCTGGGGGCGCAGAACTGCTCGCCCATCGAGGACGATATCGACATGGTCGAGGTGATGCGTGACCTCGGGTTGATGATCATGCAGTTGACCTACAACAACCAGAGTCTGCTGGCCTGCGGGTGTTATGAGGCACAAGACAGCGGGATCACTCGCTTCGGACGTCAGGTGATTCGTGAGATGAATCGCGTCGGCATGGTCATCGACATGTCGCACAGCGCAGAGCGCTCCACGCTCGAGGCGATCGAGATATCCGAGCGCCCCGTGATCATTTCCCACGCCAACCCGGAAAGCTTCCATCCGGCAAAGCGTAACAAGTCCGATAAGGTGCTCAAGGCCATCGCGGAGAGTGATGGGCTGCTGGGGTTCTCGGCGTATCCCTTCCATCTGCGCAATGGCTCCGACTGTACTCTGACAGAGTACTGCGAAATGATCGCCAGAACCGCAGACCTGATGGGCATCGAGCACCTGGGAATCGGCACCGACCTGTGTCAGAACCAGCCGGTGTCCATTCTTGAGTGGATGCGCAATGGTCGCTGGTCCAAGGACATGGACTACGGCGAAGGCAGTGCCAGCAACGCTGACTGGCCGCGTCCATTGTCTTGGCTGCGAGACAGTCGTGACTTCCCCAACCTGATTGCCGGTTTGCGCAAGGTCGGCATGTCCGAGGACGAAGTGGCCGGCATCATGGGCAAGAACTGGGTCGCGCTCCTCGAGCGCGCCGCGACCCGTCAGGAGGCCGCGCCTGCCTGATCGCCGTAACACTATGCCATGGCACCTGTGCCGAGCCAGGAATCCTCAGGGTATCGCTCGGCAACCAACAACCATAATAAATGCCTGCCAATGACGAGAGCTCGTCAGAGGAATGCCACATGACTTCATCTCGCAAGACCACGACAGCTGCCACGTCGGATGCGTTACCGGAAGGTCAGTACCGCTTTGGCGACCCTGTCGTACTGACCTGCAGCATCGGCTTCATTCTGCTGTTCGTCGGCCTGTCCCTGTTTGATCTTGAGGGGGTCGCGCAAGCCATCAGTGCCGGCTTTGCCTGGACTGCCAGAACACTGGGCAGCTACTTCCAGATTCTGTTGCTGCTCACCTTCTTCATTGCCTTGGGGCTGACCGCGACGCCCGCGGCCAGTGCCCGTATCGGTGGCACGCGAACGCCTGAGCTATCCACCTTCAAGTGGGTGTCGATCATCATGTGCACCTTGCTGGCGGGAGGCGGAGTCTTCTTCGCTGCCGGCGAACCGGTGTACCACTTCCTGGTGACGCCGCCTGCCTTTGATACCGAGCCGGGCACTGCGAGCGCCATTGCGCCTGCACTGGCGCAATCCTTCATGCACTGGGGCTTTCTTGCCTGGGCCATCCTGGGCAGCCTGACTGCCATCGTGCTGGCGCATGCTCATTACGACAAGGGCCAGCCCCTGCAGCCGAGAACGCTGCTGTATCCCGTCTTCGGCGAGAAGATCATGAAGGGCAAGCTGGGGGGCGTGGTGGATGCCATGTGCGTCATCGCCGTGGTGGCGGGAACGGTGGGCCCCATCGGTTTTCTGGCCACCCAGGTCAGCTTCGGCCTGCATGAACTTTTTGGCGTGACCAATGACTATTCGACGCAGCTGAGCGTGCTGGTAGTGCTTGGGGTGATCTATGTCACCTCGGCCGTGACTGGCATCGACAAGGGCATCCAGATCATGTCGCGCTTCAACGTCTTCCTGGCGCTGGGCGTGGCGGCGGTGATCTTCGTCTTCGGGCCGACCCTGTTCATGGTCAATGCCTTCACTCAGGGCTTTGGCGAGTATCTGAGCTCGTTCTTCACCATGTCGACCATGACGGCACAGAGCGCTCCAGACTGGTGGATGCAGTGGTGGACCGTGTTCTTCTTTGCCTGGTTCCTCGGCTATGGCCCGCTGATGGCGATCTTCGTGGCGCGCATTTCCAAGGGCAGAACCATCCGCCAGATGATCCTGACCGTTGCCGTACTGGCGCCCCTGGCGACCGCTGTCTGGTTCACGCTACTGGGCGGGGCGGGCATCTTCTATCAGTTCACCGGCGTGATCGACCTCACCGAAGCGCTCAACAACTTCCAGTTCGATGTCGCGACCCTGACCGTGGCGCAGGCATTGCCGGGCGGAACCGCAATGGCAGCTGCCATCCTGACGCTGACCACCATCTTCGTCGCCACCACTGGTGACTCGATGAGCTACGCGATTGCCGTCGTCAGTGCTGGACACGATGATCCAAGCCCGCTGGTGCGTGCCTTCTGGGGCATCAGCATGGCGTTGATGGCTGCGATACTCCTCTATATGGGCGCCGGCCAGATCAGTGCACTTCAGCAGTTCATCGTCATCACGGCCATCCCTGTCTCGCTGGTACTGCTGCCCTCATTGTGGACAGGACCCCAATCAGCCTTCGCGATGGCACGTGCGCAGGGAATCACCAGCCAGCGGTCAGCCATGCCGGCCCCGGAACACGAAGGAGAGCGTTGATATGTCGCGCAATCACCAGGGTGCACGCCTCTCATCCACCGAGCAGCGGCTACGGCTGCGGGCACCGGACGATGTGATGCAGCTGGAGCGCCTCGGCAGTCTGCATGCCAGCCGCCTGAGTTTCGTGAGAAGTCTGGTGCGCCAGATGGCACATGAAAAATGGAATATCACCACGACCCGCTTCGAACTGGATGCCCTCGGTCACGGTGTGGCGATCTACTGCCTGCAGACGCCCAGCAAGCGCTATCACGGCGTCATATTTTCTCAGGCGCTTGAGGATTCCGCACGCTCTGACCGCGTCATCGCCGAAGCCTGGGATGTCACCTTCGGCGTCGTGGAAGGTGATGTGGATGATGCGCTTCTCGAGCAGATGGCGGCCAATGTGCCGTTGCAGGAAGCCGGGCGCCAGCATCCCAGACTGCTGGTCCTTTCGCGTGCCAATCGCAGCTTGCGTAACTTCGCAAGCTTCCTGGAGGCACTGAGTGCAGGCCAGCAACCTGATCCTGAATGGCTGACCCGGGTCGGCTATCTGTATCGGACTACGGCCGTCTATGGCAATGGCAAGTTCGGCATCGCGGATTATGACCGTCTCAAGGACAACGCGGATTTCCATCGGCCATTTTCTGCCCAGATGCTGGGCGTCTATCTGCTGCGTCACTTCTCGATCCAGCAGATAGAGCACATGGCCCGTGCCCTGGCTCCCGAGACCGCCGCACCTCTGGCAACCCCATTGAAGCGTTATCTGGGCATTGGCAACTCCACTGGCCTCGGAATGGCGCCGTTCCTGATCAATCATCCCCAGCTGGTACAGCGCTGGGTGGAAAGCCGAGAACTGGCGCTTGCCGAAGTGACGGCACAGGTGCCGGGAGAGCAGGAACGTTCACGTCTGCTGGCTCTCCTCAAGCGCGCCGAGACCCATCTTCGCCAGACGGTCACGGATGATCACGAGCAGACCTTGCGCAACCAGGCCACGGTGGCGTCCTTGCCTGAGCTGATGACCTGGCTCGAGCTTGTGCCGCTGTCGCCGGAGCTCTGGCAGGAGTTGATCGACTGGAGCCACCAGCAGCATGGGCTCGAAGCCCAGGAGCTGGTGAATACCCTCTTGCTGGAACTGTACCCGAGCATCGTCGACCGCTATGAGGACCTGATGGCGGTGGAGGAAAGTCTGGAGCTGACCCCGGACATGCCACTGGTTCACCTCAAGCAGGTGATCGAAACGCACTACGACTGGACGTTGCGCTTCGATTTTTCACTTCCCGAGAATCGCCACTGGTTCTGGTATCGCTCGGTCGAGAAGGAGGAGCCTCGTCTGGGAGTCCGCGACAGGGAGGCGGGCGCCGACAAGGAAATGAAACTGGCGATTGCCCCGCGCGTCGCGGATACCCATGCGGCGATCAGTCAGTACCTGGAAGACCACCCTCGTGCCTTGGTGGTGGAATTCCTCATCCATTGCCCACGTCACAAGGATATCGTGCGCCGCATCCAGAGCATGGCCAACACCAGCTTTGGCGAGATACGCGCCAACCTGTGGGCGCGGGACATGAAGCCCATGCACCTGTTGCGGACCAAGCTCTCATTCTTCGGTGCCAGCCGTTTCGACCCGAAGTCTGATCGTTGGGTGCGTATCACGCTCTTCCAGGGGGCTCCGTTGGTGGAGGAACTCAACGCCGAGCCAGAGGATCCTGTCGCGTTTGATGATTGGAGCTTCCCGCTGGCACCGCAGCTTGCAAGCACGACGCGGCCAGAGATGACTGCCGATCCTCGGCAGGGCAACACCACGACAGTGGGAGGAATGTCATGAAGGTCTCCTACAACGAGCTTCACGGACTGTGTCGCAAGGCCTTTCAGGCGATGGGGTTCGAAGACGGTGACGCCGGTGATGCCGCCGACATGGTTGCCTGGATGCAGCTCTATGAGCTGGAAGGGCTGGCGGCGCTCAATCGCGGACTGCGTTTCTTGCTGGAGGATACCGAGGAGCGTCCGCCGGAAATTGTCTATGCCGATGGAGACCTCGCAGTAATCGATAGTCACGGCCACAGCGTATTGAAGAGCTCATCGCTGGCGTTGGAACTCGGTTTCGCCAAGGCCCGTGCGCGTGGCCTCGCTGTCATCAAGATCCAGCATTGCCACAATCGGCAGCTGATCATGGGCTATCTGGCGCGTCTTGCGGGGCGTGGCATGAATGTTACCGCCTTCTGGCGCAACGCCCAGGATGTGGATGAGGCGATCGGCTGCCCCATGATCGAGCAGGTCGTGGGTTTCAGGGCCAACAGCTCGGTCCCCGAGATACGGGTCTATGCCGTGCGTGAAGTGCCAGAAGAGAATGAGCCCAATGACGGCATCACCCTGGTGATGGCCAACCATGTCGATCTGCTGCCATCCCTTCGCTCCGACTATGACGTTGACCTGCTGGCCTGTCATGAAGAGTCGAAGCTGCTTGCCTGTCGCCAACGAGCCATGCAGGAAGGGATCGATGTGGATGACGAACTCTGGTCACGCCTGAAAGCGCTCTCGACACGCCTGCTGGTCGAGGCAACGGAAGATTCTCGCAGTGGTGCCGGCGCCGGTATCACCGACAACGACTGACCTCTCGCTTCTCAATACGCCCCAACACTCCATGATTCGCCGCTCTTGCGCCGGCGAGTCATGGAGTGCACCTATCGAAAGATATTCGAGGAATAACCCATGGTTCATCCCGTCAAGACTGATCTGTTTGCCTCTCGTGCGCCCCTGTCATGGGCGAGTGTCGGCAATGGCATCCTGTTCACTGCCCAGATCCCGATCGATGCTGCCGGCAATGTCGTGGAGGGCGGGATTGCGGCCCAAACCCGCCAGACGCTGGACAATCTGATTCATACCCTGGAATGCGCCGGTGGTGACGCCTCCTCGCTGACTCAGGTGCTGATCTATGTGACTGACCGCGAGCATCTGGCGACAGTGAATAGCCTCTATGCAGAATATGTGCGTGAGCCCTATCCCAACCGGGCTGCCATCATCGTCTCCGGGTTTGCACGCGAAGAGATGCTGGTGGAGATGGTCGCCTACGCCGCACTGGAGGTGGATGTCTAAAACCACCGGGATGCGGGCGAGGGAGTGCCCCGTCACATCTGCGCCCTGCATTGACTGGTCATTGAGGCCCATCGGTATATCAAGCCCTCAGGCCAACATGAAAGACGCCGGAGCATTCTCTGCTCCGGCGTCTTTTGGTCTCTACGTGATGTCTTCTTTCGCTGTGCTTTCAGGGCGTAAGGCCCGCGGCCTGCATGAAGCGACGCAGTGCCAGAGAGACGAGGCCCAGCGCGCTGACGCTGCTTCCCCAGATCACCACCAGCCAGCCGATCTTGCTGAGCCAGCTTGCCGGGCGCGTGGGCGTGCCGGATGGCTCGCCGCCGAGTCTGGCTGAGGGAGCATTCAATGGCGCTGAGTGAGTCTCACGTGTCGGGGATGTCATGTCAGCACCTCTCAATGGTAGCCATCGGTGTGACGGACCTTGCCCTTGAACACGAAGTAGCTCCACGCCGTGTACACCAGGATGATCGGCAGGATGAAGAGCGTACCGACGAGGGCAAAACCCTGGCTTTGTGGTGGAGAGGCCGCTTCCCAGATCGTCACATGACCTGGAATGATGTCAGGCCACATGCTGATGCCGAAACCGCTGTAGCCCAAGAAGATCAAGGCCAAGACCAGCAGGAAGGGCTGGGCGTGATATTGGAAGGAAATGGCGCGGATCAGCGCATACCCCGACAGCAATACCAGCAGCGGTACCGGAAGGAACCAGAATAGCTGTGGCAGCGTGAACCAGCGCTCGGCGATAGCCGGGTGCGCCAGCGGAGTCCACAGGCTGACGGCCGCGATCATGATCAATACCCACAGCGTCAACGGACGCGTCAAGGCATACATCCGCTCCTGAAGAATGCCTTCGGTCTTCATGATCAGCCAGGTGCTACCGAGCAATGCATAGGTGAACAGCAGCGCCACACCGCAGAACAGCGGGAAGGGCGCAAGCCAGTCCAACGAACCGCCGCTGAAGTGAACCCCATCGAAGGCGATGCCTTGGATGTAGCCTCCCAGCGCGACGCCTTGACTGAAGGTAGCCAGCACCGAGCCGCCCACGAAGGCCTTGTCCCACCAGTGGCGGCTTGCGTCCGAGGCCTTGAAGCGAAATTCGAAGGCGACACCGCGGAAGATGAGGCCGATCAACATGGCGACAAGAGGAATGCTCAGGGCTTCCAGCAAGACGGCGTAGGCCAGCGGAAAGGCCGCGAACAGCCCCGCGCCGCCCAGCACCAGCCACGTCTCGTTGCCATCCCACACGGGGGCCACGGTATTCATCATCACATCGCGGTCCACCTTTTCCTCCACCCACGGGAAGAGAATGCCGATGCCCAGATCAAAGCCGTCCATGATCACGTACATCATCAGGCCGAACAGGATGATGCCCGCCCAGATGACAGAAAGGTCGATACCCATAGCGTTCATCGCTCCGGTCAGTGAGTGGTGCCGTCGAGAGATTCCTCGATGGCCGACAGTGGGCGGGAAGGTGTGCGTGGCTTGCCGGGGCCGCCGCTGGGGGCGTGGCTGTCATCACCCGCAGGCCCTTTCTTGATCAGCTTGAAGATGTAGTTGATCCCCGTGCCGAAGACGATGAAGTAGACCGTGACAAAGGCCGTCATGCTGATGCTGAGGTGAATGGCGCTGTGGGCAGAGACGGCATCTTCCGTTCTCATCAAGCCGTAGATCACCCACGGCTGGCGGCCGACTTCGGTGGTGAACCAGCCCGCGAGTATCGCGATCAGACCGGCCGGCCCCATGGCGACGGCCAGCCTCAGCCAGCGCCGCGAGGTGAAGAGCCTGCCCTTGCGGGCCAGATAGACACCCGAGAGGCCGAGCAGAATCATCGCAAGGCCCAGGCCGACCATCAGGCGGAAGCTCCAGAACACGACGGTCGAATTGGGGCGGTCCGCAGCGGGGAAGTCCTTGAGCGCCGGTACCTGCTTGTCGATGTCATGCATCAACAGCAGGCTTCCGAGAGCCGGAATCTCGAGTGCGAAGCGCGTCTCTTCGCGCTGCATGTCGGGCACACCGAACAGGATCAACGGCGTCGGTTCCCCATGGCTGTTGTCCCAATGGCCTTCGATGGCCGCGATCTTGGCCGGTTGATGCTTGAGCGTATTCAGGCCATGCATGTCGCCGACGAAGGCCTGGAGCGGGGCGGTCACCATCAACATCAGCACCGCCATGACGAGCATCTTGCGCACTTCCGGGGTGTCGCGTTTCTTGAGCAGCAACCAGGCGGCGGAGGCAGCGACGAACAGCGAGGTGCTCAGGAAGGAGGCCAGTGCCATGTGGGCCAGGCGATAGGGGAAGGAGGGATTGAAGACGATCGCGAGCCAGTCGACCGGCACGACGATGCCATCGATGACCTCATGCCCCTGAGGGGTCTGCATCCAGCTGTTGGACGACAGGATCCAGAACATCGAGACCAGGGTGCCGAGCGCCACCATGCAGGTCGAGAAGAAGTGCAGGCCGCGGCCGACGCGATTCCAGCCAAACAGCATCACGCCAAGGAAGCCGGCTTCGAGAAAGAAGGCGGTCAGCACTTCATAGGTCAGCAGTGGCCCGGTCACGCTGCCGGCAAAGGCCGAGAAGCCGCTCCAATGCGTGCCGAACTGGTAGGCCATGACCAGTCCTGACACCACACCCATCGCGAAGTTGACCGCGAAAATCTTCGACCAGAAATGATAGAGGTTGCGGTAGACCTGTGTGCCCGTCTTCAACCACATGCCTTCCAGCACCGCCAGATAGCTGGCGAGGCCAATGGTGATGGCCGGGAAGATGATGTGAAACGAGATGGTGAAGGCGAACTGTATCCTGGCCAGGTCGATGGCCTCGGTGCCGAACATGGCAATGTCTCCTGAGTAGGCGGCAAGGGGGACGGCCCTGCCTGAATCTTCGCCGCTACTCTAGGGAGCCACCGGAAGCCATAACAGGCTCAGTTGTGCGAGAAAAAACCATATCAGTTGCGAGCTGAATCTTGGTCAGTCGTTAAATGCCCGTGAGCCAGCCAGGTGGTCTGGCGAGAATCCAGCAAGGCGAGTCGGGCAGGAGGGCGCACTCTGATTCACGTCAGCACTATGACGGGGTCAGGCGCGTGCCACATCGCCCTTGGCGGCAGGCCCCGCCATGGCGGGCTCTTGCGCACCCTGCTAGGGCACGCGTGCGGCATCAAGGCATGCAGCCAGGGTGCGCAACAAGGTGCGATATCCAGGTGTGGCAAGCGGCTGGCGCGCGAGTGACATGTGCCGCAAAAGGCTGTTTTCGCCCCCGCGGATGACGAGTGAAGACTGTGTGGCAAGGCGGCCACAAGGGCTGCGGCATTTGCGCGCACTCATGCGCGGATATACTCGAGGCACTCCTCGCACCTCGCATGCAGCCTGAGCGGTCCGCGTTTCAGGCTGCCTTGAGCAATTCACCCAATGTCTGCATGGCGCGCTCTGACGCCGCATCCCATGGGTGGCCGTAGCTCAAGCGAATGCAATGCTTGAAGCCCTGGGTGGCCGAGAAGATAGGCCCCGGCGCTAGGCTGATGCCGTGGGCCAACGCCTGCTGGAACAGGGCCAGCGAGTCGATGTGCTCGGGAAGCTCGCACCACAGGAAATAACCCCCGTGGGGGTGGGTCACGCGAGTGTCTTCGGGGAAGTAGCGATCAATGGCTGCCAGCATGGCTGTCTGCTGGGTCTCGAGCGCCAGACGTAGCTTGCGCAGGTGGCGGTCGTAGCCGCCATGCTGAAGGTAGTCGGCCAGGGCCACTTGGGCGGGCAGCGATGGCGAGATGGTCGTCATCAGCTTGAGGCGCGAAATCTCCCGGGTATGCCGCCCCGCGGATATCCAGCCCACCCGATAGCCCGGTGCCAGGCACTTGGAGAACGACCCGCAATGCATCACCAGACCTTCGACATCCAGCGCCTTGACGGGTTGCGGGGGCGACACCTCGGCACGTTGATCGAAATACAGTTCCGCGTAGACATCATCCTCCAGCATCGGTAGCTGATGACGGCAGAGCAGCGCATACAGTTCGGCCTTGCGTGCATCGCTCAGGCTGGCCCCCAGCGGATTATGCAGATGACTCATGAACCAGCAGGCCTTGATGGGCAGCGTCTCCAGACGATTCTCGAGTACCTCGAGATCAATCCCTTCGCGCGGGTGTACCGGAATTTCCACCGCGCGCAGCTTGAGCCGCTCAAGCACCTGAAGCGTGGCATAGAAGGCCGGCGCCTCGATGGCGACAAGGTCCCCGGGCTGGGTGACACATTGCAGGCCAAGATTGAGCGCCTCCATGGCACCATTGGTGATCACCAACTCCTCTGTCGGCAGCTGCATGCCATTGACCATGTAGCGCTGAGCGATCTGTCGGCACAGGTCAGGATGGCCTGTGGTCATGTCGGAGATCACGGCATGCGATGACAGCTGGCGCAGCCCGCGCGTCATGCTGGTCGCAAGCCGCGCGAGGGGAAAGAGCTCCGGGCTCGGGAAGGCAGAGCCGAAGGGGACGGTATCGTTGTCGCGCAGTGAGCCCAGCACCGAGAACACCAGTTCACTGACGGCGACATCGGAAGGAGCTTGCTGCTGCAGGGCGACATGCGGCTCATCGAGTATCCGCGAGGCATTGTCACGCACGAAATATCCCGAGCGCGGCCGCGCACTGATCAATCCCTGATTCTCCAGCAGGTAATACGCTTGGAAGACGGTAGAGGGACTGATGCCATGCGCCTTGCTGGCCTGACGCACTGACGGCACGCGCTCACCTGGGGCGAGAATGCCGGTACGAATCAGGTTTGAGATCTCGGCAGCAAAGCGTTCATAACGCTTCATGGGAGCTATCCTGGTGGGCTGTGGAAGGGCAAGGATACCGAAGTGGGGGACGGCGCTATACCAGAGAGTCTCAGGTGGCATCGCGACTGATACCTTAATTCTCATGGTGTTCGCTCACTTCTCTGGCTATCGGAGCAAGCCCCTTTGCATAGAGGTTTGCTTCGGTCCATGAGGCTTGTTAGGCCTGCCCTATGGCGGCGAATCCGTCTGGTTTACTAGCAGTCCCGTAATTTGCTCCAATATCGTCATATTTCTATGGAGAGTGCCGCTGTGGCAGCCACTGGTTTGAGTAATGCATCGTTCGCCTTGAATATCGCACTCCTTCAGCATGGATGGCGTGATGAGTTTGATGCAGGCACCTTGGAGCGTGGTCTGCGTTACGCGCGCCAGCAGCGAGTGGATGAGCAGTGGCAGGTAGAGTTGGATGAGAAGGGTGGTTTGACGCTTTCTGGCGATGTCGCGGGCAGTCTGGGCACCCCTTATCGCACGATGATCATGTTGGCTCCTGTGGGTACTCGGCACCAGATGCGAACAGCTTGTAGTTGTCCGGTGGGCAGTACCTGCAAGCACGCAGTCGCATTGATCGATACCTTCCTGAGTAGCGGCCCTTTGGGGAAAGCCCTGGAGGTTCCTGGCACGCTTGAGCCCGACGAAGTGGAGCAAGCGCCGTCACTTCAGGCGGCGAAACGTGAGTGGACAATCTGGCTGCAACATCACAGTCAAGCCCCGGCGGTGCCGTCAGCCGTCCAAGTAGGTGCCAACCACCGTCTCGGGTTGTTCCTTGATGTGCAGTCCGGCCACAGGGGGCTTCCCGCGCTGACGGTGCAGCCGGTGTGGTTGAGGCCCTCCAAGAGCAAGACGCAGCTTGATCGATGGGTCTCGCCAGTGAAAGTTGAAGTCTCTCACGTGGGGGAGTTGTCACCTGTTCCTGCAATGGGATGGCAGCCGGCGCAGGAGGAGGCCATCGAGCAGTTATTGCATGGCAGCAAAGATTCGCAATGGTACTTTCCTGGGCAATCCAAAGGTTTGACGTTGAACAAGGCATTCCAGGCGAAAGCGCTCTGGTCCCTGCTGGCAAGCGATGCCTCCCCCTTGCTTTTCCATCAGAAGCAGACGGGCCCACAGCTTGGTATTGGGCCGACCTGCCGTATCGCCCCGACCTGGCAGATAGATGAGCAGGGTGTGCAGCGGCTGCAGATGTCCACGATACCTGAAGATATCTTGTCTCCCGCGGCTATCGTAGCCAGTGTCGGCAAGTCGCTTTGTTATCTTGACCCTCAGAATAAGCAGTTTGGCCCTCTGGAGGGGGATGTTGAGCTTTGGCGCCAACTCCAGCACGTTCCCGCGTTACCGCCGGAAATGAGCGAGTGGTTGACCTCTCGCCTCCAGAATGTCTCGGGGCTGGCAGCCCAAGTCCCCTCTCCGAGAACCCTCGTGGAAACAACGCTCGAGGATGTGAAACCCAAGCTGAAGATCACCATGTGTGTCGCACAGGCACGTCTGCCAACGCGCCGCCACGTCTGGAACGAAACTCCTATTCGGTTGGGCGCTGGTGTCGTGAGCCTGAGCTATGCCGGTATCGAGATACCCCCAGAGGAGGGAGAGGTGGCCCAGGGGCTGCGCGATGGGCAGCGTTTGACGATACCACGTGATCAACAGGCGGAAATCGCGCTGATTCGCGCCATTCCGCCAGGCATGGTCACGTTGGAAGAACTCGCCGCGCACCACGATGTACCGGATGGGTTGGAGTTGCCCTCGTGGAGCTTGCTGCTGCCGATAGATAGGCAGGTGCCAGAAAATGCGGCGGAATGGAGGACCTGTCTTTCTGCTCCTGAGGAATGGTGGGACATGATCCTGCAATTACGTCAGGCGGGATGTGTGGTCGAGTTCAGTGACGACTTCCCGCAAGAGCCCGAATATCTATCGCCAGACAACTGGTATGGAGCGCTCGAGTCCGCCGAGAACGGCTGGTTCGATCTTGCGTTGGGCGTTGAGGTGGAGAATGAATCCTTCAATCTGCTCCCCATTCTGCGTCAACTCATTCAGCGCGAAGACTTTCCGTTGACGCCGGAGGAGGATGAGGAAGCGGGGGCAAGCTGGGTAGTACACCTGCCGGATAACCGTCGGCTGGTGCTTCCACTTGCCAAGCTACGTGCCTGGTTGGCTCCCTTGATGGACTGGCTTCACGATAGCGAGGCACCCACAAGCGCACTTCGTGTGCCATTGACCTCCATCGATCAGCTGGCCCCCTTGGCAGATCATGAGCGCTGGGTGGGGCGAGAGGATGCCGTGGCCCTTGCCCAACGATTGCGTGAGCTTCCTGATAAATTGCCAGCCCCTGACGGTTTCCAGGGTGAATTGCGCGATTATCAGGCGCGAGGACTAGCCTGGTTGCGATTCCTCTCGGAGTTGAGTACTGGCGGTATTCTGGCCGATGACATGGGGCTTGGAAAAACCATTCAGATCCTTGCACACGTGCTCGATGAGCGTTCGCGAGGGGGACTGCGTGGGCCTGTCATGGTGGTGGCCCCGACGAGTCTCGTCGGTAACTGGTGCGCCGAAGCGGCTCGATTTGCGCCGACACTGAGCGTGCTGGCGCTTCAGGGAGCCAAGGCCAGCCGTCGTGAGCAGATCGATACTGCTGTCGCCAATGTAGATCTTGTCATCACGACTTACCCCCTTCTGGTGCGAGATATCGAGCATCTGTGCGAGCAGCACTTCGGTATCGTGGTACTGGATGAGGCCCAAGCCATCAAGAATGCTGCCAGTCAGACCGCGCGTACCGTACGCAGGCTCAATGCAGATCGCATGATCGCGATGACCGGAACGCCATTGGAAAACCACCTGGGTGAGTTATGGGCGCAATTGGATGTTGCTGCACCAGGCGCCTTGGGAAGCCAGCAGTGGTTTGGTCGGCATTTTCGTACCCCTATCGAGAAACATGCTGACGACGCTGTGAGTCAGCGACTTTCTCGTCGTATCTCGCCACTCATCCTCCGGCGTACCAAACAGCAAGTCCTCAATGAATTGCCGGACAAGACGGAGACTCAGCGAGACGTCACGCTGACCGGTGCACAGCGAGAGCTTTATGAGAGTCTTCGACTGACACAGCATCAACGGGTCAAGGAGGCGATCGAGACACGCGGGCTGGCAGCCTCCGGCATCGTGATGCTAGATGCGCTGTTGAAATTACGCCAGGTGTGCTGTGACCCACGGCTTGTCAAACATCAAAGTGCGGCGACGGTTCAGCGCTCAGCCAAACTGGAGGCGCTACGTGAACTGTTGCCATCGTTGGTCGAGGACGGTCGGCGTATCCTCATCTTCTCGCAATTTACGGAAATGCTTGAATTGATCGGGGGAGCACTGGAGCGGGAGGGGATTTCTCACTTGACTCTCACAGGGCAGACGCCCGGGGCAGTGCGAACCGAGCGTGTGGCGCAATTTCAGCGTGGCGAGGTACCCGTATTCCTGATCAGCCTCAAGGCAGGGGGGACTGGGCTCAATCTCACGACGGCAGATACGGTCATCCACTACGACCCCTGGTGGAATCCTGCCGTAGAGGCCCAAGCCACCGGGCGTGCTCATCGAATGGGCCAGACGAATCCGGTGTTTGTCTACAAGCTGGTTTGTGCAGGAACTGTTGAGGAACGCATCCTGGAGCTGCAGTCTCGCAAGGCGGATCTTGCCGCATCAGTACTGGAAGGGGGAAGCGGGCGTCAGGAGGAGGGGCCCCTGTTTGATGAGGAGGATCTGGCCTTGTTGTTTGCTCCGGTGTGATCCCGATATGGCCCCCCCCGTTGGGGCATGGCAAGGCGGTTGCCTATTGGGGGGGAGAGGCGTTGAGTCAGGCCATGGCACCTCATGTTACTGGGGCTACCCAGGGTGTGATCGCCCGGGTGTACTCACTGGCGCGCCGCATGGCCTGCCGGTGCAGGTATTCCAGACTATGGGCATAGTGCGTCAATGTCTGTTCCGGGGTGCGGTGGCCGATCCAGACGGCAAGTTGATACAACAACATGCCGCGATCCTGACTGTCCTGTCCGGCATAGCCTCGAACCCCCTTCAGAAAGCGTTTCAGGGGCACTTTTTGCAGTCCCCAGGAGCCGTGCTCCTGCAAGTCGTCGAGTATGTCACGGTTCTGCGCCGCCTCAAGACGAATCAGCCACCAACTGACCGCTGCATGGCGCAACGAGTGAAAATCGATGGCACTCCCCAGCACACTTCGCATAGTGTCGATTGCCGGAGCGATCAGGCCGGCATGATTGAATGCCTGACAACTCTCGCTCGGGCCGAACAGCGCGATATCAGAGAGGGCTGTCGAGGGGAAGCATCGCCGTCGATATACCCACCATGCTGCCAACATTTCAATATCGCCGAAGAATGTCAGAAGGTGCAGGGGAAGTACGCGCCGCGCTGAAGGCGTCTTTCCGGCGTGAATATAAACGCGACACTCAATCTCCGGCAATGACTTCAGAAGTTCACGCAACTTCACGTGCAGGGTATCTCTCTCATGTGGTGAGGGAGGTGAGAATCCCGTATCAGGTAGCGCCTTTGTGGGCTCGGCCGGGCAGTGGTCCTCCAACCACTGCTCGAGCGAAAAGGTGCCCTGAGGACATTCGATGCGAATGTCCCGTAGCGTCAGGGCGCAGACCTCGCTGGCGCGCATCCCCCCGTGGAAGCCCAGCGCGATGCTGAGCCACTGCATGGTGGCATCAGGTGTTGCATCGGGTACTGCGAGAAGATGGGTACGTACCTTTTCCATCTGTCTCAGGGTGGCGAAATGAATTCGTTTGGCGCTGGGGGTCTTGTGATTGCCTGATATCGGCGGCTCCACGTCCAGCAATACTCCCATGCTGTGCATGAAGCGGATGAGCTGCCCCATATTGCCAAGAAAGCTGTGTGTCGTGCTGGCAGACCACCCCATATCGCGTGGCACGCACCAGCACATTTCCTGGGCACTGTCGTTGTCCCACTCCTGAATGTCGATCGACAAGGTGTAATCCGCCATCGCCATCGGCAAGCTGCGAGAAAGATAGGTGTGCAGTGAACTGACGCGCAGCATGCGAGTCACGCGCAGATCATGCAGCCAATAGAGCACCATGACCGGGTAGCTATGGCGGATGCCCATGAGTAGTCTTGTGAGGCGTCTGCTTGTCTCGAGCAGCAGCGCCTCCAGACGCTTCTTGACCCTTTCGTCACTTGTCTTGCGAAGATGATCAGAGGAAATGACCCCGATCCATTGCTTGAGGATGCGCCTTGCCGACGGAAGCCAGTCGATTGGCCAGGAATCCTGGTTCATCAAGCGCTGCCCCGGAGGTTGTGTCAGTACGGTTGAGTGGGGGGAAGCGTTCGTTTCTGATGCCTTGGTCGCGAAAAGATCCATGGCGCTCGCCGAGTCGTCATCCGCCATGGGTTCCTGCTGATGGTAGCCGGAATCAATAGCCATGACCGTGCTGACCGGTGGAGCCTCGAGCCGAGCGAAGTAGGAGTGGGGCTCATAAAGCCCATGCGCGCTGCTGTAGGGAATCGGATAGCGACTGAACTGGCTGACCCAGTAGCCGGGCAATCCCCCCAGGACTGCCGCATGAGGCAATGCGCTCAGCAAGGTGGTCAGCTTAAGCCTTCGGCGTTCCTCGGTTGTCATGGGCAGTGTGGTGATCAGGGAGGCCAGCTCCTGTCTCATGCGACCCTTGACGATGCGAATCCGTTCGGGAATCGAGAGGGACTGGTCTTCTGGCCTCTCGGCCAATAACCACTCGTCCTTGGCTGTGGTGGGTTTTCTGGCTCTCAATGTCTTGAGCGCAGTCGTCAGTGTCGACTCCAATGGCAGACGGTAGGCCGTCATGTGAGGCGACATGACCGTCGACGGTGCCGCGTGAGCGGGGATCCAGACCCACTCATTGGGGGCGTTGCGATCGCTCTCGAAGTGACGACGCGTCAGGCAGGCCAATGTGACCAGAATCACCTGTTGGCCTAACCCTGCACGCACACCGAGCTCTACGGCAGCGCGCAACAGCGGAAAGCCAGTCCCGGGTTGACGTAGCGCTCGGATGATCGGCAAGACCCTGGTCGCGCGGTCCAGAGCTTTGGCCTCCATTGGTAGCACGCTTTTGCGCCGGGCCTGTGTGGGCCACTGTGGCAGCATTGCCACGACTCCCGGGCTTTGGTTGACTTCCTCCAGAAAGCGGCCGATGACGCGATAAGCTTCACGGGGCCTTATCGGCCGGCGATGATGCACCTTTCTCCATCGAATCAGTTCCGTGACCATTGCCTTGGCTTGCGTATGGTTGAGGTACAGCATCATGCTTCCGGCCTCTGCCGGCATATCGTTGGCCGGTTGGCGCTTGGCGTGACGCTCGATCCAGTACAGCAGGTGCAGGCTTTGCTGGCGTTGCGTGCCTTTGACTCGATCAAGTCGGCGTTCCTCCCAGCGCGACCATAGCTCTTGCATGTGGTGGGTGCTCATGAGCTTTAGGTGCAAGTCAGGGTCGAGCTTGGCCAGTGATCGGATTCCTGACGTCTCCCTTGTAGGTGCAAGGTAAAACTTCCCATCTCTACTCATGGCAAATCCTTGAGAGGTATCACCTTGATTCGCAACTCATCGGACAACTCCCCCAAGAGGCGTTGCATCTCCGGCGGTAGGCAGATGTTGCTGGCATAGGGGGCATGGCGCTGCTGGCCGCGTTTGACATGGCCCAGCAGCATATCCAGCGTGTTCGCTTGCATTCGCCCATCGAGTGTCTGGGCGACGAAATGACGTGGCGCGTTATCGGGAAGTGCCAGCAGGGTAGCGAGTGCACTGCGTGACGCGGCTGTCAGTGACGGCGCTTGATGATGTGTGCTGATCCAGCCTCGGATGTGGGTCTGCTGGCAAGGCTTTGCAGTCAGATTGAGGCTGGCCTGGCGTCTTGACCACCACATGGCCAGTGCCTGCTCGTCTTCAGGCCATGACAGCCAGGTCCCGCCATTTCGTGGCCAGTGCTGCCGCCAGGAGGCCTGCCATGCCTGCAGGGTATCGAGATTCTGGCAAACCGGGAGAGGCAACGGGATGACCCGGCTTTCTCTGTAGAGGCCTGAATCCTTGTCAGCGATCCACAGCAGGCGTCCACGCCGAGACATTTGCGTAGTGGCACCTGGTGGACGAAGTCCTACCGTCAGCTGGACTCCCATGAGTACGTAGCAGCAAAGCGCACTGTTGAGCTCGATCAAGGCCGAGCAGTCCTCAGGTGAAGGGGTTCGGCCACGGGCAGCAATGGGAAAGTCGGAAAGACCCTTTTGGGCCAGATCATGCAAGCCCTTCAGTGCCACCCTGGCAGTGTGGAGCGAAAGTGTCATGCTCGAGCCCAAGGTCGTGATGGCGTGTGCATTCCTGGGAGGCAGGGTCGCGTTAATCGGTGTCGTGATCTCCCACCACCCCAGCGACGTGTTCATGAGACGCTGCAGTTCACGTAGGGACGTCTTGCGGTAAGCGGCAGGCGCTGCTGTTTTCAGGCTGAGCTCCCCGTGAAGCCACTCCGCTTCGATATCGGTCTTCGCCATGCCGAGAAGATGAAGCCGTGCGGCTCTGGCCACGCGCTGGGCCGTGGGAGTCGTGCCTGTGTGCGTTGCCATATGTTGCCTCAGCTGGCGGTTGAGCACCGCCAGACTCTTGGTCAGAGGCTGAGTTGTCGCTTCGCTCAATTGATTGAGGGGTATCGCGAGGGCGTCCGGTAGGCGAAGAGGCAGGGGTGGGCTTTGTGACGGTGCATGAATGACAGGAACGTAGAGTGTGTTGCTATCGGGGACCCACTGCAGTGATTGATTCCGCGACACCGTCGCAGTGCAGAGCAGTGCCTCCTGCTCGACACCCGTCACACGGAGCTGACTGAGACGTTCGGGGGCAATACCTGTTGCGAGCACAAGCTGCACCAGCAGTCTGGCATCAGGCGGGAAAGGTAATGTCAGTATTCTTCGGATCTGCCCTTGAGTGGTGGCGAAATTCGACAGACTTCCCAGGCTCTGTGCGATAGAGGTTTGCTGGCGTTTGCGCGCGATCACCCTGCAATCTTGCGGTGTCAACAGGGTATCTCCCTTGTGATGAAAGGGCGCTTCCACTTCTTCTTGTGGCTGAGAGATCTTGTCTGGTTCGAGACTGGTGTCAACGTCCTCGTTGTCGTCCGAGAGTCGTGCGGTAACGAGTGTCTCAGATAGTTCAGGACTGGAGGCAACCGATGAAAAGTCGCGCTTGAATGAGTCATGAAAAAAGACGGAGCGTTGTGGGAGCCGCTTCGCGTAGGGCGCGCGACGAGTTCCGATGGGCAGGTAACCGGAGAGCAATTCCTGGGCCTGCTGCAATTGGTCATACAGTCTTGGGTTGCCGTTTTTCAGCCACGGGATATGTTTACAGGCGCTGAGTAACGAGAGATTGGCAGAACGATGCCACGCGATCGGGTGCTGCCAAAGTGGCAGCATGTACTTCAATGCGACATGTAGGGTCGATAAATGCTGGTAATAGAGATTGCAATCGACAGAAGGCCCCGAGTGATAGCCGGCCATGTCGCGCAAGGCAAGACGAATCAATCGGCGATTGTGCTCGATGGGGGATGGCTCGCCATTGCTTGGCAAGAGTTCGAAAGCGTGTGTTGAGGTCGTGCCATGGCGCGCGAGCTGTATTGCCTGGTTTGCGATATTGGCTCGCACCATGGAGGGAGCGAATTTATCGGGAAAGGTCAGCTGGCTATGCAGTGGGTGGCTCTGACGAATCGCCTGTAATGGTCCCGGCGCAAGAGGGAGTATCCTCAGGAGTTTGTTGATGAGGTCGAGCAACTCAGGATCATTGTCATCCGCTGCCTGAATATGAGCGGATATCCAGAGATCCGCCTGACTACATGGGGGAAGATTACAGTGAAGAAACGGCCATAAGCGCGTTTCCTCCGAAGCCGACAATACCACGTCATCTAGTTGTTCTTCCCACTGATGAAGGATGGTTTCGGGGAGCCATGTCTTGCTTTCGGGAGTATCATCCATCATGAGGAGGACTCCCTTCCTCGTCCAATAGATCGCCAAACAGGTCGTCAACCCTTTGTGCTACATGGGACCTGCGAGTGGGTGAGGTGGCTGGCCTCGTGGTGTCTGGGGCGGAGCCCGATGCTGATTGGTACCGAGCGGATGGAATCGGCTTGGGCGCTGGGGGAGTGAGGGGCACTGATGTTGGCGCCGCTTTTTGTGCCTCGTTGTCCTTGCTTGTCTCGGGGGAGAGTGGCTCTGAGGCTCCGCGATCATCGTCGAGACTCCGCTGGCCTTTGGGGCTGTGGGCACGTTGCAGTGTGCTCTTCGCCCAGCGGCCCTGGGTCAGGATCATGAGACTCTTGATATCCAGGGTGGGTTTCGATAACCCGAACACGATACGGGCCAACTTCTCTTCCAGCCCAGGCTTCTCATTGAGCTGCTTGATGAATGCACGGGCTTCCATCACGTGTGAGGTGTTGAAAAGCTCCTGAGGTAGCACCTCTGACAGATAGCGCAACACCTCCAGCTCCTCGTAGGTGAGACCTTCACGGTCCACCTCAAACACCTTGAGGGAACGGAAGTTCTCGAGAGGTGACTCTCTGAGTTGTCGCAGGAGCATGCCATGGGTGAGCAGCTCGGTGTGGCCCTGGGCACCGACAAGCACGATGGGGAGGTGGCTGAGCAGCAGGCCCTTGTATGAAGGGGCCTTGCCTTTGCGTGGAGGCGGAAGGGAGATGAGATCGCCAAGAGAGCGTCGTGAAAGATTCCGTATCTTGCCTGAGATGGAAAACTCAGCCTCAGGCAGGGGCGTGTAGGTATCGGTCATGAGCTCTCCCTTGCGTCTTATTAATTATCTCATCCTTATAGTAGGATAAATATCATCTCATCGACCCCGCTGGAAGTGCTGCCGTCCTTGGCAGCGCCTTTCAGGGTGCGAGCTATCAAAAGATGTCATTGCCCGGGTCATGCATGTCATCCGCCAGTCGAATGTAGCGTTCGAAAGTCTTCTGATCACGATGCCCGCTGATGCGCTTTATCTGTTGATCGCTTTTCCCACGAAGATGCGCTTCGGTAATGAAGCCGGCACGAAAGCTGTGGGTGGTGAACTTTTCTGCACTGAGGTTGGCGCGCTGTAACGCCTTCTTGAGTAGATTGCCGAACGTGACGGGGTGCATTCTGCCGGCCCCCACTCGATCTGCCTGATCGATGGAGCGATATAGTGCACCTCGACGAATGCCACTCCAGGCAAGCCAAGCCTCCAGTAACGTCACTGGGCAGCAACGCCCGCCGGCTGGATTGCGGGGGAGCGTCTTCTGTTCGATCCGTCCGCTTTGATTGGTTTTGCTGTGGCGCAACGTGATCACGATACCGGCATCACGCCATTCGATATCCTCTCGGTAGAGCGCGACGACCTCACTTGCGCGAAACGCCCCGTAGAAGCACAGGCAGAACATGCTGGCATCACGTAGATCTCGGGGAGCATCTAGGTCCAGAGCTTGCAACAGCTGTTGCAAATGATGGAGCCGCAAAGCGGGGGCCTGGCGCTGTCGTCCATCACTCTTGCGATGAATCCCCTTCAATACCCCTTTCACTTCCAGGCTCAGCGTGGGCGAGGGCAACTGCATATAGACATGCCAGGTACCCAGCGAGCTGGCGTGACGAGAAATCGTGGCAGGCTTGCGTCCTTTGGCATGCATCTCCGCCAGATAGTTGGCGACCTGATGGGAAGTGGCGGGGAGTGAGTAGCCGGCTTTCAAGAAGCCCCGGATATCTGATCGAAATGCCAGGATGGTGTTCTTTGCCATGCTGTCAGCCAGTAGCCGTCTCGCGGCGCGTGACAATTGCATGTTGCCTGTCAGCTCATGGCTCTGCTCTTTCCCGAGCCATGGCGTGACTTCGCTCGGTAAGCGTCCCGGTTCCTTTTCAAGCGACATGCTCACCTCCTGATGGTGTCAATCCATCGAAGTCAGAGGGTGTTATCCAGCACGGGGCGTTTTCACGCCTGGATGAATACCGGTATGGCAATGGGATGGTCATGAAGCACCTCGGTTGATCAGTAGTGTGGGGCGTCGACGCTGTGACGCCTGTGACTTGCGCTGTTGTTCGCAAGTCCCACCTACGCTATCGGGCTTCGTGCTTCAGGGAAGGCGATCTGCAACGGCCTGACGGCCGCACTCCTGCAGTCTGTATGTCAGAAGTCGCTGTCCTCATAGAGAGGGGAAGGGCTGTTAAAAAGGGGTTGATTTCGCAGAGACATCATGTGGACGGAAAGTCTGTCGAATGCGATATGCACCAGTACGCAACAATATAAAACCAGTCTAAGAAGCACTGTGAAACAGAGGCTTATATGAGGTGTTTGTAGAAAGCTCACCATGTTGGTGCGCTTTCTACATGAAGGAGATTTTGTTGCTCTGTTTCGGTGCACTTAAGGTATGTGTGCATCTCTCCAGACAACGCGTTACGAGGGTGATTCCCCTATACGGGTGCGCTTGATCACGGGCTGGCACATCGATTGCACTACTTCAATCGGGACAACAAGTACAACAAGACACGAGGGAATGTCGTGAACAAGAAAATCGCTGCCGCAATGCTATCCGCCTGTGTCGGTTTCTCGCTGGCCAATGTCGCCCAGGCAGAAGAAGGGCCGATCAAGGTCGGCATCCTGCATTCACTGTCCGGCACCATGGCGATCAGTGAATCGACACTGAAAGACACCATGTTGATGCTGATCGAGAAGCAGAACGAGAACGGTGGGCTGCTGGGACGCAAGCTGGAGCCTGTCGTGGTCGATCCGGCTTCCAACTGGCCGCTGTTCGCCGAGAAGGCGCGTGAGCTGTTGGCGCAGGACAAGGTCGACGTGATCTTCGGCAACTGGACATCCGTCTCGCGCAAGTCGGTGCTGCCGGTGGTCGAGGAGCTCAACGGCCTGCTGTTCTATCCGGTGCAGTATGAGGGCGAGGAGTCCTCGGAGAACGTCTTCTACACAGGAGCGGCGCCCAATCAGCAGGCGATTCCGGCAGTGGATTATCTGATGAACGACGTGGGCGTGGAGCGCTGGGTGCTGGCGGGCACGGATTATGTCTATCCGCGAACCACCAACAAGATCCTGGCGGCCTACCTCAAGTCGAAGGGCGTGGCGGACGCGGATGTGATGGTCAATTACACCCCCTTCGGCCATTCCAACTGGCAGTCCATCGTCTCGGACATCAAGTCCTTCGGCAGTGCCGGCAAGAAGACGGCCGTGGTGTCCACCATCAATGGCGATGCCAACGTGCCGTTCTATCGTGAGCTGGCCAACCAGGGCATCAATGCCGAGGACATCCCGGTGGTGGCCTTCTCGGTGGGCGAGCAGGAACTCTCGGGCATCGATACTGCGCCGCTGGTCGGCCACCTGGCCGCCTGGAACTACTTCATGAGCGTGGACAGCGACACCAACTACGACTTCATCGATGAGTGGATCGATTACACCGGCAAGGAAGATGCGGTCACCAACGACCCGATGGAAGCCCACTACATCGGCTTCAACATGTGGATGGAAGCCGCTCGCAAGGCGGGCAGTGTCGAGGTCGACGCGGTCAAGGACGCCATCATCGGCGTATCCGTTCCCAACCTGACCGGCGGCTACGCCACCATGATGCCCAACCATCACATCACCAAGCCGGTGCTGATCGGGGAGATCCAGGACAACGGCCAGTTCTCCGTCGTCTGGCAGACCCCGTCCACCGTGGCAGGCGATGCCTGGTCGGACTATCTGGAAGGTTCCAGGGACCTGATCAGTGACTGGCGCAAGCCGATGGAATGCGGCAACTACAATGTCGTGACCCATTCCTGTGGGGCTCAACAGAGCGTTGCGGCGCAATGATGCGTAGCACGTTCTGAGAGCGAGGCGGCGTGCTGGCTCACCTGCTTGCCGCCTCGTTGAGTGTCAGTCTCCAAAGCCACGATGCCTTTGGAGACTGATGACGCCTTTGTGCGTTCACCATGGATGGCCTTCTTGATGTCTATCTCCGTTGCAACGATGTTCCGCTGGTACTGGCAGTGGATGCTGCTGGTCTGTCTTCTTTCATTCCCCCTGTTTGTCGCTGCCCAGCCCGAGTCCGCGACTGGGCAGTCTGCGCGCCTGTCTGACGGCGCTGCCCAATCCCTGTTGACCCAGCTTGCCGAGGCACGCAACCCGGCCAAGCCGGCCGTGATCGATGAGATCGCCATGAGCGGCGATGCGCGTGCACGTGGCTGGCTGGAAGCCTTTTCCGCCAGCAAGCTGGCTCGCCTCAAGGACGCCGAGCGCTTCTTGATCATCGACAACAATCGCGGCCGTGAGTGGGCCGTTTCCGACGCCCTGTCGGGAGAATCGGCGGGCAAGGTCTCGCGCCGCGAACTCAAGACCCTGCGCAGCAACAACTCGCTGCGTGGGCATATCGATGGCGTGCTCTCGATGATCGACCTGTCTTCCCCGGATGCCGAGATCAGACTCGCGGCTGCGCGCGGTTTGCGCGGCAGTGTCGATGAGGCCATGGCCGAGCGGTTGCCGAGCCTGATCGAGCAGGAGGGTGATGACGCTATCCGCGCCACGCTCAAGGAAGCCCTCGCCATCCAGCAGCTGGAAGCCACTGGCGACCCCGCGGCGCTGGAGACTCTGTCCGGCAGCCTGAACGCCGCCGCGATCGCCGCCATCAATGGCGCCGCGGTGAGTGATGATCCGCAGCTGGCTCAGGCCGCCAAGGTGGCGCTGGCCGGTATCGAGCAGAAGCTTCAGCTCAATAGCGGGCTCGAGACGCTCTACTTCGGCCTCTCGCTGGGTTCGGTACTGGTACTGGCCGCCATCGGCCTTGCCATTACCTTCGGTGTCATGGGCGTGATCAACATGGCGCATGGTGAACTGATCATGCTGGGTGCCTACACCACCTGGGGCATGCAGCAGCTATTGCCGGGGCAGCCGGGGCTGGCGCTGCTGCTGTCGATTCCGGCGGGCTTTCTGGTCGCGGCGGCGGTGGGGGTGATCATCGAGCGCAGCGTCATCCAGCACCTCAAGGGGCGTCCGCTTGAGACCTTGCTGGCCACCTTCGGCATCAGCCTGATCCTGCAGCAGCTGGTGCGTACCACCATCTCGCCCCTGAATCGCATCGTGGTCACGCCGGAGTGGATGAGTGGCTCACTGATGATCAATGAGGCGCTGTCACTGACGCTCAATCGCCTCTACATCATCGGCTTCGCGCTGTTCGTGTTCGCTGGTCTGATGCTGATCATGCGCCGCACCCGGCTCGGTCTTGAAGTACGTGCGGTGACCCAGAACCGTGCCATGGCGCGCTCGATGGGCATCAAGGCGACCCGCGTCGACATCATGACCTTCGCGCTCGGCTCCGGCGTGGCTGGCCTTGCCGGTGTCGCGCTCTCCCAGATCACCAACGTCGGGCCGAACCTGGGCCAGAACTACATCATCGATTCTTTCATGGTCGTGGTGTTCGGCGGGGTCGGCAATCTGTGGGGCACGCTGGTGGCCGGCATGTCGCTGGGGCTGCTCAATCAGTTTCTCGAGCCCTGGGCGGGAGCGGTTCTCGCCAAGATCGTGGTGCTGGTCTTCATCATCCTGTTCATTCAAAAGCGCCCGCGGGGACTCTTCCCGCAAAAGGGCCGCGCCGCGGAGGGTTGATCCATGCCTGATTCACGTTCCTGGCTGGCTCGCCCCTTTACGGAGCGCTCCACCCAGATATTCCTCGCGGTGCTGACGCTGTCGGTGCTCGCCATCACGCTGCTGCATGTGCTGCTGCCCGAGGGGCATCCGCTGCATGTCAGCACCTTCACCGTCACCCTGCTGGGCAAATACCTGTGCTACGCGCTGCTGGCGGTGGCGGTGGATCTCGTCTGGGGCTACCTGGGCATTCTCAGCCTGGGTCACGGCGCCTTCTTCGCGCTGGGCGGTTACGCCATGGGCATGTATCTGATGCGCGAGATCGGTGACCGCGGCGTCTATGGCAATCCGGAGCTGCCGGACTTCATGGTCTTCCTCAACTGGCAGGAGCTGCCGTGGTTCTGGCAGGGCTTCGACATGCCCGGCTTCGCCTTCCTGATGGTGCTGCTGGCGCCGGGGCTGCTGGCGCTGGTGTTCGGCTTCCTGGCCTTCCGCTCCCGCGTCACCGGCGTCTATCTCTCGATCATCACCCAGGCGCTGACCTTCGCCTTGATGCTGGCGTTCTTCCGCAACGAGATGGGCTTCGGAGGTAACAACGGCCTGACCGACTTCAAGGACATTCTCGGCTTCGATCTGCGCACGGATGCGGTGCGCATCGCGCTGTTCATCGCCAGTGGTGTGGCGCTGGGGATCGGCTATCTGCTGTGTCGTGGCATCGTCGGCTCCAAGCTGGGGCGGCTGAGCATCGCCTGCCGCGACGCCGAGGCGCGCACGCGCTTCCTGGGCTACCGCGTCGAACGTGTCCAGCTGTTCATCTTCGTGGTCTCGGCGATGCTGGCCGGGGTCGCGGGAGCGCTGTACGTGCCGCAGGTCGGCATCATCAATCCCGGCGAGTTCTCGCCGCTGTTCTCCATCGAGGTGGTGGTGTGGGTGGCGCTGGGTGGCCGCGCGACGCTCTACGGCGCCGTGCTGGGCGCGCTGATCGTCAACTACGCCAAGACGGTGTTCACCGGCATCATGCCGGACGCTTGGCTGTTCGCCCTCGGCGGCCTGTTCGTGCTGGTCACCGTGCTGCTGCCCAAGGGCATCGCTGGCCTCTCCGCCCAGCGTGGCTGGGGCAGCCGCTCGCAGTCGTCCGCGGCCAAGACCGAACCGCCGTCCGAATCGGCATCCGGTTCCCGTCCCATCGAGGAGGCCACCGCATGAGCCTGTTGAAAGAGATGGCCACGCGTGACCGCGTGTTCGACTTCCTGACCCCGCGCATCTCGCCGGTGGACGTGACCCACGGGCCGATCCTCTATCTGGAGGATGTCAGTGTCAGCTTCGATGGCTTCAAGGCGATCAATGACCTCAACCTGACCATCGACGATGGCGAGCTGCGCTGCATCATCGGCCCCAACGGCGCGGGCAAGACCACGATGATGGACATCATCACCGGCAAGACGCGCCCCGACAGTGGCTCGGTGTGGTTCGGCAGCCGTCACGATCTTCTGCGCATGAGCGAGCCCGAGATCGCCACCCTCGGCATCGGGCGCAAGTTCCAGAAGCCCACCGTCTTCGAGGCGCTCAGCGTGTTCGAGAATCTCGAACTGGCCATGGCCACCGACAAGCGCATCTTTCCGACGCTGGCCGCGCGCATGAGCGGTGAGACCCGCGCCAGGATCGAGGAGGTGCTCGAGACGATTCACCTCAAGGAGTGGCATGCGCGCGAGGCGGGCATCCTGTCCCACGGCCAGAAGCAGTGGCTGGAGATCGGCATGCTGCTGATGCAGAAGCCGCGGCTGCTGCTGGTCGACGAGCCGGTGGCCGGCATGACCGAGCAGGAGATGGAGCGCACCGCGGAGCTGCTGACCAGCCTGGCGGGACGCCAGTCGGTGGTGGTGGTCGAGCACGACATGGGCTTCGTGCGCTCCATCGCGCGCAAGGTCACGGTATTGCATCAGGGCGCGGTGTTGGCGGAAGGCAGCATGGATGCGGTATCGAGCGACCCGAAAGTCGTCGAGGTCTACCTGGGAGAGAGTGACGGATGACGCAAGCGCTGAACACCAAGGCACCGATGCCGAGCGGCGAGTCGCCGCTGCTGACCATCGACACGCTCAACCAGTTCTATGGGGAAAGCCACACGCTGTGGGACCTGACGCTGGAGATTCCCATTGGACAATGCACCTGCGTGATGGGCCGCAACGGCGTCGGCAAGACCACGCTGATGAAATGCATCATGGGCGAGGAGAGCGTCCGTGACGGCAAGCTTCTGTACCGCGCCGATGGCGATGCCAGTGGCAGCGACTCCGGTCGCGATGCCAGCAGCAATGAGCCGCTTGATCTGACGCGGCGCAAGCTCGAGGAGCGCGCGCGGCTGGGTGTCGGCTACGTCCCCCAGGGGCGGCAGATCTTCCCGATGATGACGGTGGAAGAGAATCTGCGCACCGGGCTTGCCGTGCGCCGCGATGGCATGCGCAAGATTCCCGATCGCATCTATGAGCTGTTTCCCGTGCTCAAGGAGATGCGTCATCGCCGCGGGGGCGACCTCTCAGGCGGCCAGCAGCAACAGCTCGCCATCGGCCGCGCGCTGGTGATCGAACCGCGCCTGTTGATTCTCGATGAGCCCGGTGAGGGCATCCAGCCCAATATCGTCGCCCAGATCGGCGAGGTCATCCGTCGCCTGATCAATGAAGACGGCCTGACGGTGCTGCTGGTCGAGCAGAAGCTGCCCTTCGCGCGCAAGTACGCTGATCGCTTCGTGATCATGGATCGCGGCCGCCGGGTGGCCGAAGGCGAGATCGCGGCGCTGTCCGATGAACTGATCAAGCAGCACCTGACCGTATGACGATCCGATGCGTGATTCCCGCTGACGGCGCGACGGATGCCGTGCGCAGTGAGGCCAATGCCTCCGGCCACCGCTTCGATGACCAGCGCCAGTGGCAGGCCGCGCTGGCGCTGCGGTTCGAGGCTGACTCCCGAGACACCAGTGATAGCGGGCGCGCCATCACCCGCCTGACGCGCAGACGCCATCATGGCCCGCTGCGCGTGCAGCGGCCGTTCTACCCCGAAGGCCGCCACGGCTGCTGCCACGTCTATCTGCTGCATCCCCCCGGTGGGCTGGTCAGCGGCGATGCGCTGCAGATCGAGGCCGAGGTGGAGGAGGGCGCGCATGTGCTGTTGACCACGCCGGCGGCGGCCAAGCTCTACAAGGCGGATCGCAATGGCGTGGCCTGGGGCCAGCATACGCATCTCAAGGTCGCCGACGGGGCCACCCTGGAATGGCTGCCTCAGGAGACGCTGGCCTTCAATGGCTCGCGCGGTGAGCAGACCACTACCCTCGAGCTTGCCGGCTCTGCGCGCTGTCTGGGCTGGGAAGTGCTGGCACTGGGGCGCCCGGTCGGTGAGCTGCCCTTCGTCAGCGGCCATCTCGAACAACGCTTTCGCCTGACCCGCGACGGCAAGCCAGTGTGGATCGAGCGCCAGTCGCTGGACCCGCTGCATCCGCGCTTCACCGGGCGCTGGGGGCAGGGCGGTTGCAGTGTGCAGGCCACGCTGTGGGCGGTCGGGCTCGAGGATGAAGCGGCGGCCATCGAGACCCTGCGTGAGGCATTGCCTGCCTCCCCGCGCTGGGCGGTGACCCGCCGCGAAGGCGTGTTGCTGCTGCGCTATCTGGGCCATGAACGCAACGAGGCCTGGGCGCTGTGCCAGCAGGCATGGCAGCTACTGCGCCCCCTGATGACGGGGCTTGAGGCACAGGTGCCACGTATCTGGCTGACCTGATCTCGAAAGCCCACTGAATGACAACCACAAGAGCCACGACATGGAACTGACGCCAAGAGACAAGGACAAGCTGTTGCTGTTCACCGCAGCGCTGCTGGCGGAACGCCGCAAGGCCAAGGGCCTCAAGCTCAACTACCCGGAATCCATCGCCTTGATCAGCGCCGAGATTCTGGAAGGCGCCCGCGAAGGCTTGAGCGTGGCCGAGCTGATGGGGCGCGGCGCGGAGGTGCTGACCCGTGACGACGTGATGGAAGGCATCGCCGAGATGATTCCCGAAGTGCAGGTCGAGGCGACCTTCCCGGACGGCACCAAGCTGGTGACCGTTCACAACCCCATCGTGTGAGGCGAGCAATCATGATTCCCGGTGAATATCTGGTGGCGGACGGCGAGATCTCTCTCTGCGAGGACCGCCTGCGCACCACGCTCTCGGTCGGCAATACCGGCGACCGACCGATCCAGATCGGCTCGCACTATCACTTTGCCGAGGCCAATCCGGCGCTGGTGTTTGATCGTGAGGCAGCCCTCGGGCAGCGCCTGGACATCGCCGCCGGCACGGCGATTCGCTTCGAGCCGGGGCAGACGCGTGACGTCACGCTGATCCCCTTCGCCGGCAGCCGTCATATCTATGGCTTCCGTGGCGAGGTGATGGGGCAACTCAAGGATGACGGCAGTGTCCAGCGCTGAGCGAGCGACGCTCCTTCCGGCAGACGTCAGGCAATGGCGCTGACAGGCATTCAGTTCGGCGCTCACTTGGCGACTGCAGTTCAGAAATTGCGGCTTAGCAACTGCAGCTCAGAAGCGTTGGCTTAGAAGCTGTGGCTCAGGGATCAAGAGGCAACCCATGAAGATAACGCGACAGGCCTATGCCGACATGTACGGCCCGACCACCGGGGACCGCGTGCGTCTGGGCGATACGGCGCTGTGGATCGAGGTGGAGAAGGATTTCACCCACTACGGGGAAGAAGTGAAGTTCGGCGGTGGCAAGGTGATCCGCGATGGCATGGGTCAGAGCCAGCGCGCCGATGAGAGCGTGATGGATACCGTGATCACCAATGCGCTGATTCTGGACTGGTGGGGCATCGTCAAGGCGGATGTCGGCCTCAAGGCCGGGCGCATCGCGGCCATCGGTAAGGCGGGCAACCCCGACACCCAGCCCGATGTGGATATCGTGATCGGCCCGGGCACCGAGATCATCGCCGGTGAGGGCAAGATTCTCACCGCTGGTGGAGTCGATCCGCACATCCACTTCATCTGCCCTCAGCAGGTGGAAGAGGCGCTGATGAGCGGCATCACCACCATGCTCGGCGGCGGCACCGGGCCTGCCACCGGCACCAATGCCACTACCTGTACGCCGGGGCCGTGGCATATCGGCAAGATGCTGCAGGCGGTGGACAGCCTGCCGATGAACATCGGCTTTCTCGGCAAGGGCAATGCCTCGCTGCCACAGGGGCTGGAGCAGCAGATCGAGGCCGGCGTGATCGGCCTCAAGCTTCATGAGGACTGGGGCACGTCGCCGGCCTCCATCGACAACTGTCTGACCGTCGCCGATGCCTATGACGTGCAGGTGGCGATCCATACCGACACCCTGAACGAGTCGGGCTTCGTCGAGGACACCTTGGCGGCCTTCAAGGACCGCTGCATCCACACCTTCCACACCGAAGGTGCCGGTGGCGGCCATGCCCCGGACATCATCACCGCCTGCTCGCGGCCCAACGTGTTGCCGTCCTCCACCAACCCGACGCGCCCCTACACCATCAACACGGTGGACGAGCACCTCGACATGCTGATGGTCTGCCACCACCTGGACCCGAGCATTCCCGAGGACGTCGCCTTCGCCGATTCGCGCATTCGCCGCGAGACCATCGCCGCCGAGGACATCCTGCACGATCTGGGTGTCATCTCGATGATGTCTTCGGATTCCCAGGCGATGGGCCGTGTGGGCGAGGTGATCTGTCGTACCTGGCAGACAGCGCACAAGATGCGCGAACAGCGCGGCCTGCTGGCAGAGGACAGCGAGCGCGGCACCGACAACTTCCGTGCGCGCCGCTATATCGCCAAGTACACCATCAACTCGGCCATCACCCACGGCATCGCCCACGAGGTCGGCTCAATTGAAGTCGGCAAGCTGGCGGACCTGGTGCTGTGGTCACCGGCGTTCTTCGGCGTCAAACCGGCGTGCATCCTCAAGGGCGGCATGATCGCCGCCGCACCCATGGGCGACCCGAATGCCTCGATTCCCACGCCGCAGCCGGTGCATTACCGCCCGATGTTCGGTGCCTTCGGCAAGGCAGCCAGCGCCACGCGCCTGACATTCGTCTCCCAGGCGGCGCTCAAGGCTGGTGTCGGGGAGGCGCTCGGGCTCGACAGCCCGCTGTCCGCCTGCCGCGACGTGCGTCAGGTGCGCAAGTGCGACATGAAACTCAATGACGCCTGCCCGGAGCTCAAGGTCGACCCCGAGACCTACGAAGTCTTCGCCGACGGTGAGCTGCTGACCTGTGAGCCTGCCAGCGAGCTGCCGCTGGCCCAGCGCTATCACCTGTTCTGAAGGCCTGTTTCAAGTGCCTGTTCTGATTCCCTATTCGAGATTGACGCCATGATGGAACTGATACATCGCCTGCCAGACGCCAGTGGTTCAGGCGACCCAGCGAGCGCTCACACCGATGCCGAGCTTCTCGACACCCTGACCCTGCCGCTGGAACTGCGCATCCGCGGGCGCCTGCGAGCCACCACCGACGGCGGGCGCGAGGTCGGCCTGTTTCTGGATCGCGGCCCGGTACTGCGTGACGGCGATCGGCTGGCCTCGCGCGAGGGTGAGGTGATCCGCATCCGCGCCGCGGATGAGCCGGTAGTGACTGCCCACATCGCCGCCGGGCGCCCGATGGCCGCGCTCTGCTATCACCTGGGCAATCGCCATGTGCAGCTCGCCATCGGCATGCAGACGCCTGACGCTGATGCTGAAGGAAAGGGCGAAGCAGCGAGCGCAACCGGCTGGGTGCGCTTCCCGCCGGATCACGTGCTGGAAGAGCTGGCCGAGCGTCTGGGTGCGACCCTCATCCATCACGAGGCGCCCTTTGACCCTGAGCCGGGGGCCTATGCCCAGGCGGGGCAGGGGCATGCTCACTCACACGGTCATGGCCACGGCCACTCACATGCTCACGACCATGCGCATGCCCATGAGCACAGCCACGGCCATTCTCACAGCCACGCCCATGAGCACACGCATGAGCACTGATGCTATGGCGGGCCTGCCGGCGCAGGAGGATCTGGCGCTGCTGGGGCTGTTGCAGCTGGTGAGTCCGGCCTTGCCCATCGGCGCCTTTGCCTGGTCTCAGGGGCTGGAGAGTGCCTTCGAGCTTGGCTGGGTCACTCAGGAGCAGGAGCTTGGCGAGTGGATCGACGGCGTGCTGGAAGACGGGCTTGGCCGTTGCGAGCTGCCACTGTTGGTGCGTCTGCAGCAGGCGTGGGCCGAGGGGGATGCAGCGGCGCTCGACGAGTGGGATGGCTGGCTCAAGGCGACGCGTGAAACCGCCGAACTCAGCGATGAGGACGCGCGTCTCGGGGCGGCGCTGCTGCGCCTGCTCAGAAGTCTCGAGCTCGAACCGCCAGTCGCGCTGATGCCCCAGGCGCCCGGCTACGTCACGGTGTTCGCCTGGGTGGCGCATCAGCGTGGAGTGCCACCGCGTCAGACCTTGATCGGCTTTGCCTGGGCCTGGCTCGAGAATCAGCTGGCGGTGGCCTGCAAGGCCATGCCGCTGGGACATACCGCTGCCCAACGTCTGACCGAGCAGCTACGCCCCCGCGTGGTGGAGGTCGTCTCACAGGCGCTTGCGCGTCTGGATGATGAGCTTGGCCCGATATTGCCGGGACTGGCACTCGCCTCCGCACAGCACGAAACACAATATTCCCGTCTGTTCAGGAGTTGAGCCAAGGCCGCCTGTCTTGAGGCGGCGGCGCCTGAACCGACCGACATGAATGTCTGATATCTCACGAGAAAGGAAGCTGCCATGAAGCATTGTCTACGCGTAGGAGTGGGTGGGCCGGTGGGCTCCGGCAAGACGGCGCTGCTGCGCCAGCTGTGTCTGGCCCTGCGGGATCATTACGACATCGGGGTGGTCACCAATGACATCTACACCCGCGAAGATGCCGATTTCCTGCTGCGCCATGAAGCGCTGGACGCGGACCGCATCCTCGGGGTCGAGACCGGTGGCTGTCCGCATACCGCGATTCGCGAGGATGCCTCGATGAATCTGGCCGCCATCGATGATCTGCAGGCGCGACACCCGGACATGGAGCTGGTGCTGGTGGAATCCGGCGGCGACAACCTGTCCGCGACCTTCAGCCCCGAGCTTTCCGATCTCACCCTCTATGTGATCGATGTCTCTGCAGGCGACAAGATTCCGCGCAAGGGTGGGCCGGGCATCACCAAGTCGGATCTTCTGATCATCAACAAGATCGACATCGCCGAGCAGGTGCATGCCTCGCTCGAGGTGATGGATCGCGATTCGCGCAAGATGCGCGGCGAGCGTCCCTTCGTGTTCGCCAATCTGTATGACGGTGTCGGGCTGGAGGAGATCATCGCCTTCATTCTGGATCGCGGCATGCTGCCGGAGCGTCGCCCGCAAAAGCTGGCGGCACAGGCCTGATGGCGCCGCGTTTTCTGCCGCTGGCTTAGGATTCATTGTCTCCCGGCATTCGTCTCACCACGGGGGGCGGGGGGGATTCATCATCATCTTGTTCAGGAATGACACATGAAGCGTTCTCACTCCGCACTGCTGGCCACCTCTCTGTTGCTGGTGGCGACCTCGGCTTCTGCACACCCCGGTCATGATGCCCAGGGACTGATGGCCGGCCTGACGCATCCCTTCACCGGGCTGGATCACCTGCTGGCCATGCTGGCCATCGGCATCTGGAGTGCGCGTCAGTCGCGAGCCTTGACGCTTGCCACGCCGCTGTTGATGGTCGTCGGCATGCTGGCGGGGGCGGGCATCGCGCTGCTCAGCGGTGGGCAGGCGCTGCATGCGCTGATCGCCGAGCAGGGCATTCTGCTCTCGGTGCTGGCCTCCGGTGCGCTGGTGGCGCTGCTGCTGCGTCTGCCGACCCTGGCTGGCGCCGTGATGGTCGCCGGCTTCATGGCCTGCCACGGCTTCGCCCATGCGCTGGAAATGCCGGCGGCTGGCAGCGCCGCGGGCTACATGGCGGGCTTCGTGGTCGCGACGCTGGCTCTGGCGTTGCTGGGCCGTGCTATCGGCCAGCGCCTGATGGGGGTGCCTGCCATCGCCTCCCGTCTGGTGGGTGGGGCGGTGATGGCCTCTGCCGTCATGATGGCGGTCTGATCGTCATCTGAGAGTTGCACGCGGCCAAAAACGCACCGCTGATTGCACCACTTCACGCCCCGCTGGCAAGCCAGCGGGGCGTTTTTGTCTTCTGGAGGAAGGGGGTAAGGGATTGCTTTTCAGAAATGTTATAACGTATCATTTTGGGGGTCGAGTGGATGATGGCACATTCCTCGACCTGCCGCGCAATCGTGCTTGCTGATGCAATCCCTCAGTCAAGGACTCCGACAAGGGCTCTGACAAGGGCTCTGTGAGACAAGCCCTCATGGGCGTCATGCAGCACGTGATTCGGCGTGATGCCCCCTCATGAATCCAAGGCAATGACTGATGACAACTCTGCAATCGACTTCCTCTCCTGACAGGCCCGATTCACTGCCTCCGGCTCTGCCAGTCACTGTGCTGTCCGGCTTTCTGGGCGCCGGCAAGACGACGCTGCTCAATCACATCCTTGCCAACCGCGAAGGGCGTCGAGTGGCGGTGATCGTCAATGACATGAGCGAGGTCAACATCGATGCCGCCATGGTGCGTGGCGCACCCGGTGCGGACAACGAGGTGACGCTCAATCGTGCCGAGGAGCAGCTGGTCGAGATGAGCAATGGCTGCATCTGCTGCACGCTGCGTGAAGACCTGCTCATCGAGGTGCGGCGACTGGCCGAGGAAGGGCGCTTCGATTGCCTGGTGATCGAATCCACCGGCATTTCCGAGCCGCTGCCGGTGGCGGAAACCTTCACCTTCGAGGACGAAGACGGCCAGTGCCTCTCCAGTGTCGCGCGTCTCGACACCATGGTCACTGTCGTGGATGGCGCCAACTTCCTCACCCAGTATCGCAAGGCGCAGTCACTGGCCGAAGCGGGGGAAAGCCTCGGCGAAGACGATGAGCGCAATGTCGCGGATCTGCTGGTCGATCAGATCGAATTCTGTGATGTGCTGTTGATCAGCAAGACGGACCTGCTCGATGCCTCACAGCTTGCCGAGCTGAGCGCGGTGCTGCGCTCGCTCAACCCGGAGGCCGAGATTCTGCCTATGACGAAGGGCGCCGTGCCGCTTTCCAAGGTGCTGGACACTGGCCGCTTCAGCTTCGATCGCGCGCAACAGGCATCGGGCTGGCTGAAGGAGATGCGCGGCGAGCACATGCCGGAGACCGAGGAATATGGCATCTCGAGCTTCTCCTACCATGCGCGCGTGCCGTTCCATCCCGAGAAATTCCACCAGTTGCTCCACGGTGACTGGTTCGGTGGCAAGCTGCTGCGCTCCAAGGGCTTCTTCTGGCTGGCCACGCGGCCGCAGTTTGCCGGGCAGTGGAACCAGGCCGGTGGCATCGCGCACTACGGGTTCGGCGGCATGTTCTGGAAGGCAGTACCTGAGGTCGAATGGCCAGAAGACCCCGAGTATCTGGCGTCGATCCGGGAAAAGTGGCAGGAGCCGTTCGGTGACATGCGCCAGGAGCTGGTATTCATCGGTCAGAACCTGGATGAAGCCCGTATCCGCCAGGCGCTGGACGAGTGTCTGCTCGATGACGCTACGCTGTTGGCGGGGAAGGAAGCCTGGCGTGATCTGCCAGACCCGTTCCCCGCCTGGGAATGAGCGGCGGCATCTGAGTTTCTGATCTGCTGACACTCGCCAAGACACCCCACTGATCCGCGATCAGTGGGGTGTTCTGTTTCTACGTTCCTTGCAGAGATGGCCTTCCCGTTAACCCGCCTTATTCACGAGTGCCCTGATCGGGCGGCTTGAAGTGGCTGGCCGTTGGGTTCTCGCACCAGGGGCGCTATCTACGCCGTAACGGCCCGCTGAATCATGCCCAAATGCTGCTCTTCTGTCGTATCTATATAACGTTCAGGAATTAATCACGCCGTTAAAGCAGCCGTCATTGTCGACCGTCGCTGCGGTCGCTCGATTCTTGAAGCTATGGTGGTTGCGCCGAACGTCAGCTGAGCGCGGTCAGCTTCGGCAGCCCCTTCAGCAAGGCAGGCCACCATTTATCAGCCGCATCGCCGAGGTGAACGGTGATGCGCCGAGCGTGCAGCGAGAGCGTCGCCGCCACCTTGAGCACCTGTTCACGCATCCGGCTCAGGCTCCAACCCTGCCGGGTCTGGCGCCCCAGCAAGCAGCGAAGG